>CAZSVR010000065.1:0-14226 GCA_964610295.1 uncultured Anaerolineaceae bacterium
TCCTTGCGTGCGCGCTTGCTCTGCCGAAGCATCCAATCGATTTCGGCAGTGAAGGGCAGGTCGCCCAAGAAATTTTTAAGAACAGATTTCGTGGCCACTAATCCAACTTCTCGATCTTCCATTCAAGGCGCGGGCGAACCGGGCCCACACGCGGCTCTGGCCATTGCGTGCCGGGTGCGCCGGAAATATCCACGTTGAATGCAAGCGCGTTCTCATCCATGAAATAACGGCGCACACCGAACGAGCTTGCGTTCACGCCGAGACCATAACGGCCTTCGTTGAAAATATCCGCAGGGATCAGGCAGCGGCTGACATAGCGCCCCGCCGTGCGCGAATCAAATTTATCGAACATCGGCGGCTCATCGGTATCGAACGAGGTAAGCACATATTCGCCGCGCATTGTACTAAGATAGAAACCAATTCGCAACCCAGTGATGGGCGCGTCGAGTTGATATTCAAATTCAAGATGGACTGGTTCGGTGGAACGGACTGTATCGACGACCTTCCCGCTTCGATCTTTGACCTTCAAACTGACCGGCCTGAATGGAGCACTCGCCGCTGCCGAAGGTTCATCCACCTCCCAAATGCGCTCGCCTGCCTGGGCTTGTCCTGATGAAAGATAAAAATCAACGGCTTCCTGCGTTGGTCCGCGCATGAGCAGTTGACCTTTGTTCAAGACAAGCGCTTCCTGCGTGAGGCGCAAAATCGCGGACATGTTGTGACTGACGAACAAAACTGTGCGGCCTTGTTGTGCCACGTCACCCATTTTGCCAAGACACTTGCGTTGGAATTCTGAATCACCTACCGCAAGCACCTCATCCACCACGAGGATTTCAGGTTCGAGATGTGCGGCGACCGCGAATGCAAGTCGCAGATACATCCCTGATGAATAACGTTTGACAGGTGTATCGATAAATTGACTGACTTCAGAGAAGTCAACAATTTCATCGAACTTGGATTCAATTTCAGCATTCTTCATGCCCAGGATTGCCCCGTTCATAAAAATATTTTCTCGGCCCGTCAGTTCCGGGTGAAAACCCGTACCTACTTCAAGCAATGAACCCACACGTCCACGCACGGTGACTGTGCCTTCAGTCGGCTCGGTAACGCGTGAGAGTATCTTGAGTAATGTGCTTTTGCCCGCGCCGTTCCGTCCCACGATGCCGAGGACTTTGCCTTCTTCCACATCGAAAGAGACATCCTTCAACGCCCAGAAAGAAGCGGAGTTGGTTGTGCCGCGCGCGGCTTTGCCTGTGAGTGCCTTGTAAATGCGGACGGGAGTCATGGCCGCATCCACGAGCACTTCACGAAGCATACCGTACTTGAATTTGGTCTGCGCCGCACCGATGCGGTATTGTTTGCCGAGATTTTTTACACTGATCGCTGTTGTCATAGGAGGGTTCAGGTGTCAAGTTTCAGGTATCAGGATTGTTTCGTGAGCGAGCGTTTGAAGCCGCCAATTAAGGCTTTGGCTTTGCGCGCTTGTTTGTAGTGCAAGTCAAATTCAGTCTGGTTTATACGATCTACATCCAAAGCCGTGTAAAGAAGAGACTGTGCTTCAACGGCCGAGCGTCGCGCGATTCCAAGAAAACGCGCAAATTCAACTTTTGATTCGCAATCAAATCCTTCCGCAATATTGTTCATTACAGAAACAGACGCACGCCTAATCTGATCTCTCATTCCATAATCTTTTGAAAATTTTTCTTTATTTGTCAGCTGATAGATCATTTTCACCAATATCCTTGCTTCCTGCCAGGCTTGAATATCCTCAAACCGTTGAATCATTGCCACGACATTCTCCTTATTTCAGACGCTTGACACATGACACCTGAAACCTGACACTTATATCGTATCCGCGAAAGTCTTTTCCATATTACGGAAATAGAGTAATCCACTAAAGAGAATCAGGAAAGAAATCCCCACTGAAACCCATAAGGAGGCGTCGGGGCCATTGCCCGAACCCAGCAAAGCCCAACGGAAACCATTGACCACACCGGCCATCGGATTCATTGAATAGGCCAATCGCCATTTTTCAGAAATCACAGCAGAGGAATATGCCACAGGCGTAATGAACAACCAAAACTGTGTCATGAACGGGAGCGCGTAGTTCACGTCACGATACTGGACATTGATCGCAGATAACCATAACGACACGCCCAATGCTGTGATGATCGCAAGCAGCAGGAAAAGCGGCAATGTCCACAGGCTCGCCCACGCAGGTGATACTTTGTAGTAAACCATCAGACCGATTAGTACGACGAAAGCAATCGCAAAATCCACGAGGCCGCCGAGGACGGAAGCCACTGGCAAAATGAGACGTGGAAAGTAGATTTTCGTGATCATGTTGTGATTCGATGTAAGCGAGCGGCTGGCTTGATTAAGCGCGGCGACGAATAGACCCCAAGGCAAAAGCGCAGTGTACGAGAAAATTGGATACGGGACACCCTCTGACGACACTTTCGCTATCTTGCCAAACAAAAAGGTGAAGACCAGCATGGTAAGCACAGGTTGAATAATGGCCCACAGCGCACCCAGCAAAGTTTGCTTATAGCGAACCTTGATATCGCGCCAGATCATAAAGAAAACCAGTTCGCGATAAATCCAAAGGTCACGCAGATTAAGCGCGGCAAGGCCTTTGGGTGGTTTGATATAAACAGTGGTTGGTTCGTGTTTTGTAAGTTCGGTCATGGTTTCGTTTCCAGGTTTGCAAGTTGGAACCCTTCGACGAGCTCAGGGCAGGCGTTTCAAAGTTCAAACCTGTAAACCTTCTAACGGATTTTTTCGCGATTGGCTTTGAACCATTCAATCGTTCTGCGCATGCCTTCTTCAAAAGAGACCTGTGAACTCCAGCCAAACAATTCCTTTGCGCGGCTGACATCCAAACCGCGGCGAGGCTGACCGTTTGGCTTATCCGTCTGCCAGGCAAGCTTGCCGCTAAAGCCCGTCATCTTTACGATCAGCTCGCTCAAATCTTTGATCGAGATCTCGTAGCCAGAGCCGAGGTTGACGGGTTGGTCGCCATCATATTTTTCTGCAGCAGTGACCATACCATCTGCAGCATCTTCCACATATAAAAATTCGCGTGTTGGCGAACCATCTCCCCACACTTGTAACTCTTTATCACCACGTTCGCCGGCTTCAACAGCTTTTCGGATCAACGCAGGAATGACGTGTGAAGTCTGCAAATTGAAATTGTCACGCGGGCCATATAAGTTCACAGGCAAAAGGAAAATGGAATTGAATCCATACTGCTGTCGATAAGATTGCGCCTGCACAAGCATCATCTTCTTGGCGAGGCCGTACGGAGCATTGGTCTCTTCGGGATAACCATTCCATAAGTTATCTTCCTTGAAGGGAACTGGTGTGAACATTGGATACGCACACACGGTCCCCGTTGCAACAAATTTACCGACGCCGCGCTTCCAGGCCTGGTGCATCAATTCCACACCCATCATCAAATTGTCATAGAAAAATTCAGCGGGGTGTTCGCGGTTCGCGCCGATGCCGCCCACATTTGCAGCCAGGTGAATGACGACCACTTTTTTCGCATCAACACTTTTCAAGGCATCATCATACAAACGAACAATTGCGTTGCGATCGGTCAGGTCATAATCTTTTTTACGCGGAATAAATATATCCGTTGCACCGCGTTCTTTTAGTTCCTCGATCACGAACGAGCCGAGGAAGCCTCCGCCGCCTGTAACGATCACTTGTTTATTCTTCCAAAAGGTTGAAGCTTGAAAGTTGGAAGACTTAAGGTTCGACATTATAAGATACTCCATCTTCCCGGACTCTGCGGGCATTAGGTTGGCTTTCCAGATAGTGAATAAACCGAGCAATTTGTTTGCTACATATCTCCGCAAGTGAAAATGTTGCATTAAACTCTTCGTCGGTAATATATCCTTGATCTCTTGCGATATACAGTTGAGCGCGCAACTCACCTGCAGAGCCTTTGGCATACGCCAGATACTTAATGAAGATAGCCTGAGTTTGACTCTCAAATCCTTCAGCAATGTTTGACATAATTGAAACAGCCGCTCGGCGCATTTGGTCGCGAAGCCCAAAATCTTTTGAAAATGGACCCGACGATGAAAAACTATAAATCGAATTTGTCAGTTCCTTGGCTTTCTGCCAAACTTCCAAATCCTCAAATCGCTTCGCAGTCGTCATATCTTAAGTCCTTGAATCTTGAACCCGTAGCTTTAAACCTACTGCACGATAAATTGTGCATTTCTGTATCTATCAGCTGTCGGGTCTTTGATCAGACCCGTCTTCAAAGCGAACAAAACTTCGCGCACGCCGTCGTCCACCGTCAAAGTCGTATCAAAGCCAAGCACGCGTTTGATCTTTTCAAAAGATACGGTGATATCGCGCATGTCTCCGCCAAAGGTCAAATCTTTGTATTCAACGACTGTCTCAGGCATGCGCTTCAAAACCAGATTCACAATCTGGTCTTTGGTATAGTTGCCATCGTCGGTTCCGAGATTAAAAACCTGCCCACGCACTTTTTTCTCGTCTGCTTCCAAACCCATGACAATTCCACGCATCACATCCTGCACATGCACAAACGAGCGCGAATACCCGCGTTGATAAATCAACAATTGCCGCTTGGTATACGCATCCAGCACAAATTGATTTACGATCAAATCAAACCGCGTGCGCGGGGAGATTCCATATAATGTTGCAAACCTGAACAACAACGGCGCACAGGACGCCTCCTTTTGTGATATCAAAAATTCTTCGGCGGCGACCTTGGTCTCTGCGTATAGAGATTGCGGGTTTAACGGGGACTCTTCCGTAACCGGCTTGCCATCTTTTGATAAGCCGTAGTTGCTGTAAGTCGAAGCAAACACGAATCGCTGCACGCCCAAATCTGTGGCTTGTTCGAAGACCGACTTCGTGGCTTCAACATTGTACTTCCATGCGACCTGCTTCCCGACTGCCTGACAGGCCGGGAATCCCACGATCGCGGCCAGATGGACGACTGCATCCGGTTTCTGCCAGTCGCGCTTGATGGCGTCGCGCACTGCGCGGCTTTCAGTTACATCTGCTTTAATGAAATGAAAATTGGGGTGATGCAAAAAAGGAACGACTGCTTCACCACCGAACAGAAGAGAGTCCACGACAGTGACCCGATAATTAACGCGGAGCAGTTCCGAGGTCAGGATCGAACCGATGTATCCCGCGCCGCCTGTAATGAGCACATGACGATCTGTCATTCCAATCCTTCCAATCGCACCTTATATCCATCCAAAATTAACGCAGGCGCGGATTTGTCATTTACCACCGAAATACCCTGTTCGAGGCAGGTCAACTTGCAGATGTCGGCTACATCGCCGGAACCGACAATCCGTACACGATCAAATCCTGCGCGGCGAATTGCAAAGACGTGTTCCTTTACGCGCTGGCGCGTCCTTCGATATACGGCAAATGAACGCTCGACATAATCCACTGCCAGACGAGCACGCAAAGCCAGACCCTCGGGCGTGATGATGTAACGCAATTTCTTACGCTCAGCACGCGCAACCTTCACCGCGCCTTTTGCGATCAGACGTTTTAAATGCCAGTTCACCGTTCCGACCGCCACACCCAATTGTGTGGCAAGCGTGGATTGGTTCACATTTGGGTCGCCCTCGATCTGTTCGAGCAGGGAGAGTTCGCGGAGTTCTTCGTTGGTTGATTCCATATAATCCAAAATTCAGTCACTGAATTATAACCCAATTTTGAAGTGCAGGATTCTATTCGCGTGTCCAATAGCAAACTGCCCAGCCCGCACAAAATATTCGGGTAAAATCATGCCGCTATGAATGTCCGCCCACCTTTTGACTCCGCAGGCCAAACTTATCAACAAACCCGCAGGGCGCATTGGAATTCTGTCGCGCAAAAACGCGACACCTGGCGTGGAATGGGAAAATGGTATCACGCTCGATTGATCGAGGTCTATCGTTTCCTGGTCAATCCCAATCAACGTGTCCTTGAGATCGGCTGTGGCATGGGCGAATTGCTCGCACGTTTGCAACCCGCACACGGGGTTGGCGTTGATTTCTCCTCAGAGATGATCACACGCGCCAGGCAACACCATCCTGAAATCGAATATCACCAGGTCGACGCGCACGACCTCTCCAGCATTGATGGTCAGTTTGACGTGATCATTTTTTCAGATACGGTCAACGACTTGTGGGATGTGCAACGCGCGTTTGAGCAAACAAAAAAATTCTGCACCCCACACACACGGCTTATCTTAAACTTCTACAGCCACGTATGGCAGATACCTCTCACCCTCGCACAAAGTCTCAAGCTCGCCGCTCCATTGCTCGACCAAAATTGGCTCACCCCCGAAGATATCGACAACATGCTTCGCCTGGCGGGCTTTGAAAGTATCCGATCCCTGCAGGAAATCCTATGGCCGCTCCCACTCGGCGGGCTGGCGAATCGTTTTCTCGTCAAACTCTGGCCCTTCCGCGACTTTGCACTTTCAAACTTCGTGATTGCACGCCCAACTCCACAGCCAATCCAAGAAGCGAGCGTCTCTGTCGTGATTGCAGCGCGCAATGAGGCCGGGAATATCAAATCCATTTTCGAGCGCGTTCCCAGGATGGGACGCGAAACTGAAATTATCTTCGTTGAGGGGCATTCGCGTGACGACACCTACGAAACCATTAAGAAGGATATTCCGCTTCACCCGCTGACCCCCAGCCTGCTTCTGCGGCAAACAGGCATCGGCAAAGCTGACGCGATTCGACTCGGCTTCGAGAAAGCCAAAGGCGACATCCTAATGATCCTCGACGCAGACCTAACCGTCCCGCCCGAAGATCTGCCGCGCTTCTATGAAGCCATTACTTCGGGCAAGGGTGAGTTTATCAATGGCGTTCGCCTGGTCTATCCCATGGAAAAAGAGGCCATGCGCACCTTGAATTTCATTGGCAACAAATTATTCAGCATGGCCTTTTCCTGGATGTTGGGCCAACCTATTAAAGATACATTGTGCGGAACAAAAGTATTATGGCGTAAAGATTATGAAAAGATTGCAGCGAACCGATCGTACTTTGGAGATTTCGATCCCTTTGGAGACTTTGATCTGATCTTCGGTGCAGCGAAAATCAATCTCAAGATCGTAGATCTTCCCATTCGTTACCGGGAACGGACCTACGGCACGACCAACATTTCTCGCTGGAAACACGGATTACTTTTATTGAGAATGGTAGGCTTCGCGGCGCGCAGGATCAAGCTCGTTTGAGTTCTACAGAGTAGACGAGAAATCCAAATTAAATTATTACAGCCACACTTTGATCGCTGACGCGGCTGTGATCTTTAATGTGATCCACACAGGGGCAGGTCAACGGATTCAGAAACATAAAATCTTTCAACATCTCCCTGCTTGATAAATACAAACCATGGCTTCCCGGTGATATCCAGGAATAAGGTGGCATCCGCTGCATTTGGGAAGAAATCCGGCGATTGGGACATTGGGAAAATAATGCGGCCGCTGACCTGCCCCACCATGTCAAACACCAACCTGCCTTCGTCAATAATTTTATATCCAACCGCGTCGGTAAAACTTTCTCCGTCACCGGCGCCGTAATAGCGCGGATAGAGCGCTCGCCCCTGCCCAATACTCAATTGATTTTCATCCACCACCTTTTGCAAACAAGTGGAATTAATATTGAGCTGACTTAATGCCGGGGAACCGCTCAGGCTGTTCACGATCGCAGCCCGGGAAGTGGGAGGATATTTCTCCGGGAAAACTGCCTCGCTGAGGGGGAGCGAAATGCCAATCCCCAGGAACAAAGCACCCGCCAAGATGTATGACCGCCACTGCACCTCAAGCGCGGGCCGGGTGGTTGAGAACGGATTGGATTTCACCCATGCAATGACCATCGAACTCCCGCCTTCAAGAACAAAGAGAAAACCACCTAATAAGGTAAAAAGACCGATCATATAATACAGATAAATAGACCAATCCATCGTTAACATAAACCTCTGCCCGGACAATAACGCCAGGGAAGTCCACAAGTTATAGATAAGATCGAGCGCCAAAGGCAGCAGACCGAGCCAGCCATTTCGAACCCATGCAGTGGTCAGTCCCAACCCAAATAGAAAAACATAAAATACAAGCAACAAGCTCTGAGGCAACGTCGGAGTACCCTCCCATTTTTCCCAAAAAGCATCAGTGGGAGACCACAGTTCACCGGGAGTTCGCAGCTCATTTCGCAATGGAAACAGGAGAATATTATTCACACCATGATTCATGAAGGCATTGGCAACCCCCCCGACCGCCCCCCATGGATTGGAGGAAATTGCGTCCCAGGCAGTCGCTTTCAACCGGTCGTTATACTCCGAATTGGATTCTCCCGGTTGAGGCATGACATCAGGTTCAACCCCATTTAATCTACTATATCGTAAGGCAAGATTTGCAATTTGAGATCCTGGATTATCAAAAATCAATTCCCCAGTCATACTCCAATTTCGCCAAAGCCACGGGCTAATTACTACAACAATTGCCATAAATGCAAACAACGCTCCTTTTATTATGGCCAAAATCTTTTTTGGCTGAACAATAAGAGCAAAAAAAAGGATCACTGGTAATGCCACAACTACCTGGGTACGCATCAACATGGCTACCCCCAAACAGCCTCCCATTAAAAATCCTAAAAATGTGGGAAATCCAGACCTGATCCAGCGCATTCCAACTAAAAGAAACAGGACCAACAACATCGCAGTCGGCAATTCAGAAAGATAGAGCTTGGAATAGCTGAGATTGCCTGTAAACGGAGAGGCCAGATTTGAAGTGTAGTCGCGCAAGACTGCCAGGAACGCGATTGATATTCCAATCGGACGTCCAAAGAATTCCTTGCCAAATAAGTAGAGCAGTACAGGAAATAATGCCAAGATCAGAGATTGGAGCGCAATTAGCTTGCGATAATCCTGCCCAACCAGGGTATGGATAAATGCCAGAAAAACAATGTAAAGGGGACGCTGGGGAATTTCATTGGCGCCAAATCCATTTCCAATTAATACGGATTGAGCAAATTCATCATATACTTGAGCATCAATGAAGGGATATATTTCAAAGTTTGGTTCATGTGGCCTGAGCGCAGAAGCATTCGCAATAACCGGTTGACTAAGCCACAGACCAACTGTAAATAACCATACGGCCAGACAGATCCACCTGTCAAGATATGCTGTTCTTATTATTTTTTCCCTGGATTCAACAACAACCATTCCAACACAAAACAAACAAGCCAGAATGATGTGCCACTCCAGTAAAGGGACCGCAGGTAATCCACGAGACCAATCGCCTCTATTTCCTTGGGCGATTCCGAGATCTGTAAGGTAAATAAAAAGACCTACAAAACCCAATAATATTTCAACAATGAAAAATCTTACAAGAAAGACATGAATGGATTTCTTGTATTGCGTCCAATTACGAATAATGAAAAATAAGTACAGCAGGATGATTTCCAAAAAAACAAGGGTCATCAAATCAAGAAACGGCGAAAGGCGATCGGCATATGCAACATATCGAAAATTCGCGGATGCTTCAAATAACCCTTCCAGGATTGCAAGCCAGACCCGTACAGTCACCGCCAATATTCCTGTTACAAAAAAAACATCCCTCACCAAAGGATTCTTAAGTAGGTCAAGTAATTTATATAGCCACATGGATTTTCGAGACATTGAGATAATCAACACAAAATTTATAGCAATCCAAGACAAGAGCAATCCACCCAACAAGACCCTATAAAAAGACAGGCCGACGAGAAAATTATGGGGATCCGAAGGCAAGGCAGCAAACTGCCAAAGAGCAATCCCCCCATGCAAGGCCCAGAGGCCAAAAAGAAAAATCCACTTGTTTTTATCAGATCTATTTAATGAAACAGCCACAAAGCTCTCCGGTGCTCACAATCACATTATTAATACCTAGAACTTATCTCAAAAATACCATGTCGCTCTTCCGAAGGACACACCTGCACCCCTGGCACTTGCACCCACCGTTCGTGCCGCGAGCACGACGGTGCGAGACGGCAGGACAAGTGTGCAACAAACGCACGAAGTCCCCGTAGCGCAGCGTAGTGGGAGTGCGGCGCAAGTGTCGGGACGATGTGAGGGAGCGTTCTTCGCGACCGAAGAGTCTCGTATTTTCGGGGTAGAGACCCTTCGCTATCGCTCAGGGAGACATTTTTGAGATGACTTGTAGTATTTCAAAAACGAATTATATCCGTGTTCAACATGGTATTTGATCGTATCGGACGGGGACTTTAAACATTTTGGGGATTATGCACTCTTTACGTGGATGCTGATAAGAATTGCCGTAAAAATTCACACACTTACCATCAACAATTTGACAATCTTTGCACACATACAATTCAAACTTTTGCCTATTTCTCAAGGCACGATATTCTTAAGAATGGGTAGCTTTTGCAGGATAAAGACCAATCCAAAGGATGCGCCAAACCCTAAAATTCCTAACAGAGGGATCATAAGAATTGCCGTGCCGATGTTGGGCAAAATTGAAAACGGCGCGAAAGAAAAGAGTTGAAACATCACAATTACGTGTGCAAGATATATTCCGAAGCTTGCACGACTTAGTGGCGACACGATGCGGTAAACAGAATCAGATACAGTCAATTGGGCCAACGCGATAAAGAGCGAACAGGACATCAATACAACATTCACACTGAGATAATCTTCAAAATATTGGGTTTGCATCTTGTAATATCCACGCAGATACATTCCCGTGGTAGTCGCGATCAGGCATACAACAAAGACGGCCCAAGCAACAAACTTGGGGGAACGATTGAATTTCAATTTGGCCGCCAAATAGCCGAAGATAAAATATCCTATATATCCGTTTAGAAAATAATATTCGAAACCAATTTGAATGGGTGTGAATTCCTGGATTAAATTAGCAAGCGGGATCAACAGGAACCATAATCCACAAAAATAGAACAGGTCTTTAATGGAGGCCTTCCCCACATACAGGCGCAGGATTGGCGTGAATAAATACAACCCGAACAACTCATAAAAAAACCATAGATGATTTTCGCGAGGGCCTCGCAGGATCTTGACAAAATAACTCTTTAGAATAACGATCAATGGTTGATCGAGACCTTCCCCTTTCCACACGAGATAGATCACAGACCAAACGACGAACGGAACAAAAACCTTAAGCGCACGTTTACGAAAAAAATCCAAATACGGCTCATCCTTGGACAACAACAAAAATCCGCTCGCCATGAAAAATAGTGGAACAGCCACGCGAGTCAGTGCGTAATAAAATATCGAAACCAGGCTTGGGCCGGCCCCAGAATATTGAACATGTGCCAGAACCACTAAAAAGGCGCCGAGGGCGCGAATCAAGTCCACCCACTGAAAGCGGGATTGGTCAATGGAATTATTTGTTTGCATGGTATCCAATCAGCACAATTTTTTGAATTATAAACTCTCCGATCCAATTTTGATCATTTCAGCTTTGTACGGCACCTAACCCAAGGGAATAATCCCCTAAGTGGCATAGGCCCGGAATGTCTGTGCTCTTTCGGAAGCTTGCCATAGAAACAATCAGGCCGTTCGGTTGAAACTAGGAAAGTGCATTGGTCTAGTAAACCATACACCAGCCAACAAGCTGCTCAAAGGCACCCAGCAGACGCCCCCTGTACTATAATTTTAACTGACCTTACGCACCTAGCCGTGTTTCCCTGAGCGAAGCGAAGGGTCTCCACCCCTGAAAGCAGAGATTCTTCGCTATGCTCAGAATGACACTGCGTAAGGTGAGATTTTAATATTCAGGTAAAATCATGCCGCTAAATAATTATATTCTCCACCAAGGAATATTTATGAATCCAAAGCTAAAATTACTTCCAGCCTCTCAATATAAAGGCGTTAATCAATACGACCCGATCAAATATTATTACTGGCCTATTTTCGGTCCCATGTATCGCCGACGCGTGGAGCTGGCCCTGGGCGAATGCACAGGTGGCGAGCGCGTGCTCGAGGTCGGGTTTGGAACAGGGCTGGCCTTCCCAAATCTGCATGACCTATACAGGGAAATACATGGCATTGACCTGACTGCGGATATTCACGCGGTCAAGTCGGTTTTTGACCCGATCGGCATTCCATTGTTTCTTGAAAAGGGTAATGTGATGAAAATGCCGTACCAGGATAATTTTTTCGATACCGTCTTGCTGGTTAGTATCCTGGAACATCTAAAGGCTGATGAGTTAAAACAGACTTTCGTCGAAGTGCGCCGTGTGCTTAAGCCTGGAGGGCAAATGGTATATGGCACCCCGGTTGAAAGGCCTTTTATGGTATTCATGTTCCGCGTGCTTGGTCACGACATCCGTGAGGAGCATTTTTCAACTGAAAGAGAGATCGCCGAGGCTGCACGCAAAGCATTCTCGAAGGGTCATGTGATTCAGATGAAAAGCACACCACCCATTGCAGGTGCAGTGTATCAGGTGGGGAATTTTATCAAGTAATCTGCATCACAATACCTAAGGCGTGTATGCAAAATCGTTTTCGCGTGTCATTCTGAGCTGCGAAGAATCTCTGATTCGGCCTAAAAAACCAGACTCTTCGCTGCGCTCACATCGTCCCGACACTTGCACCGCACCGCGTTTGTTGCAGTGCAGGTGTGTCCTTCGGGAGAGAGACACAATCTTAATTTGCATACAGACCCTAGGGAACCCGTTCGTAAATACGGATTTCAGGATTGACCGCCGATACGGATACGTTTGGCAAATAGGGCGGCAATGTATAACTAAACTCCTTCACCAAACGGAAAGTGGTAACTTCACCCGCCAGCAAACGTTTGAAAAAGTCGCACTCAACAAGATTAGTTTTACAAATAGAATCGTTGTACAACCTTGAATAGGTAAATGTATCGATCACCAGATAATCCACCTTGCGATCAATCAAGCCTTGCTCGCCCTGGTTATATTCAAACCTTCCTCCTGTAGGGACAACATCATCGGGGTATTTCAAGAAAAATATCGGATAATTATGCGCTTTGGAAAATTGCTTTTTATTAACAATCGGCGGATAGAGTGTGTATTCAATGGTCTTATCGTTGCCAGGCAACGTCGCAATATATTCACTGGCTGGCATGCGCGCGTCATTCATAAAAAGCAAAGCTGTACTGACTAACCGCAAAAGAGAATATGAAATCCCCACAATAAGTAGAATTGCAATCCCCACGGGTACAAGATTCCATCTTCTGTTTTTTGCAAGATCATAAATTTCCGTTACGAATAGTGCGCCAAGAATGGACAGAAATGGTACGAACGGAATAAAGTAACGCGGAATGTAATTGATCGATACCATGAAAGGCAGGTCAAAAATAAGCAGAGTGACGACCAGAATCATGACCGCCTGCGCCTGCCTGTCTTCCATCTGGGTTTTTCCAAAATACCACAAGATCAATTTGACCGCAAACCAAAGAAAACACATGAGAAAAAGATAATAAGCAAACATTCCCACCGCTTGTTCAAAAACGGCCCATTGGCCGTACAACCCAATCGGGCTTCCAGAGTTCTGTCCATATAGAGGATAACGCTGAAGCGCTGGGATTACGCGCTTGAAATAATACGCCATCCACAAGATGGCCTTGGGTGTACCAATTGCATACCCACCAAAACTGAGAACACCACCAACAAATAACATCTCAATCGACTGAAGCCAGTTTTTTCTTATATCTTTCCAATTCATCACCACCAAAACAAATAAAGGTACAAGCAAAAGACTCCCGCCGGTAAATTTGCTTGAAGCCGCCAAGCCAACTGCAAAGAACGAAGCGTAAATCCACAGCCTTGATTTGGTAAATTGATATTTGATCGTCCAATAAATACAAAGGATGGAAAATAGCTGCAAGTACAGATCATTATGAGCAAATCGACCGTTGGCAGCCGCCAGGCCACTTGCAATATAAAGTAATCCCGCCAGTGCAGAGGTGGGTAATCGCGCACCCATAGTTCGCGTCAGGTAATATATCAGGGCGCCGCCCACAGCACCCAATATTGCAGAAAATACTCTGGCAGAAATAAAGAATATAGAACTGGAATATCCCAACCCGTAAACGATCTGGCCTATCGCGAACATCACATACTTTGGTAATGATGGATAATTATAATCAGGCTCTGTCTCATCGAAAATGATATCGCCCCGCAAAGCACCATCCACACGCCAGACCATCTCATCCGGATTCCAAAGGGCTGGAACACCCCAATT
>CAZSVR010000066.1:0-13982 GCA_964610295.1 uncultured Anaerolineaceae bacterium
TGCATTCCCCAGTTGTCGGGGCACTCAAAAAGACACACGGGCAGGCAACATCACAGTTGCACGCCTCGAAATACGTTCCTGCAAGAGTCCATTTCTCAGACATGATTTATCTCCTTTACTTGTCTCTGAATTTACCCCCGTTTAGCGATTGCGAGAGATGGCGGAAAGTATTACTTTCTCAAACTAATCACCTCCTTATGGCATAAGGTGTTTTGTTCTGGCGAGCAAGCCGTCCACCCGTGTCTTTTATGAGCCCAAATACCAGTTGAGAAGTTCCCAACTTGCCCGCAGATTCCAAACGCCAAATACGATAAGCGCCAAGCCACTCAAACGACTGATGATCCCGGAATACTGCGTTAACTGGCGCAACATCCTCCCGCTCCAGGCTCTAGGCAACAGGGACAAGGCGAGCAGTGGCAGACCGAATCCCAGACCAAATACGAAAAAGAACAGCAGTTGTTCGACAAAACCCGCGACCCCGAGCGACAGGCTGAAGATGCTCACAACCAGCGCTCCGGTACAAGGCATCATCATGGGACCGAATAGGAGTCCATAGAGGAAGGCGCTGGTATAAGGACCCACGCCCGCAGTCGGCGCGGTAATCACCGACATGCGGGCGAAGGGATTTATATTCAGCACAAGAAGCAGCCCCATGAGGATCATGATCGCAACGCCTAACGGCTGGAGGATGATAGCGGTCAACTCTCCCAGCGCTTCAGTCAAGACCACGATAAACGCTCCGAGCGCGAGCATCATCGCCATCACCCCACCCAGCACCACGAGACCCAGATATCGGACGTTGACCGTCCTGCCGGGACTCGCGGGGTTGTTCGCCAGGTACGCCAGAAAACCCGGGTACAAAGGCAGCACGCACGGGTTAATCGTAGCCAGCAAACCAATGCTGAGCGCCGGGGCGAGGTGAGCCCATGTCAGGGAGCCCACTGATTCACCAAATCCACAAGGGTCGCTGACTTCTTGATGCCGGGGTCGGTGACGTGCGGCGTTCCCGATGGGTCAATAATGATGATGGGGGTGCTGGCTGACACGAGGATCTGCGATCCGAATTCCGCCACAAGGGCTTGACCAATATCGTCGGTCATTTGCGCCAAAGACCATATCGCGCCGTTCTGGTCAGCCCACTTCACCTGTGCCGATTCACCCTTACGACCGACATCTATGGAGACAACAATCGCTTTATCACCTACGACTTGCAGAGCGGCCACGATTTCTTTCACTTGATCCTTGCACTTATAGCAACCCGGGTCCATCATTTCGAGAATGACGACCTTTCCGCTGAAATCGGATAACTTGAACGATGTTCCGGTGCGGGAGTCGGTCAGGGTCATATCCAACCAGGCACCCGGCTCGAACGCGACCTCGGGGGCTTTGGTTATAGCGGGTATTTCGCCGCCGCCGCAAGCGGAGAGCACAAGGGTTGCTAGCACAAGCAGACTGACTAAGGTAATCATCTTTTTCATTTTCTTCTCCAATTCTGGTTAGACCCGTTATAGGTTATTCAGAAACCCGGATGGGCCTCTGTGCCTACTAATATAGCAAATAGCCCCTCCCTTTTGGTCACACAAATTGTGACAAAAAGTGTGACAATAGTGCTAAGATAGAATTAAATGAAACAACACTCTTTTGGCTATTGGCTAAGACTCCAACGAAAAGCCCTCGATCTCACTCGTGAGGAATTGGCTGAGCGCGTAGGATATTCCGCGGCAACCATCCGCAAGATCGAAGCGGAGGAACGCCATCCCTCCGCGCAGATCGTCGAGCGGCTGGCTGAAATCTTCAACATCTCCCCAAACGAACGAACAGCATTTCTGAAATTTGCGCGCGGCGACTGGGCATCTGCGCCCCATGAAACGGTCGGGGAGATGCCCTGGCGCGCCTCAACTATTTCCACCCGTTCGAATTTATCTGCTACAGTCACCTCGCTGGTCGGGCGCGAACAGGAAATTGTAGATGTCCGTGAATATTTATTGAAGGAAGATATCCGCCTCGTCACATTGATCGGTCCGCCGGGCATCGGCAAGACGCGCTTGAGTATCGAGTCGGCGCGCGCCTCGCTCTCTGATTTCACCGATGGCGTTTTCTTCGTCGCGCTCGCCCTGCTCCCGCTGGGTGATCCAAATCTGATCGCCTCTGCGGTCGTTCAAGCGCTGGGTTTTATAGAGACTGGGAACCTCCCCGCTGATAAACAACTCATGGAGGGCATTGGGGATAAACACATGCTGATCGTGCTGGATAACTGTGAACACATTATTGAGCATGTTGCTTCGCTCGCAACTTCCCTCCTTTCAGCCTGCTCCCGCCTCAAGTTCCTTGCCACCAGCCGTGAGTCTTTACGCATCCCGGGCGAATGGCTGTATCCTGTCCCCGCGTTTGATATTCCAGAAGAGAGTTCCTCAATTGATATGGAAAGTGTTTCAAAGTTCCCCGCGCTGACGTTATTCACCGAACGTGCCCGCGCCGTGCGACCGGACTTTGTGGTCAATGCTGACAATATCCAGACGGTTGCAATGATCTGCGCGCGTCTGGATGGCTTGCCATTGGTCATTGAATTGATCGCCGCGCGGATGCGTTTGATGTCGCCGCAAGCATTGCTGGAACGCCTGAGCAGTCAATTTGTTTTGACTGCGGATGGGATGCGCGCCGCCTCCGAACGCCAAAAGACGTTGAATGACGCCATCGGCTGGAGCTATAGCCTGCTCTCGGCTGAAGAGCAAAGGCTGTTTGCCAGTCTTTCCGTATTTTCGGGTGGCTTTACGTTGGAAGCGGCGGAAGCGATGTTTTCACGGACATTCATAGAGAAACGAGTGTCTAATCTTATTGCGCTACTTTTGGATAAGAGTCTCCTGCAACCTGTCTCCAGCGGGCGCGGTGAGCCTCACTACACTATGCTGATGACGATCCAGGAATTTGCGCGGGATCGTTTACGAGAAACGGGTGAGCAGGAAGAAATCCGCAACAGACATCTGGCGTATTTCCTGGCTCTTGCCGAGAAAGCCGATTTGGAACTGCGCGGACCGAATCAACTTGCATGGCTTAATCGCCTCAACACAGTGCGCGATAACTTGCGCACCGCGCTTGAATGGTCACTCGAATCTCAACCAGAATTTGGTTTGCAAATGGCCGCCGCCCTAATCGAATTTTGGGATACGCACGCGCACATCACAGAAGCGAGCAAGTGGCTCGAGGCAATGTTGAAGGCAACGAATCATCTTTCGGCAACACCATCGCGAGTCACAGCCATCTACGGCGCGATGTGGCTCGCGATCCGCCAGACTGAAATTGCCAGAGGCCAATCGCTGCTTGAAGAGGGACTCGCTCTCGCGCAGGCACTTGGCTACAAACGGGGAATCGCTCAAGGGCTTGCTCATGGCGGAAGGATAAAGGAATTATTCGAGAATGATCTTGAGCATGCCGAGCCGCTCTATAACGACTCGTTGGAAATCTGGCGCGAACTTGGCGATAAACTGGGTATCGGTCAGGCTCTCGGACCGCTTGCCTCGTGCGCTCTCAACCGCCACGATTATGCGCGCGCAGAGGGTTTGTTCAACGAAAGTCTTGCGTTGTTTCGCGAAGTGGGAAACGAAAGAGAAATCGCGGGCGCGCTTTGGAATTTATCTGAGGTGGCGATCTTTCGCGGCGCTTACGCATCTGCGCAGGCATTAGCCGAGGAGAGTCTCGCACTGTATAGCGAGCTGGAAGATAAGCATGGAATTGCCACCGCCCTGCGAGCGCTCAGTGTGGCTGTTCATAATCAGGGCAATGTCGCTCAGGCGCGAACGGCATCCGAACAAAGTGTTGAAATTTTTCGAGAGATTAGCGATCGGGGCTGCATGGGAATAACTTTATCGGTATTGGCGCGTCAAGTTTATGAACAAGGCAATCTGCAACGCGCCGCCGAACTTGGTCATGAGTCGATAGCAGCCCTGCATGAGGATAAAGTTTCAATATCAAGCGCGCTTGATATTCTGGGCAGGATTACTCTTGCGCAACAGAATTCAACCCAGGCGAGACAGTATTTTCGAGACGGGTTGATCTTGCAACGAGACTTGAAAGACACGCGCATGGTTCCATCCCTGCTTGAAGGGCTCGCCCACAATTTTGCCGCTTCCGCCCGACCACAAGCTGCGATTCGCTTATTGGGCGCGGCAGAGGCATTGCGCGAAGAGTTCAATTTGGCAATGATGCAGATCGAACACCCTGAATATGACAACCTTGTTTCCATGTTGCAAAAACAGATAGATGCTGTGACTTATCAAAAGAAATGGGCTGAAGGCCGCGCCATGACGCTAGAACAGGCCATTGACTACGCAATGAGCGGGGATCAGGAATCAGGGGACGGGAGGTAGGAAAGATGGATATAAAAAATTATCGCGATTTGCGCGTGTGGCAAAGCGGAATGGAGTTGGTGGTGATGGTGTATGAAATCAGTGAGAAATTTCCGTCAAAAGAAATAGACAGTTTGACGAGCCAAATTCGGCGAGCGGCGGTATCTGTGCCATCAAATATTGCCGAAGGACATACACGCGAATCCACGAAAGAATATCTGCATCATTTGTCGATTGCGCAAGCATCGCTCGCAGAAGCGGAAACCCAAATGGAAATTGCATTTCGCCTCGAATATTGCACACAGGATGACCTGGATAAAATTTTGGCTCACTCATCATCCCTTGGCAAACAACTCTACGCGTTGCGCAACTCTTTACAATCAAGGAAGCAACAATGACTTTTTTCGATCCCCGCTCCCCGACTCCCGCCCCCCGCCCCTCCGGCACCGTCACATTCCTGTTCGTGGAGGGGCAGATGATGGAACAGGATAAGTTGATAGGTAATACAGTATAAGGAGGTGAGATATACTTATTACGGATAAGAAATAACGCCTTTCAACCTCAGCCAGTATATGACTGAAACTTCATGTGAATGAACCGCCTAAGACTCAATCTATGTGTACTGAACTTAGGAGAAATATCGCCATGACAAACATTTCAAGTGGAGCGGTGCACCATATCGCGCTCACCGTCACCAATCGAGAACGCTCGCGCGACTTTTACACAAGCCTGCTTGGCTTTCAATTCCTGGCTGAATCTGCGCCGAAGTATTTTCTCAGCAACGGCACGGTAATACTGGCAGTGGGGCCAGCGCCTGATGCAAGCCGCGCGATCAAAGACGACCGGTTTGATGAGAGCCGTGTCGGATTGGATCATGTGAGTCTAAATGTGGCCAGCCACGACGAACTTGAAAGGGCACTGAAACTGTTTGAGGAACGCGGCATCACGCATGGCGAGATTGAAGACCTCGCTGACTTCGGAATCTATGTGTTAGCGTTCCGAGATCCTGATAACATTCAAATTGAATTGACTGCGCCGAAAATCTAAATGACGATCCGTTACTAACCCCATCGTGCTTCTCTTTGCCAACTACGAAGAGAAAATCCATAAGTCATTTTAGGTTGCAGGTATATCTTCAACACATAAAAGGGCTAACCCGCGCATGCAGTTGACGCGCTTCGTATGCGGCTGATGCGGGCCGTTAGCTCCTTTCAGTAGGATCAAAATGACTTTAAACTTGCCAACCGGTACCGTCACGTTCCTCTTTACCGACATCGAAGGCAGTACGAAACTGGCGCGCGAATATCGCGAGCAGTGGGAAACACTGCGCGAGCGTCATCACGCCATTGTGCGTGAAGCGATTAAATCAAATAGCGGATATAACTTTCAGATCATCGGTGACGCCTTTTGCGCCGCGTTCCATACCACGGAAGATGCTGTCAACGCAGCTATCAAAGCTCAGATTGGTCTGCACGCTGTACCAGGGGGCGGTGCGCCCATCCGTGTGCGGATGGGGATTCATACAGGCAAAGCGGACCTTCAAGATAGTGGTCAATATATTGGCTATCTAGCTCTCAGCCGCGTACAGCGTTTAATGTCCGCTGGATATGGCGGGCAGGTGCTGATTTCAGCGGCAACGCAAGAATTGTTGCTCGATGAATTGCCCGAAAACGTTTCTTTGCGTGATATGGGGGAACGGCGACTTAAAGATTTGATCCGCCCCGAACACATCTATCAACTCGTCATCGCAAATCTTCCTGCTGACTTTCCGCCTCTCAAAACATTGGATATCTATCGTCACAACCTCCCCGCACAAATGACCAGTTTCATCGGGCGCGAGAAGGAGATGACAGAGATTAAACTCGCCATCAACGAGCATCGTCTGGTTACGCTTACAGGATCAGGCGGCACAGGCAAGACGCGCCTATCTTTACAAGTGGCCGCGGATCTGGTGGATCAATTCCCTGATGGGGTTTGGTTTATCGAACTCGCACCGCTTACCGACCCCGACCTCATCCCACAAACTATTCTCTTTGCCATCGGGGTTAGGGAACAAGAGGGCAAAACCGCCCTGCAATCATTGACTGATTATGTTCATGAAAAAAATCTTCTGCTCGTGTTGGATAACTGCGAACATCTGATTGAAGCTTGCGCCAAGTCGACAGACACATTACTTAGCAATTCGCCTGCGTTGAAAATTCTAGCATCGAGTCGCGAAGCGTTGGGAGTCAAAGGAGAAATGGCATGGCACGTCCCTTGCTTGTCTTTGCCTGATATCAAACACTTGCCAGCCATCGCGCAACTATCACAATATGAAGCGGTCCGTTTGTTTATTGAATGCGCGACGCTAGCTCAATCACACTACCAACTGACGAATGAGAACGCGCCCGCCATCGCCCAAATCTGCTCCCGTTTAGACGGCATTCCACTTGCCATTGAACTTGCAGCAGCGCGCGTCAAAATGATGACTGTTGAACAAATCGCAAAACGACTCGATGACCGTTTCCGCTTGCTCACTGGTGGAGCACGAACCGCCTTACCACGTCAACAGACTCTGCGCGCCATGATCGACTGGAGTTATAACCTGCTTTCGGAACCAGAGAAAACTTTGTTTCGCAGGTTGGCGGTCTTCGTCGGTGGCTGGACGCTTGAAGCTGCGGAAGCAGTTTGCGGCGGAGAGGGAATCGAGTCCGAGCAGATACTCGATATGTTGTCACAACTCGTCAACAAGTCGCTAGTCACGGTTGAAAATGTTGGGGATGAATCCCGTTATCATAGACTTGAAACCATCCGCCAGTATGCGCGCGAAAAGCTATTCGATTCGGGTGAGAGCGAAACCATTCGGGATAGGCATTTGCAATTCTTTCTCAAGTCAGCAGAAGATGCCGAACCCCATCTACGCAGATCAGACGCGGTTGAGTGGCACGATCGAATAGAAGTTGATCATGACAATTTCCGTCTTGCGCTCGATTGGACTGTGCAGTCTAAATCGAGCGCCGAGAGTGGATTAAGACTCGCTGGTGCCGTATCGGAATTTTGGGCGACCCGCGGTTATCTTGTTGAAGGACGCGAGCGAGCCTCATCAGCGCTTAACCATGCGCGCGCTTTTGAACGGACAGCGCTTTACGCGAATGTGTTATGTAACGTCGCTTGGATCGCAAATTATCAAGGTGATTTTCCTGGAGCGCGAGCCTTCGCCAACGAATCACTGGCAAATTTCCGTAAACTGGATGACAAGCTGGGCATCTCGAATGCTTTGTGGGTATTGGGAGCGGTCGCCATTGATAGTAAAGATTACGTACTGGCGGAGAGCACCTTGCAAGAAGCTCTCCAGAACAGGCGTGATTTGACCAATGTTTCGACAACAGGCCTCTTAACAAATATGGGGTGGGCGGCATTTGGTCTTGGAGACTATCCGCTTGCAAGGCAACGACTTAATGAAGCATTGACCGTGTCGTTGGCTGCGGGGAATAGGGGAACTACATCAGCGGCATTAGGAGGATTGGCCGAGGTCGATTTGCGAGAAGGCAGGTATGAATCTGCATCCAAACGGATTGAAGAAGGTCTGGCAATCCGAAGAGAGATTGGGGACAAATGGCAGATTGGCGTCGCGCTCGGAGTCTGGGCCTGGATCGCGGTGCTTCAACATGACTGGGATTCGGCATTTTCTCGATTGACAGAAAGTGTGGCAGTTCGTGAAGAAATTGGTGACAAAGGTGGTCTTGTCTGGTGCCTCGAAAAATTGGGGCAGGTTGAGCTTGGAAAAGAAAATGCTGAGAAGGCGGCAATAATCTTCAGCGCAGCCGCATCCATCCGAGCGGCAATGGGTTCTACGATGGACCCATTTGATCAATCCGAGTACGAGCGTGACATCGCTGTGTTGCACAAAAAATTGGGCGAAGGAAAATTCAATATGGCATGGAATCAAGGCCGCGCTTTGACGTTAGAGAAAACAATTGCTTTTGCACTTGAGGAAGACCCATGAGTAATCTGCCGACCGGCACCGTCACGTTTCTCTTCACTGATATCGAAGGCAGTACAAGACTGGCGCAGCGATACCCCGATGCCATGCCTGCCTTGCTGGCGCGGCATAATGAAATCTTGAATCACGCGATTGAAGCGCACAACGGCTTTGTCTTTCAAATCGTCGGCGATTCTTTTTCTGCGGCATTTCATAATGCCAGCGATGCGCTGAATGCCTCACTTGACGCGCAAAGATTATTGCATCACGAAGCTTGGTCACCCGCGCCCATCAAAGTGCGAATGGGAATCAATACAGGTACAGCACAGATCAGCAGTGGCGATGATTTTTCAAGTGGATATAAGGGATATACGGCGATGGCCCGCGTTCAACGATTGATGTCCGCCGCGCATGGCGGGCAGGTGCTGATTTCACTTGCCACAGAAGAACTTGTCCGCGATGAGTTGCCCGAGGGTGCTTCTCTGCGCGATATGGGCGAGAAACGCCTCAAGGACTTAATTCGACCTGAGCATATCTATCAACTTCTTATTCCTAATCTCCCTGCCGATTTTCCCCCGCTCAAAACATTGGATGTTTATCGCCACAACCTGCCAATCCAATTGACCAGCTTCATTGGCCGCGAAAAGGAAATCGAGCAAATCGCGCAGTCCATCCGCGAGCATCGCCTGGTCACACTCACCGGATCGGGCGGAACAGGAAAGACCCGCTTGTCATTGCAGGTGGCCGCAGATCTGACCGAACAATTTGCCGATGGAGTCTGGTTCGTCGAACTCGCGCCAGTATCAGACCCGGAACTCATTCCACAAATCATTCTCTCCACCTTTGGAATCAGCGAACAACAAGGCAGAACTGTCCTGCAATCACTTACAGATTACTCCCGCGAAAAAAATCTTCTGCTCGTGTTGGATAACTGCGAACATCTCGTCGAAGCCAGCGCACAATTTGCCGATACGTTCCTGCGCGCGTGCCCCAAACTCAAAATTCTCGCGAGCAGTCGCGAGGCGCTCGGCATCGCCGGTGAAACTTCCTATCGCGTTCCGTCGCTCTCTGTTCCCGATCCCAAACATCTTCCGCCCATCGAAACGCTGTCGCAGTACGATGCGGTGCATCTGTTCATTGATCGCGCGGTCATGGTGCAATCCTCGTTTGCCATCACAAACCAGAACGCGCCCGCCCTCGCGCAAATCTGTTATCGGCTCGACGGCATTCCGCTCGCGCTGGAACTCGCCGCGTCGCGTGTGAATGTCTTGAAGGTTGAAGATCTGGAAAAGCGCCTCGATGACCGTTTCCGCTTGCTGACAGGCGGAAGCCGCACCGAGTTGCCGCGCCATCAAACCCTGCGCGCGCTGATTGATTGGAGTTGCGATTTGCTCTCCGATCCCGAGCGCGCCTTGATGCGGCGGCTCTCGGTATTTGCGGGCGGCTGGACATTGTCCGCCGCCGAAGCCATCTGCGCGGGCGCTGGGATCGAGACTTTCGAGGTGCTCGAGCTTCTCTCGAAGTTAGTGGACAAGTCGCTGGTTTCAGCAGACGATCAGGGCGGACCGTTTCGGTACCGCATGTTGGAAACAGTGCGACAGTACGGTTCCGAAAAGTTGATCGAGCAAGGAGAGCGCGAGCGACTGCGCGGCCGTCATCTGGGCTATTTCTTGAGGTTGGTGGATGAGGTCGCGCCGATGCTGCGAAGTGGTCAGCGTGAGATCTGGGTGCAGCGTCTGGAGCAGGAACAGGACAATGTGCGCGCGGCAATGGCGTGGGCATTTAAGATGAACCGCTTGGAGGGGCTGCAAATGGCGGGCGCGCTCTTTTGGCCGTGGTACTTTCTCGGAAATTTCAGTGAAGGGCGTGAGTGGGTCGAGCAGGCGCTGGAGTTGAGCGATCGTTTACCCAAGGATCAATCCGCGCAATTGGCTCAGTTAACCATGCGCGCGCGGGCAAGCGCGTTGCACGGCGGTGGACAGTTCGCGTTTTTCCTGGGTGATTATATCAGTGCGAATGGGCGGCTCGAGGCGAGCGTTGCGCTGTGGCGGCAATTGGATGACAAGCGCGGCTTGGCGGAATCGCTGATGCACCTGGGGAATTTGCGAATGTACCAAGGGGATCACACTGCCGCCCTGCGCTTGCACCGCGAATGCGTTCAACTCTTGCGGCAGACGGATGCCAAATGGAACCTGGCGTACGCGCTCTTTTTGATGGGCGACGCGCTGGCGATTCAGGATGACACAGAGGCGCGCAAATTATATGAGGAAAGTCTCGCCCTGTTTCGCGGCATTGGGGACAAATGGAGTATTGCGTTACCCCTAACCAGTCTGGGGCATCTCGCCGCTGAAAAAAGCAATTATGCTGCTGCCCGCACGTTATTGGAGGAAAGTTTGACGCTGAGACGCGCGGTGGGCGACCGATTCATGACTGCCATTTCGTTGAACGCGCTCGCGGAAGTATTGCGGTATCAAGGCGAATTGGCAGCTGGGACGCTGCTGTCCGAAGAGAGTCTCAAGCTCAATCAAGCCCTTGGGCAAAAGTCGGGCATCTCGTGGTCGTTGCGCAATTTAGGTGATCTGGCGCGCGCACAAAGTGATTACAGACGCGCCGGGATGTTTTTCCGCGAGGCATTGAGTCTTTCACATGACCTCGGACAAAAACGTGAAATTGCTTCTACGCTGGAGGCGCTCGCCCAGATTACAGCAGTGCAGGAATCATCCGCCCGAGCCGCGCGGCTTTTGGGCGCCGCCGACGGTTTGCGTCAAGCCGTCGGCGTTGAAACGCTCCATCCAAAGGAGCGCGTGGAACATGATAACCAGATTGTTGCTTTACGCGCCCAACTTGGCGAGCAACGCTTTTCCGAAGCCTGGGCGGAAGGCCGCGCGCTGACGATGGAGCAGGCCGTTGAGTTAGCATTAGAGGCAACCCATGAATGAACTCCCTTCCGGCACCGTCACCTTTCTTTTTACCGACATCGAAGGGTCGACAGAACTTTGGGAGAAACATCCCGAGGCCATGAAAGCCGCGCTCGCCAAACATGATTCCATTTTGAAAGAAGCCATTGAAACAAATCATGGGCATATTATCAAAACAACAGGCGATGGAGTCCATGCGGTTTTCACGGCTGCGATAGATACGGTTAAATCCGCGATTGACGCGCAACGCCAGTTTCAGACCTCCGAGTCTCTTAAGAACTCGGAGCTCTCGTTGCGAGTCCGCATGGGACTGCACACAGGTGAAGCGGAATTACGCGATGGCGATTACTTCGGGCAAACACTCAACAGAGCCGCGCGCATTATGTCCGCTGGGCATGGAGGCCAGATTTTGCTTTCTGAGGTCACGGCACAGGTGGCGCGTGAGCATTTACCCGCGGATACATCCCTGCAAGATATGGGCGAACACAATCTCAAAGGATTGACACGCGCTGAGCGAATCTATCAACTGGTTTCGCCTGATCTGCAAAATGATTTTCCCCCACTCCAATCCATTGCAACTGCGCTCAACAATCTTCCCACGCAACTTACATCATTCATCGGGCGCGAACGCGAACTTCGTGAAGCGAAAGGTAAACTTGAGAATGCGCGCTTGCTCACTCTGATTGGTCCTGGTGGCACGGGCAAGACTCGTTTATCTTTACAACTCGCCGCGGATGTGCTTCCAAATTTTACAGACGGCGTTTGGTTGGTGGAGTTGGCTGCGCTCGCAGACCCAGCGCTCATTTTACAAACGATTGCTTCCATATTAAATGTGCGCGCGCAAATAGGAATGCCGCTGGTAAACATCGTCATGGATTATCTGCGCGCGAAAAACCTTTTGCTCATTCTCGATAACTGCGAACACCTTGTAGAAGCTTGCGCGCAAATCGCCGATCAATTTTTGCATAACTCACCGAAGATGAAAATCATCGTCAGCAGTCGTGAGGCATTGGGAATTAACGGGGAAACGGTCTATCGTGTGCCGTCGCTTTCTTTGCCGGATCAGGCTAAGGTCACGCGTGAAGCCCTGGAGGGATTCGAGTCGATTCAACTTTTTGTGGAACGGGCGCGGGCGGCGAATCCAAAATTTGACCTGACCGACAGGAACGCTTCCTCCGTCGCCCAAATCTGCCGCCGTCTCGATGGAATCCCGCTTGCCCTTGAGTTAGCCGCGGCGCGCGTGACCGTGTTCTCGGCCGAACAAATTGCATCCAGGCTCGACGACCGATTCAAATTACTGACAGGCGGAAGCCGCACCGCGTTACCGCGACAGCAAACCTTGCGCGCCTTGATTGACTGGAGTTACGACATGCTCAGCGAAGACGAGCGCGCCCTATTGCGGCGCCTCTCTGTTTTCGCAGGCGGCTGGATATTTGAAGGAGCTGAATTTGTTTGCAGTGATTTGGATGTATTGAATTTGCTGACCCAACTTGTCAATAAATCATTAGTGACGATAGATGATGAAGCTGACGAGACGCGCTATCGCCTGCTTGAAACCGTCCGCCAATATGCGCGCGATAAATTATTGGAAGCTGGTCAATCAGAACAAGCGCGCAATCGTCATCTGGATTATTATGTTCAATTGACAGAGAGCGCAGAATTGGAACTATATGGGGGCAATTCTTTGAGCTGGGTTAATCGGCTGGAGGCGGAATATGACAATTTACGCGCTGCCATTGAATGGGGCATGGAGAAAAGCGTGATTGCTGTTTTGAGAATGGCTGGCGCACTGCCCTACTTCTGGTTTCGGCGCGGTTATGAATCCGAAGGACGCAAATGGATCGATGAAGCTCTTGAAAGAATGAACGCATTGCCCAAAGCAGAAGGCGAAGCCGCGCGTAAACGAACGGCGATCCTGGCGAAGGCTTGGCAATCCGTCAGTTTGTTGGCGTTCAGCCAGGGCGATATGGCGAATGCAATTGTGGCTTCTGCAAAGTGCGCGGCATTGGCGCGCCAAATAGGCGATAAACGCATCCTCGCGACCGTGCTTACGTTTGAGGCGGCTTCAAGAATGATGTCGGCCAATTTCGAGAATATAGATGCGCTTATGCAGGAAACCCTTAACATCGCACGCGAATCAGGAGATCCCATTGCTTTAGGTTGGGCGTTTGGCATGTTGGGTTCGCGCATGTTAATGGTGGGACGTGATCTTGAAACTGCAAAAGAATACACATCGAAAAGTCTTGAATTATTAAAAGACAACACCAACATCTTCGGGCATACGATGGTGTTGTTTGCGATGGGCATGGGCGCAAGATTTCGTGGAAGCTTTGAGGAAGCGCGCCTGCAGTTCACTCCCCTGCTGCCGATTTTCCGCGATATGGGCGACTATCATCGCACCAACATGATCCACAGCGAAATGGCGCACATGGAACGCCTTGAAGGTCATTTTGAAAAAGCCGAGCAGATGTACCGCGACACGATCCTTGAATGGCAAAGGCTGGGTCACCGCGCCGCGGCTGCCAATCAACTCGAATGCTTTGCGTTCATCGCCAAAACGCACGAACAAGCCGAACGCGCCGCAAAATTATTCGGCGCGGCGGAAGCGCTGCGCGACAAAATCAATATCCCAATGACGGGGTTGGAGCAAACCGAATACGAAAAACAAGTCGCTGATTTGCGGGCAGGCATGAGTGAAGATGAATTTGGGAAGGCATGGAGCGAGGGCCGCGCACTGACCATGGAACAAGCAATCGAATT
>CAZSVR010000067.1:0-13774 GCA_964610295.1 uncultured Anaerolineaceae bacterium
GTCCCAGGACCGCCCGCATGGCCCGGGAGTCGTCCACAACCAACGCGTGTAGGCTCACCTGGGGCTCCATGCCGTCGACACCTCTCGAGACCGCTCCTCGGTTCGGCACATCAGGAGCGCCGCCTGAGGGAGCCGCAGCTCGCGGGTCACGCTGCGGAGGCCGCCTCCAGGCATTTCAGGCTGAAATGCCTCGGAGGCAGGCCGGCGAGGAGCAGAATTTCGTCCAGCTCTACACGTTGGAGGCGGTATGCAATGCCAAGTGCGATGATCACATCGCGTTGGGGCCGGCGCGCTCCTTTCAGTATGTAGTGGACGTAACTCGGATCGAGATCGCATTCCCGGGCGACCTCGCGCAAAGACATGCCGCTGCGCTCATGGGCTTCGGTTAGCCGGGAGATGTAGGTACGAGAGTTTTCATCCATCAAATTTATCCAGTCATCGCCAGTTAAAACAAAGACCTGGCGGCAGGGAATTTCGTAAAGGGCTCAAAAGCGGCTCTAACGAATATTCCCTGCGCCAGCATATGCTAGGGGCGAACGAATGACAGCCGAAAACTTCCGCGATTATCTTAGCGGAAATGTTTCATTTTGTCGTCCACTGCTTACAGACTTTTTATGACTTGGGACGCTCTTTCTGCTTGGCCCGGGCAATGGCTTCTTTGCCATCCTCTTGATGACCTGGATGCGGTCCCGCACCCCGAAGGATATGCTATCGCCATTCGTTCCACAACCTAATCACTGAATTGAGAAATGCCTCGCAATTCGCCTTGGGCCAGCAGGTATCTGTATCCTCCCATAATAAGTAGTACTGTTCGTTGGCACAAAGCAGTTTGCTCTTGTCGGCTTCTTTCTGGATCCAATTGATTGCGTTGACAAAACAGTCCTCATAACTTGTTTTGAAGTTTTCTTTAGGAACATTGTAGAGAAGGCCCTCGAGAAAGTAGGATGGTGCAACACCATCATTAATGTAACCATCTTCCACAAGCTTTCCACGCATATTCTTAAGCACTCGTATCATCGGTTTTAACCATTTGCCTGTGATCTGATGTTTGAGTGTAAGATTTGCTGAGTGTTGCTTAGGGTAATTGGCGATTCGTTCACCCGCCGCGTTAAAAATGCAAATGCCCTCGTCGTATGATTGCTCGCTCGTACTCCTAAATTTGTAGTAGCGACGGAATTGGATAGCTGCAATAACATCTGCCTTTCGGCGGTTCCCTTGACCAGCAATAGCAATTGCCTTGTTGGTAGTTTTCACATTCGTTCCATAGGCGTCAGTGAGGACCTTGAGTACATCTCTTTTGAAGTGAACATGGGTATAGGTCGCATCAATGTACGCATTCTTATATGCTTCTTTTTCATCAACGGACAGCTTATTCAGATCACTTTGCCAACAGTCATCGAGTCGAATGACAATATCAACATCGCTTTCAGAGTAGATATTTGTATCGTTTCCGTATGAACCCTGTAGAAAGACAGAATACTTTTTATCGGAGTACGGTGTGCTAGCGGCCTCCAAAACCTGTTTAATTGTGTTGTATGTCATGCCTGATTGAGTTACCGAACCTTGGTTGGCCCACGTTTCAAGTTGTGATTCAGGAATTGCCATATTTCCACTTCATTTCATAGTAAAAAGGTTTTGAGCTGCGCCTCACGGGATGCAAAAGACTCACGGCCTCGTTGCCGTAATATGTTAAGCTTATCGAGGTTGTACTCCATGAGGTTTGTAGCCATCTCTGGTTGCTCAAACGTATCACTGATACGAATTGTAGCCACGTCTTTGAAAAGAGTTTCTCGAAGTTGATCCATAGATTGCGAATTTATCTCTAGTGTCTTCTGAAGAAGTTTGATAGGCAGAAGATCCTTGCCCAACGACATTATTATGCCTAGCTTTGGCTCAGGATAAATACCAACTCCAACATTTACAACGCGAATGTTTTCGCGTTCAATCTGGAGAGCAGCAACAGCATCAGCAATAGCGTACAATGTTGGATTGTTTGCACAATACCCTCCATCAATCAGCTCGACCTTATCTCCCATCGAAGTTGTAACAACCTTTCGATCAAAGAGTGGGTATGCGGAACAAGATGCTTGTACAGCTTCAGCGATGCTCACGCCAAACCCAGGTACGAAAGTTCCTTTGCGACCATGAGCTTGCCTAATGCTTCCTTTGAAGATCATCGGCCTTTCGAGAACCCACTTTGTAGCAATGACCCCTATTCCGGTCTTCACATCATTAAAAGTCGTATCTTTAAATATATCGGACGTCAACTTGGATAATGCTCTAGAGCGAGCATATGCCGATTTCTCCCTCATAATTGTAGGCACATGTTTCTTGTAGAGAGCATGTATATCGTCGATTTCGTAACCAAGAGCTATTAGTGAGGCAATAATCGATCCAGTACTGGTCCCGAATATTAGATCAAATCGCTTATAGAGGGGGCAGTTGAGCATGGCCTCAATCTCCTTGAGTACACCTAATGTGTAAAAGCCTTTGGCTCCTCCACCGTCCAAGGAAAGAATACGACATAGCCCATCACGATTGTAGTCGGTAGATAATGAGAAATCGGTTGTAAGATTTTGCATGCACATCTCTTTTTCAGTGATCGAATACCGGCCTACTATTCATAGGCAATATTAGGATTGCTTATACTCTCTCTTGAAATCGAGGGAACCGAAAGTAGACCTGCCGCGCCCCGTATAATAGTCACCATTTAATACTTCATTTGCCTCGATAATTTGATAATCATGTCTTGCTACGCCTCTATGAATTTGCATACTTGAAACAGCCTGAACCTTTGGCTCATTTATATACTCATAACTTATCCTTGCCACATCAGGGATTTTTGTAATGATTGAAGCTGTCTCACTATTTGAAATTGAATCTTTGGTCTCCAAAGTTATTTTTATTTCTAACCAAGTTTGTTTTATTTGAATAGTCGCTGGTTTTTTTGACTCGTGCTCATCAAAAGATGTAATAATGTTCCCATCCCACTTACCAGCTATAAAAGGGACTTTTATCAATCCAAGCCTTCGAAAAATTGGAAATCGCCATAATTTTTTATCAAACAATTCGTGGAAAATATAATAAAATCCTGCAAACGACGGAACGTCAATCAAAAAATGCGGAGTGAAATTAAGCCGAACAAGAAGTGCATGGAGCCCCCATGCTGCAAACAGACTGATAAAAGCCAGCCATAGAGGGACTCGTAGTCTTTCATTTGAATCAGTTGAATATTGATGCATCTTAGAAGCCCTTTCCTGAAATAGATGCCTATCGTTACTAAAAAGAGTTTGTTGATATTACAACCGAATCGAGAGAATGACCATTATACATTCCTAGATAAAGTTCTTGTTGTGCAATTATAGCCATTAAAAGGAATTCAACCTGTATATCATTTTGTTCGAACTGCTGCTTTATCATGCTTATATCTTGCGATGAAGGATGTGCAACTTTTGCTGGATGTGTGTGCCATTCTCCTAAATAAGTATTCTTCTTGTCGCTATTGTAAAATTCGTATTCCACCATGCGTTGGGCAACAACATGATTTCTGCGAAAAGATGTTTTCCCCCCACTATCTGCGTCGCTAGGAATAGTTGCTCGACAAATCAAAACCTTCTTTTGAGAATCATTTACTTGCCCAAGAAATATCCCTCCTCTTTCATTGTCGTTTTTATGAAATTGGCGAAAATTCATGAAAATGTTCATCACAGTGTTAGTGATAATTAGCTTAGTGTCTTGAATTTGAGCTTCTATCATAGTTGTCTTTCGATAAGGCTAAAAGACTCAATATTGTTAACATGCTGGGATGTGCCTATTTTCATTTCTTTCAATAGAGATAGATCGCCTACCCAAGAGAAGCATCTGTTTGCTCCTCTTTTTTTGAGGACTTCTAGTATTTTTGGGAAGAGAGCCGCAATGAATAGTTGGAGATTGGATGCGCTATAAGGTAGAAAAGTAACTTGACATCCAGCCTCGCGCTTTAGAAAACTGGTTTGTTGGTGTGTTTCATCGGAGATGGTGTTGTATAGGAATCTATCGTCAGGAAAGATATTTTTCCAAGGAATTGTGTCTACTCCATTAAAATAAACACAATGGCCTCCAGCTAGATAAGGTTCTACCCAAATAAATAGGGCGGGACGATTCCACTCGCTACCGTGAATATTTTGAGCCAACCATGATTCAGAATTTGTATCACCTGTGCAAAACAAGTAAAGATCGCACGCGCTTAAGAAAGTTGGTTCTTTTTGAATGAGTTGCACAATTTTTTCTTCCCTTGTATGAACAATCGTAAGGGGGTTCTTTTTTTCAAGATAATCGCGCAAGGCCTCTGTTTTTCTTCTGCCAGTGTCATTAATTCCCAAGAAATGTCTCCCTATGTTTTCCAGGGAAAGATAGTCATCATCTACAAGTCTGTATTCGGTCAAGCCAGACTTTTCAAGAAATGGAATTAAATTTGAGCCAATGCTGCCCAGCCCAGCTATCATGACTTTTTTAGTTTGATTGGCTTCACGCTGCTTATAGTCAGCAGCGGTTCTTCGAGTCAATCTGTCATAGTCAAATATTTGTGGAGAGAACCGTTGTGTTAGTACAGAAGCATTTTTAGAGTCAAGCAGCTTTTCGAAATGCATTGATAGAAGAGGTTGTTCTGATTGAAAATATTGTCCGCTACGACGACGAGTTATTAGTTGAACTGTTTTATGCCTCCATCCAAAAACTAGTACATTTGAATCAATAACTCTTGCAAACGTTACAATTGGCGCTGGCGGCTTGGATTTTAAGTATTCTACAAAGTTGTTTTCAAGCCCTGTTCTTTTAATCAAAGCCAAAGCGTCCTTGTTGCTCATATGATATGGGGGCGGCCAAATACTTAATTGTCCTAAGTAAAAAGTTGGTACTTCCTGTATAGTGACTTTGTGTTTTCTAAAATATGTTCTAAGCTTATCAAATTGCTCTGCTTCAGAATATAGAAGTTTGTTAAAATTTCCGATTGGTGGTTCAAATATGACGTAATTCACTGAAGCAGGCAGCTTCCCATTCGGGCTAATTAGGGAAAGAACTCTGCTGTCAACGTCTTCTTCAGTTTCAAATTTGTTTTCCCAATATGCTATGAATTCATTGTCGTATTTATCAAGGTTGTTGCTCTTAAGGCCATCCTCAATAATGCTTCTAGCCTTTTTTACACATTCTTCAAGAACAGCTTCTGGAGCTTCTGGGTTTGGTATATTCGTATTGGCATCAAAAGTGCATATTAGACCGTTCGTGCTGATGTTGGGTAGGTAGCCTAGCTTGGTTATGTCCGGGGGTGAAAGAAAAATGGATGGTAGCGATAAAGGATAATCTGATTCAAGACAAATAATCAAATTTAGACAAAGAGTATTATTGTTTTTTAGAATTTCTAACCCAAGCATATAAGATGCAATTGGCCTTGTTGAATCATTGGGTAGCTCTAACTTTTGAAGATTGTAAAATCTACTGAGGTGGTTGATAGCCCTTTCTTGGGCAGCGACAAAGTCAAGGCCCTTCATTTTCATTAGGCACTTCTTGAATCGGACTTAATAAATGCTGGAGCCTTGAATGTTTTGGATTCTTCCAGATCATCTTCGGCCAAATCACAGGGAAAGCGTTCCCCGAAATGCTTTTGCCATTTTGGGCATGCGTCTTTCTGATTTGGCATTTCTAATGCCTGTTTACCTGACTGGATAAAAGAACTCAATCTATCCATGAAGTATTTTCTTCTTGTTTCCGAATAACCAGCAAAGAGGTCTTCGCTTGTTGGCGTAGTTGGCCGATAACAAACAAACGAAATGCTCAATGTTGCGTTGATAGCTTCCATTGTGCTTAAAAATGCAACATCATCTCTATCGTTGAATCTAACATTGTTTGCAGCTAATATTGTGAAAATTATGCCACTAGGCATTTCTCCACGTAATTCATCTCCCCAGACCTTGAAATAGCGCACTATTCGCTTTAGCTGTCCATTCTTGTCACATCGCTTATTAAACCATTCGATGAATTCTTTTGGATCACTGTCTATCCAACCTTTAGTTTTATGTGCGAGTTGAGGGTGCATGCCAGTCTTCTTATGGTAAAGCACCATATCCACATGATATTTTTCCTTAAATAATACACGCACACAACTCGGCTTATCTTGTGGTGGTAAAGTTGTGTGTTCCTCAGCTGCTTCTATAAGCCATTTTCGTAGTGTTTCAATCTTTTCGTCGGGAAGCTCTTCCCCTTGAATATAAGCGCCATCATCAACATCATAATCCCCGTCTTTAGGCATAATTATCGTGTTCATTGCAAGTGAACCTTGCCAGTGGAATTTCAAGTCATAACCTTCGTCTTTAAAGTTTTCTTTGACCCTTTTACGCAGGCTGTTTCGCGATGTTCTCAATGTGTCTTTCTTTGCCTGTGATAATTGGATTGCGTCATTAAACAGCTTGAATAAGTTGTCGCAATTAGCCATGGCTCCCTCACCTCTCACTTAGTTTACGTTGACGTATACTATGATACGGCAATTTGTCGCCTCAAGTCAAGAGAGGCGAGAATACAAAAAGCGCCCCTAAGACAGAGCGCCTTGCTACTACAAAGTTATTTCAATCTCAAACGAAACAAGACGCATTGATTCTCCCTTGAGCGCGAGAGGCGCGAAACTTAATCTAACGCTGAAAGAAATTTTAGAAAGCATCCGAGAGAGTTGTAGAGCGTTTTTAGGTGGTTAATCCTACCATTTCCCGCAATCAAAAAATCTGCTATACTAAATGTGACTGTTGTTGACAGATCGCGAAAAACTGTTGACAAAAGTATTAAAGAATTCCGACATACTTTTCTGTCCACCTGACCAACGGACAGGGTCAAAAACGGTAGGCTCTCGGTTGAGTTGAGCGCAAACGATTTTTCCTCCTTTTAAGCCGTTGGTTGAGAGTTCGAATCTCTCCGCGCTCACTTTGGTTGATCGTCCCCACAGGGGGGATGTTATACCCTTCACCCATCCCCTTCGGGGACCTTCGGCGGGTACTTTGCGGGCACGATGTTCGAATCTTCGCGAAGCATCCCCGAAGGGGGCTCCGCGCTCACAAAAAAATCATCCAACATTGGATGATTTTTATTTACTCTTCTTCCTCGTCATCCGGCTCATCGTCAGCCAGATCGTCTTCGTCAAGATCATCCTCGTCCAGTGTCAGTAACTCGAATTTTTCGAGTTCCTCGGTGAAATCAAGATTCGCCAACGCCTCTTCGATGTATCCAGTCACATCCTCGTCTTCGGTTTTTTCAAGCATATCGACCAGGAATACACGCACGTCATCACCGCCGATCTGCGAGATGGACCAAATGGCTGCGGCAATGACATCGTCTTCGTCTTCTCCCCCATCCAAAAGCATGCTCAGTAGGATAGGACCTGCAGCCTCGATCCTCAGCTGACCCGCGGCCTGCACGGCGGCCAGGCGAATGCGCGGATCTTCCTGGAGCAGCATGCTCACCACTTCACCACTATATTGATCGTCATCGGAATGTCCCATCGCGACCAGCGCGCTGGCAACCCAGACTGGATCCGAACGGTTGAATGCGGAGTGGATCAGCGTTTCCACTTCAATACGCGAGGAGTAGCCTACAGCTTCCAGGGAGGTCCTGCGCAGGGAGGCATGTTCATCACTGCCGGCGACGGTCATCAATGCATCTTCCGCCTTCCTATGCAGGTCTTCAGGAAGCTTCTCCCATTCGCCGAGCAAAACAAATTCACCCAACAGATGCGCGGCTCCCAGGCGCGGCGCGAGATCAGCATCGTTCTTTAAGATTTCGATCATCCTGCCGACCAGCTTCGGATCATCTGATCCGGCGAGCAGGCGAATGGCGCGCGCACGGATCTCTCCATGCGGGTCGTTGAGAAAGGCACGACCGATGTCCTCGTAAGAGACGAGGGTATCCGAGTCCATCAGAGATAAAAACCCATCGAGCAGGAGGAGTTTGGAGGCTGGTTTGATGCGGGGCCATATCTCCAAAAGGGATTTGAGCGACTGTGGGTCAATATCCGAAAAGTACTGGAGGTAGGCGCGCGGGAAGTTCTTTTTTGGTTCCTGTAAAACGTCGAGTATGGTTTGAAAGGAAGTTCGTTGGCTCATATTTACGGGATGGGGATCTGAACGGGATTTACGAAATCCATCACGTTGACGAAAAGCAACAAAGCGATGAGCAGCAGGATGGCGACGCCGTTGACGCGGTTCTCCCATTCGGCGGGGATGCGTTTGCGAAAGATCAATTCGGGAAGTGTGAAGAGGATGCGCCCGCCATCCAGCGCGGGGATCGGGAAGAGATTCATCACACCCAGGGAAATACTGAGCACACCAATGAGGTTGAGGGTCCAGTTGGTGGGTCGCGGCGCGCCGCTGCTTGCCGGTGCGGCGGCAGCTTCCTGCCTGCTGGAGACGTCTTCCTCCACGGCCAGGTCGAACATATCGAAAATGCCTTTGAATCCGATAAAGCGCGCGTCCTCCGGCGCGATCAGGCCTTGAATGAGCGCGATGGGAAGATACACAATGGTCGCGGCTTGAATGGCCGTAATCGAAAGACCACCGCCTGCGATCTCACTGATCGTCGCAGGACGGCTTGGATAGCTCAGGGCGACGCCCAGCGCGCCTTCCTCCCGTTTTCTACTGGAAAGCGGCGTGGCCGTGATCGTTATCTCTTCACCTTTTCTATCGATGAGTAATTCAACGGGTTTGTCGAGGTTCTCTTGAATAATGTCAATGGCAGGTTGGATCTCGGTGACCCTTTCGCCATTAATGGCGATCAGAATGTCGCCACGCTCCAGGCCGGCTGTCAAGGCAGGCGAGTTCTCGGAAACAGAATCGATCTTGACTGAGCCCGGGACTGGAATTCCCTCCATCGCGATCAGCAATGAGAACACGATCACGGCGGTGATCAAATTCATGAGCGGACCCGCGAACAAAACCACCAGGCGTTTCCACGGGCTTGCTGAGGCAAGTCCGCCGGGCACGTTGGGGTCGTTCTCGCCCTTGGGGCGAACAAATCCACCGAGAGGCAGGGCATGCAGCGTGAACTCCGTCCCCTGCCATGTGAACAGCGTGGCTAATTTATAAGAGGGCAAGCCAAAGCCGAATTCCTCCACTTCGATATTCGCCCAACGCGCGGCGATGAAGTGTCCCAATTCATGCACAAAGATCATCCCGCCCAGTGCGAGGATGAAGATTATCAACGTCACAAATCCAGATACCATGTTTAAATCCTTTCCCACACATTTGTGTGGAGAGGGCGATTATATCCCTGTTTTATTCTTATGATTCCGTCATTGCGAGAAGCGCTGATTTTCGCCCGAAGCAATCCCAGCGTCAAAGTGAAGATTAATCACCTGGACCCCTGGTACTTGCATCCACCGTTCGTGCCGCGAGCACGACGGTGCGAGACGGCAGGACAAGTGTGCAACGAACGCACGAAGTCCCTCGCGCACGCCGCAAAGCGGCAGTCCCGAGCGCAGCGAGTGGGCGCAGCGCAGCGGAGTGGGAGTGCGGTGCAAGTGTCGTCGGGAAGATCATCTCCTCGCAACACTTGCACCGCACGCAAGTGCAGGTGTGATGGGAAATTAGACGATTCGCGCCGGCCCACCGACTCCGGCGACGAGTACATCACTTATCCCGGGCAGTTCCCTCAAACGCTTCTCGACAGCCTCGGCCTGCTCGCGCGGACAAAGGACATGTACATTCGCCCCGGCATCCACCGTATACGCGGCAGGAAGTCCGCTTTCGCGCCACTCACGCACCGCCTGAAAGATATCCACAGTCCCAGATTGCCAGTACATCAACGGTGGGTTGGAGGTCATCATGACCGCATGCATAATATCCGAATCATGTTCGATGATATTTGCAAAGGAATCAAAATCCTTATTGAGGATCGCCTTTCGGCAGATCGCAAGCCTGCGTGGCGCATCTTCCACACGCGCATTTTGCAGTGGACTCGTCCCTGCAATGGCGTGACCTTCAGTAGAGCCTGTCTTTTTGTGCGCAGCGTTGACGATCGCAATGCAATCTACTAAATCCCAATGATTCGTAGGCGCGATGGAAAATGCGAAAGAGTCTGCCTCGCTTGTGCCCATTTTCCATTCCACAAACCCCGCGGGAACCGACCGCGAAGCTGATCCGGAACCGCGCCGCGCGAGACGCGATAACTCACTCTCGCTTAGATGCAATCCTGCAGCTTTGCTTGCCGCGAGCGCCAACGCCGCGAAGGCCGCGGCCGAGGAGGCGATCCCCGCGCCGGCCGGGAAGTTGTTCTCGCTCATAACCTCGGCGTTCATCTTTTCCAACCCGGCCATGCCGCGCACAATATCGAGAATGGAAGAAACCCGCTCCAGACCTTTCGCGACGATCTGATGGCCGTTGATGATCAATTCGTCATATGGCAGAGATGGCTGAAAACTGACGGTTGTGCGTGTGAACAGTCCATCTAGGTTCATGGAAATGGACCCATTTGAGGGCAGGCGTAAAGTGTTATCGCGATTTCCCCAGTATTTGATGAAAGCTATATTAGGATGGCTTTGAGCGGTAACAGTGTGAGTGATCATAAACTATTCCTCTCAAATTCAGTTTACCACGAAGCGCCATTGATTCCATTGTGCTCGGACAAAAGAAATTGGTTTTAACAGTATGTGTTGAAACGGCATATAATATCCGTGATGTATAATCACAACTTGCCCATGCCGTTGACTTCTCTCCTTGGGCGCGAGCAAGAGACCGGGGCGCTGAGTCAACTATTGCACGACTCCGATATTCGCCTCGTCACCATCACCGGCCCCGGCGGCGTGGGTAAAACAAGCCTGGCATTGCAAGTTGTCCATGATTTACAAGACGCCTTTGTTGACGGCGTCTTCTTTATTTCTCTTGCAGCAATTACTGACTCAACCCTTATTATTCCTACGATCGCGCATGCTCTTGGCGTGATCGAATCCCCGAACCGCTTGTTGCTGGATAGCCTCAAAGAATTTCTGCGCGAGCGGCAAGTGTTGTTGCTGCTCGACAATTTTGAGCAGATCATGTCCGCTGCGCCACTGCTGAGCGAGTTGTTGTCAGCCTGCACCGGGTTGCGAATGCTGGTCACCAGCCGTGAGGCATTACGCTTACGCGGTGAGCATGAGTTCCCCCTCTCCCCACTCGCATTGCCTGATCAGTCATCAGTCGAAGCGCTGTTGCAATATTCAGGCATCGCGTTGTTCGTCCAGCGCGCCCAAGCCATTCAGCCTAACTTCCAACTGGTTCACGGGAACGCGCCCGCAGTATCTGAAATATGCGCGCGCCTCGATGGTCTGCCACTGGCGATTGAACTGGCCGCCGCGCGGATCAAGTTGCTGCCGCCGCAAGCGATGCTTGCGCGACTGCAAGAGTCATCTCTCGGATTGCTCACCAGCGGAGCGCATGACCTTCCCGCCCGCCAGCAAACTTTGCGTAGCGCGATCCAATGGAGTTACGACTTGTTGAGTGCCGACGAGCAGCGCACGTTCCGAAGCTTGTCCGTTTTCGTCGGCGGATGCACATTGAAGGCAGCACTCACTGCGATTGAGCCGCCAACCTCTCTGGATATGCTCGATTCACTGGTGAACAAGAGTCTCCTGCGTCAGACCGAAACCGATGATGCACCGCGCCTGACCATGCTGGAAACCATCCGCGAGTTTGGGCTGGATGAATTGACTCGCACCCAAGAACTGAAAGCCGCACGCCGTGCTCACGCCATTTACTACTTGTCATTGGCTGAACAAGCCGAGCCAAATCTGACAAGCGCAGATCAGAAAACATGGCTTCAGCGGCTGAACCGCGAGCAGGATAATCTGCGCGCCGCGCTTCGCTGGGCAATTGAACATCACGAGGGCGAAATGGCTCAACGCATGGCCGGCGCGCTGCAGCCGTTCTGGCTTACACGCGGCTACTGGAGCGAGGGACGCCGTTGGTTGGAAGAATCGTTGGCTATGGACTCGGGCGCCACGCTGGCCCCGGCTGTCCGTGCCAAGGCGCTGTACGGGGCGGGCATGCTGGCTCGCTTTCAGGGCGACTTTGCGCGAGCGCGGATGTTGTGCGAACAAAGCCTGACGTCCTATCGTGCCCTCGCCGATCAAACCGGGGTGCTCATGGCGCTCGTGGAATTGAGCCGCATCAGCAGTTTCCAGGGTGATCAAACATCAACGGAATCTTTTCTGGCTGAGGCTACCTCCCTGCTCGAAACCTTACCCGATACCGTCGTGAAAGCGAATGCTTACTCGGATATGGCCATTCCCAATATGAGTCCGAATGCCATCCAATACCATCCCGAAGCCATTCGCTATCTGGCTGAAAGTGAACGCATTCATCGCGCCCTAAACAACCCAACCGGGTTGGCATTGGCTCTCGCCCGTCAAGGCAGTGTCGGGTTATTAGACGGCGATTTCACTCTGGCGAAGGCCCGATTGGATGAAGCCGAGCGCCTGGCGCTGGAACTCGGCGACGAGCGCATCCTAGGCCGCCTGGCAGGCCTGCGCGCGTTGCGCGATATACGTGAAGGCGATTTCGCCGTCGCCCGCCGTCGCTTGGAAGACACCTTCCAGCGGGCCCTCAACCGAGGTGACCATCAGTTGCCCACCTGGCTGCCAATGCTGGCCGCCATTTTACATTGGCAAGGTCTGGATGTGTGGTCGGCGCGGGTCTTTGGCTTGGCGGAGGCTTTGACCCGGACCCGCCAACCGGGCGCTGAAGAGATGGAAGCAGCCTTCAGGCGGTTCTCCGGTATCGGTGACATTCGCGCCGAGATGCGCGCCCAATTGGGCGACGAAGCATTTGACCGCGAGATCGCGGCGGGCAGGCGACTGACTCTGGATGACCTGCGGACGATTCCTCATCCGCCGGAGCCTGCGCCCCCTTCGACAAGCTCAGGGCAATCCGCTTCATCCTCCACCCCCGCCGAATCCCTGACAGCTCGCGAAATCGAGGTACTGCGCCTGCTCACGCAAGACCTGAGCAACCCCCAAATCGCCGAGCGGCTCGTCGTCAGCCGCCGCACGGTGGATGCTCACCTGCGCTCGATCTACGACAAGCTCGGCGTCAAATCCCGCGACGCCGCCATCCGCGTGGCGAGGGAGCGTGGACTAATCTCGAATCTCTAACGGTATGTCGTTGCGAGCCGCCGCTCTTGCTCTTTGGCGGCGAAGCAACCTCCGTATTATTGGGGGATTGCTTCGGGCGAAGAACAAGTGCGCCCTCGCAACGACATTGTTTTGGTGGTTGGTTAGGAAAAATAGGCAAGGGGAATAGGTAACTTACCGATGCGTGCATGCAACCCGCGCCGTATACTGATAGCATCTATTCAGACTAAAGGAGCCTAAAATGTCTACTTCAAGCACGCAAGAGCCAACCGCCGGTCAGCCCATCCCAACCCCGCCCGATTTCTCGGTACTCTGGGATGACCCGCGCGATGCCAAAGTCACCTGGATGATTAATCCCGGAGCCAAAGCCCCCATACCGCTATTGATCCATACCGTTGTCGCCGCCTTTTTGGTGGGTGGCAATGCCGGCTTCGAGGGGGCCGGCCTGCCCTTCTCTATGCGCGTGGCGCGCCTCAATACCTATTCATACTTTGGCATAGTACCCAAAGCCGCGCCGCCGGAGGCGGTGATGAAAGCCATGGGACTGCTCAACCGCGCCGCGCCGGGCATGTTCAAGATGGTGATGGGCAAGGTGGGGGCCGGGATGTCGAAACAACAAGAGGCCGCCCTCAATCCCATCGTCGAAAGATTCGAGGC
>CAZSVR010000068.1:0-13678 GCA_964610295.1 uncultured Anaerolineaceae bacterium
CCGCTTCTGACCTGGCCGAAGCCTGCTACCGTCAAATTGAGCGGCTCAACCCCACGCTTAATGCCTTCATCACGGTCATCCCGCTGAAAGGAGAGCAGGAATCAGCTTTAACGGGCAGTATGCCGCTGGCCGGCATTCCCATCGCGGTAAAAGACCTGTACGACACAAAAGGGATCCGCACGACGGCCGGTTCAAAGTTCTTCGCGGAGCGAGTCCCTGAAGAGGACGCTTTTGTCGTCAGCCAGATCAAAGAGGCCGGGGCGAGGATCATTGGCAAGACCAATACACACGAGATCGCATTGGGCGTCACCAATAACAATCCGCATTTTGGTGTATGTAAAAATCCATGGGACATGACTCGCACACCCGGCGGTTCCTCCGGAGGAAGCGCGGTTGCGGTTGCCACCGGCATGTCGATGGCCGCGCTCGGCACAGATACCGGCGGGTCGATCCGTATTCCAGCCGCGTTATGTGGCGTGGTGGGCTTGAAACCCACCTATGGTCGCGTGAGTTTGCGCGGCATCCTGCCGCTCTCGTGGAATCTCGATCATGCCGGGCCGATCACGCGCAAGGTCGAGGATGCGGCGCTTATGCTGCAGGTGATGGGCGGGTACGATGAAGCAGATCCCGCCTCGGTAAAGACCCTGCCCGGCGATTATTCCAGTCATTTAACTGTTGGGATGAGAGATCGCAAAGTTATACTCGCCGTTGGGAATTTTATCGAAGAAGCTGACCCCGAGGTTCTAAAGGCTGTTAATGAAGCCGCGCGTGTTTTAAAAGCACTTGGCGTTTCCATCATCGAAGTGAATGTTGATTTTCTAAGAGAAGCCGCGCTGGCTAACGGGTTAATGACACAGGCCGACGGCGCCGCATTTCATCGCGAAAGATTGAAGGAGCATGCGGATTGGTTCGGCGCAGACGTCAGACTGAGGTTGGAAACGGGCGCGGCGGTCACATCCACCGAATATGCGCTTGCAAGGCGCACACAGGCCGAGACGCTCAGAAAGTTGGAAAGCCTGTTCGACGAATATGACAGTCTGCTGCTCCCCACCACCCCCATCACAGCGCCGCTATTGGAAGGCGAGAACGCATTGGAGCTCGCCCGCCTGCTTACGCGCTTTACCGCTCCATTCAACCTGTCCGGCCTGCCCGCACTGACAGTCCCCTGCGGTTTTTCGAAAGAAAATCTGCCGATTGGCCTGCAAATTGTCTCGCGCGCCTGGAATGAGTCCGGGGTTTTACGAGCCGGCTATTCCTACCAGCAAGCCACCGAGTGGCATAAGAAAAAACCGGCGCTGGCAAAAATATAAGCTTCCATGAATAACAAAGAGGGACGGACATCCCTGCTACGGCCTTCTATGGCGGTACATATTGCCCTATCTTTATGGATAGTGGCTGTATTTTTATTCCATCTACTTTTATTCACACCACCGATCGTTTTGAGTATTGCCGAACAATTTAATTTGCGTGAGCCTCTCACAAACCTGCGGGCGGTAATACAACCATTCTTTCAAACCTCGGATTTCTCCACATACATAAAAGATCTTTTTTTTTAGCCCCCTGGGAGAATCGTGATTTTCCTTTCGATCTTAACGGTCACAATAGAATATTCACTGGCCTGTTTATGTGTAGGTGCGCTCTTATTTCAGGTCATTTTTGGCAAATCTGATCAAGATCTTGCGATCTCTGCAGCAACCGAACTCGCAACTTGCTACCTGCTGGGGCAGGGGATTCTGGCGAACACCTGGCTGTTGATCGCCCTGCGCGGGTGGTTCTCTCCCATTATTGTTGGTACCCTCGTTTTCCTTTTGGCTATCTGCGGTATCGCGTTAACCTACAAATCGATCTTTGAATTTATCCAACAACTTATAGGGATATACAATGAATCGAAGAAGGAACCGCGCGGCTGGAAGCTAATCATTATCTTAACCGTGTTGATCTGCGCAGCCTGGAGTACATCGCTTGGGCGCGCTCCAATCGGTGATGGCTCCGCCTTTTATCTTCCGATAGCAAAGGTGACTGCCGATACCCAGCAACTTGCACCATTACCCGGCTTCGAGGAACTCACGAGCATAGGCCTGCAAGGTGAAATGCATTTTGCAGCGCTGATGTCGCTGGGAAGCCCGGGGGCAGCGCAATTATTTCCATGGCCAACCATTCTTGCCGGAGCTGTACTATTGCTTGGGTTGGCAAAAAATGTGGGATTAAAACGTCACGGAAAATGGCTCGCGCTGGTCATGTTATTCACCTCCTCGGCTGTGATTGAATCAAGCGGAAGTGGAAAAACCGACTTATTCGCAACTGCATTGGGTTTCGCGGCATATTATTGGGGGATAAGAATTCGAGAGACTGAAGGTTCTTCCATGTTTTGGCTGGTCGGTCTTTTTAGCGGGCTGGCTGTGATCGCAAAGATCAGCTACGTTGTGACCTTCCTGCCCAGCATCGGCATCATCATTATTTGGAGCTACTACTCAAGATCGCGCCAGGCAGGCCCGCAAATCTTTGATCTGAAAAAATTATTTCCCTGTATTTTGATCGGTATGGCCGGTTTGTTAATTGCCGTAATTCCACACTTGGTTAAGAACTACGCCTTGTTTGAAAATCTGCTTGCACCATTTGGAACAGGCACAAGCGGATTACTAGATCAAACCTGGTACGGACCCGAAACCACGCGCCGCATTCTATACACGATTCCCTTTGCGCTTACATTCGGTGATTATTGGGCGCAGCTGGGAGACCTTTCCCCTCTTGTGCTTGCGTTTTCCCCACTGGTCCTGATCCTGCCCAAGCCGCGCCGCTTAATGGACAATCCGCTCTTCATTGTTACGATCTCAGCGATCATTGGTATTGCAATCTGGTTTGCTCTACGCCCTTCCGTACTGGCGCCTCGATATTTCATGGCCTGCCTGCTTCTCCTGATCCTTCCAACAGCCCGGGCAGCAGAATTTGTCACCTCCAACAAAGCAGTATCAAAAATCCTTCATAGCACCGTCATTACGATCACCAGCTTAACGATCATTACCAGTGGGTGGTATTATTTGGACCGCGCATTTTTTCCAAGACAAACTTATTCATATTTATCAGGTCAGTTATCTGAGTGCGAAAAGGAACTGGAGTATTGTGGAATGTTGACCATCATCAACAATTCAATGGAGCCTGGAGAAAGACTCTTTACCAAGACCTATCTTCGATATTGGCTGCGAGCGGACCTGATCCAGTGCGTCCTGACGACAGATGAAATGAACGCCTACAAGGACCTGGACACTGCCGAACAAAGATGGAGTTTTATTTTCGGGCGAGGATTTCAAAACATTCCCATTTTATATTTTACAGACGCTCTTGCGAACAGCGTTAATGAAGATCTGGAGCATATTCCGAACTGGCTAAAGGTCACTAGAATTGAAGACGGAAAAAATGTCCTTTTAAAGTTGCGTTCGATTGATCCATCACACAAGCCATTGGTAGGATGCGGACAAATCTCGCCGCCAGCCTGGGAACTATTCAACCTGCCCGGCACATAAATTTGGAGAGCATAATGATCAATGGAAAGAAAATATTTATCACCGGCGGAGCAGGCTTTATCGGCTCAACGCTGATCGGAAAATTAGTGGAGCACAATAAAATCAGCGTTTTGGATAATCTGGAGCGAAATTCTCTAAAAGACAAGATCTTTGCAAACCATCCCAGCTTGCATTTGGTTATTGGGGATGTTTTGGATACAGGAACAATTGAAGAGACTCTTCCAAAAGATACAAGTATCGTAATTCATTGTGCTGCAATTGCCGGGATCGACCCCGTATTAAAGAATCCGGTAAAGACAATGCGGGTCAACATGATCGGCTCCACAAATGTACTTGAAGCCGCTTCAAGACTATCGCACTGCGAGAGAGTCGTTTGTTTTTCAACCAGCGAGATATTCGGGCAGCACGCCATGAATGTCAACGAAAATGAAAAAACCGCGATCGGTAAGCTTGGAGAGGCGCGCTGGACTTACGCGGTAAGCAAGCTAGCGCAAGATCACCTGGCCATGGCATATTACCAGGAACAGAGATTGCCTGTCACCGTGCTGAGGCCATTTAACATTTATGGGCCGGGACAGGTGGGAGCCAGCGCAATGCGAAATTTTATTGTTTGTGCCCTGAAAAACGAACCACTTGAAATTCACGGAGATGGAACACAGGTGCGCGCCTGGTGTTACGTGGACGATATGGTGGATGCAACCATCAGAGCGATCACTCAACCGCAAGCCATAGGTGAATTATTTAATATTGGCAATCAGCGCACCACGATCACAATATTTGAACTGGCAAATACTATTGTCCGCATGCTTAACTCCAAATCGCGCGTTGTTTTCATACAGAAAAACTATCTCGATGTGGAGCAGCGTATCCCGGATACGAGCAAGGCAAGAGAACTTTTGGGTTTTGAAGCCAGAATCAACATCGAAGAGGGAATCCGTCGGACGGCAGAGTTTTACGAAGCGTGCCTTCATAGCATTATCAATGACACATGAGATGATCTACGAGACCCTTCCGAACATCACGCTTCCAAAGATCGGCTTTGGGACCGCAAGAGTAGGTGGACGGATCATCCCCCACCGCCAGCGTGATGCATATTGGATAACAATACTGCGGTCTGCCTTCGAACTTGGATACACACACTTTGACACGGCTGAATTGTACGCGCTCGGGTATTCTGAAAGGCTTATCGGCCGCGCCGTGAGGGATGTGGGAGCAAAGCGCGAAAATATTTTTATCACCACGAAGGTTTGGCCGATCCATTTGCGATACCGGAGTCTGTTACGTGCTTGCGAAAATAGTCTGCGCCGCCTGAACACGGACTATATCGATGGTTATCTTATTCATATACCCAACCCCTTCGTCGCACTCCAAGACTCTTTCCGGGCGCTTAGCCAACTCGTTAGGCAGGGAAAAGTAAAACATGTAGGCGTTAGCAATTTCAACCTCGAACTTCTAAAAGAAGCGCAACTTCATTCTGAAACACCCATTATTACAAACCAGATCCCTTACAGCATTCGTAACCGTTCCTATGCCATGAATGGAGTAATCAAGTACTGTCAACAAAATAATATCATTGTCACTGCCTACACGCCGCTTCGCTACAATAATACACAACCCAACGCAGCCTTGCAAACGATAGCAAATGCACACTCAGCTACACCGCACCAGATTGCGCTCGCCTGGCTGGTTGCGCAACCGCGTTTGATCACCATACCCATGTCGTTCAACCCGCAACACCAAAAAGAAAACATTGATGCAATAAACATCAAACTGGCTGAAGCTGAAATGGATCAATTAACCTCCCCGGGTTAATTCTTCGGGCAGTTTTAATGAATAGTTCAATCCCATTAACCGTTTGTATGTTCAGCAACCTCTACCCGCCTGTACATAGCGGGTCTTCGACCCAATGCGCACAATTGGCAGCTGAACTGACAAAGCGTGGCTACAAAGTTATTGTTATTACGTCACGAATTAACAGGGAGAGTCCGGAATCTGAAGTAGTGCATGGTGTTCATATCTATCGTATACCGTGCCTGCGGTTACCCAGAATGCCTATCGCTCTCAATTTTCCCTGGCTTACTATTACTTTTACGCCATCGAATACCCGACGCATCGTTGAGATACTTAGGGCTCACCCACCGGATATAATCCACTTGCACAATCACATGTTCGACATGGCCTTTCACGCCACAAGCATGGCTCGTCGATTAAAAAAACCATTGGTAGTGACCGTACACACGATCATAAAACATCCCAGCCGGCTGTATGACCTGCCATTGGCCATATTCGACCGGTTTCTTTTGAAGCATCTCGTCATCCGCCAGGCGGATGTCTTGATCAGCCCGGATCGGATCATTTCCAGCTATATCGAGAAGACATTTGGAAACATCAAGACAAAATTAATTCCCTATGGCATATCTCAACCTCCCACTCCCGAACCTGAAGAGATGACCGCGATACGGAACCGCTTTGGCATTGAAGAAGGGCCTGTGATCCTATCCTTGGGGCATCTGCATGAAGTTCGCAATCGTAAGGAATTAATTGAAGCTCTCCCACGATTAATCACCCGTTTTCCGGACCTAAGAGTTTTGATCGTTGGCGATGTGGGAACGGATTCGGCCGAGAAGCTGGCAACCCGGCTTGGTGTACGCAATCACGTAATATTTACCGGGGCGATCCCTCATGCAGAAATTTCAAACTTTCTTGGCGTCGCAGATATCGAAGCTCACTGGTTTGACCGAAGTCACCCCCATCGATCCCTCGGCATTGCTGCGCAGGAGGCCATGGCAGCAGGCAAAACAGTCATTGGAAATGCGGATGAGAATATCTATGGGGACGGCGTTTTGCGGAATGGAGAGAACGTGATTTTGATCGACCCGACCAACACAGAGATACTCGTCCGGCAGATCACGGATATTTTGACGAATGATAAAAAAAGGGAGTTGATTGGGAAAAACGCCCAAAATACTATACGAAAGCACTTTAGCTGGAAAGTGATTGGCCTCCAAACTCTTAATGTATATCAAATGATCCGAAAATCAGGAGCAGGAATTATCGATTGAAATCACTTTGTCCAGAATCAATTAGATTGCAAGCGCTGAAAATGCTCCAAATCTTGGTGTACAAAATGGTCAGCCTCCAAAATAGTGATGGAGGCTGACCATTTCTGGATAAAAGAGTAATTCACTATGGGCAGCTAGTACAAACTGGACCGGACGGACCTGGAACACAACCAGGTACACAACCATCAGTATCACCACCAGGTTGGTCGTTATTCGGCGGTGTGCATGGGGCATATCCAATTGTCTGGCTGTCGCTATCGACCTTACAGGCGCTATCGTCTACACACTTGCCGGTCACAAGGTCGTACCCTCCCGGGCATGCATTGTAATTTACTCCGGAACCGGGAGTGGCGGAACAACACTGCAGCAAGGGATCATAGGTGGTTCCCGCGATACATTCCGTGCCGATCGAACCCTTGCCGTTCCATTTGCAGGTGCCATCCGGCTGCAGGTCGTAGTTGACGCTTATGCAGGACGGATCGCAGGAATTGGTATCCATACTGGATCCTGTGACCGAGACCGGGCCAAAGTTGGGCGGACCCTCACACCAAAACTCGTCCGGGGTAGCCTGAGGATCACAGCCTGCATCATCGTATGACCAGCCATTAGGTGGAGTATTACTCAGGTTGAAAGTCACGACAGTGTACGGATCACCAACTGTATGGCACTTCGGCACCTGCGTTATGCTCACATCATTACATGCCACAGACGGCACACAGTCTGATGGCTGGCCGTTGGGCCCGGTACCGAGAAATGCCAGAGTCGTGCATAGGGGTGCAAAATAGGTGGGGTCATCCACCACACAGCGGAAACCCAGATCTGGAAGATGATCGATCGGCCTCAGTGAAAAACGATGTGCGGCATAGGTAAAATCAGCGCTATCGGAAAAACCGCTCGAGCGCACCGAGCGTTTCTCACCGATCTCCGGACCGAGCGGGTCTGCCCCAACGGATTCATTGAAATAATCCGGTTTGTACCAGTCGGCCACCCATTCACGAATGTTCCCAGACATGTCGAACAAACCGTAATAACTCACACCATCGGGGTAGGATTTGATCTCGATCGCTTTGCCTTTGCAGAAGTTGAAGTTCAACAGGCTGCAATTTGGAGCTTCATCACCCCATGGGAAGAGGTTGCTAACCTCGCCGCGCGCGCCCTTCTCCCATTCGGCTTCGGTGGGCAGGCGGCCATGCACAAAAGTACAATAGTCCACCGCCTGTTGATAGTTCGTGCCCACAACCGGGATGCCAACGTAACGATAATTCCCGAAGTCCGGATTATCTGTCGGATCCGGCGGCGTACACAGGCCGGCATCGACGCACAAGGCATACTGCTGGTTGGTCACCTCAGAAGTGTAGATCCAAAAATCGCTGACCGTCACCGTGTGCTCTTTGCTATCAAAAAAGTTATTAAACCCCATGGTGAACGGGCCTTCCGGTACAGCCGCCAAAACGGAACCATCGATATAGTTGTAGAACGACCCCACTCTCATCTCTGGGCCCGCCAAGTCGATCGGGAGGATCGTTGGAGGCTCTGTTGCGGGGGCTTGCGTGGCCGGTGGCTCGGTGGCGCCCAACCCCAGAGCACCACAGGCAGAGAGGATCAGGGAAAGGATGGCTGTCATTGAAACAAAGATCAAAAGGCGTTTCATCATAGTCTCTCCTCAAAGAGCATCAGCCTTGCGGGCTTGCAAGGTATGAAAATTATAACCCGAAGTGGCTCTTGATGACATATCCCTCATTGGGTTGGATGGGGATCGGGGAAAAAATTACCACTCCTTCCAGTCCGATATGCGTCAACAATAAAAAAGGCCGTCGCATTTGACGGCCTTTAGGAAAGGGATGTATTTTTACTCTCTTAATGTCCTCGCTAAGAACTCGGATCAGGCCCACAGGTACAAGTATTTGGGTCAGGGATCTCACAGTCACCGGGATATAAATCAGTGACACGACCTCTGGCTTCCGTGTGCTAAATCGCAAAGCACTCGATTTATTTAAAACAAATTACCCTGCAAAATATCCGGAAGCCGGAGCGCTCTTCTTATTGCTCTTAGCGGGTTGTAAAATTATTGAGTTACCCATTAGAATGCGAAAGAGAAAATCGGGCCATTCAATGTACACTTTTATAAGATCGATCTTATATCCATTCCATGTGCTGATCGGATTCGTTGAAATTTATCTGAGCGCCCAGAGAAAAAAATAAGAAAACGGGCAATTTTGTCTTGTTATTGCAGATATTAATAGTGTCGAGCCGTGTCACATATTTTCTATCTCCATCTTACTATCTGCTCATGCATCTCTGTTTATCGAACATCAAACGTATGGCGAGGATCATAGATGTTTCCCATTTTGCAGTACAAAAAAATCAGCCTCCATTATGATGATGGAGGCTGATCTGTTCTAGCTAACCGCGTAATTCACTAGGGGCATTTGGTACAAACTGGACCAGACGGACCCGGCACACAAACGGGTACACAAGGGCCACAGCCATTCGGGTTAGTGACCGTATCAGCCGGATCACAAGGCGTCTCGTCTGGAGGCTGACATGAATCAAAGATGATCGGGGCGCTGGCGCTATCCACTACTCCAGACGGATCAGCTACACACACGCCACCGATCTTGCTCATACCATCGGGGCAAAACGTGATATCGAAACCGGAGCCGGGGATGGCGGAACAACATTGGTTGACCGCGTCATAAGTGGTACCCGCGATGCACTCCGTGCCGATCGTACCGGACCCATCCCACTTACAGCCCCCTGTAACGGGAACGTAGTGAGCACCCGGGCACACTGGGTCGCATGTTGCAGTGTCGTAGCATGCGCCGGTGATGGTAGCCGGAGATCCAGCCGTGCCCTGCAAGCATGTAAACTGGTTAGCTCCGGGGCCCGGGGCACATCCGGGAGCGTCCATGCTGTGACCATTATTCGGGGGAGGACCCCATGAAAAATTGACTATTGCCACTGCAGTTTCACCGGGGTGACATGTAAGCGGATTATTCACCACGCCTACAGGATTACAATACACTTCAGGCACACATTCTGCTTCTGCGCCGTCTGGCCCGGTTCCAATGTAAGCGAGTTGTTGGCACAACGGTGCAAAGTAGGTGGGGTCTTCCACTACACAACGGAAGCCAAGGTCGGGAAGATGATTTTCAGGCACGAGCGAGAAACGATGCGCAGCGATGGCAAAATCCGCACTGTCCGCAAAACTGCTCGAACGGATGGAGCGTTTCTGGCCAAGTTCCGGACCGAGCGGATCCTCGCCGGGAGAATCCTTGAAGTAATCGTTCTTATACCAATCGGCGACCCACTCGCGAATATTACCGGACATGTCGAACAAACCGTAAAAACTTACACCCTCCGGGTAGGACTTGATATTGACGGTCTTGCCTTTACAAAAGTTGTAGTTCAGCAGATCGCAGACCGGGCCTTGATTGCCCCACGGGAAGATATTTCCCTCAGGCCCACGTGCGGCCTTTTCCCATTCCGCCTCAGTGGGCAGACGCCCATGCACAAAGGTACAGTAATCGCTGGCTTGCTGATGATTCAGACCAACAACAGGATGGCTGACAAAGCGATAATTAGCGAACACGGGATTATCTTCCGGATCCGGCGGTGTACATTTGCCGACATTCACACACAAGGCGTACTGCTGGTTTGTGACCTCATTAGTATAGATCCAGAAATCACTCAGCGTGACCTCATGCTCCTTGCTGTCCGCGAAGTTGTTATATCCCATGAGGAACGGACCACCCGGCACTGCGGCCAGGATCGATCCATCCACGTACAAATATTTTGACCCCACTTGCATGAGCGGCCCGGCCAGGTCAATGGGTACGAGGATCGGCGCGTCTGTGGCGGCCAGTTCGGTTGCAAGTGCTTCAGTGGCAGGCACCTGTGTTGCAGGTGGCGGCGTTTCTCCCAGATTACAGGCTACCAGGATAATAGAGAACATGGTCACTACAGAAACAAAATTGGTAAATCGTTTCATAATAGTTTCTCCTCAAAGCGTACCAGCCTTGCAGATTTGCAAGGTATGAAATTATATTTGCAAGCCATGAAATTATAACCGCAACCTTGTTTATGCGATATATCCCCAATAGGTTGGATATATAAAAACCGGCCCCCGCTTATTGAGCGGGGGCCGCTCCATCTATTTCATCTTACAGGTATTGGTCTTCTCTTCCCATTTACATGCGTAGCTATTGCGGATACAGGTGGCCTCTGTGGGGATCTTAGAACACACATCCACCGGTTCAGAGCACTTGAGTGTGGTCACATCTACAGTGACACAGCCCGGGCCGCTGAGTTTGATCTCACCGGGTGAACAGGCCCCCAGGTCGGTATTGAACGTGGAGCCGGGTGCACAACCCGGATACGTTCCGCCGGTCACCGCCTGGCAGCACTGGAAGATGTCATTGTAGGAATATCCCGCGACACATCCCGCGTAAAACAGTGTAGCCAGCGAAGGATCGTCAATTCCATAAGGTGCTTGAGCAACTCCATTTGGAGGTACGCATGCACCCGCCAGGGTATCGAAATATAAACCGGCAGGACATTGACCGTTCGCATCCGTTCCGATCACGCAAGCCTGTCCGCCGCCGCGATCCGCCAGAACATATCCAACCGGACAACCCGCCACACCCACCTGCCCAACGATGGGAGTGTAATTACATGCGCCGGTTGCAGGGTCAAGCGTATATCCGGGATCACAAGTTGGCCCCGCCCCGGTGACATCTGGCGAGTTACTACAAGTCGGATTACAAACTGTGATCGGATTCGTGGTCTCCTGTGTTCTGGGGCCCACACAGGTAAGGACACGTTGTCCATCTACTACGGCCTCTGTACACTGTAATTTGTCGCTGACATCATAGATCGCGCCCTGAGGGATATCGACGGTGGCCAGGCCGTTTCCGTTCGAGCAATATTGACCGGCCACTTCCGCGATCGGCAGCTCGCATCCATTGGAAACGATGGCACCCGAGGGAATAAAAGCCGCAAGCTGACAGTACGGCGCGAGCGGTTGAGGTTGCGGCAGCGCGCAGCGGAAACCCAGATCGCGGCTGTGATACACCTGCGCACCATAATGTCTAAAAGCGGAGGGAACCTGCTCAAGGCTCTCGAAGGAACTACCCCGAATGACGCGATACTGTCCACTTTCCGGGCCGGTTGGGTTGGCGAGTGGTGCCGCGGTGTAATAAGTTTCGCTGTACCAGTCACCCACCCATTCAAAGACATTGCCGGCCATATCATATAAACCGTATGGACTTGCGCCGTTTTCAAACGCATCCACCTCAGACGTTGCACCGGTACAATATCCGAAATTGGTTATGTCACACGCGGGCCCGTCATTGCCCCATGGAAAAATATTTCCATTGATCCCTCGAGCAGCTTTTTCCCATTCCGCTTCAGTGGGCAGGCGACCCTGCGTCCATGCGCAATACGCCTGCGCCTGATCCCAGGTCACTCCCACGACGGGATGATTTGCAAAATCCGGATTGCTATACACAGGTCCGCCGATCTCCTGAGTAGGCGATGTGCATGCACCAACAGCCACGCATTGTGCGAACATGCGGTTGGTCACCTTGGTCTGCTGGATCCAATAGCCTTGCAACGTAACGTTGTGTACGGGCGCGTCCAGGGTGTCATGTCCCATGATGAATTCAGCCGGTGGGACATAGACCAACGTACTGCCATCGATCCATTTCATCTTTTCTCCGCTTTGCGGACCGGCGAGTGCAACCGGGGCTGAAGTCGGCGCAGGCTCTGTGGCCGAGGCTTCCGTGGGCGGCAACGAAGTGGCGGTTACGACGATCACGACAGGAGTGGGCGCGGCACAAGCCGACAAGATAAATGTAAGCATCAAGGTAAAACCAAATATCACAGAGCGAACGTTTTTCATTCAATCTCCTTTTCTCGCGGGGCGCACGAGACGCTTATTATTATAATGCAGGGAAAAAATCAAGGTCGGCACGTTCATGCCGGCTTTAATTTGTTGCATCGTCTCTATTTTGCTCTTTTTATTTCTTCGACCGCCTGGGGATTGACCAACGCAGAGGTATCGCCAAGTTCCAATCCGAGATATGCCGAACGGATCATGCGCCGCATCACTTTTGCATTGCGTGTCTTGGGAAGATCAGAGACGAACAGGATGGACTTCGGTGCGAGCGGCTTGCCCATCTCTGCAACGACCATATCGCTCAGCTGACGACGCAACGCCTCACCCGACTGGACCCCTGGCTTGAGCACCGCGAAAAGGACCAATTCACTCCCTTTGATCTCATGCGGCACGCCGATCGCGGCGGCTTCCACAATAGACTCATGCCTCACGAGAATGGACTCCACCTCGGCAGGCCCAAGCCGTTTGCCTGCGATCTTTATGGTATCGTCGGAGCGCCCGAGGATGTACCATAGTCCATCATTATCGATAGCCGCGAAGTCGCCATGCACCCAGATATTTTCCCAGCGCGACCAGTACGTGTCCAAATATCTTTGCCTGTCCTTCCAAAAGCCGCGCGTCATCCCTATCCAGGGTGCCTTGATAACCAGTTCACCGACTGCATTACGAATCGGCCTGCCATTTTCATCCAATACATCCGCAGCGATACCCGGGCACGGAGCAGAGAACGCGCACGGCTTTAACGGCATCAACGGATTTCCCATCACAATTCCGCCGGAGATCTCCGTCCCCCCGGAATAATTGATGATGGGTATCTTCCGTTCACCAACTTTCTCGAACAACCACATCCATGGGTCTGGGTTCCAAGGTTCACCAGTAGAGGCAAAACATTTGAGTGAAGAAAGGTCATGTTTCTGGAAATGTTCCTCGCCATGCGGGATCAGAGAACGGATCAGGGTGGGCGAAACTCCCATTTGCACGATCTTGTGTCGCTCCACCAATGACCATAGCCGATCCGGCGCAGGAAAATCCGGCGCGCCGTCGTACAGGAACATCGTCGCGCCAAGCAGGAGACTCGCAAACACAAGCCACGGCCCCATCATCCAGCCCATGTCAGTCATCCAATAAATGATATCGCCCGCGTGAACGTCTGTGCCAAAGGCCATATCCTGCGCGGCCTTAACCGGAAATCCACA
>CAZSVR010000069.1:0-3110 GCA_964610295.1 uncultured Anaerolineaceae bacterium
TGCTCCCTCGCCCAATCGTCGCCATTTTCGAGCATTTTTCTGGCTTCGAGTTTTTTCTGCTCTCAAGCAGAGTCCACCCTCGCCCCCCGCCGCCGCTGAGCCAAACCGTTACATTACATCTACTCCGGTCACTTTAGAAACCACTCGGTGAGCAACCATAGTCGGCAATAACAACACAACATGGAGCACCAGGCTTAATCCAAATAAAGTAGCCAGTACGCCGAGAAAATCATTCAATAAAGGCGCGAGGTTCTCCAGCATCCATGGGCCCGCACCTGCAAGTAACCCGAGCGCGAACAGGACCGCCGTCCACAAGCCTAGCGGAAGCCAGGCATGCCGGTCTGAATCTGATGGCATCATCGTACTGGATACCGCAAAAGCAAGATAAAACCATAGATAAAAGTCTTTCACCTGCGGCAACAATCTCAACCCCGTCCAAAAAAGATTGAATTGACCGTTGGCTAAGGCCTCCAACAGCGTGCCCATCTGCAAGCGGTTCAAACCTGCATAAGCAATGAACAAAGTTCCTGTAAGCAAGGGCGCGAGGCCGATCAACGAATCGCGCACGAAATCGGCTTTCTCTGTCTCCACATGCCCCATTTGCAAGCGTCCATCCGGTAATACATGCGGGATCAGGGAAAATCCCTGGGTGGGCACGCGCAATAACCTCGCCATCAGCAAGTGGCTCAGCTCGTGCAGGAACACGCCGGGGAAAAATAGGACCGAGAACAGTCCGATGGTCAATTGCGGATGGCGGGTGAGGATCAGAAGCACAGCCTGTATCTCGCGATGCAAAAGCCGCTGGAGAATGACCAGCGGCAGGAACATTAGAAGAAACCAGGCCAAACCAACGAACTGCACGTTTACTTCGCGGCCGCCTTGGTGATCGCAACGAATTCGTCCAATTTCAAACTGGCACCGCCGACCAGTGCACCGTCAATATCCGGCTGGGCAAAGAATTCTGCCGCGTTGGCCGAGGTCACCGAGCCGCCATACAACACACGGATGGCCTGCGCAGTTTGTTCGCCATATAACCTGGCCAGCGCGGGGCGGATGATGTCTTTGACAACCGCATTGGAGTCTTTTCCGTTGGAGGCTTTGCCTGTCCCGATCGCCCACACAGGTTCATAGGCCACGACCATACGAGGGGCAAAATCCGCAGGTACGTCCCTCAGACCCAGGCTCGTTTGGCGGGATACAACTTCACTGGTCCGGTTTGATTCGTATTCGTCGAGTGTTTCACCCAGACAAACAATCGGGGTGAGGTCGAATTTTCGGGCGGCAAGCAATTTGCGATTCACGGTCTCATCCGATTCGCCGAAATAGGCGCGGCGTTCTGAGTGACCGAGAATGACATAACCGCATAATTCTTTCACCATCGCCGGCGAAATCTCGCCCGTGAACGCGCCCTTCTCCTCCCAATACATGTTTTGCGCGCCGAGGTTAATACCGGAACCCTCAAGCAGCGCAGAAACAGCCATCAGAGATGTAGCAGGCGGGCACAACACTTTTTCCACACTAATGATCGCGCGCAATTGCGCGCTCATCGAAGAGACCAATACACGCGCTTCTGCGACGGTCTCGTTCATCTTCCAGTTACCGGCGACGAGCGGTGTTCGCATGGATATCCTATGGCATGTTCGTCAGGTAGGCATTGGCCATCGTGCGGATCCATTCGGGCGCGCCGAGGTCTGAGGAAAGCGAAAGCAAAATGCCCTTTGCCTTGGAGCCCTGATGATCTTTCACATCGATCTCCGCTTCAAGCAAAAACACCTCGTACATGTCTGGTTTGACTTTTTTGGCATTTGCCAATTGCGCCTTGGCGTCATCCATTTCGCCGTTGTAGAGGGCATAGCGCCCACGGGCGATATAGCCAAGTGGCAGGCTGGCACTATCAATTCGTTCAAAGAAAACAAAAAGCGGCATATCTTTTTGTTCAGCAGCTTTATAGACCGCCTCGTGAAAATCATTTTCGACCTCTTGGGGCAATTCCTCACGAGCGTAGGTTTGAACGACACGCAGGTTCATGCCTGCCGCGGGGATCCATGCTGCGCGGTTCTTATATTCCTCTGCAGCCTTCAGGAAGAAATCCCGGTTGGTGGGGCCGGCCAGGTTGGCCGCCTGCGCCAACGCTTCGAGTGCGGGACGGAATTGATTTGCATCCCAGAAAGCCAGCGATAGTTGCAAATGCGCGTTGGGATCTCCAGGATTTTGGGAAACCAGGTCCTTCGCGGCTGCCACCCCGCGTGGGTCGTGTGACGGGGTTGGGGATGAATCATGCGATGAAGAGGTAACTGTAAACACCGTAACGGTCGGGCGTTCCACAGTGGAGGTGAAATTTAGAGTCGGATTTCCTTCCGGCTGCAAGCGATTATTACGGATCGCAACTCCCGCGACACCCAGACAGAGACAGGTGACTACACCGACAGCCACCCATATCCATGTCGAACGCTTCTTAGCCGGACTCTGAGCGGCCACGGTTTTCACGCCCACCGCTTCAGGCTTTGGATCCGCTTGAGCTGGCTTGAGCGAGCCGGGGCGCATTGTGATCGAGGTGCCTTGCATCGGAACGCCGGCTTCCGTCCAGGCACTCCTGAAAGCCTTATTCATTTCGTCCACCGTGGCGTATCGATCGGCGCGGTCCTTGGCGAGCGCCTTTAATAATACGCGCTGGACCGGCTCCGGCACTTTGGGATTGATATCCATCGGCAGAGGTAAAGGCGTATAAATATGATCGTGAATAATTGAAAAGGGCGTATCGGCGCTAAATGGAACCTGACCCACGACCATCTCATAAAGCATCACGCCAAACGAGTATAGATCTGTGCCTTCATCCAGGTCTTTCTTGCCCATCGCCTGTTCCGGCGAAATATATTGCGGCGTGCCCATGATCGAATCCGAAGAAAGCGTGGATTCGCCTGCCTGTGCGATGCGTGCAAGACCAAAATCCGCCAGATACATAACACCATCGGTGGCGATCAATACATTCGATGGCTTGATATCCCGGTGAAGGATACCCTGCTGGTGGGCATAAGTGAGGGCAGATCCGACAGAATTCACAACCTTTTCGATCTCTTCAGAGGTTAAGGGACCTTTGCTCAACCGCGCTT
>CAZSVR010000069.1:3120-3984 GCA_964610295.1 uncultured Anaerolineaceae bacterium
TCCCCCTCAATATATTTCATCACAAGGTAAGGTCGCCCTTCATGTTCGGAGTAATCATAGATGGGCACGATATTGGGATGTTCAAGTCTGGCCACTACGCGCGCCTCGCGCTGGAAGCGGGCCGTGAAAGTCTGATCCTCGTGGAAGGCCGGGTGTAAAACTTTCAACGCCACATAGCGATCCAATGCGGCGTGATAGGCTTTGTAAACAGTCGCCATGCCACCCTGACCCAGCTGTTCGATGATGCGATACGGTCCAATATTTTCACCGGTGTTGAAAGACATACATTTGCTCCACTTGCAATTTTCCCCGATTATAGCCGAGTGTGGTTAGTTCCGGTTCCCCCGACCTAAAATGCACGAAAACTGAAATAAAAAGAGCGGGCAGGAGAATTTTCCCGCCCGCTCTGCACACTTAAGGCAATTCTACATTCACGCTTACAAAACCATTCTCTGGCGTGAAAGTCACTTTGAACGGCTGTGAACTGCCATCGCCGCAATTCACATTCCATTCTTCGACCCATTCACCGCTTGCATTCGGTTCTTGAAGGACTGTGATGGTCGAACCTTCTGCGGTCGGGTTTTGACATCCAGAGATCGCAGCAATGAGTTGCAGCGAAAGCCACGCGGTGGATCGAGTCGTCGGGTCAGCAAGGCCGCCTTGCGGCGCTTGACTGCCGTCCAAATTGGGAAGATCGAGATTTTCAATTTGATCGACCGCCGTCTGCGCGGCAACGTAGGCGCGGTATCCATAATATCCGCCGATTGCCGTGGCTGCACCACAGCAACATAAAACGATCGCGACCACGACGCCGACGCCTCGGGCGCCGAGCTGACCAGAAACCCCGCGGGACTCGCCAGCGCC
>CAZSVR010000069.1:3994-13644 GCA_964610295.1 uncultured Anaerolineaceae bacterium
GTGACGACGACGCCGATGATAATATTCCGATTCGATCCTTGATTATTGGGCTGGGGTGTTTCCATAATTCTCTCCTGTTAAATTTGAAGTGCTGGAAGATTATATATGATGAATGGTGCAGGAAGAAATAATCTTCCTGCACCATTAGTCCTACTTATCCATCAAAGCCGCAACGCCGGGCAGTATTTTTCCCTCAAGGAACTCAAGCGAAGCGCCGCCTCCGGTGGAGACGTGAGTCATCTTACTGGCAACACCCGCTTTTTTGACCGCGCTCGCGGAATCACCACCGCCAATGACGGTCATCGCGCCCGATTCAGCCAACAACTTCGCAATGGCAAATGTCCCTTCGGCAAATTTAGGCATCTCGAACACACCCATGGGACCATTCCAAACAATGAGTTTTGCGGTGCTCAACCCAGTCTTGAACGCCTGGAGCGACTTCGGGCCAATATCCAACATGCGCCAGCCTGCGGGGATCTTGTCCACTTCCACGACCTGTGTGTTCGCGTCGGCGTCGAACTTGTCCGCGATGACGGCATCCACGGGAAGAATGATCTTATCGCCGAATTTCGCCATAATGGATTTTGCAGTTTCGAGCGAGGCGGATTCAACCAGGCTATCCTGCATATTGAACCCTTTCGCCGCGAGAAAGGTGTTTGCCATACCCCCGCCGATGATCAACAGATCGCATTTGGAAAGCAGTCTTTCAACAACCAGGATCTTGTCACTGATCTTCGCGCCACCCAATATTGCAATATATGGATGTTCCGGATTGGCAACGGCACGGCCGAGATACTCGAGTTCCCGCTCCATCAAAAAGCCGGAGACGGCCGGGAGAAAACGCGTTACGCCTTCTGTGGAAGAATGTGCGCGATGCGCGGAACCGAAGGCGTCGTTGACAAAGACGTCGCCCAGCCTAGCCATTTGTTTGGCCAGATCCAGGTCGTTCTTTTCCTCACCCGCGTGGAAGCGGGTATTCTCCAGCATTAACAATTCGCCAGGCTTGAGCGCCCTTGACATCTTTTCCACTTCGGTGCCTACGCAATCGGGCGCCATTTGCACAGGCTTGCCCAAAAGGCCGGCCAATACTACAGAAGCAGCCTTGAGACCGAATTCATGATCCGGACCATCTTTCGGGCGACCCAAATGACTGATCAAAATTAGCGATGCACCCTGTTCCAAAACATATTTGATCGTCGGAAGCGCGGCTCGGATGCGGTTGTCATCGGTTACTTTTCCATCCGCCATCGGAACGTTAAAGTCCACGCGCATGAGTACGCGTTTGTTTTTGAGGTCGATGTCTCTTACGGTTTTCTTATTCATCTACAAACTTTTCGCCATCATCGCGGTGAGATCGGCCGTGCGGCAGGCATAGCCCCATTCGTTATCGTACCAGGCAACCACTTTTACGAGATTGCCGATCACGAGTGTATCCATGGCACTGAAGACGCTGGAGAATGTGGTGCCCCGCAGATCTGTCGAGACGAGTGGTTCGTCTGTGACATCGAGAATGCCTTGCATGGGACCATTGGCATATTCAAGCATCGCAGCACGGATATCTTCCTTGGAGGCTTCCTTGTTCAATATCGCGGTGAAATCCACAACAGAAACCGTTGGGGTCGGCACGCGAAAAGCCATACCGCCGAATTTTCCTTTAAGTTCAGGTATCACGAGGCCAACGGCTTTCGCCGCGCCCGTTTCAGAAGGGACGATATTTTGCGCGGCCGCGCGGGCATCGCGCAAATCTTTTGCGCCCAGGTCTTGCAGTTTCTGCGAATTGGTATATGCGTGGACGGTGGTTAATACGCCTTTATCGATCCCGAATTTATCGTTAAGTACTTTGGCAACCGGTGCGAGCCCATTGGTGGTGCAGGATGCGTTGGATACAATGTTATGTTTCTTCGGGTCGTATTTATCATCGTTGACACCCAGCACGATGGTGATGTCTTCATTCTTTGCAGGCGCAGAAATAATGACCTTCTTCGCGCCGCCAGACTCAATGTGCGCTTTCGCCTTTGTTGCATCGGTAAAGAAGCCGGTGGATTCGATCACAATTTCCACACCCATTTCCTTCCATTTGATCGCGCCCGGGTCTTTTTCGGCTGAAACCTTGATGGTCTTGCCATCCACAATCAGATTGCCATCCTTCACATCCACACTTCCGACAAAATGCCCATAGATCGAGTCATATTTGAGAAGATGGGCATTCGTCGGCGGGTCGAACAAGTCATTGATCGCCACCACTTCGATCTCTTGCGCGTGACGCGCCTTGATCGTTCGAAAGACGAGCCGGCCGATACGGCCAAATCCATTAATACCTATTTTTATTACCATGAAAGTTCCTCCAATTAAATAATTTACCGTGGAGAACACGATATTTTTTGTCTGCTCCAGTTAGGGTCCTATAAGTTGAATTTTACTTCGTGTTGCGGGATTTGTGAATTTTATTACTGGCTGAATTTGGCGCGATAAATGTCAGGTAATAAAACCAACTCAAACCTGGTTTGAACATCCTTGTACTTCGAAAGCCATTATTTCCTTCGGTGGGTCGCATTATGAATCCGCGCTAGGATAACGGTCCGGTCCTCTCGTAAAAAATATCCACGATCACCTGTGCCAGCTTGAGCGAATCGTGCCGCCACGCATGACCGATATCCACAAGGTCGGCGCTATACGCGCGGGCATCGGAAAGGGTCCTGTCATCTACCCGCACCCACTTGGAGGACGTACCGATCTCGCCCGAATAATTGTCATTGCACACGATAATATCGAATAGATCCTCACCTACATGCCCTTCCAATGCGCGGACATGGTCATCGCAGGTATAGGCATCGGTTTCACCGAATTGCGTGGCGATATTACAGACGAAGATCTTGATCGCGCGCGTCACTCGCAGCGCCGCGAGCAGATCATTCACCAACAGATTTGGGAGAAGGCTTGTATATAAACTGCCTGGCCCAACAACGATCACTTCGGCATTCAAGATCTCTTGGATCACAGGCGGGAAGGCGGGCGCATTATCGGGTTCCAGCCACACACGGCGGACACGTCCCGCCATCTCGGGGATCTTGCTTTCCCCCTCCACGCGTACTTCATTAATGGAATGTGGCAATTCCATCGAAGCAACCAATTTTACATCATGCAAAGTGGATGGGAATACGCGTCCATTGACCGAGAGCACGCGACCTGATTCAACCACTGCGTCTTCAAAACTACCCGTAATATCAGCGAGCGCGGTGATGAAGAGGTTCCCAAAGGAATGACCTTCCAGATCGGCCGAACCGCTAAACCGATATTGAAAGAGCTGGGTCAACATATCTTCGTCGTTGGAAAGGGCCGCGAGACAATTGCGAATATCGCCGGGTGGCAGAATGCCGAGGCTTTCGCGCAGCCGACCTGAAGAACCACCGTCATCCGCGACGGTCACAACAGCTGTCAGATTGGAGGTATGCGTTTTGAGTCCGCGTAGCAGTGTCGAAAGGCCATGCCCGCCTCCAATGGCAACCACGCGCGGTCCGCGTTCGCGCCGGCGAAATTCACGGATCTGATTGACCACATCACTACCGGGTCGAAGAAATGGCGCGAGCAGAGAACGATTCAAACGAATGATCCCATACGTCACAAGTCCGATCCCCAATCCGCCAAAGATCATTGCACGTATCAGGCGCGGTAAAAACCGCAGCGAAGCATATGCAAGGAGGGTAAGCAGGAGAGGGTCTGTTGAATCGGTGCGATACAACTCGATCAGAACCACGGCAAAGCCAAGTCCCAGCAGGGTAATGCCCAGCATGACAAATAAAAACCAACGCTTAACCCCCAATCCCGGCCGGATCCAGCGCAAAACATCCCACAAAATGGATAAGATCCTATTCCACATAAAAAAGATGATAGCAGTATTGATGGGTTGAGTCAATTGCAGGCAAGCTAACCCTTCCAATCGTACGCTTCAACATGGTCAGCATGACGGTTATTCCCCACTCTCAAGGCGGTGATCTCGAAACAATCCATGCGGTATAATGGCGCGTATGGGTACGATCATTGGAGTTGACATCGGCGGCACGCAGATGCGCGCCGCTTCTTATGCCGCGGAAGAGCTCAAACCGATCAAACAGAAGCGGATCGAGACTCTAGCCTCTGAACCCGGCGGATTTGATCGCCTCGTGAGTGTGATAGAAGACGTCTGGCCAAAAAGCGAGAGCGTCGATGCAATCGGGATTGGTTCACCCGGCCCACTTGACCCACATAGCGGCTATTTACTCGCTCCACCCAACAACCCGGAGTGGCATAACTTTCCGCTCGCGCCCAATGTTTCCCGGCATTTTGGCGTGAAAGCATATCTCGATAACGATGCCAATCTGGCTGGCCTGGCGGAGTATCGCTTCGGCGCAGGCCAGGGGCATCATGATGTACTGTTTATCACGATCAGTACCGGTATCGGTGGTGGCGTCATCATTGCAGACAGACTCTTGCAGGGATATCATGGCCTGGCCGCGGAATTAGGTCATTGCATTATTGATGCGAATGGCCCGATCTGCTCCTGTGGATATTACGGTCATCTTGAATCGTTCTCTTCCGGGCCGGCTATCGTGAGGTATGTGCTTGCAGAACTGGATTCAGGCGCAGGCTCGAGCTTGAAGCGGGAGGCAGGTCTCACCGCGCGGGAAATTGCTGAGGCCGCTAAAAAGGGTGACGCACTGGCAATTGGTGCCTACCAACGCGCGGCAGAATATCTCGGTATCGGAGTAGCCTCTTTGCTGCACACATTTGATCCGTCGATTGTGATCTTTGGAGGAGGGGTTTCACGAGTTGGACCCCTTTTGTTCGATCCATTCAATCTTAGTTTAAAAAAGCATGTCTTTTATCCGCGCTATCTGGAGGGTTTAACCATCACAACCGCAGCGCTGGGAGATGATGCAGGCCTGCTAGGCGCGCGCGCGCTGGCTGAATTGAAGTTGAGCTCGTAATTAAACACAAAGGACACAAAGGAAAAACAAGGGGTGGAGATCAATAATTTTTCACTTCGATTTCTTAGCGAATCCTTCGTGCAACTTCGTGCCCTTCGTGGATAAATGTTTTTTACAAGGAGCCTGTATGCCAAAACTTAATTTACCGGGACCAAAAGCCAGGGCAATGATCGAGCGGGACACCAAGGTGATCTCGCCTTCCTATACACGCGGATATCCCTTTGTAATGGATCACGGCAAGGGTACGGAAGTATGGGACGTGGATGGGAATCGATTTTTGGATTTTATGGGCGGCATTGCAGTCGTTTCAACCGGACATGCGCACCCTCAAGTGGTGCAGGCGATTCAACAACAGGCCGAGAAATTCGTTCACATTTCATCGGACTTTTATCACGAGAACTGGATAAATCTCGGCGAGAAGTTGAACGAGATCGCGCCCTTTCAGGAGGACGCACTTTCATTTATGACGAACTCGGGCACGGAAGCCGTTGAGACCGCCATCAAATTAGCGCGCTACCATACCGGGCGGACCAATCTGATCGGGTTTACCGGCGCATTCCACGGACGGACCATGGGTTCGGTTTCTGTTACTGCCAGTAAAGCCAAATATCATGGCGGTTTTTTCCCATTGATGAGTGGCGTTACCCATGTCCCCTTTCCAAACCCATATCGCCCGGTACTGGAACGCAAACCCGGCGAAGATTATGGTGAAACCGTCGTGCGCTACATTGAGGATGAAGTGCTGGAACAAATGCTTCCGCCCGAGGACGTGGCAGGAATTCTGGTTGAAACGATCCAGGGTGAAGGTGGGTACATCGTCCCGCCGGATGGCTTTTATCCCGCGCTGCGAAGGGTATGTGACAAGCATGGCATTTTGTTGATCCTGGATGAAGTGCAATCGGGCATGGGACGTACGGGGAAGTGGTGGGCCATTGAACACTTCGGCGTTGAACCGGATATGATCACCGCCGCCAAGGGCATTGCTTCCGGTATGCCGCTCGGCGCCTGCATTGCGCGCAAATCCGTGATGGATTGGGAGATGGGTACGCACGGCAACACCTATGGCGGCAACCCCATCTCTTGCGCGGCTTCACTTACGACCATTGATCTGATTGAAAAAGAATATCTGAACAACGCGGCGGAGGTCGGCGCGTATACGCTGGACGCGCTGGAGGAGATCAAGGCCAGGCATCCGTCGATTGGTGAAGTGCGCGGCAAGGGATTAATGATCGGCGTGGAATTCGTCAAGGATCGCGAAACCAAAGAACCCGCCAAGGAAATCTCCGATCGCGTTGTGGGCCTCACCTTCGAACGCGGCTTGCTCATGCTTGCCTGCGGCAGGAGCGTGATCCGCATCGCGCCGCCGCTTTCGATCTCAAAATCTGAGGTGGATGAAGGCCTGCAGGTGTTCGAGGAAGCGCTCGGGTTGGCAGAAAAAGAATTGATGTAAAGACTTGAAGTAAGGAAAGACGCGAAGCTGTGGGCTGCGCGTCTTTTGATGCGGTTTTCCTTCACAGCTTATTTAGAGGGACATCCACCAGTACTGCGCGTACAACGGTACGATAGACATAATCCTTAGTATATTCATTATAGAATTTGCAGGAATACGAATACTTGGTGGTAATTTTATGGGCCGATTGGTACTATGGTCAACGGCCATTGATAACCAAATTGAGAAGGGACCCCGCAATTTTATCATAATGCACAAACTATCCCACTAACACAACTCTTACACCAACCCCACATCCCTAGTGATAAAATTTCAGCATGCTGCCAGATTTCCGCATTCGCCAGAGGGACTACTTACTCGAAATCTCACGCCTGCTTACCGAGGAACTTGACCTCGAGAAACTGCTTGCGCGTATTTTGCATGTCTCGATCGAAATGCTGGCCGGCCAGGCGGGATTAATCGCGCTTAAGCAGGCCGAGGGCTGGCGCGTTTCCACGGTCCACGGCATCGCGCCAGCCTTCCTTAGTTACCTCACGCCCCTGCTCGCAGAGGAAAAAGTGCGCGAACTGGACGTCCGCGAACTTAATCGCATGTTAAAGGAACTGACCTACACCGCCAGTATGGGCCTGCTCAACGGCACAGGCCTGCCGCTTGCCGCCCACGGTCAAGTCATCGGTGTGATCTTCATCTTCCGCAACTATGCAGACTTGTTCACCTCGAACGACCGAGGGCTGTTGCAATCCTTTGCTGACCAGGCCGCCATCGCGATCTTTAACGCGCAACTTTATGGCCAGGTCTCCTACGAGAAACAACGCCTCGATGCACTGCTAGACTCTGCGGCGGATGGCATTCTCATCCTGGACTCTCAACAGGTCATCGAACGCTGTAACCCGGCATTTGCAAAACTCTACGGGCTCTCGCGCGATGAGATCGTAGGCAAACGTCACGACGAGATCATCCAATGGAAGGGCGAGCCGCAAGGCAAAAAACTCGAAGAGTCCCTTGCAGATGGCTGGCCTCTGACGCCGAACGCGACGCTCTATGCAGAGGGTGATATCGAAAGACCTTTACCCCCTCATCTTGCCGTAGGCATTACCTATGCGCCCCTGCTTTCGCCCGAAAATAAATTACGCAATGTCATTGTCAGTGTGCGCGACATCACACACTTTCGCACCGCGGATGAGATCAAGGCAACATTCATTTCGATCGTCAGTCACGAGCTGCGCACACCCGTTGCATTGATCAAAGGCTATGCCTCCACACTTCGGCGGGATGATGCACGCTGGGATAAGGCCACGATCAGTGATTCGCTTGCGGTCATAGAAGACGAGGCAGACCGTTTGTCCAGAATGATAGATGACCTGTTGGATGCCTCGCGTTTGCAAGCCGGCGGCCTCAGCCTGAATCATGCCGATGTTGCCCTGCCCAGTCTCGCGTCGCGCGTGACCGAGCGCTTTGCCGCGCAATATCCAAAGCATCATCTCGTCTCCGACTTCCCGCCGAATTTCCCCGTCATCATCGGCGATGAAACGCGCCTCGAGCAGGTCATGTCCAACCTTGTGTCCAATGCCTTGAAATACGCCTCGGAAGGTGAAATAAAGATCGGCGGAAGCATGCGCCCCGAGCAGGTGATCATCTGCGTGAGTGACGAAGGCCCTGGCATCGAAGCAAAGGACCTGCCACACATCTTTGACCGCTTTTATCGTTCAACGAACGCCGTCAAACAGACCAAGGGAGCCGGGTTGGGACTCTATCTGGCGCGTGCCATTGTTGAAGCCCATGGCGGCCGCATCTGGGCGGATGCTTCGACACCTTCGGCAGCCCACCGCCCGAAACCGAGTGCGGGTGCCAGGATCTGTTTTTCTCTGCCGCGTTAATTCGTAGGGGCGACCCTGGTGGTCGCCCTTTTCCTTGGGCAGGGACATGCCCTGCCCCTACACCAACCAAATGGTAGAATCAACCCGACATTTTTACAAAGGATGAAACCATGGCCAGCACTATTCCCCCGCGGTGTAAGATCGATAAAAAATATACATGGAATGCCGAAAGCGTCTTTCCGAACGATCAAGCCTGGGAAAAAGAAGTTGACAAGATCATTGAAGACATTCCCTCGGTTAAGAAATTTCGGGGGCGATTGAGCGAAAGCGCCGGGACATTGCTCGACGCCTTGAAGACGTATGAGGGATTGCTTTCGCGCGCCCACATCGCAAATATGTATGCGAACTTTTCATATTCTGTTGACACCACCGATCAAAGAGCGGCAGGGATGCGCGACAAGGCAGCTGGCATGTTCGGACAGGTGGTTTCTGCCATTTCCTTTTTTCAACCTGAGCTGCTGGAAGCAGGCAAGGCAAAACTGGATGAGTTCGTCCAGCCGGAGGAAAAACTCGGCATCTACAAACACAGTTTTGAAGACCTCTTCCGCAAGCAGGCACATGTCCGTTCTGCAGAAGTGGAGGAAATTCTCGGCATGGTGAGTGATCCACTGGGCGGCTTCTCCAATTCCACCAGCATGTTGACCAATGCAGATTTTAAGTTCAAATCCATCCAGGACAGCATGGGCAAAACACTGGATGTAACACAGGGAAATTACGATGTACAGTTAATGGGCCTCGCAGATCGCAATGCGCGCAAGGCCGCCTATAACACCTACATGGATAAATATGTAGAACACAAGAACACGCTGGCAAGCAACTTGGCTCACAACATCAAGACCAATGTATTTAGCATGCGCGCCCGCAGACATGAGTCCACGCTGGCCGCTGCGCTGTTCGATCTAAATGTTCCGACCAGCGTCTTCCATAACCTGATCGATACGTTCAAAAAGAACCTGCCTGTTTGGCATCGCTATTTTGATATGCGTCGCAAGGCGCTTGGCTTGAAGAAACTCGCTTACTACGATATCTGGGCTCCTATCGCGAAAAAAAAGGCGAAGATCCCGTACGAACAGGCAGTGGATATGATCTGCGAGGGCCTGGCGCCGTTGGGTAGGGAATATGTAGATACCGTCCGCCGCGCCTGCCTGGTGGAACGCTGGGTAGATGTATATCCGAATCAAGGAAAGACTCAGGGCGCATTTTCTTCGGGCGCGCCCGGCACCTTTCCCTTCATCTTGATGAGTTACACGGATGAAATAGTGAGCATGGGCACCCTCGCGCATGAACTCGGCCATTCCATGCACACTTATTTCACGAACAAGCACCAGCCGTTCGCGAACACGGATTACTCGCTGTTCG
>CAZSVR010000070.1:0-13461 GCA_964610295.1 uncultured Anaerolineaceae bacterium
TACGCTGCGCTAGGCCCACTCGCTGCGCTCGGGACTGCCGCTTTGCGGCGTGCGCTACAGGGACTTCGTGCGTTTGTTGCAGTGCAGGTGAGAATCCCGCCACAACACTTGCACCATCACTCCCACTTCGCTGCGCTACAGGGACTTCGTGCGTTCGGCGCAGTGCAGGTGAGCGGCGGAGACCCTTCGCTGCTCCTTCGCTTCGCTCAGGACTGCGGCTCAGGGGTGATACATTAGATTATCTTCGGGTATAGGCGCTCCCGAATTCGGCTGTGGGGCATTAAGAATTTGGGGATTGACACATTCCTGCTTTTTTGGCTTTCTTATCAGGATTTTCCGTATCGGTGCCATATTGACATACCGCCTGCCAGGGGAGGTAATGTGTTTGGAATTGATCTGTGAAATAGACTTGACCCCCGCGCCATACGCTGCGCGTCACATTGACATCAGCACCCTGGGCCGCGTAATCTATCTGCTTGATCTCGTTTCTATCTAATTCAGGGTTTTCTTCAAACAGCGGCGCCGGCGCCGGGACAACATTTACAGGCCCGCTAGTTTTATAGGCGACACTACGACCATCCGGGGTGGAATAAAGCTTCCACGTAAGGGTACGCGCGGCGACATCCACGTCAGTGTCCATCAAGAGCCAATAGGGCGTGTCATTTTGAAACTTGAAATCAACAAGTGGGAAGTACACGGTCGCGTCCAATCCGGCCAGGTTGGGATCAATATCGTTAGCGGCGGTCTTTTCATAATACGAAACGCGATAGGCGTGAGAGTATCGTTCCACGACCGGAAACCCTGCGAAGAACACAGCCCGAAAGAGCGTGGTACTCACCTGACACACACCGCCGCCCACGCCCTTGATGGTACGATTCCCGTAAATGATGAGCGCTTCGGCGAATCCGTTCTCGAGGCTTACATCGCCAAGCTCGTTGCCCATGGAGAAAACTTCACCCGGCGCAACCAACACGCCCTTGAATTGCCCCGAGGCCGTGATGATATTTTGAATACGTTCATTGCTTGAACCATAGAAGTAAGTCTTATAAGATATTATCGCCTGCGTAATGCCGAGATCCGCGCCGGTAGCGGTATCCGCGACGGCAGGTTGTTGCTCAGCCACAACCAGAGAGACGGTATGTTCGCCGCGCAGGAGCGCGTCATTGATGGCGATGATGCTGGCTTCCACATCCAGCGCACGGCCGACGCGTGAAACTTCGGTCGGTTCGATCTGGCCGGTTTCAACATTGAAAACAAAACGCGCGTTGGCCGGTTGACGATCTACAAAAGTCTTGATGTCGTTCAGGGCATTCCGCAAAGCAACCGGGTCCAACCCAACCTGCATTTCAGCCTGTCCGCCGTTATCCACCATCCTGACTGCAAGCATGTTCGCAACCACGGGGATGTCGTACACCCACGGGCCGGGATCACCGGTGCGATAATTTGGAACGGCAGTGGTCAACGGCTGGCTGAGGATGCCGCGCGCGGCATCGGCCTGGGAGGAGACATCCATTAATTTAGGCGCGGCCTCCTGAATGACAAGCGGCACTTCGCCGTCTCGAAAGCTCTGCAATTGCGCGCCAAGATAGATCAGGGTTGCATCGAGATTAAGCAGTCTCCCCACCTGGCCCGGTTGCGCCACGACATTCGTGCCTTCCACATGCAGGGAGGCTTCCACTACAGGCTGATCGATCTGTGACCCGATATTTTGCAGGTAAACATAAGCCACGCGTTGATCGAAGATCATGACAGGCGCGACGTCCGAACCCACGCCGCGCGCTTGAATTTGACCGGAGAGCGCGCCGAACAAGCCTCCCTGACGGCCCAGTTGATAGGCGGCCAGTGCACTCGCGGAGGGATCAAAAACCATACCCAATTCAGCAGGCGAGGCCACCCAGATCATTTCGCCATTGCGGAACAATACTTTCCCAGTAAGTGGGTAGGATAAGGTCTGACTCAATTTAAGCGCGGCATCATTTATAGAAAGGCCGGAAAGACCCACGCCTGCGACGGACACGCCGGGGAAAATGCGCCCCGCGTAGACCAGTTGATAACCGACCGTCCACACCAGGGTAATGCCGATAAATAACACAAACCCGGCCAGCAATGCGGCAAGGATCTGTTTTGGGATATCGCGTCGGGAGTTAAATGTCGTGTTCATGGGAGGGATTATAACGAAAAACAATATTCAGGACGAAATTCACATAAAACTTTCATTAGAAATTAATTCCCCGATCAGTTTGCTTGTGGAAGTGGATAACATCATCTACAATTACATGCCCATATAGGAGAGCAAACTTATGGAAGAGCATTTTTCAAAAACGGAAGCGATCGAGTCTTTGAAGCCAACACGCCCTGGATGGGTCGTTTGGCTGGCGGTGGGTGGCCTCTTCATTTTTGTGTGCGCGGCAGGCTTGATCGGCGCACTGATCTTTGCCGGGCCACAACTCATGGATAAATTCCTGCCGGATAGCGTTCAACCCGCACAAGAACAGACACGTGAGATCACCCAAAGCAATACCATGGGCGACCCGAACTCGCCCATTCATATGATCGAATATGGTGATTTTCAATGCCCATATTGTCTGAGATTTTGGAGCGAAACCGAGCCGCAACTGATCGAAGAATATGTGAACACCGGCAAAGTATATTTTGAATTTCGTTCTTTTGCGTTCATTGGGCCGGAGTCCGCGGCCGCGGCGGAGGGCGCGTATTGCGCCGGGGACCAGGGGAAGTTCTGGGAATATCACGATATCCTGTTCACGAACTGGACGGGTGAAAATGCTGGCGATTTCACCAGGGAAAAGTTGAGCCAATACGCTGAATCCCTCAAGCTGGAAATGGAAACGTTCGAACAATGCATGAACGAGGAGAAGCACAAGGGGACCGTGGAGCAGGATATGGTCAAAGCCAAGGCGGACGGGGTGCATGCGACGCCGACGTTCATCATCAATGGGGAAAAGGTCGAAGGCACACAACCGTTCGGCGTCCTCAAACATATCCTTGAAGAAATGCTGAATGGCGGTTTGAACACTGAGAATGGATGAACGCAAACCCTACGAACACGCTATAATTTGGCGCAATATGAAATCATCCAAAATTCATTTTAAAAATGAACGCTTCACGCTCATCCATGACGATATGCTGGCCACCCAATACGTGGAAGATAACAGCGTGAACCTTGTGGTCACCTCGCCGCCCTATAATGTTGACATTCAATATAACTCGCATAAAGATGACATTTCTTATGCGGAGTACCTTGAGTTCAGCAAGAAATGGATGGCGCGTTGCTACGAATGGCTTAAAGCCGAAGGTCGTTTTTGTTTGAACATTCCTCTCGATAAAAACAAAGGCGGCCAGCAAAGCGTGGGCGCAGACCTGACAACCATCGCGAAACAGGTCGGCTTTCAATATCACTCGACCATCATCTGGAACGAAGGCAACATCTCGCGACGCACCGCCTGGGGGTCGTGGAAGAGCGCTTCGGCGCCGTTCGTGATCGCGCCGGTTGAATTGATCGTCGTATTGTATAAAAACAAGTGGAAGAAAACGGGCGGAAGCAGGGTCTCGGATATTACGCGCAAAGAATTCATGGAGTGGACGAACGGCATGTGGACGTTCAACGGCGAGAGCAAAAAGAAGATCGGTCACCCCGCGCCCTTTCCAATTGAGCTGCCGCGCCGCTGCATTAAGTTGTTTAGCTACGTAGACGATGTTGTGCTTGATCCGTTTTGCGGAAGCGGTACGACGGTTATCGCGGCGGTTAACCACAACCGTAAAGGCATCGGCATTGACGTGGATAAAAAATACTGCGAACTGGCGCGCAAACGCATCCTTGACCTCACCCCGCAGGCTGAACTCTCGAAGACGAAATAATATGCCGCACGCGAACTCACGCAATAAATTTGATAAGCAAGATTCCCTGGAATTGGGAGAACAGGCAGAGGCTCTTTTTGTGACGCTTGCAAAAAATCTTGGCTGGAAGGTTTCGGCCGCGTCGAAGGATGAAAACATCGACGAGCATTGGGATTACCTGATCGAAAAAGAAAACCTGGCCTTCAAAGTGGAAGTGAAAAGCCGCAAGCGCATCCGCAGAGACGACGGTGGCACGCAATCGGACCTCACCTGGATCGAACTGCACGGTGTGCGGCCCAAAGATACGGGTTGGCTGTTCGGCAGGGCGGATTTGATCGCATTCGAAAAGGAAAGATCGTTCATCCTCGTCAAGAAAACGGACCTGCTCGCAATGGTGAATAAAAAAGTAGATCTTGTGGCAAAAGTCAGTGAGCCCAGGGATGCGGTTTACAAGATCTACAAGCGCAAGGAACGCAAAGATAAACTCACCCTGCTCCCCATTAATGACATCGAGGCGATCAAATTCGATGAGTGGCAAAAATAATTCTTGTTCAATCCGCAGTTGTACTGCGGATTGAACAAGTAAGGATATCGAACATGAAAAACCTCTTTGGACTTTCTTTTATTGTATTTCTGTTCGCCGCTTGCGCGCCGGCATCGACCACAACCGTTCAGCCTGCCACAAATACAGAAACTTCCACACCAACGGAAACTGGTACAGCGACTCTTATTCCATCAGAAACGCCCTCATTTACACCCGCGCCGCCCACAGAGACGTTCACTCCAGCGCCTCCAACTGAAACATTTACCCCCATTCCACCAACTGAGACCAGTACAGCAACTCCGCCTGCGTTTGTAGACAGCCTGAAAGCCAAAGTCACTGCGGATTTGCTCAGTTGTCGTTACGGCCCGGGCGCTGAATATTTATATCTCTATGCCTTGCGCAGAACGGCCAACATTGTATTGATCGGCCGCACGGATGGCAACAACTGGGTGATGGTCAAAGGAAAAAATTTATGCTGGGTGAATGCCAAGTTCCTTGAGGTCGCGGGCGACCCCAAGACTCTCAAGGTGATGTATCCGGACGGTTACAAGATTCCGGTTTCACCGTACTACTCATCCCCCGCGGTGTTGAGCGCGCTGCGCGACCCGAATAACTGGAGTATGGTAACCGTGCAATGGACCGACATCACTTTGCGCGCCGGCGACGAGGAAGACGAAGATATGTTCATTTACATCATCGAGGTGTGGCGTTGCGAAGGCGGGCAGATCATCTTCGATCCCTTGGCATCGAATTATCCAGAGATGACATTTGTGGACCAAGCAGGATGCAGCACTCCATCGCACGGACGAGTATATTTTCAGGAAAAGCACGGATTCGCCGGGCCCGCGGATATTCCGTGGCCTGCGCGGTGATGGAAAGACCTCCGATTCCTTAAAGAACTCGGAGGTCATGACGTGAACTTGAACCAGCAATGATAGTTTTACTGTTGTATCAGCGTGCTGCCCATCAAGATTCCGTTCGCCCAATAAAAACCTGTGCCTCCAGACGGTAAGAGGTCGTATGTTGCACTCCCCTCATAGGGCAGGCGCTCAAGGAGAGTTACACGTGCCCCATCCAAAAGGTCGCCAGTCTTGAGGTCGCCCAACCTTTGCCCAACTGTTGTTGGGTGGCCGGGAGAAGCCCAAAGCTCACGCCCATCGTTCAAGACAACATGGACGATTTGATGATTTGCAGGAACAGCCACACGGACAGTTTTCAAAATCGCTGCAGGGAGACGTTCGCCCGTCGCGCTCATTGTCCAGACTAAATCGCCGACTCGCAAATCCTCCACTGCAATCGTTCCCTGAGGGGTATCAATAAGGGTATTCTCAGAAAGACAAATCGGACAGGTCGGGAAACCGGGGTCGCGTTGTTGGATATCGATCGATCCACCACCGTCAATCGTCCCCATGATGGCGAAACCTTGTCCTTCATTTCCAGTCTGCAATTGGAACTTGTATTTATTTTTTACCAGCTCGAAATTAATTGCCGCTAATTTTTTGTGATCGCGGTAGATGAGCAATTTCTGGTCGTCGGTGAAAGAAGACAAACCACCAAGCCCATTATGATCCAGGATAACCTGAAACTCTTCCCGGTTGGCCTGCAGTTCTGGAAAACGCTGTCGGGCCAGGTCCGCTTCGTCGGCAATCGCGATCGGATAGTAGTCCGGATCGCAGAAGAAGAAATCTGGAAATTGATCCAGCACTCGATATTTCAACTCTGTCGGAGAGAGCGCAGACCGAATTGTTGGGATCAGCGTTGGAGGCGCGGCCGTTTGAACAGGGAATACCGTCCCAGGCAAGATTGGTATAACAGTCACTACTTGAGCAGTTGCAATGCCGGAAGAAGGCGCTGGTCCGCAAGAGGAGAGGAACAGGAACACTGAAACAATGAGCCAACAACGACTTTGCGTGCGGGCCAGGCAGACTTTGACGAGATTTCTCACTTCGATCAACGGCTTGTTTGGCACTGTCTTCGAAGGATCCATAACATCATCCTTTGACTTGGGCTTTCGTCGAGCATGAAACAAAAAGACCCTTATTCAGGGTCTTTAATGCTGTTCGCCAAGAACTACCCATTAATTGGCTCTGAGCGAGCGGGCAAAAATATCCCTGAGCTTATAAGAATACCCTATGAGTGTCAGCTCCGGGGCAACGGACCCGGCGGTTTCGATCCTGAAATTACCGACCCCAAAAATACGGTCGAAAACGTTTTGGTCCGCGGAATAATTGGTGATGCGCGCGAAGGGAATGACGACCTCGCTCTTGCTAAAGATCCCCTTTCGATACATCAACCGATCCTCGTAAACATCCAGCGTTTCCGAAAAGTGTGCGATGACCCTTGGGTTCACCAGCGACCACCAGCGTATGGCAGGTTTGAATGATTGCATCTTGTTTGTCCTTTCGTGGGATAAGTATATAGCATTATTTGGTTTTGTTCTGAGCCAGTCTCTTGCTAAATTCATTGAACCCACCAAGCTTGCCTTCAGCCTGTGACCATCTCTTAATTTCGTTTAGATTAATTTTACACTCCTGTGCAACCAATAATGCCTGATGCAGACATTGTCCATCTCCCCAGTGATAATAACATGCCAGCCTGTCTTTCACGCAATCGGTTGGAGAGATGATTCTGAGCACACCTGTGGAATATTTTATTTCGTCAATATCGGTAATCGGCTCCTCGCCAACAGTGAGTGGCCCCGGGGGAAATTCGACAAAGAATTTTGTTTCAGGATGACTAAAATGCCGCCCTCTCTCGCGAAAGCCCATACTTTCCATTGCTTCACGGATGAGCTGCCGCTTCGAAAAATAAAGATCAATAAAGTCCAGATCATTTGAAACGTATTTATTATTACTATAAATGGATACAGTTGCCCCGCCGGAAAGGACAACATCGACTCCAAATTTCCTCAAGGCAGACTGCACAAATGCTGCAAGCTCACCTTGCGTCATTTTAGCGATCGATTTCACAGAGGCTTGTCCCGGCGACGTGGCCTGCGCCTGTTCATCATAAGATCCTCCCGTACTTTTTCAGGATAAAAACCAAGTGCTTTTTCGATCAGTGCCTTCAATTCCTTCAGAAACGGATAGCGCGGGTTGAACTCGTAAACGCGGGTACGCCCTACATTCTGGCTTACCAGCACTCCGCCCGCTTCAAGAGCATCCATCTGTTTTTGGATTTGATTAAGACTGGTATTGAAGAATCCTGCAACCTCCCTGGAATAACCCTTATTCCGCGCAAAGATAAACAACAGGACTTTCTCACGGGTGGCAGATCCAAACAGTGGTGCAAGCATAATTAAATCAACGACCTATTTTATAGGATTATATGACCTATTTTATGGGTCATTATATCAGATTCTCGGATATCCATATAAACAAAAATCGCCTTTAGCAAAAAAGCTAAAGGCGATCACTTTGGCTCCTCGACCAGGACTTGAATATCATCTCCTGTAAGGAGGCCTGGAACCTAAAATAATACCCTCCAAATCCGGAGGGTATCTTTGGCTCCTCGACCAGGACTTGAACCTGGAACCTAGCGGTTAACAGCCGCTCGCTCTGCCAATTGAGCTATCGAGGAAGGCGATTGGCATTATACGGATAAGGAAAGGGAATGTCAAGGCGAGAACGTTCATGTCGTTGTGAGGAGATTGCTTCGTCGCTTCGCTCCTCGCAACAACATGTGAAGTATCAATAATGGATCGAACTTAAATTATCCAGCTTATCGGTCGTATGTGTGGCGATGATCTGGCGCACCGTACCGGTCAAGCCGCGCACCACGAGACTATCCGTCACGATATGGTTTCCATAATAACGCACGCCTTTGAGCAGCTCACCGTCCGTGATGCCTGTGGCGGCGAAGAACACATCTTCAGAAGAAACCAGGTCGTCCATGGTAAGCACCTTGTCAAAGTCATAGCCGGCTTCGCGGCCGCGGCGCAATTCATCTTCATCGCGCGCGTACAACTTGCCCTGGATCTCGCCACCCATGGCGCGCAATGCACAGGCCGCGATGACCCCTTCGGGCGTGCCGCCGATGCCGATCAGCACATCCACACCCGATTCGGGCCAGGCCGTCATCAAGGCAGCGCCCACGTCCCCATCCGGGATCTGCCGGATACGCGCGCCGGCCTTGCGGATCTCCCGCACCATGTCATCGTGTCTGGGCCGGTCGAGGATGATCGTGGTCAGGTCTTCCATCTCCCTGCCCTTGGCCTTTGCGATCGCTTTTAGATTTTCAGTGATCGATTTTTCAATATCGATCTTGCCTTTGGATTCGGGCCCCACTGCGATCTTGTTCATATAAAGGAAAGGGCCGGGGTCGAGCATTGTCCCGCGCGGTGCAATCGCAACTGTCGAGATGGAATTCGAGCGGCCAAATGCCAGGGGGCGCGTCCCGTCAATGGGGTCCACCGCAACATCCACATCCGGCTTGGAACCGTTTCCGACGATTTCGCCGTTATACAACATCGGAGCGCGATCCTTTTCGCCTTCACCGATGACAATGACCCCGTTCATATCCACTGTGCTGAGCACGAGCCGCATCGCGTTGACCGCAGCCTGATCCGCCGCTTCTTTATCGCCGCGTCCCATGAAGCGGCCTGCCAGCATGGCGGCCGCCTCCGTGACACGCGCCAATTCAAGCGCGAGATTGCGAGTGGGAGTATCGCCCAGGACGGCCATATTGTCCTCCGAAAATTATAGAATGAACCAGGTCAGAAAATAATACCCGATCACCGCGCCCCACAGCCAGGAGTCCACGCGGTCGAAGAAACCGCCGTGACCGGGAATGATATCGCTTGAATCTTTTATCCCGGACTGACGTTTGATCATGCTCTCGCCGAGGTCGCCCAACGGTGAAAGCGCGCCGAGCAGCAAGCCAAGCAGCGCGCCTTGCAGGATCGTAATACCACCGGCGAAATGTCCATAGGTTGTATACGCGTACACAAAGAACGCGCCGCCGATCATGCCGGTGAATACACTTGCGGCATAGCCTTCCCAACTTTTCCTTGGGCTGAGGCGCGGCGTCATTTTATGCTTGCCGTATGCCCTGCCGATGGTATATGCACCGGAGTCGGCGAGCCACACACAAGGCAGCACAAGCATGAACCACCAGCCGCCATCCGGCAGGTTACGCAGGTCTAATAGATACGCGCCGATCCAGCCGATGTAAACCAACGCGCCAAGCGTGGCTACAAAATCAAGCGCGGCCTGGTCTCGGCCGCGCTCATAAGCGATCAGATGATAGGTCAATGCCACGAGAATGCTCGCGGCGAAGACAGGCATGGCAACTTGTGGAAGGAACATGCGGGCGAGCAGAATCAGAGTCACGCCACCGATCGTGATGTGCATTTGCGGTTCCACTTTGGCGGCTCGATAGAGTTGTACATATTCCCAGGCCGAGCCGATCAGGAATGTACCGATCAGCAAAAAATAAAATACGCCGCCAAGCAGGATGGCGGGCATTCCGATCAACAGTAAAAGGAGAGTTGTGATCAGGCGTCTAAGCATTGGTTTCCTGAAGTTCCCCCGAGGCTACCTTTCCATAACGCCTGTCGCGCTGGCCGAATGATTCCAGCGCGTGGCGATATTCTTCCTTGTCAAAATCGGGCCAGAACGTGGGCGTGATATACCATTCTGAATAGGCGGCCTGCCAGATCAGGAAATTGCTCACGCGCAGTTCACCCGAAGTGCGGATGATGAGATCAGGATCCGGCACACCCGCGGTATATAAATACTGACTGACCAGTTGATCGGTAACATCCCCGGGAGGGATGCCATCCCGCATCATTTTTTGGATGGCGACCACGATCTCGTCGCGTCCGCCATAATTAAAGGCGACATTCAAGATGAGTCGGTCGTTGTTCCTGGTCAGCTCGATCGCTTTCAAGACCTTCTCCTGTATCTTGGGATCCAGTCTCTCGAGCCGCCCGATGTGTCGCAACTGCACGCCCTCCTGGTCGAGTTCCTTCAGTTCACGATCGATCACATCCTGAAGAATGAACATTAACCCCTGCACCTCTTCGGGCGGACGTCCCCAATTCTCCGTGGAAAAGGCATAGATGGTGAGATATTTAACGCCAAACTCCACGGTGGAGCGGATCACGCGCCGCAGGTTTTCCGTCCCGGCCTTGTGGCCGGCCAAACGCGGCAGGCCGCGCTGAATCGCCCAGCGTCCATTGCCATCCATGATCATGGCAACATGTTGAGGAATCTTTTCAAGAGGGGCTTGGGTGGACAAGTTGGTCATATCGAAAGGAACGACGAAAGCCGTGCCTATACTTCCATTATTTCTGATTCTTTATGCGTGCCGTGCCTGTTGATATCTTCGATGTATTTATCGGTCAGCTTCTGCAGGTCTTCTTCCCCGCGTTTGAGGTCGTCTTCTGTGATGAGCTTTTCCTTTTCGAAGTCACGTATATCGTTATGCAGATCGCGGCGGATATTGCGTACCGCGATCCGGGCCTCCTCAAGACGATGGTGCATCTGCTTCACAAGGTCGCGGCGACGCTCTTCGTCGAGAGGCGGCAGGTTCAGGTGTATCACCTTTCCATCGGAGTTGGGATTCAGCCCGAGTCCCGAGGCGCTGATGGCCTTTTCAATATCTTTAAGAGAGGCGGCATCAAAAGGTTTGATCATCAAGGAGCGCGGCTCAGGAACACTGATCGATGCAAGTTGAATGAGAGGCGTCGAGGCGCCGTAATATTCCACAGGGAGTCTTTCCACCAACGCGGGGCTGGCACGCCCGGTGCGAATGCCGGAAAGATCATCTGTAAGGGATTGGAGCGCGCCCTGCATGCGGCCTTCAGCATCCTTCAACAATCCTTTGATTTCGTCTGTACTCACGATCATCCTCCTGAAAATGATTACGCTGCAAGGATACCTTAAAACAAGAATTTATGCTATGGAAGCATAAAAAAACGAGAGCAAATGCAACAATTTGAGAGACTCGCAATGAATAATATTTTCTCTTGACGCTCAATAAAGAAGAGTGAGAAAGGATTTTTACCTGCTGAATGAATTAAGTCTGGCCGCTTACCAAGGTTCCGACCGCTCCGCCGCGCAGTGCGTCTATTAATGCAGTCTTATCCCAGAAATTTAGAACGAGGATGGGCAGGTTATTTTCCATGCAGAGCGTCACTGCCGTGCTATCCATCACCGAGAGGCGGCGATTTAGAAAGTCAATATACGTCATATGATCGAATTTCTTTGCGTTCGGGCTCTTTTTAGGATCTGCATCATAGACCCCATCCACCTTCGTGGCTTTGATGACCACGTTGGCACCGATCTCGGTTGCCCGCAGTGCAGCCGCCGTGTCCGTTGAAAAATATGGATTGCCGGTGCCTGCACTGAATATGACCACACGTCCCTTTTCAAGATGACGAATTGCACGGCGCCGAATATAGGGTTCTGCGATCGCGCGCATCTCGATCGCAGACATAACCCTGGTATACACATCCGCGCGTTCCAGTGCATCCATCACGGTAAGCGCATTCATGACCGTGGCAAGCATACCCATATAATCTGCAGTTGCCCGATCCATGCCGTGTTCAAGCCCTTGTTTGCCTCGCCACAAGTTGCCTCCACCCAACACGACGGCCACTTCCACACCCATCTCGCGGACTTCTTTTATACGGCTGGCAACAGATTCCGCCTCATCCACATCAATACCAAAGCTTGATTTTCCACTCAGCGCTTCGCCACTTAACTTGAGCATGATCCTTTTATATTTCAATTCAGCCATGGAGATCTCCTTGTAAATTCACGTTCGATTTAACCTATTTTACCTGCAACTGAACATCCCCTTTTGGGCTCCCGGGAAGTTCGTGTATAAAAAAGGCCAACCCGAAGGTTGGCCTTAAATCTTATACTGGAGTCGTGCTTTCACCCAACTCCCATCGCTGGAAGCGGCGGACGATCACATTTTCACCGATGGCGGCTACATTTTGCAAAATGAGCTTTTCGATCGTGATCGATTCATCGCGAATGTAAGTTTGTCGCAACAGGCAGACTTCATCCTTATACTTCTCCATGCGACCCTCCACGATCTTCGCCAAGACATTCTCCGGTTTACCCTCTTCCTTCGCACGGCCACGCGCGATCTCAGATTCGTGTTCAAGTTCGTCAGCCGGTATGTCAGCCGCCGTGACGTATTTGGGGGCGCTCGCGGCGATCTGCAACGCGATCTCATGAGCCAGGCTGCGGAATTGCTCAGCGCGTGCCACAAAATCGGTCTCGCAGTTGACTTCAACCATCACACCGACCCGTCCACCGCCGTGAGAATACAGTTCCACCACGCCATTGGAGGCGTCGCGATCCGAGCGCTTGGCAGCTGTCGCCATGCCTTTCTCGCGCAACCAGTCCACTGCTTTTTGAAAATCACCGTCGGCTTCCTGCAAGGCCTTACGGCAATCCAACATTGGTGCGTTGGTCGCAGCGCGCAACTGCTTGATCATTTGAGTTGTTACTTCCATTATCACGATCCTTTATCTTTGCTTTCTTATTAGCTTATTCAGCCTTGGCTTGCGGGGTTTCAGCAGGGGTCTTACCGGCAACTTCAGCAGATTCTTGCTTCGGCTTACGAGCGCGAGGCTTTTTTTCCTTCACTTCCACCTTCTTGGGGGCGGGTGCATCGATTGCAGCGGGCACATCTTCAACCTTGCGGCTGACGCTCAGTTTGGCAAGGGTGGCCTCCCCGAGCAAAACCTCTTCACCCATGCTCTCATCCTGTTCCCCTTCAGAGGCAGGTTTGCGGGAGGGGCGAGACTTGGGCTTTTCACCTTGCGCGTCCGCGTCCTGCTGATCGAGGTCCTCCTCCTTGCGCATGGCCTTGCCTTCGAGTATAGCATCTGCGACCTTGGCAACGAGCAACTTGATGGCGCGGATCGCATCATCATTGGAAGGGATCACATAATCCACATTCTGCGGGTTGCAGTTGGTATCCACCAATGCCACGATCGGAATGCTGAGCAGATTGGCTTCATGCACGGCAGCCTCTTCGCGGCCAATGTTCCTGTGCCGTGATCTCAACCACCTCGATCTGTTTTTCGGTCAGATATTCCC
>CAZSVR010000071.1:0-13434 GCA_964610295.1 uncultured Anaerolineaceae bacterium
CCATTTCTGTCACAGGATGTTCAACTTGCAGGCGCGTGTTCATTTCGAGGAAATAAAAATTTTTGTCCTTGTCCACGAGGAATTCGATAGTGCCCGCGCTGATGTAATCCACGGTGTGTGCGGCCTTTACTGCTACGTCGCCCATTTTTTTTCGAAGCTCTCCATCCATAAATACCGACGGCGCTTCTTCCAGTAATTTCTGGTGGCGTCGTTGGATGGAACATTCGCGTTCACCCAGGTGGATCACGTTGCCGAACGAATCAGCCATGATCTGGAATTCGATATGACGCGCACCCTCCACCAATTTCTCCAGATAGACATTTCCATCCCCAAAAGCAGATTCCGCTTCGCGTCGCGCGGACGCAAGCAGGGTCGGCATTTCCTCGATGTTTTTTACTTCTCTCATGCCTTTTCCACCGCCGCCCGCTGTGGCTTTGATCAGCAATGGGAACCCGATCTTTGGCGCAATGCGGAGCAGGTCATCGTTGGTCATATTGCCGACATCTTCTGTCCCAGGCACAACCGGCACACCTGCCTTGATTACTGTAGCGCGTGCTTCTGCTTTATCTCCCATCGCCGCAATCGAGGATGGCTTGGGACCAATGAAAACGATCCCGAGCTCCGCACATTTCGCGGAAAAATCTTCGCGTTCCGCGAGGAAGCCATAGCCAGGGTGTATGGCGCCGGCCTCGGATTTGCGTGCAATTTCAAAAATCTTATCGGCACGCAGATATGATTCGCGCGCAGGAGCCGGGCCGAGCAAATAGGCCTCGTCCGCATAACGCACGTGAAGCGCGTTTCGGTCTGCTTCTGAAAAAACTGCGACCGTTTGAATTCCCAGTTCGCGGCATGCGCGAATAATACGAACAGCGATCTCACCGCGATTGGCAACCAGGACTTTTTTGAACATAAATGCTCCGCATGTTTCAGGTTTCAAGCGTCAAGTATCAGGTCTGTTCTTTTACACGACGCGTGACATTGGATTAGTTGACACTTATAAAGGTATGTTCCCGTGCTTTTTCGCAGGGTTGACGTCGCGTTTGTTGCTTAACATCTCCAGCGCGTTGATCAGGCGTGGACGCGTCTCTTTGGGTTCGATCACGTCATCAATATATCCGCGTTGTGCCGCCACATAGGGATTCGCGAATTTTTCCTTATATTCAGCAACAAGTTGCGCTTTCTTTTTCACCGGATCCTTTGCCTTTTCGAGCTCTTTGCGGAAAATGATGTTCACAGCACCATCCGGACCCATGACTGCGATCTCAGCGGTCGGCCAGGCGAGGTTTATGTCACTGCGAATGTGTTTGGATGACATGACGCAGTACGCGCCGCCGTACGCCTTGCGCGTAATGACCAATAGTTTGGGAACAGTCGCTTCGCAGTACGCGTACAGGAGTTTAGCTCCGGCACGAATTATGCCGTGATGTTCTTGAAACGTCCCGGGTAAAAAGCCGGGTACATCTTCGAAAGTGATAATCGGAATGTTGAAGGCATCGCAGAAACGCACAAAGCGTGCCGCTTTTTCGCTTGCATCAATGTCCAAGACGCCGGCCAGTACGGCGGGTTGATTCGCGACAATACCAACTGAGTGACCGCCCAAATGTGCAAAGCCAACGACGATATTCTGCGCGTAATTCTCGTGGATCTCAAAGAATTGTCCACTGTCCACAATCCTGCGGATCACCTCTTTGATGTCATAAGGTTTGTTGGCATCATCCGGCACAATGGAATTCAGGAGCTCGTCCATTCTTAATGGGTCATCGGCTTGGACAAAGGGAGCATCTTCCATGTTGTTTTGCGGCAAGAACCCGAACAATTTGCGGATGAGATACAACGTATCCGCTTCGCTATCTGCGGCCACGTGGCACACGCCGGATTTTTCGGAATGCACGCTTGCGCCACCTAGTTCTTCCTGGGTCACTTCCTCCTGGGTTACGGTTTTTACAACATCAGGCCCGGTGACGAACATATAAGAAGTATTACGTGTCATGAAAATAAAATCGGTCAATGCGGGGGAATATACCGCGCCGCCCGCGCATGGGCCCATGATGGCTGAGATCTGCGGAATGACTCCCGATGCCATTGTGTTACGCAGGAAAATATCGGCATAACCGCCAAGCGCCACGACACCTTCCTGAATGCGTGCGCCGCCCGAGTCATTTAGCCCGATCACAGGTGCGCCATTCTTCATAGCCATATCCATGATCTTACAAATTTTTTCGGCATGTACTTCGCCCAGGCTTCCCCCAAATACAGTAAAGTCCTGTGAATAAACATATGCAAGCCTGCCATCAATCATACCCCAGCCTGTCACGACGGAGTCACTCATAAACCTCTGTTCGTCGAGGCCGAAGTCATGCGTGCGATGGACAACGAACGGGTCCACTTCGCGGAACGAGCCTTTATCCAATAATAAATCCAATCGCTCACGCGCAGTTAATCTCCCTTTTTTATGTTGCGCGTCGATCCGATCCTGGCCACCTCCAAGTCGCGATTGTGTTTTCAAGTCATTCATCTTTCGGATTTTTGGGTTTTCGCTCATGTGCCTCTCTCGTAAGTGATTTTGTTGTAAAGAAGATGAAAATCAGCAGCACCAGATTCAATATAATAGCAAACGGCCAGTTTGGACGAGGCTCCTGGAAACTGAGCCGTTCACTCCAGTACCAGACCGTGTAGCCGGCCGCTGCTCCTAGTAGGATTTTGACTGTCCAGGCTTTCTGTTGCCAAATACCCCAAATGATCAAAAAGCCTGTGACCATCCAGATACATCCGTCCAGTGCAGTAATCCACGTTACAGGTTGTGCAGAAAATTCAGTTAACACTTTCTGCCACGCAAGTGCCGTCCAGAGCCGCAAGCCGTTCCATACTGTTATGAATAACACCAGCCATAGTAAGAGGGTTACACGGAAGGGGAGTTTGGTCATTGCGCGAGGTGTCGAATTAAAATGGAATTAATTTCTAATACTTTGGTTCTTCAAGCAGGTATAACAAACTTTTTCCACCGTAACTGCTGTAGCTTTCGATATAAGGCGCGAATTGACCATAATAGGGAGGCAGGCCAAGCAGGCGCGGGTTGGCGAAGATGATCTCCAAGCCATGTTCGTAAAGGTAGATGGGCGCTTCGCCGCTTTGTACAGACTTGAAATATTCATAGCTGTTGATCAAACCATCCATATTGACGATGGTACGGCTATGAATGAAGTATCCCACATTTCCGCCGCCCGTCATGCCGATGATCGCGCCGGGCGGAGTGTTCTCTTCGAGAAACGGCAATACTTCCATGTAGGGACGGTCGGGAGGGAAGTAGTTGAATAACATGACAGATTTGACCTGACTGCCAAAGCGTGTTGCCAGATAGATTCCCACAAGAAGCGAAGCAATTTGAACGACTGTGCGCGAAGATCCGAATTTTCGAAGCGGCTTTAAGATAAGGTCAAGAAGTAGGCTTTCCACCAATACAACCAACACCATCTGACTGACCCAATACCATTCTTTTGTGCCCCCATATGCAGTCGTTGTATAGGAAAGGATTTGAATCGCACATCCAGCCGTCAGAGGGATCAGCGCCATGTTTGTAATCTTGTTTTTCACATGCTTAACGTTCACAAATAAGATCAGGATAGTGATGCACACGGTTGCAGCCATCGCGATGTAATAACGCTCATCCAGGGTGTTCGAACCCGGGTAAAGAGGTTTGATCCGACCTGCCATCCACAAAAAGAAATTTGAGGTTGGCTGCCATGCGTCGTATTCACCGCTGTAGCTGATGCCTAAAAACGAAGTCCAGTTCGGTGCAGCGTTATCATAAACCGTATCACCAAGTGTACCCCACCAGCGTTTGATTTGCCCGCTGACTGGCGTGGAAGTCCCGAAGTAAATTTTATTGAAGAGCAAATAGACCGCAAGCGCGCTCCCCAGCATTCCGTAATAGACCGCGCCTTCTGAAAACCATTTTTTCCACCTCGCTTGCAATTCTTCGAGGGGCGTACTTGATCGTGAGGTAACTCTAATTTTTTCATTACCAAACCAATAGACTGTTAATCTGAGTACGAGTACGAGAGCCATGCTAATGCCCCAATCGACCACGAATACACTCCTTGGAAAGATTTTACCGATCCCCAATTGGACAAGCATGAAATAAATTCCAGAGATGACCACGGCACTGGCTGTGAGAGCAAATATGATCCGGCGGATCATATTCCAAACCGAATTTGTGCGTGAATGTTGATATGTACCGAAGAAATAAAGCGCGATAGGCTTAACCACAAGTGCGATCAAAACTGCATCCAAGGCTGACGCTGCGAAAATATTATTGTAGGTTTTAATATCCGTACGCAACGCGACCGAACTTGTCATTGAAAGGAAGATGATCACGATGTCCAGTGGAAGCAGGAAGCGAATGGGGTGTCCGCGAAAGACGATCCATATCCCCGCGATGAGTGTCAGGAAGATCAGATCGAGTCGGCTGAACAGAACTACAACTGCGATACAGGCGAGTGTGGCCAGTTGGCGTGTGGATACCGCTTTTGCGCGCGATTCCTTCTCGAATTGCGAAAGTTTGTAAATGAAAAGGACGACCGCGAATGCGGCCAGTGGGGTTTCCAAGCCGAATTCATAAACGATGTAATGGATATATAAATTGAATGCCCAGAACGAGGCGGCGAGCAACGCAACAAAATGGGATAGGTTACTTTTTACAAATCTGTAAATCAATACAGCTGTAACGGCATTAAAGCCTGCCATTACCAGTATCAGAACGCGCAAGGGCAGAATCAGGTCGAAGCGGGCAAGTGCAAAAATCGGAACACAAACAAGCATCCATAAGGGATGATAGCCATTCGTCGGGTTGATGCCGTCGAACGTACTGCCGTGGCCTTCGCTAATATTCTGTGCGACCTTAAAATAATAATACGCGTCGTCGCGTGTGAACCAGGTATTGGGCAGGTTATACGCGTCGGATAGTGCCGCGTACAGGTGAATGCTTAAGATGACCGTGACAAGCACGATCTCAAAAGGGAAGAATCGCCTGATGATTTTCATTTAGGGAATATCGAGTGTGATCTTTCCAAAATTTTCAGCATGCCATAGGCGTTCCTGTGCGGTCGCGGCTTCTTTTAACGGGAAGGTCTTATCCAGGATCGGTTTGAGTTTACCAGCAACAACTAGCTCCATTACTTCGGCGAAGTCCACGAGGGTGCTCATGCTAGAGCCGATGATTGAGAGATGTTTTGCGAAAATGTAGCGGTTGTCAATTTCAAAGCGCGGCGCACCACTGTTGCCAACCGTGAGCAATCGGCCGCCTTTTCGCAGGGCGCGCAAACTCAACGGAAAGGTCGTGCCGACATTATCAACAATAACGTCTGCGCCGCGTTTTTCCGTTGCGACAAAAACGGCCTTCGACCAATCTTCTCCCTTTGAGCGATCGATCAAGATATCCGCCCCAAGCGATTCGGCTTTATTCAATTTCTCGGCGCTTGACCCAATCACGAGAACGCGAGCGCCCAGATATTTTGCAACCTGGATGCTTGCAGAATTCACACCTCCTCCTGCGCCGACGACGGCCACAGTTTCCCCGGCCTTCACGCCTCCACGCTTGACCATTGAATGCCACACGGTTTGATATACCAGCGCGGCCGCTGCGGATGCGTGAAAGTCAAAATCTTTTGGCAATTTATAAAGCTGACGGACCGGTAAACAGATATATTCTGCATACGTCCCACGCACGGTTTCACCAAGCAAGTGCCATGCGCGGCACAGGTTATCCTGTCCGTTCTTACAGAATTCACATTTGCCACAACCAAGATTTGCGTTGATGGCCACTCTGTCACCCAGCTTGAAATTGACGACTTCGTCTCCAATCCCCGCTACTTCACCAGCGCCATCTGCACCGTTGATGTGAGGGAGTTCCAGCTTCAAACCGGGCCAGCCATTACGCACCATTACGTCCATTCGGTTGAGCGCCGCTGCGTGTAAACGAATTAACACTTCTCCTATTTTTGGCTCAGGGTCAGGGAAGTCTGTAAATTCGAGAACTTCAGGGCCGCCGTGTTGGCGGAAAAGGGTGGCCTTCATGGCGAGCAATTTTACTATGTAATGCCGCCCGAGTTACTTGATCCCCAACTCACTTCGCGAAATCACCAATCTCTGGATCTCGCTTGTGCCCTCGTAAATTTCTGTGACCTTTGCGTCACGGAAGTAACGTTCAACAGGCAGTTCTTTGCTGTATCCCATGCCGCCGTGAATTTGCACGGCTTGATGTGTGACATACATGGCGGTTTCAGAAGCAAACAGCTTTGCCATCGCTGCTTCCAATGAATAACGTCCGTTCGTATGTTTTGCTTGGTCTTTCGCGAGCGCGGCATTATAAATAAGCAGACGGGAGGCCTCGATACGTGTCTTCATGTCTGCGATCTTGAAGCCAGTTCCCTGAAAGGCACCGATTGGTTTGCCGAACGCCTCGCGCTGACCGGCATATTGGCGCGCGGCTTCGTAGGCTGCTTCTGCGATCCCAAGCGCTTGCGTCGCGATGCCGATGCGACCTGCGTCCAGGACGGTCATCGCGATCTTGAAGCCCTCGCCCTCTGCGCCGAGTCGATTTGCGGCCGGCACGCGACAATTCTCAAACATCAGCTCACTGGTTGCAGATGCACGGATGCCGAGTTTGGGTTCCTTCTTGCCGCGCTTCAGGCCCGCTGTGTTTCCTTCCACCAAGAAAGCAGTCACACCCTTCTGTTTCTTTTCAAGGTTTGTCATCATAAAGACCAGGAAATATTCAGCCACGGGCCCACTTGTGACCCATGATTTTTGCCCATTGAGAACATAAAAATCGCCTTCACGCGTGGCGCGGCCTTTCATCGCGCCCGAGTCGGATCCGCTTTGTGGCTCGGTCAGGGAATATCCGCCAATGGCTTTGCCGGATGCAATCGGCGTTATGAATTTTTTCTTTTGTTCATCGGTGCCAAATGTCAGGATGCCGTGACCATAAAGAGAATTATTCACTGACATAATCACGCCGTGTGACGCGTCTGCCTTGCAGATCTCTTCAAGGGCAAGCGTGTAGGCGAGCGCGTCCATGCCTGGGCCGCCATATTGCTCGGGTACTTCTATCCCCATAAATCCGAGCTCACCCATTTTTTTTATGGTAGCCATGGGAAATTCTCCGCTTTCATCGAATTCTGCAGCAATAGGCAAGATCTCTTTTTGGGCGAAGTCACGCGCGGCCTCTCGCAGCATTTTGTGTTCCTTCGAAAGTGGGTAGATGGGCAGATCTGTCATCAGATGGTCTCCATTTTTTTAGGATTATACCGTCTATAAGTTTACTTAATTCCATATGTTCTGGGGCCTTGGCTTTCAGTAATTCCATCACCATTCGGGCCTACCGAACTGGACATGCAATCGCAAATCCGGGCCCACTGATACTGAAGCTGCGAGAATCCACCCCCGTTCGCAGGTGGATTTCAGGCATGCCTCCAAGCTTGATTTTGTGAGTATATCCCCGGATGTCATTTTCGGAAATCGATGATTGAGTTACAATACCTGTTCCATGATAATTGGCGTTGCAGCTTACCCCGTATCCAAACCATTGGGATGGGGTATCTGTTTTTATACACGAGATGAAGGAGGTGCTTGAAAGATTACAAGAAAATCTTCTATACATCTGTTAAAATGTTAATCCGATTATTCAAAAGGAGAGAGAATGAATAAGTTTGCTTTTAATTTGTTGGTGCTGTTTGTGATAGCCAGCTTCTTGCTGGCGGCCTGTGGTGGCTCTGCCGCGACGGAGGTTCCTGCCGCGACAGAAGTACCGGCAGGCGAATCTCCCGCTGCAACCGAGGCTCCATCCACGGATCTTGAGGGTGAGCTTTCAATTGTTTCATGGGCTGGTTATATTGAGCGCGGTGAGACCGACGCTAACTACGATTGGGTCACCCAATTTGAAGCTGATACAGGTTGTATAGTATCAAATAAAATTGCCGCTACTTCTGATGAAATGGTCGCCCTGATGAACGAGGGTGGGCAATTCGGCTTCGACCTCGTGACCGCTTCCGGTGATGCTTCTAATCGTTTGATTGCCGGCGGTCGTGTTCAGGCAATTGATATTTCCAGAATCCCCAGCTACGGAGAAATTGATTCCCGCTTACAGGATGCCCCCTGGCACACGGTGGACGGCGTCCATTATGGTGTGCCGTATTCATCCGGTCAAAACGTCCTGATGTACAATTCCGATGTCTTCGGCGACGAGCCGCCCACAAGCTGGAGCGTTGTCTTTGAAGAAACGACCCTGCCCGATGGCGAATCTAATAAGGGCAGAATTCAAGCTTATGATGGCCCGATCTATGTTGCCGATGCCGCTTTGTATTTGAAATATCACAACCCTGAATTGGGAATTACCGATCCGTATGCGCTGAATCGGGATCAGTTCAATGCCGCGCTTGACCTTCTCCGCGTGCAGCGCGGTCTGGTCAATCGCTATTGGCATGACGCCTTTATTCAGATGGACGATTTCACAAATGAAGGTGTTGTAGTATCCAGTTCATGGCCCTTCCAGGCTAATTACCTGAAGTACTTTAACAATCAACCAATCGAAAAAGTGGTTCCTGTTGAAGGCGCTACCGGTTGGGCAGACACAACCATGATGCATGTGGATTCGGCTCATCCAAACTGCGCTTACGCATGGATGGAATGGTCGCTCAATCCCAAACTACAAGGCGATTTAGCCTCCTGGTTCAGCAATATCCCGGTGCGCCTGGATGCCTGTGTGGGTAACGATTTGCTCGGGCCTGATGGCTGCGCGCTCAATGGCGCCGACGACTTCGACCAGATACTGTGGTGGCGGACACCCACAACCAATTGTGGCGATGGCCGCTTGGAATGTGTCCCCTATCATGAATGGGTCACAAACTATGTAGCCGTGATCGGCGGTCGTTAGTTTTTTATTTCTATTGGATTCAGGCGAGCGGGCGCCTGAATCTCTTTATTTTTTATTGAAGAGTTGCCCATGCTCAATAATCCTTCAACCCCTGCCATTCGTTTTGATAAAGTGAGTCGTCATTTTGGGGATGTAAAAGCGGTGGATCAAGTAGACCTTGAAATTATTGATGGTGAATTTTTTTCCATGCTCGGGCCTTCAGGCTCAGGTAAGACAACCTGCCTGCGTATGATTGCAGGGTTTGACAAGCCTACCTCCGGGCAAATTTATTTATATGCTCAGGAAGTTTCCAATCTGCCGCCTTATGAACGGCCCGTAAATACAGTCTTTCAGGATTATGCATTATTCCCTCACATGACCATTGACGATAATATTGCCTATGGCTTGATGATCAAAGGAATGCCGAAAGCCGAGCGCAGGAAACGCGTGGACGACATGCTTGAGCTTGTGCAGTTGCCCGGTTTTGGATATCGCAAACCATCCCAGCTTTCCGGTGGACAAAGACAACGCGTCGCGCTTGCGCGGGCCTTGATCAATCATCCCAAAGTATTACTGCTCGACGAGCCGCTTGGCGCATTAGATTTGAAACTGCGCCAGCAAATGCAGGTGGAGCTTAAGTCAATACAAAAGCGGGTTGGGATTACATTTATTTTCGTTACACACGATCAAGAAGAGGCGCTGACCATGAGCGACCGCATTGCTGTATTTAACGAGGGGAAGATCGAGCAAATTGGTTCACCCTCTGAAATTTATGAAAGACCCGCCTCCGCTTTTGTTGCCGGCTTTGTCGGCATATCCAACCTTGTCAGCGGGGAAGTTGCAAAACGGATTACTGGCTCTGAGAAAACTTTTTCCATCCGTCCTGAAAAAATCTATTTAGGTTCTGTTGACGAAAAACCCTTGCCGGACAGGGTGTCGCTGGAAGGCGTGGTTCGGGATGTCGTCTATCTTGGTTTGTACACACGCTACCTCGTGGAAGTGGATGGGGGCGTCGACCTTGTGGTTGTTGAGCAAAACCAGAAAACAACCTCCATGGATGTGCTTTCCACAAAAGGACAAAAAGTAAAATTGTCCTGGCATAAAGACCATATCAGCCGTATGGGAGCCTAGGATGCTGACCCGCATCTCGACCTATTTATACCAGCGCCAGCGTCTTGTTTTGTTTCTTTTGCTGGCCCCGCCGCTGGTGTATATGGCCGTGGTATATCTTGGCTCATTGTTTGCACTTTTGATCAATAGTTTTTTTGCAATTGACGATTTTACGGGCATCGTCATCCGTGAATTCACGCTAAAAACATACGCGCAGATCTTTTACCCGGCTAACCGCGAAATATTTTTGAGAACGGCAACAATGGCCCTGACGGTTACGATCGCATCTGCATTGATTGCTTTCCCTTTGGCGTATTACATTGCTAAATTTTCCCCGCCTCGATTAAAGACATGGCTTCTGATTGGTGTTACCATCCCGCTTTGGTCAAGTTATCTTGTGCGTGTGTACTCCTGGAAGTTGATTCTCGCGAAGGAAGGTATATTGTCCTGGTTTATCAATCTTCTGCACCTGAATGGGGCCTTGGAGTGGTTATTAAGTTTTGAAAGCATTGGCGGGTCATCTCTTGCGATCTCGCCGATTGGAATGTTTATTGTGTTCGTTTATATCTGGCTGCCATACATGATCATCCCAATCCAAACCGCATTGGAGCGTGTGCCAAATTCGCTTGTTGAAGCCGCCAGTGATTTGGGCGCGAAACCTTTGCAAACATTTCGCACAGTGATCCTGCCTCTATCCTTCCCCGGCGTAATCGCAGGCTCCATTTTTACTTTTTCATTAACATTGGGTGATTTTATTATCCCGCTTGCCATCGGAAATTCAAAATTTTTTATTGGGCAGGCGGTCTATTCTTATCAAGGCACTGGCGGGAACATCCCTCTCGCCGCCGCAATGACAATGGGCCCGGTTGTGATTATGGTTGTTTATCTTTTGATTGCCCGCAAACTTGGAGCATTCGATGCCCTCTAATACCAGTTACCGCCCAAAAGCGTCGATCAGCCTTACCCTTGCGGCGTTTGGAACATTGCTGTTTTTGCATGTTCCCATGCTGATCATTTTTCTATATACACTCACACCTGACGAGACAACCTATACCTTTCCGCTTCCGGGCCTTACAACCAAATGGTTTGGTATTGCGCTACAAAGAGTTGACCTATGGCGTTCGTTGACTCTTTCCATCCAGGTTGCTTTAATTGCCACATCCGTTGCGCTTATTTTGGGAACGCTTGCCGCCGCCGCAGTATATCGCAGTAATTTCTTTGGGCGCGAATCAATTTCCCTTTTACTTGTCCTGCCGATTGCACTGCCCGGCATCGTAACCGGCATTGCACTGCGCACCGCCATTGGCGGGCTTGATATCCCATTTTCATTTTGGACAATTGTGATCGGACATGCAACGTTCTGCGTTGTGGTGGTTTACAACAATGTGATTGCAAGATTCCGCCGCATGAGCGCAACCCTGATCGAAGCCTCCATGGACCTGGGCGCCAACTCGTTTCAAACATTTCGTTACGTGGTTTTGCCAAATATTGCCACTGCACTGCTTGCGGGCGGCATGCTGGCATTCGCCCTTTCCTTTGATGAGGTTATTGTCACCACATTCACGGCGGGTCAGCAAACCACGCTCCCCATCTGGATTTTTAGCCAGTTGTCCCGTCCACGCGACCGCCCTGTTACAAATGTGGTTGCAACCTTTGTGATCTTGATTACTTTCATCCCGATTTTTATTGCACAAAAAATTTCCGCAGATTCTTCGGACACGGAAGGCAAATCAAAATAAGACGGCCCTCGCGCCGCCTCCGGCGCTGACGATATTATGAGCGGCGAGGTTACCCTTGCCGCTCATTTTCTTTGTATAATACATCCATGAATACAGAATCCTTTTCCTATCTCAACTCAAAATGTGAAGCACGTGACCAGGCCGCAGGCGGATGCGGAGTTTACGCGCGATCCCGGATATTAATAGGGGAGTTGGTCTCAATGTGGGGAGGACGGGTTGTCCGAAAAAATGAGATCGATCCCACGATGCCGCGTTTTACTGACCGCGTTCTACAAATTGAGGAGGATCTGTACTTATTGACGGCCGATGAAAAAGAGCCAAACGATTGTTTTAATCATTCCTGCGATCCTAACCTCGGGTTTATTGGACAGATTGGTTTGGTTTCATTACGTGATATTCAGGAAGGGGAGGAGTTGACCTTCGACTACGCTATGTCGGATGGAGAAGCGTATGATGAATTTGATTGTCGTTGTGGCTCACCCAATTGCCGCAAAAAAATAACCGGGGACGATTGGAAACTCCCTGCATTATGGGTGAGGTACAGGGGCTATTTCTCGCCTTATCTGGCAAGACGAATCGATTCGTTGAGTTAATTAATGCAGCTCTCCTTCCCTTTTCGAATTTATGTCATTGCACTGGTTCTTCGCCTCATCCCCGTGCTTGTGGCGCGTAATCTCGGGATTGGGCTCGATGACATGTTTCAATACGATATGTTGGCCCGCAGCATTGCGTCGGGGAACGGGTATCGCTGGTACGCACGGGAGGACTTGAAACTGATCGAACCTTATGTGGATTTTGATCTATCCACTGCCAAAGGATATGACCCTGAGCATGGTTTGTATACGTCCTTTCGCGCGCCGCTGTACCCCGCTTTTCTCTCAATTGTATATTTTATTAATGGCACAGATTTCTCGCGCTTCTTCGCAGCCCGTTTGGCGCAGGTCATTTTGCTGGGTGCGCCGCTTGCGCCGCTCACATATCTGGTGTCCCGTTCCTTATTTCCTGATTCCGAAAAGGCGTCCCTAACATCCGCATCCATAGTCGCAGCCTATCCCGTCTTCCTCGTTTATCCTCTGGGGTTAGGCACAGAAAACCCGTTCTTTCTGCTCCTTCTTTCTACGTTTCTGCTTCTTCTTAGATCCATCGAACAGCCAACCCCATTCCACTTTCTCCTTTCTGGTATTTTTCTTGCACTCACGGCTCTTACCCGATCTGTAATCCTTCCCTTTGCAGTTTTGGCTGGGCTTTATTTGATCTACATCCATCGGAAAACTGCCTTATTGACAGGATTTGCGTTTGTCCTGATCGTCCTGCCCTGGGTCATTCGAAATTCCAGCTTACACCATAAGTTCACAGGCATTGAGACGTCCATGGGGTATAACCTTTATCTGGGTTATCATCCCCAGGGAAATGGCTCGTTCATGTTCGGCCCTTCCCTGGATTTGCTCACGATCATGGACGATTCAGAGCGCGATGAAGTTGGCACCCAAAAAGCCATGGAATTCATTCGCGCACAGCCTGAGAGATTCATTCCACTCGCGGTCAACCGCCTCGGTTTTTTCTTTGGATTGGAAAAGCGCGTGCTGATGTATTTCTATTCAAATAATCTGATCGGCTATATTCCACGAGGTTTACTGCTCACGATCGCAGCGGTAAACCTCGTGGAATATAGCCGAT
>CAZSVR010000072.1:0-12949 GCA_964610295.1 uncultured Anaerolineaceae bacterium
GTCAGAAAAGCGGTTCATTTGCTCCAAAATGGTCATCACTTCACCTCACTGACAAGCTTGAGATTGGGTTGCATCGTCTTCTCTTTCAGTTATATTAACGGCGGGCTAACGGTTTGCGTTCGCGAAGCACCCTTTAGGGTACCCGCTGGTGGCCGGGTGTGGACAATGATGATTATACAGAAAATGCCGAGGCGTAGGATCAAGTCCTTTTGGCCGGGTGGACCAGGCGAGGGAGCGCTCTCCTGCGACCGTCGCCCGTCCCAGCACGTGAGTGCTGGGATCCCAACGGCTTGCACTGAGCGAAGCGAATGTGTCGGGCCGCCCCGCACCATCCCACGCCGCGTGCGCACCCGAAGGGTGATGTGGGTACGGTGTACACGCAGTATGGAGGCGGCTTGCGCGCAACACCTCCACTGGCGCCGAAGCGCAGCGCAGGTGCAAGTGTGGAAACCATACGCCACCGGATCAAGGACATTGACTTCAACAACCACCAAATTATCGTGCCTGATGGCAAAGCTTGCGCTGAGCCTGTCGAAGGGGCGAAAATGACCGCGTCACGATTTTGCCTGTTTCGCTCGTTCAACCACTCAAACTTCACCTTCAGCAGGTAAATATCATCCACGAAACAGATTTGGAAAACGGCTTTGGCTATGTCTATTTATCATACGCCTTGGAACGAAAATACTCAAGCGCAAATAAAGAATGGATATGGAAGTATGTGTTTCCTTCATCAGACATTTCAACTGATAAGAAAACTCAAGTCATTCGTCGCCCTCACTTTCATGAAACTGCGGTGCAAAGGGCGGTAGGAGAATCAGCCCGCCTCGCAAAAATTGACAAGCACATTACTCCTCATGCATTTCGGCACAGTTTTGCCACCCATCCTCTTCAAAACGGATATGACACCCAGCACCTGCGGCTCTGGGCAGGTGTACCTATTCTTCAGGAACTCCTCGGTCATAAAGACGTGAAAACAACGATGACCCCTCGCCAAGCTCGGGGCAGGTCTACACTCACGTTCTTTAACGAGGCGGACTCGCTGTAAAAAGTCCTTTAGATGGATGAACAACGGTTTAGCTAAAATCAAAGATATTTTTGCATAGTGCAATTAAGCCTCAAGGGGAAACTCAAACCCGCTTGTTTTTGTAAACAGGTTTCGGCTAAAAACGAGCCGTATTAGAGAATCATATAATATTCGTCCTGCACGTGTCGTCTAGGGTGTGGGCTTGGTATAATCAGCCGCAAGTCTTATGTGGAGGATTCCGTGAATTCCCGTAGTCAATCGTTTTTTGTATATTTTCTATTGATCGTCGCCATCGGCGCGATGCTCTATATGGGCTATCGCGAGAACCTGACCACCGAGAAGCCGGTCACGATCAATGAAGTGGCTCAAGCCGTTCAGCAGGGTCAAGTTGCCCGCATTATCATCGAAACCGACGACCGTATTCGTGTGGTCTACGATAATGGGGCGGAGGATGGCGTTGAGTCCCGCAAGGAACCCAATGCCACATTGGTGGATCAACTCATCAGTCTCGGGGTGACCACTGAGCAGCTAACCCCCGAAAATGTCGTCATTGAAGTCCGTCCGCCTTCGGTTTGGGGTGGGATCTTAAGCAGTGCCTTATACATCCTGCCGCTTTTGTTCATGGGTGGTTTGTTCTGGTTCATCATGCGTCAGGCGCAGGGTTCGAACAACGCGGCCATGTCCTTCGGCAAAAGCCGCGCCCGTATGTTTACCGGCGAACATCCCACCGTGACATTTGCCGATGTAGCCGGCGCAGACGAGTCAAAACAGGAGCTGGCCGAAGTGGTCGAGTTTCTCAAAGAACCTCAAAAATTCATCCAGCTCGGCGCGCGTATTCCCAAAGGCGTTTTGCTGGTTGGGCCTCCCGGTACCGGCAAGACCCTGCTTGCAAAAGCAGTCTCCGGCGAAGCGGGTGTACCCTTCTTCTCCATCTCCGGATCCGAATTTGTTGAAATGTTCGTGGGTGTGGGCGCAAGCCGCGTGCGCGATCTCTTCGAGCAGGCCAAGAGGCATTCCCCCTGTATTGTCTTTGTGGATGAAATTGATGCGGTTGGTCGTCAGCGCGGCGCGGGTCTCGGAGGTTCACACGATGAACGCGAGCAGACGCTGAATCAAATGCTCGTTGAAATGGACGGATTCGATACCGACACAAACGTCATTATTATCGCCGCGACCAATCGCCCCGATATTCTCGACCCGGCCTTGTTGCGCCCCGGTCGCTTTGACCGCCGCGTAACGCTGGACCGCCCCGATGTTAAGGGACGCGAGGCCATTCTCAAAGTTCACGTCAAAGGCAAGCCATTGGAACCGCAGGCTGATCTTGCTTCCATCGCGCGTGGCACCCCCGGATTTGTCGGCGCCGATCTCGAAAACCTGGTTAATGAGGCCGCCATTCTGGCTGCACGGCGCAATAAAAAATCCATCGGACAATCTGAACTTGAGGAGGCGATCGAGCGCGTGGTGATGGGGCCGGAGCGAAAGTCCCGCCTGATCTCGGATGAGGAGAAGCGCATCATCGCGTACCACGAGGCCGGTCATGCAGTGGTGGCAAACGCCATCGCGGAGGCGGATCCCGTCCAAAAAGTGACCATCGTGGGCCGCGGCCAGGCCGGCGGTGTGACCTGGTTCCGCCCTGACGAGGACCGCATCCTGATGTCGCGTAAGAAAATGTTTGCCACTCTGGCAATGGCCCTGGGTGGGCGCGCCGCGGAAGAATTGATCTTTGATGATATTACTTCCGGCGCGACCAATGATATCGAGCAGGTCACACGTATGGCGCGCGCCATGGTCACGCGGCTGGGGATGAGCGCCGAAATGGGTCCCATGTCCTACGGTCAAAAAGAGGAATTGATCTTCCTCGGGCGCGAGATCTCCGAACAGCGCGATTACTCTGAGTTAGTTGCCGAACAGATCGACCGGGAAGTCCGCAAGATCGTGGAAGAGTCTTACAAGGTGGCCAAAAATCTCGTCAAGAAACATCGCAAGCATTTGGAACTGGTCGCCAAGAAATTGCTTGAGGTTGAATCCATCAGCCGCGAAGAATTCGAGAAGATCTTTCCTGCGCCGGCCGGTAAGAAGAAGAGCGGCACTCCCCAGATCGCCTAAGATATTGCAAATAGATACAAAAAGCGCCTTCCAAAAATTCGAAGGCGCTTTTCACTGATTACCTACTTCGGATTTTCCTTGTGCTGCCTTACCAACTCGCGGCGCAGGATCTTTCCGACCGTGGTCTTGGGCAACTCGCTCCTGAACTCATAATGAGTGGGGACTTTGTATGGAGCAAGACGTTCCTTGCAGAATGCTTTGAGTTCTGCTTCCGTCAAAGTCTCGCCCGGTTTCATCACGATCCAGGCTTTCACGGTCTCGCCGCGTTGCGGGTCGGGGATGCCACCGACACCAACCTCCAAAACCTTCGGGTGCGCGCCGATCACATCTTCCACTTCACGCGGCCAGACCTGGAATCCGCCGGGTTTGATGAGTTCCTTCTTGCGGTCAACAATATAGAAGTACCCATCTTCATCCATGCGGACGATATCGCCGGTGTACAGCCAGATTTTGCCATCTTTATCTTTACGAAGGGAGTTGGCTGTTTCAGTCGGCATATTGTGATAGCCCTTCATCACCTGCGGCCCCTGCAGGAGCAGTTCGCCGATCTCACCCTGGGGAAGGTCCGTTTCGCCATCATCCAGGCTGACCACTCTGCACTCCATCTCGGGTAATGGCATGCCGATGGAACCGACCTTGTTTTCACCGAGCAGGGGATTGCAGTGTGTACCGGTTGGGGCCTCTGATAAGCCGTAGCCTTCGAAGACTTTGCCGCCGGTCAGTTTTTCAAATTCCTCCTTCGTCTCACGCAGCAAAGGTGCCGAACCAGAGATGCAGGCCTTGATCGAGGTCAGATTATATTTGCCTGCTTTTACGTCGGGATGATTGTTAATGCCGTTATAAAGTGCAGGCACGCCGGGGAAGATCGTACATTTATATTTGGAGATGTTATCCATCACATCTTTCAAGTCACGCACGTTCGGGATCATGACCATGGTTGCCCCCGCGGCCATGGACAGACTCATGCCTGCCACCATCCCATAAACGTGAAAGAGCGGGATGCCCATCAGGAAAATTTCGCGACCTTCTTCCATATTGACGAACCAGGCGCGCAGCTGCAGGGTATTGGCGACCACATTCCGATGCATCGCCACAGCGGCTTTTGAAACACCCGTGGTTCCACCTGAATATTGAAATAAGGCTGTATCATCGGGATTAATTTCGAGAGTGGGACGAGGCGCATTCTTGTATTTTGCCAGCACGTCCTGGAACCAGACATCTCCATCCTGCAGGCCGCCCTCAATTCTGAAGCCCCCCTTCTTCTCGCGTGCAAGGGTAAAGAGTAAACGCATCAGTGGCGGCAACGTTTCCTTCAGGTTGGTCACGATCAATTTCTTGATCTTGGTTTTTGGTTGTGCTTTCTTGATCGTGTTGTAGAAGTTGGTCATGACGAACATCATTTCGATGCCCGCGTCGCTGGCCTGATGTTCGATCTCCGGAGCGGTGTAAAGTGGGTTGGTGGCCACAACCACGCCGCCGGCTTTAAGGATTCCGTAATACGCCATTACAAACTGCGGAGTGTTCGGCATAAAGATGCCGAGGCGGTCGCCTTTCTTCACGCCCATATCGACGAGCGCCGCCCCGATGTGGTCGGTAATCGCATTCATGTCTCGATAAGTAATAACCGCACCCTTAAATATCGTGCAGGCGCGCTCAGGATACTTGCGCGCCGACTCCTCAAGAAAATCGAACAACGGTGCTTTGGGAAACTCAATGGTTTGGGGCACACCTTTGTCGTAGTGAGCCAGCCACGGTTTGTTGTTCATGTGTCCTCCTGCAATATGAGTGAAAGTGATTTGTAGTTAGTATATACGCGAAAATATTAAAAGTCAATTTGCAATATCCCTCAAATCCCGCTTGCGATTTTTTGCTGGATATACGATTCGATCTCGCTTTGGATCCCACTCTGGGCGTTGAACCACTTGATCTGCGGATCAGACTTCTTAAACCAGTTCGCCTGCTTGCGGACAAAGACCCTCGTCGCACGTCTGATCTCGACCTTGGCCTGCTCAACGGTCAACTCGCCTGTCACTACTCGGATACATTCGCGATACCCGATCGCGGACATGCTTGGCAAAGTGGGAGGGTACCCTTTCTCAAGCAACCCGTTGACCTCATCTATAAATCCGTTTGCGAACATTGCCTCGATGCGAGCGTCCACGCGTTGATATAGCTCTTCACGCGCACGGGTCAGCCCGATCGCAATTATTAAAGGATAGGGTGATTGGCCCTGTCCGCGCTGCTCGGAGAATTTTTGCCCCGTCGTCAAAATGACCTCCAGCGCACGGATCGTCCTTCGGACATTTCGCGCGTCGATGCTCGCCGCCGCGTGCGGGTCAAGTTTATCAAGTCTAGCGTGTAGCCAATTGGCCCCTCTTTCCTCTTTCATCCCTTCGGCTTTGCTCACATCGTCCCGATGTTCTCTCGGGAAGGCAAGCTTTTCTAACTCATCCCTCAACTTCTCATTCGGTGTAACTTCCGGCGGAACCCATCCCTGCGTCACCGCGCGAATGTACTGCCCCGTGCCGCCGACCAGAAAAGGCAGTTTATTTCGTAAGTGAATATCTGAGATAACATCGCGCGCCTTTTGTTGAAAGAGTGCCAGGCTGATCACTTCGTCTGGATTCGCAATGTCGACCAAATGATGAGGCGCGCGCGCCAACTCTTCGCGTGACGGTTTGGCTGTGCCAATATCCATGCCGCGATAAAAGAGACGTGAATCTGCAGAGACAATTTCGCCGTTGATTTTGATAGCAAGCTGAATAGCGAGTTCTGTCTTGCCAACTGCGGTGGGGCCAACCAGTAGGACGAGAGCAGGCGGATTAGATTGCATTTTCAAAATATGTAATGACAGGTTTCGTCCCCGGCTTCCCTTCAATTGCGATCACGTCGATTTGCCAGTGATCAATCTCGTTCTTAGAAGCGAAGTGTTCCGCGCAGGAGAGCATGTGTTCGCGTTTGCGCGCGGTGATATTGTGCTCAGGGAAAAAATTTTGGCTTGACGTTAGCGTTTTCACTTCCACGAAGATCGTTACGTCGCCCTGTTTGGCGATGAGGTCGATCTCACCATACGGTGTGCGGATGTTGTGAGAGATGATCTCATAGCCGCGTTCGGCAAGCCACTCTGTCGCGAGCCCTTCACCCCAGGCACCGATTTCCTTGTTGTGTTTCGTCATGAATTGAATTTTTCCAACATTCCGCGCAAGCGCACAGCCCATGTGGTCATGCGCGGCCTGGAATCAGCGACAAGCTTTTCATAATGTTTGAGCATGATCTGCGTTGTCCGCTCGATCGCGTAGGTTGTGGATTCGTTTCGTGCTGAGTCGCTCATTTGCGCACGCAGGTCCGGGTCGAGGCAGAGGCGCGTGAGTTTCGCTGTGAAGGCGGGCTGGTCGTGAGTCGATAGGAATCCTGTGATGCCATCCTGAACCGTATCGCCAACACCCACGGATTGAATGCCCATCACGGGCAGCCCCGCGGCCATGGCTTCGATAACTGAAAGCGGATGCACTTCGGTAATCGAGGCTGTGACAAAGGCGTTACACATGGCGAGGTAGGCCGGGAGATTGTCGTAGGGGATCATGCCTGTAAAGCGGACGCGATGATCAAGCTCCAATTCGCCTACGAGAGACCTGATCTCTTCTTCATATTGTTGCATGCCACTGCCAATTAGTATGAGATGGATGTTGGAGATCGCCTGTGAAATACCCGCGAAGGATTTTATGAGAAAGGGAAGATTTTTTTCAAGGGCGATGCGGCCTGCATAAACGAGGATGATATCGCTTTCTTTGTAACCAAACTCGGCACGCGCCAGGGCTGTAGCTTCGAGGAAGGGTTTCAAATCCACACCGTTTGGCACGACCTCCACATGTTTTTTCACATTGAGTTCGTGCAAAACTTTCGCCATGCCCGGCGAGGGCGCGATCACCAGGTCCACGCCATCGCAAAACGAGGGCATATAAGCCTGCAGAATTCCAAGACTCATTTCCTCGGGCACCATGGGTAGGTAAGCCTGAGCGTATAGGTCGTATCGGCTATGGTTGGTAAAGATAATGGGAATATGTAATAGACGACAATATCTTAAGGCAAGTCGCCCGCTTAGAAAGGGATGGTGCACATGGACAATGTCCATCGTTTGCAGAAGTTGTTTTGCCTGACGTGAATAACGCATGGAAATGTAAAAACCCGAATCGGCCAATTGCAGGCCCGGGCTTCGTACGATGCGTGGCTCCTCGTCCTGGTGATCCACATCGCCGAAGGTGAAAACATAAACCTCATGACCTGCGAGCTCCAGATGCCGTTTATTCAGCTCGACAAAGTTGGTGATGCCACTAACATACGGTTTATAGCTGTCGACCATCATTCCGATTCGCATAAACCCATGCTAAGACATGCGAGGATGGATGTCAAGTAGAGAAATGGGCGTGGTAGAATGAAAATTCCTGAGGAAATGATGACGGCAAAAATGGTTTTACGCGATAGGGAATATGAAGTGCGCGCAGGCGTCGCCGTCCACTTATTACAGGGAGTTGAATCAACTCGAAAGCGCGCGCCCGCGCGCGAAGCCAACCTTCCATTTGCGGTTTCTTGAAGCTCGCTCGAACGGGGGGCTATTCGTGGAAAAGAATCTGGAGGCTGCGCATTTACATCCAATCCCCAAATGTGGACAGCCTACCTCGACCTCTGAGCTGTGCTCGTTTTGCAGGTTGATCGAGAAAGCCGCGCAGCTGGCGGAATGATCATCTCGCCACTGTGGCGATCAACCCAATTAAGAACAACCCTGCCGCGACATAGCCAGCGATCTGTTCCCGCGTGAAAACAGTAAGATTTGGAATATCAAAACTTGCACTGTTGTATTCGTGCCACGTTGGAACTTCCTGTTTACCCAGCAACGCATCACGAAAATCAACGACATTATTGGGTCGATTAGCCGGGTGAAGAGACATCGCCCATAGAATGGCTTTTTCGACGTGGGCACTTACTCTGGAATTGATCTCCCGAGGCGGAGTCAGGTTACGGCTATCCAGGAAGCGTTTTCGTGCTTCTGAGGGAGGTTCATTGGTCAGCAGGTGATACAGGGTTGCGCCAAAGGAAAAGATGTCTGCCCGCGGATCTGTATGGGCGTCATCCCCACCGTATTGCTCAAGTGGAGTATAGATCGCGGTGCCCTGTCCCTGAATGACCGTGATCGTCACTTCATCAGGGGCCATGATCTTCACGAGGCCGAAGTCCACGAGTTTGAGGAGTCCGCTGTGTGCGAGTTTGAGGTTGCTGGGTTTAATGTCCCGGTGAATGATGGGTGGATCTTGATGATGGAGATAATTGAGCGCGTCCGCGAGTTGCACGGCCCAGCGGAGCACTTCATTTTCAGGAAGGAAAGTTTTATTGCGGCGCGCTTCGAGCATGCGTTCACGCAGATCCTTGCCCGGGATGTAGTCCATCACGAGATAATCCCGCTGGTGGTGTGTAAAAAAGTCAGAAACCTTGGGCAGGTTGGGATGATCGAGGCGCGCCAACACGGAGGCCTCTCGAAAAAATTGTTCGCGGGCCTGCTCTAAAACATTGGGTGGGAGGACGCGGTCGTATTCGACCTCTTTAAGCGCACACAACCTGCCTTCCAGACGGTTATCGTCTGCAAGGTAGATGCTGCCTGTGCCACCTTGTCCGATCCGTTCGCGGATCTTGTAACGGTCGCGCAGGACCTCCCCGTTCTTCAGCGGCTGGGGCAACTCTTCTCCTTTTCATTAAATGGATACCGTGCGACGTCTGGATGAAGTGACAACTTTCGGCGTGTGATCACTAAAATATCAGGACCGTCAAATTCAAAAGCAGGGATGCACAGAAATCCACTTTTCTGCTATATTATAATCGTGTTTGTCATTACGAAGTACTGTGCAAGCATATTAATCTGAATTCCTGCAGGAAGTGGAAAATCACGCGTAAAAAAATTTGAGATTTTTTGCCAGGAACAGTATTTGAGGCAATTATGGATCATGAAGAAGAATTCCCAATCCTCGTAGCACAAGACGGTCCACTTAAAGGACAACGCTGGCCCCTCAGTCACACCTTGATGGTGGGGCGTGATCCGACCTGTGAGATCATCGTTCAAGATCGTCAGGTCTCGCGTTTTCACGCGCGTATTTCACCGACACCTGAAGGCGTGATGGTCGAAGACCTCGGAAGTAAGAACGGTACAAATCATAATGGCACCGAAGTGGCGGGACCTGTCATGTTGCAAGATGGCGACCTGCTGGGCATCGCAGTGGCGCAACAATTCCTATTCCTTACATCCGACGCGACCATGCCGCTCGCAGAGGGCAATCTCAGAGGTGGCCGCCTCATGATGGATCAAAAATCGCGCCGCGTGTGGGTGAGCCAGCAGCAGGTTAACCCGCCGCTTTCCGCACAACAATTCAAGCTGTTGTGGATGCTGTACGAGAATCAAGGACAGGTTCTAAGCCGCGCGGACCTTGTCACCACTGTCTGGGGGGAAGAACAAATGGCCGGCGTATCAGACCAGGCGCTGGACGCACTCATTCGCCGTTTGCGCGATCGGCTTGCCGCACTGGATCCCACACATCAATTTATTGACACCGTGCGTGGTCATGGGGTCCGTTTGGATAATCCGCCTACGAGCGAATAAGACCCAACATGGATGCTCAATCAGAAAAACTTCTTGCCGACATTATTCGAAATACGCGCATCGCCGCGCTGGGGACGTTGCGCGATGAAGCGCCACTGGTCTCGATGGTGCCGTTCGTCGTCGTCGAGGATTTCTCAGCTTTCTATATTCTTGTCAGCCGTCTCGCGCAACATACAGTGGATATGGAAAAGGATAAGCATGTCTGCCTGCTGATCAGCGAAACCGATGACGGGCGCGTCGATCCACAAACGCTTGCGCGCGTATCCATTCGCGGTGCGGCCGAATATGTACAGAACGGTGAGCCGGGCTACACACCCGTCAAAAGCGTCTACCTGGCGCGCTTTCCGGAGTCTGAGTCGGTATTCAAACTCGAAGATTTCAACTTGTGGCGTATCAAACCAAGAGGCGGACGATTTGTGGCTGATCTTGCAAAGGCGTATAACATCACACCTGAAACACTTCAAAAGGTCGCGATTCGTTAATTTTGCGGCCCGGGAAAATCGGTCAATCCGTTCTGAATTCTTTTTGATCATGGGGGTTGTTGTGGCCTCATTAAGACTTCTTGCTGTTTTTGCACATCCGGATGACGATTCGATGGGGATGGGCGCGACGCTCGCGAAATATTCTGCCGAAGGCGTGGAGGATCACGAGGCGCATCGACATGTCAGATCATTGCAAGGCTGCCTGGCGTGCCATCCATTGTCATCAAAGTCAACTCGCCCATTGGGCGCTGGCTGAGATGGACGAGGACACTGCCGCGGCTGTCCTTGCCATGCAAGGGACCTTCTATCGCGCGTTCAGTTTGGTGAATGGTGGCAGAAAGGTGGGCACCGACCTTTTCGAAGAATTAAGGTAAATTTTGTTAGCTAACCTTACGCAGTGTCATTCTGAGCCGTTCTGTGGCGAAGAATCTCGATCAGGTGCGTAAGGCCTTTTATCCCCATCTGCATGCCGGGGTGGGCATCTTGGTCACAGCCGCACTTTTGTGGTTGATGAGATCTAAACCGTTCTAAAATTAATTGAGCCTCCCTTCCCAGATTGCTGATTCTGGATCACAAATTAGATCAGTAATAAAAGTGACTGTCGTCTTGAAGATGACGGTCACTTTTGTATTCATCCCAAATTTTTTTTCATTGAATATTTGAGTGCGATCTTGTACACCTCGCTCAATTTTTCGCCCATGGCCTTGGCCTCAGGGTTGCCTTCGCCCTGCGACTCCATTTGCGCGAGCAATCCACTTAAGGCTTCAACAAACTGCTGGTTAACGATCGCGTCATTCTGTGTGAGCATTTTCTCGATCGCCGCGTGATCCGGCGCTTGCAGGAGTTGTTCGATGAAGGCGATTTCCGGCGGAGGTGCGCTGGCGGCCTGCAAAACCTGCAGCATCTTTTGCAGTTTGCCCATGCGCGTGTAGTCGTTCTTTTCAGAGGCCTGCCGTAATAATTGATTGACAACCTCTGCGGCATCCTGTGAAAAGCCTTCAAGGTTTTCCTGGGTGGCTTTTTCCACATCCTGCTGCGCGAGGATGGACTCCACAAATTCCTGCGCCTGCTTTAAGCGCGCTTCGAGTTGTTTATCCATCTCGTTTGTGTAATCGAGTAATTTCTCGCGAAGAGACTCAAGCCGCGCTTTTTCATCGCCGGAGGCTTTTTCGATCTTTTCAGATAAATTCTGGAAGAAGACATAATCCATGCCGCCGCGCGCCAGCGAAACATAGGCGCGCATGCGCGCGTCGCTCTTCGCCTCAAGGACGAAGTCCAGCAATTTTTCACGAGTGAGGCTTGGCCCCGCCTCTTGCAGAACCTTGGTCGCGGCTTCGAGTTCTCCAACAGATTCTTGCAACTGACGCCCAAACTCGGTCTCTCCCAACAGTTGTTTCTGCAGGTCAACCAGTGCGCGTGCGATCGGTTCCTGCCCGCTTGACATGGCGTTTTGAGCGATGCGGCTGAACAAGGCGAAGAACTGCTCGTCAATGATCTTTATGTTATTTTTGATCATCTCTGAACGCACGTCTTTTGTCGTGACCTGGATCAGGCGTTCGATAAGCTGGACGCGTTCCTGCTGTCCCTTGATCATATCCGGGGTGATACCGTCTTTGCCCAGGATGGTCTCCAGCATGGACTCGTGGGTGAGATTGGCCTGTGGTTTGAGCAAATAGGCCTTGCGTTTTTCAGCGGGCAGGCGATCCATCACTTGTTTGATCAATGAGCCGATAAACCTCTCCTGTTCATTAAGCGGCAATCCCAGTTCAGGCGGGAAGTAGGTGAGCAGTAATTCCTTTTCGTTGTCGTGATAAACAACGGGTGTCGCGAGGCGGCCTTCATATCCACAGAATGGGCAGCGCGCGTGATTCGATCCTCCGCTTAACAAGCGTTGCTTGGAGGCAGGTTCATCTGTGACGTCGAACAGTTGCTCGACGTTGGCGGGGATCATCTGTTTACAGCGAGGACATGCGATTTGAGTTTGTGGCATTTAAGATTTCCGACTTCCGATTTGTGATTTTGGATTTAAGATTGTCGGGAATCGTTATTCGATATTCGTGGTGGGGTCGGATTACTTTACTGCCCCGATTCCCAATTTACGATTCACGACTTCAGATTCCAGATAACTTTATCCCAACAATTCTTCCAGCCGATCGATATAATTTTTCATCACAGCGAAGGTTTCTTCCACTGCTTTTGGGGTTGTCAGGTCGACACCTGCGCGTTTGAGTACGTTTAATGAATAATCTGAATTACCGGCCTTCAGGAAGACGAGATAATCTTCCACCGCGTTGGGTTCGCCGCGCAGGATCCGGTTGGAAAGCGCGTGCGCGCCTGAGATGCCTGTGGCATAGGCGTAGACGTAATAATCTGCAAACAGGTGCGGGAACGTGGACCAGGTCATACCCACGCGCGCGCGGTCCATCTCAAAGCCGGGACCAAACCCCTCGGCGAACAGATCAGCCATCAAGTCCACCATTGAATCGGCGGTGAGCGGTTCGCCGCGCTCGGTCCGTTCGTGAGTTTCCAATTCAAAGCGGGCGAGGGTCGGCATTTGGAAGAAATACCGAAAGAAATTGCTTCCGACCGCTTCGAGGATCATCTCGATCTGGAAGTTCCTGTCTTTCACAGTCTCGAGCAAATGCGCACGCAGCATGGCTTGATTGAAATTCGAAGCGACCTCCGCGACGAACA
>CAZSVR010000073.1:0-12724 GCA_964610295.1 uncultured Anaerolineaceae bacterium
ATTGACGAATTTCATGAATGGCGTACAAGCCAATCGCCAGTTTATCTTGCAGTTCTGCATGGTAAGCTAATAATTGATATAAGACTAAGATTGTCGTTAAAAAAATTCTAATCGCGACAAGTATGATAGCCACCACTCTCTGGGCAATACTGAAGATTTTAATAAAATTGTTACCTGAGATTCAATAATGGTTATCTAATGGAAATTAGAAATCAAATACTATAAAAGGGAGGCGTTTACGACGCCTCCCTTTTATAGTTTATTTTTCCGTCTCGACAGTTCACATTTTTCTTAGTTGTGCAATATAATCCCCATACAACACCAACTCAGGAGAAAGACGCATGCCCAAAAAGAAGGGCTCTGTTGCACTTCCCCTCGAAAAAGAAGAGATCATCAAAGATTACCGCCTGGCCTATCAATCCCGCCAGGCATCCATCATAGGACGGCGCGAGGTCCTCAGTGGCAAGGCCAAGTTCGGCATCTTCGGCGATGGAAAAGAGATCGCCCAGCTCGCCATTGCGCGCGCTTTCCGCAAAGGGGACTGGCGCTCCGGTTATTATCGCGACCAAACCTGGATGTTCATGCTTGGCGTGATGAGCATCCAGGAATTTTTTGCCCAGTTATACGCGCATCCCGATATCACGTACGATCCTGCCAGCGCAGGACGGCAAATGAATGCACATTTCGCCACGCGCAATTTATATCCCAATGGCACATGGCGCGCCCAGACAAAAATGTACAACACTGCAGCGGATGTTTCTCCGACTGCCGCACAAATGCCGCGCGCGGTGGGACTTGCTTATGCTTCAGTGCTCTATCGCAATCTCAAACAACTTCAAGAATTCAAAGACTTCTCAAATAATGGCGATGAGGTCACGTTCGCAACGATTGGCAATGCGTCCACAGCCGAGGGGCTTTTCTGGGAATCGGTCAACGCCATTGGCGTGTTGAAATCACCTGCGGTCATCAGCATCTATGATGATGGCTATGGCATTTCCGTCCCCAACGAATTTCAAATGGTCAAGGGAAATATTGGCGCGCTGCTCACAGGCTTTGCACGTAATGGAAAAAAAGACATATCCGGATATAACCATTACACAGTCCATGCGTGGGATTATGCCGCGCTGATCGAAACCTATCAAACCGCAACAGAGCTCGCACGCGAACATCACATCCCCGCGCTCGTGCATGTGATTGACGCGACCCAGCCGCAAGGACATTCCACATCGGGCAGTCATGAACGTTATAAAACTCTAGAGCGACTCAAATGGGAGGAAGAATTCGACGGGCTCAAAAAAATGCGCGCGTGGATGATAGAGAACCGCGTCGCTTTGGACCTCCAACTCGCCGCGCTCGAAAAAGCGGATTACGAGTCTGTAGAGGGACTCCGCAAAACCGCATGGGAGGCTTACCTCTCCCCTATTATGGAAGAACGCAACCAGGTGATGGATATGCTCGATGAGATCGCGAGCGGTTCGAATCACGCGTCAGAGTTAAGGGATGTTCGGGAACGGCTGGCCAACCTCCCGTCATTAACGAGGCGCGATATCCATGCTGCCGCGCATGAAACATTGAGAATCCTGCGCGACGAAGCGAATCCCACAAAGCAGGTCTTGATCCAATGGAAGCAAGAACAGGAGGAGATTAATGTGGAACGCTATGGTTCGCATTTGTATTCGGGCAGCGCATTGAAGGTGGATGAGATCAAGCCCGTTTATTCGGATGCTTCACCCACGATGTTTGGCTTCGAGGTCATCAATGCCGCGTTCGATGCCGCGCTGGCGCGTGAGCCGCGTTTGGTCGCCTTCGGTCAAGATGTTGGCAGGCTTGGCGACGTGAACCAGGGCTTTAAAGGTATGCAGGAAAAATACGGCGAGTTGCGCGTCACCGACACGGGCATTCGCGAAGCAACAATTTTAGGCCAGGCCATCGGCATGGCTATGCGCGGCTTGAGGCCGATCGCTGAAATTCAATATCTTGATTATGTGTTGTACTGTTTACAAACCATGTCTGATGATCTCGCGACCCTGCACTGGCGCACCGCCGGCGGACAAAAAGCGCCGGTCATCATCCGCACGCGTGGACACAGACTTGAAGGCGTGTGGCATGCCGGTTCACCGATGGCGGGCATTATTCATCTGGTACGCGGCATCCACGTTTTAGTGCCGCGTGATATGACCCGTGCAGCCGGTTTCTATAATACATTGTTGAAATCTGATGAGCCTGCAATCGTCATAGAAGTCTTGAATGGCTATCGCGTAAAAGAACGTTTTCCCGATAACATCGGCGAGATGACACTTCCTTTGGGCGTGCCTGAGGTCATTCGCGCAGGCAAAGATATAACCATTGTTACCTATGGCGCCTGCTGCCGCATTGTGCTGGACGCGGCCGAGAAGTTGACCAAAGTTGGCATCGATGTTGAAGTGATCGACGTGCAATCGTTATTACCGTTTGATCTTCATGGCAGGATCGTCGAGTCACTTAAGAAAACTTCGCGCGTTCTGTTCGTTGATGAAGATGTGCCGGGCGGAACAACTGCATATATGATGCAGGAAGTGATCGAAAAACAAGGTGGTTACTTCCATCTTGATTCTCCTGCAAGAACATTATCCGGCAAAGCACATCGTCCCGCGTATGGAAGTGATGGGGATTACTGGTCCAAGCCAAATGCGGAAACAGTGTTCGACATGGTATATGAAATGATGAATGAAGTCGATCCAACTTCTTATCCAGAGATTTATTAATCACCAAGGACGCGAAGGTATAAAAAGGCTCTTCCTTCGTGGCGAAAAAGAGGAAACTATGGCAACTAAAGTTTTCGTTCCAAGACTAGGCGAAGGCGTTGACGAAGTCACTGTGACAAAATGGCTCAAACAGGTTGGCGACTCGGTTAAAGAGTTGGAGCCGCTGCTTGAAGTGAATACTGACAAGGTGGATACCGAAATCCCCGCGCCCGCTTCGGGCGTGATCCTGAAGATCGAAATGCGGGAAGGTCAGATCGGGAAAGTTGGTGAATTGCTCGCCGTGATCGGAGCGGCGGGTGAAAAAGTTGAGATCGGTGCTGTGCCAGGTGCGCCCGCGCAAAAATTGGGAGTGCCAAAAGTGATCGCCACTCAACCATCCACGACCGACTATCGACAGCCAGCTGCCAATCGGGAGCTCGGATTCATTTCTCCAGTTGTTGCAAAGATCGCCGCAGAACATGGCGTGAATTTATCTCAAGTGCCAGGCACTGGCTTGAATGGACGCATTACGAAGAACGATCTTTTGAACTACGTTCAAAGTGGAAAGCCCGTCAGACAGCCTGCTACTGCGCCTGGTGCTCCGCGATCCACGATTACTGCGCCAATCGCTGGTGATCAACTCATCAAGCATACTGCCATACGCAAGTCCATCGCACAGCACATGGTTGAGTCGAAGCATACTTCTCCGCATGTGTTGACAGTCATGGAAGCAGACATGTCGCATGTCTCAAAACATCGCGCCGCAAACAAGGCAGCCTTCGAAAAAGACGGGGTCAACCTGACATTCACGGCATATTTCATGTCCGCGATCGTGGAGGGGTTGAGGGCCTACCCGATCGTCAATTCATCGTGGAGTGATGAGGGCGTATTGGTTCACAAAGCCATCAACATCGGTATGGCAACATCACTTGGAGAAGAAGGCCTGATCGTGCCAGTTATCAAGGGAGCGGACAATCTCTCGCTTCTTACGATGGCGCGCTCCGTAAATGATCTCGCCAACCGTGCTCGCAACAAAAAACTGCAACCGGACGAAGTGCGAGGCGGAACGTTCACACTTACTAATCATGGAATCAGCGGATCATTATTCGCCTTCCCCGTTATCAACCAGCCGCAATGCAGCATTCTGGGGATCGGCGCCATGCAAAAGCGCGTCATCGTGATAGACGATGCGATCGCGATTCGCCCAATGGTGTATCTCTCGTTCGTATTCGATCACCGCATTCTGGATGGCGCCTCCGCAGATTGGTTTTTGGCCAAGATCAAAGAGACGTTGGAAAATTGGGCATAATGTCTGTGTTACACGGTGAATTAGAGGCCTATTGGGAGCAGGGTTGGGAAGGTCGCATAGAATTCGCTTTCCAATTTGAAGGGAACAAAGAACCATTCTTTCTGGAAAATGGTCAGCGTTTAACGATTTATGCTGCAGATGAAAAAATACTTTGGTCTGGAAAAATCCAATATGTAAACCGCGGTTTTTTTGATAACCACAAGCTCAGCGCAGGTATTTGGTCTGAAATAAAACAAAAAGGCGTTTCGTATGCAGACTGGATGGATTGGGTCTGGCGTAAGCCACCATTGAAAGCAAAACTGGAATTCGAGGAATAATCATGGCTGAAAAACAAGAAGATCATGCAAATATCAATAAAAATATCCACCCACCGATCGTGGCTTTGTTCTATATTGGCATTGCGTATTTACTCGGATGGTTTTTGCCTCTCCCATTTACAGGGCCGGCCATTTTAAGAACCGTCGGTTTCGGGTTAACCGTCATCGGGTTTCTTTTTGGTGTGGGAGCGCTTCTCGAATTTAGAAAAGCGCGTACAACGCTTGACCCACATGGCACAGTCAGTACAGTGGTTACCAACGGCATTTATCGTTTTACACGAAACCCCATCTATTTGGGTTTTCTTTGTATGGTCATTGGCCTGCCGTTGAACTCAGGTTACTATTGGGGACTCATCATTTCGCCGTTTTTTGTAGCGACCATGAATCGGCTGGTGATAGAAAAAGAAGAAGCCTATCTCGGGGAAAAATTCAAAGATCAGTATAAAAGTTACAAGTCCCGCGTGAGGCGCTGGTTATAAGATCAGTAATGATTTCTTTCAAGGAAAATGACCACAGAACACCTGCAAGAAAAAGCCTCAAGCCTGCAGATAATAGTCGTTTGTTCAAGGCAGTAATAGCAACTAGGAAGCCTGCCAGCAGAAAGAATTGACCGCTTGAAATTGCCGCTTCATAAATTCGCGCGCCTTTAAACGCCGCCAGCATAAATGTCAGCGGGCATGCCAACTCCGTCAAAAGAAGCGACATTTGAAGCATCCACTTTGGCAGGTTGGAAAAAAAACGGTCCCACATGGCGATGATGAATACATATTGGAATAAAAAGATTCAACAGATGAATACAAATACAAGATATAGATCACCGATCTTGCCGGAATAAAATGGACGAAGTAAAAATAATATGAAAGCTGGCGCGGGACCCCAATACAAATAATATCTGCCTTTGTAATAGCTAATATCCATTGGCACCTGAATTGTCCCCCTCCAATTTTGGGGGTCGTACGGATTTTCCAGCTCAGCCAACCGCGGATCCGGTGTCATTGCAACCGACAGGGTCTTATATTCGAAACCCTTTGCCAGGCTATCATAATAACGGGTTGGCGAAACCCACTCTGTCCACGTACCTGAACTGGCCAGCCAGACATATAAAACGAAAATAAAAACCAGGATTGGGAGGGCGAATGAGTAGCCGCGAATAAGTTTTGAGGCATACTGGATGGATTGACGTTTCCACAACCATATTGCAACTGGATGTTTGTGAACAACCGACCAAAATTTGGACGCCGCGTCCCGGAATTTATGCCCAATCCAGAAATAAACAGCGGCACACAATACAAGAAAAATGCCAATAACAAAAATAGCAATCCTTGCTCTGCTCCAGTCCTGCGGGTTTTCATCCAAGCCAATTGATTCGGCAAAGACGGCAACGCCTGCAGAAATCAAACCAAAAAATAACAAGATAAAGGGTACGGTTAGGCTCTTCTTCATGGCGCGAAAGATACCATAATCAATTACGGAACGGCTAATGGTGTAAAATTGGAAAAAATTCAGGCGTCATTACTCGGTTACCTGCAATGACGAACAGAGGAGAAGTCATGGCTGAAAATTTTGATGTCGTTGTTATTGGTGCCGGGCCTGCCGGGTATGTTGCCGCGATCCGCGCCGCACAACTCAAACAGAAAGTTGCGATCGTCGACAAGCAATGGCTGGGCGGCGTTTGCTTGAACATCGGGTGTATTCCATCAAAATCATTGCTCAAGAACGCGGAAGTCGCGCACACCCTGCGTGAACGCGGCAAGGACTTTGGTTTTTCATTCGATAACTTGAAACTGGATTACGGCGTGGCGTTCAAGCGCTCGCGCCAGAATTCGGACCGCTTGACCAAGGGCGTTGGCTTTTTGATGAAGAAGAACAGCATCGCGGTGTTCATGGGTTCGGCTGCATTTAAGTCAAAGGATACCCTGACAGTCACCGACAAAGATGGCAAAGCAACCGAGCTGAAAGCAAAGAATGTCATCATCGCCACAGGTGCAAGTGCGGCCATGCTTCCCGGTGTGACCGTGGATGGCAAAAAGATCGTCACCTACGTGGAAGCGATCATGCAGGAAACACTTCCCAAATCTGTTCTAATCGTCGGCGCTGGCTCGATTGGAGTGGAATTTGCCACCATCTGGCATTCCTATGGCGTGGATGTGACTATTATAGAGTTATTGCCAAGAGTTCTGCCGCGTGAAGACGAAGAGATCAGCAAAGAGTTAACCAAGGAATTGACCAAGGGTGGCATAAAGATCAAGACGGATGTCAAATTTGAAAGCATTGCCGTTTCTGGCGCGAAGGTCAAAGTGAAATTACCGGATGAGACTCTCGAAGTCGATCAGGTGCTGGTGGCAACTTCGTTCACACCGAACAGCAAAGGGCTTGGGCTCGAAGCGGCTGGCGTCAAAGTCAGTGACCGCAGCTTTTTGGATATCAACGAAAAGATGCAGACCAACGTCCCCAATATTTGGGCGATCGGGGATGTGACCGGCAAACTGATGCTCGCTCACGTGGGATCAGCAATGGGCATTGTTTGCGCGGAAAATATCGCGGGACGGGAAACGGTCACACTGGACTATGACATGATGCCGCGCGCCACATATTGTCAGCCGCAAGTGGCTTCCTTCGGACTCACCGAAGCACAAGCGAAGGAACGCGGCTACAATGTCAAAGTTGGTCGCTTCCCCTTTCAAGCGAATGGAAAGGCGCTTGGCCTCGGAGATTATGCTGGTTTCGTCAAGATCCTCATGGATGAAAAATACGGCGAGATCCTGGGCGCACACATGCTCGGGCCTGAAGTAACCGAATTACTTCCTGAATTAACTCTGGCGCGCATGATGGAATTGACACCGCATGAAATTGCACGGAACGTCCACGCGCACCCGACACTTTCAGAAGTGCTGATGGAAGCGGCGCACGGTGCAGAAGGACAATCGATACATATATAACGACCTAAAAAAAGTGGCTGGCCTTAAAAACACCAGCCACTTTTTTCTTTTTCTATCCTATATCAAACAGTGGTAATATTCGGCACAAAAATGAGCATGAGAAATTGTCGCATGCGCCGAATTGCAGTCATCTCTTTATTCACCATCTTCTGAATCAGCTCCTGTATACAAAATGCAGTTCCACTGACTACACCAACGATCATCCCCACCCCCTAACCCAACACATTAACATTATATGTAGATCCAAACATCTTGCTCGGCCAGATCAGCCCACTTGTGTACGGAGCAAATTACGGCCCCTGGCTGGTTGTTTCATTGGGTATGCTGCCTGCCGCGTTCGATTCAGGGATCACTATTCTCCGCTTCCCTGCTGGGTATGCTCGCAGCCTGGACACGAGCACACAGCGCAGCGTTGGCATTGCCATTACGTTTTAGCTCACCGCCTGTCTTGCTCATCCTCAGCCGCCTCGGAAAAAATCCCATATTTTACCGTGCATGGACAATTGCGAGCGTGTTGATCATGGGCATGATGTGCACAATCTACATGTTCGATATGTGGTCTGGGTAGGAATAGTGAAAAACAATAAAAAGGCGACCTATAGGCCGCCTTTTTATTTGCAATCATATTCCAACAAAGGGATTGTGCCTCTTTTCTTCCCCTACAGTCGTTTCAGCACCGTGACCCGACAACAAGCGTGTATCATCCGGCATGGTAAATATTTGTTCACGGATACTGCGCTCGAGGGTCGCCCAATCGCCGCCAGGCAGGTCCGTGCGGCCAACGCCTTTGTTGAAAATGAGATCGCCGCAAAAACAAACGTTCTCGCCAGCCACATATAACACGCAATGACCTTTCGTATGTCCCGGCGTGTAACGCACCTCAAATTCATTGGAGCCAAGTTTGAGAATTTGGCCCTGGAAAAAATCAATGGTTGGTTCGGGGCCGGGGTCAATATCAAAACCGAATACTGCACCGCCACCTCCCGCACGCCACAACACGTGGTCATCGGGATGTAACGCAACCAGAGGCAGGGGATTCAATGCGTCTGCAATTGCGGCCGCGCCCCCGATGTGATCGAAGTGCGCGTGTGTGTACCAGAGATGACCAATGCGCCAGCCGCGATCTTGTGCGACCTTGAGGATGATGTGGCCGTCCCAGGCGGGATCGATTACCACTGCTTCTTTGGTTTCGGGGTCGGCAACAAGATAGGCGTTGGTCTGCGCGGGACCAAGGGTGAACGGGAGGATTTCAAGCATGGCTTGCCTTTCGTGGTGAAAAGATGGAACTGACCAGGATCGAGATCGCGATCAACCCGATCGCCAGCGGATATACGATCAGGGGGTTTCGTTCATACAAATATCCCGCAAGCGGAGGCGTCAGGATAAAGATCACCGCGCTGATGGTTTCCAGGATGCCATAAGTAATTCCCATTTGCGAATCATGGACAAGCTCGCGCGCCTGCGCCATCATCAATGGGCGCCCAGCACGAAATCCACCCAGCAAAAAATATCCCAGCGCAAAGACAGGCAGGCTCATACCCTTCCAAATGGACAAAGCGAACAATATCACCAAAGCCTGCGCGAACAAAAATCCGCGGCGTGGGTTGACGCGGCTGAACGCAATCGCCATCAATGAATTTCCCAGGGCACCTGCTGTGAAGATGACCCCTGTTTCACTCAATGAAAGTCCACGCACACCTTCAAGAAAATTTGGCGTAAGCGGTTGGGATAGATACATTGAAAATATTGCAAATGCAAGAACACCCATCAGAGCAATGAAGCGTTGATTGCCGATCAGGCCTGGCGGCGGGGCGTCAGGGTCATGATGATCAATCGGCTGGCTCTCAATGAACAACATGAACATAATCGAAAAGACGAAAACCACAGCGGCAACCAGAAAACTCATCCGCATTCCATAATGATCGCCGATCCATCCGCCCGTTACAGGTCCCAGCGCCATACCCAGGCCGAATGTCGCAGTGGTCAGGGATAGCACGGTCCCTACGGGCCACCTGCCGCGCGCCGCGGTCACGTAACTGCTCAAAGGCGACGAAACAAAGGCTGTCAAACCATAACCACACAGGCCGATCAAATAAAGGGGTAAAGCCAGGGCAAAACCCATCACCAGGGTTGAGACCAGACCAAGCACCCATGCAATGGTCAACAAGGGTTTGCGCCCAATCCGATCCGCAAGACGGCCAGCCGGGATGTGTGTGATCGCCATGGAAAGGCCAAATGCACCCAGGATCAGGCCAATTTCATATTCACTCAGAAGAAATTGTTTATGGAGATAGATCGGCACAAAATTGAAAAACGTTCCTTCGCCAAAGCCCCAGAGAAACAAGGCGGCAGCAACAAATATAAGATTACGATTCAAAGTTTCCTCTTATTAGCAGACTTCGGAAGTCGTCGCGAAGCACCCTGTGGGTTTGGAAGACTCCCCAGCAAAAGCGAATTAAGGCAGACTTCCGAAGTCTTAATTCATTTGTTCAATACGATTGATAAATTCCCGCGCAGACTCGAATACCTGATGACGAGCCGCATCCCGCGTAACGACATGGCCTGATCCTGTGATATAAAGTTTGGTCCTGTCTGAAGCATTCACCAGTCCTGCATAAATATGCTCCATGTTCCCGGGCAAAACATACGGGTCGTCCCGGGAATGGATCAGCAGGACGGGCTTGCGGATCTCAGGCAATGCAGCGCGCATTGCATTCAACAACAACTTCAATTCAACGACCGAGCGCAGCGGGTTCTGCGGGTAGGAAACGTGTTCGGCGAAGGCAGCCTTGTCAAACCAGGACGCGCCCGGTGCTTCACGCGACTTCGGACTATAACGAATAAACCAGCTATACAATCGCAGCCGCCACAACGGAAGATCCCTCGCCAATTGATACGGCGCGGACATTGCCACCACACCTTTCACATCCAACCGCGTGGACATGAGCAGAGCCAGCGTACCGCCCATGGAAAGCCCAACCAGAAAGATAGTATCGGTTACCCCGCGTAAAAGCTGATAGCCCTCTTCAACAGAAGCAGTCCAATCGGTCCAGCGCGAACGGCGCATATCTTCGGGGTGCGTGGCATGCCCGGCGAGTCGAATCCCCAGGGATGTATATCTGCGCCCGTTAAGATACTCACCCATCCAGCGCATTTCTTTGGGCGTGCCGGTGAATCCATGAATGAACAAAATCCCTGTTTTATTTCCTTGAAGGAAAAATGGTTCAGCGGTGGGAATGATCTGATGTTTCACAATTTGATTATATCAACCAATCCGCGCAAGCCCAACTCGTACGACCTCCACCCAAAGCCAACAACCTTCCCTTTGCATACCGCGGAAACCATCGAAACGTGACGGAACTCTTCGCGCGCGTACACATTCGAAAGATGCACTTCGATCACGGGAATGACGATCGCCGAGATTGCGTCGCGCAGCGCGATGGAAGTATGAGTGTATCCACCTGGGTTGAACACGACCCCACCTGCCCATGTACGCGCATCTTGCAACGCTTCGATCAACGCACCTTCATGATTCGATTGGGCACATTTTACTTCCGCACCCAACTCCTTCCCCAGCATAATCAACTTCGCGTTGATGTCATTCAGAGTCAGTGATCCATAGATCTCGGGTTCTCGAGTGCCAAGCAAATTCAAATTCGGGCCATGCAAGATTAATATTTTCATTATTCCTCTTTTTGGTTATGTCAGCAGTTGCACTGCGACATCCAGCAGTGCAACTGCTGGAGTAACTTTCAGGGGGATTGCTTCGCTCCGCCCGCAATGACATCAAAAATCCAACACCGATTCCAAATCACTCACATCCACCAACTTCACTTTGCCGATCTCCACAGGCAACGCAAATCGGATCGTCTTCGCATTCTTCTTTTTATCCACCCACATCGCGCGGATGATCTCTGCGTGAGACAATTCTTCGGGAATTTGAATGGGTAGGCCCAATGCTGATAAAGATCCAGCTATCGCTACAGATAACCCGGCGCTCGCGACACCAACACGTTCAGCATATTTCGCTTCAACCACCATCCCGATGGCCACAGCTTCGCCGTGTCGCAATTGGAAGCTGCTAACCAACTCCACCGCATGCCCAACTGTATGACCCAAATTCAGCGCGGCTCGAAATCCTTTTTCATACGGATCGTCCTCGATGATCTTTATCTTCACCGCCATCGCCCGTTTGACGATCTCTTCGAGATTGTCTTTCGCCCATCTCAAACCGCGGGAACATAACTCAAATAATTCCGGGTCAGAAATAACTCCATGTTTAACCACTTCGGCCATACCAGAACGCAACTCCGCCTCGGGCAGGGTCTGTAAAATATTAGGGTCTGCCAAAACAAGTTTGGGTGGATGAAACGAACCGATCAAATTTTTTCCTTCAGGCAGATCAAATCCCGTTTTGCCGCCAAGGGATGCGTCCACCATCGAAAGCAGGGTGGTCGGTACGCTCACCCAACTTACCCCACGCATGAACGTTGAAGCCGCGAATCCCGCCAAATCCCCGATCATGCCGCCGCCCAATACAATGACCGTACTCTTGCGATCCAACTTGTCTTCAAGGAATCCATGCCAGAGTTGATTAACGCTATCCAGTGTTTTGTGCGCTTCGCCCGCAGGGATGGTCAATATCTTTGGATCGAATCCAGACTTCTGGAGGAAAGCAACCAATTTTTCCGCGTAAAGCGGAGCGACATTTTCATCCGTGACAACGATCGGGTTTTGCAATCCGCGCGAGACAAGCATGTCGCCAAGCTGCTCAATGCCTGCACTTTGGACGATCACATCATACTCCCGCATGGCACTCAGGTGAAAACGGCCAAGCACGACCTGTATTCGATGTGCATTCTGCCGGGGCGATCTGCCATCCACCTGGACGCGTAAGGGAAAGGAGTTGTAATGTGCTTCACGCTTCGCAAGCAGGGAATTTAGTTTCTGATGCAGATCTCCTGCAAGCAAAGGACGCTTGTTTGAGTTTGGGTCAAGTCTCTGAAGCAAAGTTTCCAATTCCGCCATAAGTAAAATAACCGTGCCATTATTTTCAGCAAGCGCGCGATTCTCATCACGCAAGAGAGCGCCGCCGCCCAAGGCGATCACACTTTCCTTCTCATTCATCAAATTCTTCAACGCGGCCGTCTCAAGGTCGCGAAACACCCACTCACCCTGCCCTTCCATGATCTGCGATATCGACATCCCCGCGCCCCCCTCGATCGCGCGGTCCAAGTCAGTCAAAGGTAATTTGAGATTGTGTGCAAGCTTCTTTCCAAGCGTGGACTTTCCCGTTCCGGGTGGGCCATAAAGAAATATATGAGACATAGTTCTCCAACCGTCATTGCGAGGAGGGTATTAACCCGACGACACTTGCGCCGCACTCCCACTCCGCTACGCTAGGCCCACTCGCTGCGCTCGGGACTGCCGCTTTGC
>CAZSVR010000074.1:0-12486 GCA_964610295.1 uncultured Anaerolineaceae bacterium
CATGAACGATGTCCAAAAGATTTGGTTTGGTCTTATCCCGAACTGGCGTTAGTTATATAAAGGCGAGATTCTTCGCCGTTGCATGGCTCAGAATGACACAGATGGTTGGTTTGTATGCAAGCTTTAATTACCTTCAAGAAGTTCTACTCTGAAAGGTCTATCTCCTCTCCAGCATAGGTTCCAGTGACGTGGCGTGCACCTTCGCCATCGCGTGTGTAGGTCAGCGAGCCCTCTTTCAAGCCACTGACATCCACTTCGAGGGTGAAGGAACCATCCTGGTAATTGTTCGAGCCGCTTCCAGTGACGATGAAGCCTTCGGAAAAGGCGCAATCTTCAAGCTTCAGCGAATCGCCCGTATCTGTCGCCTCGAACGATAAAATACCGCCGAGCGGACAGCCAACCGGCGTCGGCGTGGCGACATCCCAGTCATAATATTCGGGAAGATAATAGATCTCATCATCCAGGGATTGCAGCGCTTTGAGCGGGTTTTCAAATTCAGCCGCGTTCAGTGGAGCCAAAGGCACGAATTCACGGATGACTGTGCCTGCGCACGTGGTTTCGCGTTCGGCGGGAAGCTGGTCGTTCACCAAAAAGTCAGTCACAAGATCATCCACACATGAAACGCCGCGGCCGTAGATGACGTGCGGGCCGCCTTCTTGAGTAACAAGATAACCATCTGAAAGACGGCTGAAGACAGCCTGTCCGTTCGAAACAGGGCTGGCCGGGTCGGCGACCGCGCCCAGCACAAGCGTGGGGATCCCATCCGCAGTCAAAGGCGCGGGACGCGCCTCATCCTCACGCGCATTCGGCCAGAACAGGCAGGGCATATCACTATAGAAAATGGATGAAAAATGGGGAATGCCGGCTTCGATTTCATCTCCCGCGTGCAGGAAAGCTTGCGCGCGTTCTTCAGCTGTTCCGCTGAAATAACCATACTCCTGGCATTCCACACCATAGAAGACCGCGTCAGAGTAGGATGGGTCCGGGATGGCTGCCAACGTTTCGGGGTCCAGCAGGAGCGAATTGTAAAAGACGCGCGCCAAAGGCACGAGCTCCCCAATGCGCGCATAGGCCGCGAGCGCGCGTAAAAAGATCATCCGCTCGCCTTCTGAATACATGTAATTGGACGCGGCAGTCTCCAGGTCTGAGAATGTGAAGGAGCGTTGGACCGATCCGCCGGAAGGCAGAGGGAATTCGAAAGGGCGCGGCGATTCTATGGCTGAACAAGTCGAACAATCATTCGGCAATTGTTTGAGTTGTTCAGCCAGCCTCTTGTAGACCGCGATCGCATCTTGCCCGCCCATCGACTCGGCGCAAAGTTCATCCTGATTGCAGGCTTTGAGTGTAGAGATGAGCGCATTGCTGAAGGCGCGCGCCTGCCCCACATAGAAATCCGGGCCGGAGAGGGTCGGGTCAACGGTGCCATCCAGGATCATCCCCCAGAGGGCATTGGGATGTGCGGCCGCGTAGGTCTGCGCGTATTGCGTGCCGTAACCTTCACCGTACAGCCAGAATTTTTCATCTTCCAGCACGGCGCGGAACGCTTCAAGGTCTTCGACCGCCTGGTCTGTGCCGAGATATGGAAGGATTTCGGGGTCGCCCATTTCCTGCACACAATTGTTCGCGAATGTGCGCGCGGTCTCGACCAGGGCTGCTTCTCCCGGGACGGTTTTGGCATCCCAATCTGCAATATAAAAATCGGCCGCGGCCCGTGGGCATTGCAGTCCGCCGGATTGACCGACGCCGCGCTGGTCGAAGAACACGATATCGAACTGTTCAGGGATGGATGGATCGAAGGCTGCGGTGTAATCGTCCGCGCTCATCAGCCCGGCTGTGCCGGGGCCGCCGGTCGCGGTGACGAACATGCCCTCGCGTTCGCCGGTCGCCGGCAAAACGCCGAAGACGACATCGATGGTACGCGTGTCTTGCGGATCAAAATGATTCAGCGGCACGGTCAATCTTACACAGGTGAAATCGCTATCCGGGCAGGGAACCCCGCCGAGCGCCGCGAGGCGTGTGGCTGTATCCTCGACAGGGGCTTCAGTTGCAATAATGGGTGGTTCTGCCCCCTGCGGGGATGATATTGGGGGAACCGTCGGCGCCGTGGTGGCACCGGGTGTGGGCGAGGCGCAAGCCTGTGAGAGGAGCAAAAGAGTCATGAATCCAATAAAGGATCTTTTCATGCTGGGCATCTTTCTTTTATAAGACTTCCGAGATATTCAAAATCTCGGAAGTCTGTAATTACTGGAACGTGATCTCCTCCACGCGCCAACCCTCCTCGCCCATTAGCTTCTTCAGGCGTTCGAACAGTTCCGAGCAGATGCGCGTTGTGTCGTTGGGGAAGTCGATCAGGTGGCCCTTGCTGCTCTCAAAGATCTGAAAGCTGAATTTATCGCGCCCATGATAGGAGATCAAGGTGCCGTACAAGGTTTTGATACGGCGCTTGTCGCGTTCGTGGTCGCCGCTGGGCCGCAGCATGAGCGTGATCTGTTGCGGAGGATGCTCCTTGTCTTTATCCTCTTTTACAAGCGGGACATATAAAGAGGGAGGCAGGGCTTCAAGCGGCGTTTCCAGCTGATCTGTCTCTTCAAGGATTGATTCCACTGGCCTCTCTGCCGTCTCTGCTGCATGAGGAGAGGCTAACGCGCGCGGCGGAGTGATCTCTTCATCCTTCTTGAAATTTGCTTCTGCATTTGAAGCCAGCGCGACTTCATCAAAAGAAGGCTGCCATTCCATGTCCCAGCCATCGGGGAAGTTATCCGGCGGTGGAGGCAGGTCGTTGACCGCCGCGTGTACGGATGTGGTTTCGGCGGTGACGCGGGGTGTGTTGAGCCCCCCCTCTGTCCCCCCCATTTTCCCCGAAAATCGGGGGGACAGAGGGGGGGTCGCGATCAGTGGGTCATCCGCGGCGGCCGTCACTTTGATCTCGGTCTTGATGACGTCCACCAGGATCTTTGACGGTGGGTTGCTCTGATCCACTTTGCCTTCGACGATGATGATCTGTCCGACGGTCATTTGCTCGCGGTATTTATCCCAGGTTCTTGGGAAGAGCACGAGTTCAAGGTTGCCTTGAATATCCTCTGCGGAGACAAACCCCATGGCCCTGCCTGTTTTGGTGGTGTAGGGACGGACGGCCGTGACCAGACCCGCCACGCGTACTTTTTCCTCGTGTGCGGCTTCGGCCAATTGACCGGAGAAATAGCTGACGATCTGCGCGAGGCTGGCCTGATATTCGTTGAGCGGGTGATCGGAGATGTACAGGCCGATCAGTTCACGCTCCCAGTTGAGCATCTCGCGCTTCTCAACATCCTTGACCTCAGGAAGATGAATTTCTTCAACGACGCCTGTGCTTGTGCCGAAGAGACTCATTTGTCCGGCATCGGCCGCGCGGAAGTGATTAGTGCTGATGGCAACCACGCGATCCAGCCAGGCGAGCATGGAAGCGCGCGCACCAAATTGATCGAGCGCACCTACTTTAATAAGACATTCAAGCGAGCGTTTGCCGACCGCGCGCAGGTCTGCGCGGCGGGCGAAGTCGTTGAGATCGGTGAAAGCATGTTGCTTGCGCGCCGCCAGGATCGTTTCCACTGCACCTGCGCTGACGTTCTTGATCGCGCCCAGGCCAAAGCGAATGTTTGGTTTGTTATTTTTTTTGCTCAAGCCGCCGTACCCTTGTGGGGCACTTTCCTCGGCGGGGTCCCACGGGGATGCTTCGCGAGGGACGCCGCCGAGAGCAATGAGTTTCTCGTCTATATCTTCGATCTCAAAATCCCAGCCTGAGGCGTTGATATCCGGCGCGAGCACCGGCACACCCATGGCACGCGCGTCGGCCACGTACAGTGCCACCTTCTCTGTGACGCCTGCCGAGGCCGAGAGCAGGGCGGCCATGTATTCGGCGGGGTAATGCGCCTTGAGGTAGGCGGTTTGCACTGCGATCACGCCGTAATCTGCCGCATGACTCTTATTGAAACCATAGCGTGCGAATTCCTCCCAGTCTGTGTAGATCGCGTCGGCCGTACCTTGCGCCATGCCTTTTTTTACCGCGCCTTTTACGAACTTGACGCGATGTTTATCAATGTCTTTCTTGTTCTTCTTTGAAATGGCTTTGCGCAATTCATCGGATTCTGTGGGCGTGTAGCCCGCGATCTCCACCGCAGCGCGCATGAGTTGTTCCTGATACACAGGAATGCCGAAGGTATCCTGGAAGATGGGCATCAGCGCGGGGTCGCGGTAGGTCACCTCGGCTTCGCCGTGCATGCGCGCGATGTAGTCGGGGATGAACTGCATGGGTCCCGGGCGATACAACGCCACCATCGCGATGATGTTATCGAGATTCTTAGGCTTCATCTGCACGATCCAGCGCGTCATCCCGCCGCCTTCAACCTGGAATAACCCGGCCGTTTGACCGTTGCCCATTAATTCAAATGATTGCGGGTCGTCCAGCGGAATATTGCTCAGGTCGAATTTAGCGCCGTGACGTTTTTCGATCAGGTCGCAGGCGCGCGCCATCACGGTCAATGTGATCAGGCCGAGGAAGTCCACCTTCAACATGCCCAGTGAGTCGAGAATGCCCATTTCAAATTGAGTCACCGATTTGATGGGTGTCTCTTCCGAGTTTGAAGTGGGACGATGAAGCGGCAAATAATCGATGATCGGATTATCCGAGATCACCACGCCTGCCGCGTGTGTACCTGCATTACGGATCGTCCCTTCCATTTTCATGGCGATGTCGATCACTTCGCGCAGCTGTGGTTGTTTGTCGTAAATATCCTTGAACTCGGCCACTTCGAGTGCATCTTTCATCGTCGTTGGGCGGCCTGAAACGAACGGAACCAGCTTCGCGAGGCGGTCCACGTCCGGCAGGGGGATTTCCATCACGCGCGCCACATCGCGGATGGCGGCTTTCGTTCCCAGCGTGCCGAAGGTGACGATCTGTGCGACCCGGTCGTTGCCATATTTGCGCGCCGTGTATTCAAGCATTTCAGAGCGGCGGTCGTCGCGGAAATCGAGGTCGATATCGGGCATGGAGATGCGCCCGGTATTTAAGAAGCGTTCAAAGATCAGATCATGTTCCAGCGGGTCCACCACGGTGATCTGAAGTGTGTAGGCGATGATCGAACCCGCCGCGGAACCGCGCGCGTTGTACCAGATGCCGTTCTCGCGCGCGAAGCGGCACAGGTCCCAGACGATCAGGAAGTACGCGGCGAAGCCCATCTTGTTGATCACGCCCAGTTCATGCTCGAGGCGCGCGTGGACCTTTGAACCTGCCGCCTGGCTGCCGTATCTTTGCTGCGCGCCTTCTTCGCACAAGGCGCGCAGATAGGTATCGGCCGTGTATCCCTCAGGGACGGGGAACTCCGGCAGGTGATAGCCTTTGAAGCTGAGATCCACGTTGCAACGCTCTGCGATCAGGAGCGTGTTGGAGAGTGACTCAGGCACCTCGGCGAAGAGTTGGCTCATCTCTGTGGGCGTGCGTAGATAATACGAATTATCCGACATCCGCATGCGGTCAGGATCGTTAAGCGTGGAGTTGGTCTGGATGGCGAGCAGAATATCCTGCAGGCGCGCGTCTTCCTGGTTCACATAATGCACGTCGTTGGTGGCGATGGTTTTCGCCGAATAGCGCGCGCCCAACTCGAGCAGCTTTTTATTCAAGTCGGTGATCTCTTTGATGTTGTGCTGTTGTAATTCCACAAAGAAACGGTCGCGCCCGAACACATCGTAATACCAGTTCAGGCGGCGGACGGCTTCTGCGGGCTTATCTTCCAACAATGCGCGCGGTATCTCTGCGGACATGCAGCCCGAAGTACAGATCAATCCCTCTGAATGCGCGGCAAGAAGGTCGTGGTCGATGCGCGGATAATAATAGAAGCCATCCAATTGTGCGGCCGAGGCCAGTTTGAGCAGGTTCTTGTAACCCGTTTCATTTTCAGCCAGCAGCAGCAGGTGAGAGGAGCTTCGATCGAGTTTGGAATCCTTGTCCTTCAGCGTGCGCGCCGACAGGTAGGCTTCAAGCCCGATGATCGGCTTGACCCCCGCGCTGTGTGCCGCATTGTAAAAATCGATCACCCCAAACATGGTGCCATGATCGGTGATCGCGATCGCAGGCATCTCCAACTCTTTGACGCGCTGCACCAGCTTCTTGATATTCGAGAAGCCGTCGAGCAATGAATATTCTGTATGGACGTGCAGGTGGGCAAAGGACATGTTCGTTTGAACGTTTGAACGTTCAAACGTGATTATAGCACGCATGTTCAAGAACAAAGAAAACGATTGGCTTAAAAAATCCGCGTGGAACTGTACGACAGTCGGATCGGATGCCGCTGTTATAATGACGGCCTACCTAAAACAATACTTATTCAACACAGCCGGAACTCATGTCTTCCATCCCTGTCAGCAAAACCAAGATCATCCCGCCGCGCAGGCGCGCAGAATTACTCACGCGTCGCAGGCTCTTGGACAGGTTGTTTGAATCGCTGGATAAACGGCTGGTCCTGCTTTCCGCGCCGGCCGGGTATGGAAAGACCTCCCTGTTGATCGACCTCGTCCATCATAGTGAATTGCCCTGCTGCTGGCTCGCGCTCGATGAATTGGATCGCGATCCCCAGCGCTTTATCGCGTATTTGATCGCCGCGCTGGCCGAACAGTTTCCAAAATTTGGCGGGCAGTCCCTGTCTGTGTTGGGCGGGTTGAATTCATTCGACCTGGATATGGAACAGATGGTCGTCACGCTGGTCAACGAGATGTATGGGCAGATCAGCGAGCATTTTATTCTGGTGCTGGATGACTATCATCTTGTGGAAAAGATCCCGGCCATTCAAAAATTCATTAATCGATTTCTCCAGCTCGTGGATGAGAATTGCCATTTGATCATCTCCTCGCGTGTCCTGGCCAGCCTGCCGGAACTGCCCCTGATGGTGGCGCGTGAGCAGATCAGTGGGCTGAGCTTCTCTGATCTCACCTTTCGCGTGGATGAGATCCAGGCATTGCTCGAACAAAACAGCAACAAGCGTATTTCAGATAGCGAAGCCACGCAACTGCTTGAAGAGACAGAGGGGTGGATCACCGGCCTGCAATTCTCCGATGCGGGCATTCGTGAAAGGAACTATCTGCCCGCCAGTTTAAGCACCGGCGTGCATCTGTTCGATTATCTGGGGCAACAGGTGCTTGACCATCAGGCCCCCGCCATGCGGGATATCCTCCTGAGAACCTCCATGCTGGATGAATTCGATGCGTCGCTCTGCAAGGCGGTGCTCGCTCCATTCTATGCGGAAACCCAGAATTGGCAGGCCTGGATCAAATCGATCATGCAGAATAATCTCTTTGCGTTGCCGCTGGGTACAGATGGCACGTGGATCCGCTATCATCACCTCTTTCGCGACTTTCTGCAGGCACGCTTCGAACAGGAACATTCCCAGGAAGTGACTCCCCTGCTGGCGCGCCTCGGCCAGGCTTATGAAGATCTGGGTGAATGGGAAAAAGCTCATGAAATTTATAAAAAGATGAATGACATCCCCTCGCTTGCAGGGATGATCGAGCGGGCGAGTATATATATGATTCAGCGCGCACAGCTTACTTTAGACTCCTGGCTGCACGATCTGCCACCCTCTCTGTTGGGGACCCGACCCGGGCTGCTCTCACTGCGAGGCATTCTCGTTTATACCAAGGGTGACCTGGCTGCGGGCCTGGAACTTCTCAATCAGGCTGTGCAGATATTTCGCCGGGAAGGAAATATTTATGGCCTTTCCCTTACCCTGGCGCGACGGGGGATGGCCTATCGCCTGCTCGGAGATTATCCCGCCTGCATGCGCGATTCAGATGAGGTCATCCATCTCACTGAAACCAATGATGACCTGCAGATGTTTTTTGCAGAGGCCTTGAGGGTCAAGGGATTGGCTTTGTTTCGTCTGGGTGATGTCCGACAGGCGGTCGATTTTTTTGAGCGTTCCCTTAACATCGATATACGGCTGAACGATACCGCCCATATCCCAACCTTGTTGATGGAAGTAGGCATGGCTCATAACGAATTGGGGAAATACCAGGAGGCCTCGGGTTGTTATGAGCAGGCCTTACAGATCTGGAGGCGGGAGGGAAATCTTTCCTGGCAGGCCACCCTGCTCAATAACATGGGGTTCATGTACCACGGACACGGTGAATATGAAAAAGCCGCGCTGGCACTTGAAGAAGGCTTGTTATGTGCCCAACGCAGCAGCAACACCCGCACGGAGGTTTTGATCTCCATTAGCCTTGGCGATCTATATGCCGAGGTCGAGGGATTTGATCTGGCACGCCAGAATTACGAACACGCCGGTGAAATCATTCAAAGGATGGATGATCGGTTTCTGATCCACGCATTGGCCCTCTCCCTAAGTAGCCTTGCTTTGTCCGTGAAGGACACCGATCTTGCTCGTAAACTGATGGAGCCGGTGGAAGCTTCGATACGAACCGGAGATTCACGTTACGAGAACGGCCTTATGAATCTGATTCAGGGCCGATTGTTCCTGTTGGAGGATGATTCTGCAAAAGCGGTGACGAAGATGGAAGAAGCCGAGCATTGCATGTTGGAGGGTGGGCGTGAACTCGATGGATTGATCACGCGCGTATGGCTGGCCGCTGCCTATCATAAGAATGGTGATCGAGCAGCCTCTGTCGATAAATTAAGATCCATCCTGGGCACAAATGGAAAGGTGCCACATTCGGTTATTGTTACTGTCCATCAGGCACGCGTCTGGATGGAGGGCTTACAAAAAACCCCCGACCTTGGACGCGTGATGAATGACCTGTTCACACAAGCTGCGCACCTGAGTGAAAAATTACCAGCCCTTCGCCGTCAATTGAGGCGCCAGGCACACATTCTTCAGGTACCTGCTCCGCAGCTGACCATTCAGGCATTCGGCCCGGCAGGGGTCAGTGTCGGCGGACAGCCTCTCACGATGTCAGATTGGCAAACGCAGTCCGTGCGTGAACTGTTCTTTTACCTGTTAACCACATCGAAACCACTGACCAAGGAGCAGATCGGCGCGATCCTGTGGCCCGAGATGGACGACCCGGCCCGCTTGAAATTGCGTTTCAAAAATGAGATCTACCGCTTGCGACGCGCAGTCGGACAGGAAACCATCCTCTTCGACGATTTGGTCTACAGATTTAATCACGGCCTGGATTATGAATATGACATCGAAGCCTTTGGATCGTATCTGGAAAAAGCCGCCTCCGCGGAGAACCTCGAAGAAGAAATTAACCTGTATCAAAAGGCGGTGGACCTGGTACGCGGCGATTATCTTGAAGATATTTATGCCGATTGGGCATCCCCTGAGCGCGAACATCTCAGGCAAAAAGCGCTCTCTGCGTTTTCCACGCTCGCAGGCCTGCTGCATAAAGAATCAAAATTGGAGAGAGCCCTTGCGGTTTGCCGGCGCGCGATCGAATATGACCCAGCCGCGGAGAACATCTACCGGCTTTCGATGCAGATCCATCACCGCCTGCATGACCAGAACTCGATTGCCCGTATTTATCAGGCCTGTCAGGAGGCTTTGCACAAACTTGGTTTTTCCCCTTCTAGTGAGACGGAGGAACTCTATCGCAGCTTGACCGCATGAATTCAAAAAACATGCTGGCTTCAGCCAGGTCTCAACTCTGAAATCGCTCTGGCTTCCGCCGCAAGCCTAAGCCCAAAATCAGCCCAGAAATAGGCTGATTTTTTAATCTGTTGAAGCCTCTTTTGAAGCCTAGGAGGGTGTATCTTATAGGCATCTAGTCACATCCATCAAACAAAAGAAAAGGATAATCTCATGAAAAACCAACTCGCCCTGCTACTCGTCTCCACCCGCACGATCAACCGCCAGCACATTCAGTTGTTATTTGTCGTTCTCAGCCTTGCTATGCTTGTCCTGGGCGTGGGTGCCCCGTCGGATGGCGGTTCCACGGGCCGTTAAGTGATCCTCCTGCTGGCTCTCGCCGGCGGGTTGCCGGTTGGGATGGCCTGGTCACGTTGGCAAGGCCGTACCTACCAACCCCCTGAGTTGCGGGCGATTTGGCTGGCCTTTCTCGCCTTCCTGCCGCAATTCATCGTTCTGTATCTGCCCCGCGGCCGTGCCACTGACTGGCTTTCTGCCGTCTGCCTGCTAAGTTCCCTGCTGTGCTTCCTCGGCTATACCTGGCTTAATCGCCGGGTGCCGGGGATGAGCATCCTGCTGATCGGCCTGGCCCTTAACCTCACGGTCATTGCATTCAACGGCGGTTTTATGCCGATCAGTCCGCAAACCGCCGGCCAGTTGGTCTCAGAAAATGCGCTGCCGGATCTTCAGCCTGGGAGCCGCTTCGGGCCAAAAGATATCCTGATCCTGCCGGAACACACCCGCCTCGAATGGCTGGCGGATCGGTTCCTGCCCCCGGCCTGGATCTTGTATCGGGTGGCCTTCAGCCTCGGTGACGTTTTCATTGCGCTGGGTGCCTTCACCTTGTTGGCCTGCCCGGGCATAAATATCAAAAAAAATAGAGGTATTTCTCAATGATCGCTCCACAGACCTTTCGAACCCGAACCATAATGCCAATGGCCCGAACTTCCGTCTCACAACATAATTCAACCGAATTGAGCCGCGTCTTTGCCGCCGCGGTGATCAACCAGCAATTCTGTGATGCGCTCTTGCGCAACCCGAATCAGGCTCTCCAGAACGGATACCTCGGAGAGGCTTTTTCATTGAGCAAGGAAGAACAGGACCTGATCATCTCGAGCCGCGCCAACTCACTTCCTGAACTTGCCAAACAAGTCAATCGATCCCTGAGCCTTCAATACTAAGGGTTCATAAAATAATAAGTTCCTTGTTTGAGATGCAGTTGGACTGCATCCCGCCCGCACGAAGTCCCCGTAGCACAGTAGAGTGGGAGTGCAATCGCGCGAAGCATCCCGGTGGGACTGCTGGCGAAGAAAAAAGTCAATCGTTCCCTGAGCATTCAATACTAAGCTCGCGAACACCCTCAGCATAAGCAACCAAACGCCTTTGTGCTGATCTCAACTGAAGCACGCAGCGGGTGCGATAACATGGGAGTTATCGTGCTCCGCGTTCGTTTCTGTTAACACAAAATGATTACAGATTTATCTGTGCGAAACCTGCCCAATTCCGATCAAAGGCTGGAGGCCATGTTCCAGGCCTTTGGTGACTTGTTGTTCATCCTCGATGAGCAGGGTACCATTCTGGATTACAGGGCAGGCGATGTGCAGCGCCTGTATGTGCCTGCCGCGCAATTCCTGCGGCGAAGGATGCAGGACGTTCTTCCTTCCAGTGTGGGTAAAAAATTCACAGATGCACTTCGTGAGATCCGTCAACAGCATAAAGTCGTTCAAATGGAATATTCCCTGCCCACGTCGGAGGGGGAAGGCTGGTACGAATGCCGCCTGGTGCCGCTTCCGAACCGGCAGGTCGTTGTGCTCGTGCGCGATATTACAAGATACAAACTCTCTGAAGAGAAGATCAAAGATCAACTGGATCAACTGGCCGCCCTGCGCTCGATCGATCTGGCCATCACCTCCGGCGTAGACCTCAGCCAAACGCTCTCGTTGATCCTTGACCATGTTCGCGTGAGGCTGGGCATCAACGCCGCGGCCATCCTGCTGCTCAATTCGCATGACCAGGTGCTCGAGTTCGCCGCAGATGTGGGATTCACCACCTCGGCCCTGCAACAGACCAACTTTAAGGTCGGCGAAGGATACGCCGGGCGCGCAGTCCTGGGGCATGAGGTCTTGCACATTCCCGACTTGAGGACCCGTAAAACGGATCTGCTGCGTTCCCCCGTCTTTCGCCAGGAGAATTTCGTCGAGTATTACGCCGTGCCCCTGATCGCCAAGGGACAGGCCCTCGGCGTGCTGGAAATTTTCCACCGCACCGCCATACAGGCAGACCCGGACTGGTTGAACTTCATGAATATGCTGGCCGGCCAGGCCGCCATCGCGATTGACAATGCCATGTTGTTCAAGGACCAGCAGCTCACGAACTTCGCACTGGCCCTGGCCTACGATAAGACCATCGAAGGCTGGGCGCACGCCCTGCAATTGCGCGATAGGGAGACCGAGCAACACACCCGCCGCGTGGCCGAGATGACCCAGCGCCTGGCTGTGAAGGTCGGCATTCCCCAGGGCGAGCTCCTGCACATTCGCCGCGGCGCGATCCTGCACGATATCGGCAAGGTGGCCATTCCGGATAGCATCCTGCTAAAACCCGGCCCGTTGGATGAAGCTGAATGGATCCTCATGCGCCAGCACCCGTTGATCGCGGTGGAGATGCTTGAGCCCATCGCCTATCTTGCCCCGGCCCTGCCCATCCCGCGCTCACATCACGAAAAATGGGACGGCAGCGGCTACCCGGATGGGCTGGCCGGGGAAGACATCCCGGTGGCGGCGCGCATCTTCGCAATGGTGGACGTGTACGACGCGCTGACCTCCGACCGGCCCTACCGCAGCGCCTGGTCGAAGCCGAAGACCCTTGAGTATAT
>CAZSVR010000075.1:0-12401 GCA_964610295.1 uncultured Anaerolineaceae bacterium
CAATGCCACCTATTATTTGCGGCGACCCCCGACACTGCCGACTTGCGCGTTCTGGACATCCGCAATCTTGACGATATTCGCGATGTAAATGCTTATCATCTGCATGACCACCCGCATGGTGAATTCGGTTCCTGGGCTCATCGGGCAGTCATTATGGGCGATCGGGTCTATATTGCCTATTGGGGCGGCGGAGTCATGATTGTGGACAAGCAGAAGTTGGAGACAGGGGTCAGCTCTGAGGCAGTCACGCTCACACCACCCGGCCGCATTGACCCTGCGGATTTTATAGCCCACGACGCCCAGCCCACTCCCGACGGGGGCTTCCTCTTCGTAAACGAGATGGATCGGATAGCCGATGGGATACGACTCTTCGACATTCGGGATTTGTCCCATCCCCGCGAAATATGGGCAAGCGATTTTGGTGACACAGATACAGGTCACCACACTCTGCAACTCCAGGATGACTTGCTCTTCGTCCCGTGGTTTCGTGAAGGACTGCGCGTCTTCCGCTTTAATTTGAACGATCCCGATCACCCCATCATTAAACAAGTTGCCTTTCAATCTGTCCTCAGCTCTGATGGTCGTGTCTCCGAACTCAAAGTGCATCTCTGCCAGATAGATGGGGTTGTCAAAACGTGCATCTATGCCTCCGATGAAGAATTGGGGTTGATCATTTTGGCGCTTAAAGAAGAATGAAATTAAGTAAACTCTTCAAGTTTCTGGATAAATCAATTTTGTTCTGCCTTTTCGCTCCGGGAGGCTTGGGAAGCTTCGAATTGCTTTTTCTCTCACGTTCCGGTTCAGCCGTGCGAATTTTGTACTGCCTACGATGTCGGTGAAGAGGAAGGTGACGGTGCCGGTCGGGAGATTAGACATTGATTCTCTCTTTAGTTATTGGTCACAAAGCCGACAGTTTGTCGCGAGCACGTGTTGCATCGGGCAAAGCGCCCATTTCCTCGAACGCCTCGAGCGCGCGGGAGAAATGTTCTCTTGCTACTGCGTTTTTCCCGCGCGACAACTCCAGTTCGCCCAGCTCGAACAGCGTGCGTCCGATTTGCCAGCGGGTATCCAGAGTCTCGAACAACTCCAATGCTTGCTTGAGTCGAGTTTCAGCATCCACAGTTCGGCCGGCCAACCGATGTGCCACGCCCCAGGCGCGATGCGCAATGGCCTGGTACAACTTGTGGTCGTAGCGCGCGGCCAGTTCTTCTGCCAAAGGCGCATATTGCCCTAAGGCGGCGACGTCGCGTTGTTGAGCCGCGGCATCCACCAGCATGGCATATAAGTCATGCTCGCCGACCCATGTAGCTGTCTTACCGAGCGCAATTTCCAAATATTTTCGAACAAGGGCGAACTCGCCCTCCGCCATCAGCGGCTGACAAAGTCAGTAGTAACTGTCACGCTCAAATAGATCCTCTGAACCTACCATGTCCAGCATAATCGCGCGCGATGCATTACGCAATGCTGCTGCTTGCTCCAGTTCCCCGCGCCGAGTGTGTACACTTGCGTTAAGAGCCATCTGGAAGCACTCGGCCCAAACCAGTTTGAATAAATTTGGATAGCGTTTTTCCAGCGCGCGCCATTTTTCCTCAATTTTGATGGCTTGATCCCATCGATCCATTTGGTAAAGACAATAAGATTGCACACGGAGCGCGGCGAATTGTTGATCCAGATCCTGAACCTGGGAGGCGAGCCGTTCGGCTTCCAAAAGATGAGGCATGGCTTGAGCATATTCGCCCACGTTCACGAGCGCCTGGCCCAAATAATTTAAGATATTGACACGCTCATGCGGATCGTCAAATCGCGGGTCCTGGCTGAGTGCGAGCCTCCTTAGTTCGATTTGCGCGCGTTCGCGAAACAACCCGCGTGCTCCATAAACGTAATTCAGGGCCTTCAGTGCATAACAAATTTCAACGGGTGTGCCCAACTGCTCGGCCATCTCCACAGCTCGCCGGGCGTAGTGTTCGGCGGAGTCCCAATCTGGAGGCACTCGGTCCACCCAGGCCCCGGTTGAGATTGCGGTGAGCAGCCGAACTGTCTCCGCGTCTGGGGGCTGATCTTCCACAAGTTTTAGGCCTGCCTGCTTGCTTTGCTCCAAAACCGGCTCGAAGGGTTGAACGTCGGCCCAGCGATTGGCGCGGGCGGCGGCTTCGATGATTTTGCGATACAGGCGGATGGTCACCTCGTACGCGCCAGGTTCCGAGAGTTGCCATAAAGTGATGGCTTCCTGGTACAACGGAATTGCTTCCGCCCCGGCATGAATAAAGCTCTGAGTGTCGGCGAGTTGTTCCAGTAGTTCGCGGCGTAATTCCGGTTGGTTCAATTCAACGTAGTCGAGCGCAACGCGCAGGTGGAGGATCGCCGCATCGTAAGCCTGGACGGCTTCGGCTCGTCCCGCCGCTCGCCGCGAATACTCAACAGCTTTCCCCGAATCGTCCGCGGCAGCGAAGTGGTGCGCCAACGCTTCAAAGTCGTTCGGATACAATGTTTCGATTGCTTTTGCGACTTTCTCATGCGCGCGCCGCCGCCGCCGTCCGCTGACCCCCTCAACCAGAGTCGTTGGGATCAAAGCGTGCGCAAAGGAATATTTTTCTGTGCCCTTGCCCTTCACCTCTTCGATGAGTTGGGCGCGCGCGGCCGCCTCAAGCGACTCGATCAGAGCGTCCTCGTCCTGGTCGCTCGAATGTAACAATGTCTCAAAATCAAATTCCCTCCCGATGATCGCGGCAAGTGCGAGCGCCTCCTGCGCCCGGGCTGGGAGTCGGCCCACGCGTGCCTGGATCGCCAGCCGCAAACTTTGGGGGATTTGGATTTCGTTCATACTGGGACGGCTCCAGCGTCCATCTGCATAAGTAAGATTGCCCGCCTCGATCAATCCTTTGCATACCTCTTCAACGAAGAAAGGATTGCCTTCAGTTTCGCGGAAAATGCCCTCCAGAAATTCGGGTGTGGTGTCTTCGGCAAACATCACTGTGAGCATGTCGCGCGTCCGCTCTTTGTTCAGGCGGCTCAATTTAACCCGCGTAGCCAGGCGTTCGCGGTTGAGATCCAGCAGTATCTCATTCAGGGCGCGCGCTTCGTCCAGATCCACCTCGCGATAGGTCAATACGATCATCAATCGCAGACGGCCCTTCTGAATTGAGCTGCGGCTTCGACGAGCCAGATGTCGTAACAGGAATAATGTATCGGGGTCTGCCCAATGCACATCGTCTACATACAGTATCAAAGGAGTATGGGCCGACATGCGCGTGCATAGCTCGATTACGCTATCATAGATTCGTTCCTGTTCGGTATGACTGTCTGGGAATGCATTCGATAGCGCATTGGCAAAACGCGGTCGCAGGCCCGGTGCGATTGCAAGCAGCTCAGCTAGAACATAGGGCGGCAAAGCATCCGGCAGTATTGGAACCTGAGAAAAAGATTCTTCAATGATTTGCGCGACAGGCGCGTACGGAGCGCCGCCTTCGGCGTAACACTCCCCCCTCAGCACGATCGCTCCACTGTCTTTTACCTGCGCCACGAGTTCGCGCATGAAACGCGTCTTGCCCACGCCAGGTTCACCACTTATCAGCAGGACCTGCGCTTCGCCTGCGATTGCTCTCTGCCAGCAAAGGCCTGCTTCGGCCAGTTCGCGTTCGCGTCCGATCAGTTTGCCCCGCACGATGCGCTCAAGCAGTGAGGTGGCTTCGTCACCCCGCGAGGTCGCGGCCAGAGTAGACCGCAGGGGTGAAAAGTCTCCAGGCAGATTTGGGATGACAAGTTGATAAATATGCATCGGGCGAATCAGATCCTTCAATTGCCATTCCCCCCTGTCGCTAAGTTCGACGCCCTCAGGCAACTCGTCGTGTACCAGTTCCTCGGTAGCCAGCGAGATCAATACCTGTCCTCCGTGCGCAGCGGACATGAGACGTTGAACGCGGCTCATGGCAAGATAGCCGTGATATTCACCACTCGGCCGAACTTCTGCTTTGCCCGTGTGAATCCCCATGCGTACCTTGATGGGGGTGTTGCCCCAATTATCCTTGTTCAAAGTGATTTGGGATTGGACCGCGGCGTTAAGTCCATCTGTGGCTGTGTGAAACGCAGCGCAAAATGCATCGCCAATGATTTGGAAGACATAGCCATTGTGGGATTCGATTGCCGATTTCAATATGGTGTGATGGCGCGCGCGCGAAGTTTCCCAAGTGTCAGGATGCTCCTGTGCGAGTTTCGTACTGCCTTCGATGTCGGTGAAGAGGAAGGTGACGGTGCCAGTGGGTAAGCTCATAATTCAAACTTTTCTGATATTTCTTTCATTTGAGTTGGCTCAGCGCTGCCTTGACTTTGTCCATTCCCGGCTGAGCATTCAGTGACGCGAAGGCAACTTGAGCTTCTTCGAGCTGCCGACGCGCTTTATCCTTGTCCCCGTCACCTTCGGGCGCGGCATAAACCAACCCAATCTCGTAATGGGTGTTGGCAATATCCCAAGCGTGACCGAGTGCCCCATAACCGCTTAGTGCCTGTTCGAACTCTGCTAATGCCTCGTTTACTTTTTGTTGCCCGGCATATGCCAGCCCAAATGCGAAATGGCTGCCGGCGACGCCGATAGGAACGCCGAGTCCCTGAAACAGCGCCATCGCTTCTGCAGCCAGGCGTTCCGCCTCCTCCAGATGTCCAGCACGGGCGGCTGTCTCCGCGACCATGCCGCTCCATATCGCGGCTGATGTGGATGTCATGCCGAAGTCCGGGTATCCCGCAGCGCGTGCTTCCACTACCAATGCCCATGCCGCCTCCCATTCTTCCTGGATCACATGCCCGAAGCGTCGCCAACGCAATGCCCCCGCTGGGTCAGGTCCTCTCTGCATGTCCAATTGCATGTTGATGTCAAGAGCGCTAGCCATGTAACTTCGAGATTGCTCAGGATCGCCTCGTCTTGCCTCGATCTCAGCCAGATTCCAAAAAACATACATGAAGCAAGGGCTGCAACCGACGCGCTCAAAGAGCGGCAGGACGCGTTCGCCGTGCTTTAATGCTTCATCCCAGCGACCCTGGCTCTTGAGCAGGAACAGGTATCCAGACAGGATCGTTCCCTCCCAGCCCGGTGCGTTGAACTTTCGGCAAAGCTCAAGACCTGCCAACGCGAACCGCTCCATCTGGGCATAGTCACCACGCTGCCAGCTTGAGCTCATTACGTTAGAGTAAGCGTCGAAGATGCCATATAGATCATTACACTGATCGAGCGCTGCCACCTGCTGCTCCGAAACCCTGGCATAAGAGACCAGGTCGCCGCGCGCCTCGTGGATACTGCACAGCGCGCCGCAGGCGCTGGCGATCCCATCGGGATATTCCAGCCGTTCTGCCAACTCGATGGCGTTTTGAGCCTGTACCTGCGCCTCCTCCAGCGAGCCTTCCTGAACCAGGCAGACTGCCAGAGCCGCCAGGCATTTGACCCGCTGAGGGCTTTCCGGCGGAGCGGCCGGGCTGGCAAGCGCGCGCTCCAGATGCACACGCGCGCGGCGCGGATCTTGCTCTTCCCGGATGATCAGTTCGCCCAGCTTATACGATAATCGGCAATACTCGTGTCCATCTGCCAGTCCGCTTTTATCCAAAACAGCCAGGGCGCTTTCATAAGCCGCGGTGGCTTCCTTGACGTAGTAAAGCCTCATCTTTGCGTCGCCCATCAGTTCCCAGGCTTGGGCTTCGCGGGCTGGATCGTCGAGATCGTGGAGCGCTTCGAGTACCTCGGTGTAATGGCGGATAGCCTGATCGTGCGCGTACACAGTCGCCGCCTTTTCGGCTGCGCGTAAACCGTAGGTCACTGCTTTGTCGGCGGCGCTTGATGGCGCTCGCGAATAATGATAAGCAAGCGCTTCAATATATTCTTCCAACTTTTTGGCGTAGACGCTTTCCAGCGCTTCGCCGGCCTGTTGGTGGAATCGCGCCCGTCGCCGCGTGTTGATCCCGTCGTACACCACCTGCGCTAAAAGCGCGTGATCGAACCTGTATGTGTCCCTGCCGTGCGCCCTCGTTTCAGCGATGAGTTGTGCGCGCCTGGCTTCGTCCAGCGCGTCAAGCAATCGGTCTTCATCCCATGCGGACATGCTCAATAAAACGTCCGTAACGAACTCGCGCCCCAGAACGGATGCCAGAGCCAGCGCGGCGCGCGCATCCTCGGATAGAGTCTCCATGCGTTTGCCCAGGGCGATTTGGATGCTCTGCGGGATGAAGTGTTCAACTTCCTCTGCCAATCTCCACATAGCTGCTTCCTGGCGAAGTTTGCCCCGTTCCACCAGCCCTTTCACAACTTCTTCGATAAAGAACGGGTTGCCTTCCGTGTCGCGCGCAATGGCTGCCACCAATCCAGTCTCCACCGGCCCGTCCAGCAGGGCGCCCAGCAACTTTTCGACACTGCCTGCCTCCAAGCCATGCAACGCCAGGCGCGTATATAGTCGATCGCGGTTCAACCCCAGCATTGTTTCATAAAAGGGTCTTAGCGGGTCGAGGTCGGTCTCGCGATAAGTGCCTAATATAAGAATCGGCGCCCGGCGCGAGTTCCGTAAGAGGAAGTGCAGGAACAGCAGGCTGGGACCGTCTGCCCAGTGCAAGTCTTCCAGCACAAACAGAATGGGCGTCTTCTTTGTCAGGCGGATCAGAAACTGGGTGACATGGTCGAACATCCGTAGACGCTCGGCTTCCAACTCGCCCATCGGCGGATTGGGCGTCACACTGCCCACGATGGATTCCACTTCTGGTACCAGCTTCACCAATTCCGGGGCGGCGGATCCAATCGCTATGCGCGCCTGGTCGGGCGGAAGCGAGCGCAAAAAGTCTTGCAAGGCCTCGCGCAAGCCCAGATAGGTGATTCCCAGTTCAGGGTGGAAGTGCCCTTCCAACACAAGCGCCCCCCGCAGCTGCGCATACGCAGACAGCTCCTCAACCAGCCGAGTCTTGCCGACGCCCGGTTCACCTGATAGCAGGACGAGATGGCCCTCACCGCGCTCGGCTCGATTCCAGAATCCCTCCAGTTCCGCCTGTTCCCCTTCGCGGCCAACCAGTTGCCCGCGCACGATATGGTCGAGCAAGGAGAAGATTTCCTTGCGGGCTGACGGCGCGACCGGAGTAGATTTGAGTGGAGGGAAGTTGGCGGGCAGGTCTTCTGTGACAAGTTGGAAGAGATGTTCAGGCTGACTGAGTCCCTTCAGGTGATGCCGACCCAGATCGCGTAGATCTACACCCTGCGGCAGATGTTCGCGCACATGCTCTGTACTGTCGAGCGAGAGCAAAATCTGCCCGCCGTGCCCGCAGGACATCACACGCTGGACTCGTACCAAGGTGAGGTAACCACGATATTCATCCTCGCGTCTTTCAGCAAGGCCTGTATGCAACCCCATGCGCACCTTGATGGGCGCGGGCGACCACGATTCTTTGTGCAGTGACCGTTGCACGTCCAATGCGGTATTCAATGCCTCGCCCGCGTTATGAAATGCCGCGGAAAAAGAATCGCCAGCAGTTTGAAAGACGAAGCCGTTGTGCGTTTCTATCGCTTGATTCAAAATTTCATTGTGCCGCGCAAGCAGGGCAGGCATTGCATCGGGAAATTGCTGTGCCAGATTCGTACTGCCTTCGATGTCGGTGAACAGAAATGTAACCGTCCCGGTTGGTGGATTGCTCATGTCTTTCCTTTAATACTTACCTATTTAATATCTAAAATGAACAAAAATCCGTCCGAAATTCTTGTCGTCCTTTTCAAGGCGATGGTATAGCTTTTTGATATGTCCCTGGTTAAGAAAGCGCAGGACTTTTTTCTTTAATTGTCCGCTGCCTTTTCCAGGGATGATCTCAACAAGTTCGATTTTTTTATCAAGCGCTTCTTCAACAATGCGATTGAGTTCCGCGTCGATCTGGTCGCCGCGATTGTAGAGGTCGTGCAGGTCGAGCTTAAGTTTTGCCATTATTTTTCCTTCTTTTGCTTTGGTAAAAAGTCGAAGGGCGGGCGTTGATTCAACTTAACTAAATTTGCACCCGATTCATTGGCGTGTAAAACAGTCAGAGAGCCAGTATCACAACTCAATCGCTGGAAGTGATCGAGTGGCAGGCCCAGAAAATGGGATACAGCCAGTTTGATCGGGTCTGCATGAAAAACGACTGCGACAATGTCTTGCGGCTTGTTATGCTTCTTGACAATGGCTTCCAACACATTTGCAATACGGGTTTGCATTTCAGGGAATGACTCGCCATCAGGAAAGCGAAAACGGGACGGGGCGTTCTCCACGATCTTCCAAACTTTCGTTAATCGCAACAGCTTCCATGATTTACCCTGCCATTTGCCCATGTCGGTCTCCATCAGGTCAGATTCCTGGATGATCCTTAGTTTATGAGCGTTGGCAATGGGCTTGGATGTTTCCATGGCTCTTTCCAGTGGACTTGAATAAATAGCTTTAAGTGGGACATCTCTAAGCGCTTCACCCAACGCCTGAGCCTGCTTCTGTCCCCGTTCATTTAGATGAACGCCGGGCAATCGCCCGGCCATTTTGCCTGTCTTAACGTGATCGTTTTCGCCGTGCCGGATGAGTAATAATGTGGTCATAATTCTCTCTAAGTTCCCTGGTGAGGGCGGACTATGGTATGGTTGTTATTCTCGCTTGGGAAGGTATACTATATCTATTATATCTGATGTTATTTGTCCATATATGATTTGAAAAGGAGTATTACTTATGATAAAGTATGGTTTGGTGCTAAAGTGGGTGATCGTAATTTTGTTGGGCCTGGGAGGCGCCACTGCCATGGCTTATTATGCAAATCCCGGCTACTCGATTTTTCAGTATCCTAAATCCATCTATGAATACTTCTGGAAAAAGCCCAAAGCCCCGGAAATCGTGGACCAGTATGTGGAAGGAGGCTGCGGCGCGCGTGTTCACTGGGTGGATAATGCATTGGATGAGGATGGAGTCCGCTTCTATCGCCGCGTTGTCGGTCAACCAAATTTTGTCGCCATCCAAATCACGGGAGCTCATGCCGGTATTCCCGGATCGTTCGACGACGACAGCCAGGACAACCTGCCCGTTGGCACTTATGAATACCGCGTAAGTGTCTTTAATGAATATGGTCAGAGATTTAGCAATATTAGTGGGCCAGTTGTAATTGTCAACGCAATTTGTGGTGATGGTCCCCTGCTGATTGGTCCATTGAACCCCATCATTACTGACTATCAGGTTGTGAAAGAATGTGATGTGCAAATTGGGTTTGATGATCACTCTCTAGATGAGGATGGGTTGCGGGTCTATCGCAGCTCATGGGTGGATAATGAGGCCCTGATTGCGGAATTGGGACCTCATGCAGGAGTCCCCGGGGAATATATGGACCAGGATCTACCCCCAGGTCAATATATGTACCAAATAAGCGTCTTCAATGCAAACGGCGAGGCGTTCAGTAATGTAACTGACGATATCGAAATAAGCGCCTTAACTTGCAGTAATTTTACGGCTCAGGTTCTTGAGCTGCCAATAGTGACGGCTACAAGTATAGCAACTGCCACTTCGACACCGGTGGCGGCAAAAGAGCCTCAAGCCTGTATCTGGAAAGCGGCTGTCAACGTCTTTATTCGAAAAGGACCCGGTGCCAGCATTTATCCTGAGCTCACCGCAGTTGAATCAGGAATTCTGATACCAGTAGTCGGGCAGAGTGAAGACGGGATGTTTTGGGCGCTCGAGATTCAACCCGGAGTGATTGGCTATGTTTCCAAGGCGGAGAAGTTTGGCCTGGTCAGTGGAGATTGCAATCGTGCTCCCACATTGCAGGACCCGGCGCCTCCGCCTTCGCCTGTGCCCACCAAGGAACCCGCCGGGACGCCTCAATGCAGTGATGGCATTGACAACGATGGTGACAGGTTGACTGATATGAGAGATGGGGGCTGTAGTAACCCAAATGATAATAGTGAATAATTAAATAAATAGATTGGAGGAGTGCGTCACAATGCCCTCCTCCAATCTATTTTGATCTATTTGATCTTGCTCTTCATCTCTTGGATTTGTTCTTCGCTCAAATTAGGAATATCTTCTCTGCGTTCAATGCCTAATGCTTTGCGTTGCGCCTCACGCCACATTTCAAGGCGGGCAGTAACCTGTGATTCGTAGCCTTCTTGCGAGGGTGTATAAAAATACGTGCCCAATAATCGTTTTGGCAGGTATTGTTGCGGAGCGAAATGTCCCTCACTATCATGCGGATAAACGTAATCTTTGCCTTGTCCAGTCGCGGCGGCATCGCGATTGCCATCTTGCAAATGGCGCGGCACCGAAACTTGTCCCTCTTCTTCAATTTTCTTCATGGCTTTGAAATATGCACCCGCACTATTGGATTTGGACGCAGTCGCAAGATAGAGCGTCGCTTCTGCGATGGGGTAGATGCCCTCAGGCAGGCCAATGTAGTCATAGGCTTGAGCAGCGGAAGCGGCTACCACGAGTCCCATCGGGTCTGCAAGTCCAATATCCTCGCCAGCCAGAATAATTAATCGGCGGATAATGAAACGCGGGTCTTCGCCCGCGTAGATCATTTTGGCAAGCCAATATAGCGCGGCGTCCGGGTCTGATCCGCGCACGGATTTTATGAACGCGCTGATCGTATCGTAATGGGAGTCACCATCTTTGTCGTAGAGCACTGCGCGGCGCTGGATCGATTCTTGTGCGACCTCCAAAGTGATATGGATGATGCCATCTTTATTCGGGGCCGTGGATTCGACCGCGAGTTCAATTGCATTGAGCGCGTTCCGTGCATCGCCGCTGGCAACTTCAATTAGATGGGAGCGGGCCTCGGAGTCCAGTGTGATGCGTTTGTTGCCGTAGCCGCGTTCTTTGTCGGTAAGCGCGCGGTCAATTAATATCCCAGTTTCAATTTGATTCAAGTTGCGGAGCTGAAAGACGCGCGAGCGCGAGATCAGGGCTTTGATGACTTCAAAATATGGATTCTCCGTCGTGGCCCCGATCAGAGTGAAGGTTCCATTCTCGACGTGGGGCAGAAGCGCGTCCTGCTGGGCCTTGTTCCAGCGATGGACTTCATCCACGAAGAGGGTCGTGCGTTTATTGTGAAGCCGCCTACGTTCCAGGGCCTCATCAATGACGACGCGCAGGTCCGCTTTGCCTGCGAGGATGGCGGAGATGGTCACAAAGTGACTCTTGGTACTGTTGGCGATGACTTGCGCGAGGGTGGTCTTGCCTGTGCCTGGAGGTCCCCACAAAATGATGGATGAAAAAAGCCGGTCCGCTTCGATGGCGCGGCGCAGGAGTTTGCCTTCGCCCACGATATGCTCCTGCCCGACGAATTCTGCAAGGGTGCGCGGCCTCATTCGGGCGGCGAGCGGCGCTTCGCTTTTCAGGCGTTCCTGCATGGCGTGGTCGAACAGATCGGACATCAAACGATTCTACCATGTGGGTTAATTGATAAACAAAAAGGACGCGGATAGCCGCTTATTCCGAGTTGATTTCGTTCTAGAAAGCAGCAATAGCTTTCTTTATATCGTCGTGCATTTCAATGTACGTATCAAATCCGCTGATGATGAAAGCGTCTTTGACCTGGCTGGATAGGTCTGCGACTTTAATATACGGTGATTTGTAGCCGCCCGCACTTATTTTCTTGCGAAGTTCATCGTCGTTGAGGTCTTTATGAATGGAGCGAAGTTGGGTGAAGATGTTTTGCAATACGCGCAGGCCCGCGCTGCTCATGAAATGTGTCTCCGCTAAGTCTACAAGAATATAGCGCGCACCGTTCGCGATCACTTGGTCTGCTTTTGATTGGAACGCCTGATAGGTCGCAGAGTCGACATTGCCGATGATGTGCATGACTGTGACCGGAACCCGCGCTTTTTGTACTGCGATCGTAATTTCCATGCTATCTGCCTTTTTGTAAAAAATTGAGCTCAAAGTAATTTTATCCTTAAAACCGCTTCGGGAACGACCTTAAGGGTTGGGCGTTTCCGGCTTTCTCTGGATGTGAGATTGATTGACGAGGTAGATGCCAGCCAGCGCGACTGAACCACCGATCCACTGCATGGACGTGGGTATTTCTCCGAGCAGTGGGATCGCGAGCAGGCTGGTCAGCACCGGTTGGCCAATCAGTGTGGCCGATACGATCGAGGCTGGTAAATGACCCAACGCATAAGTAATGGAGAGATATCCGATCATCTGGGAAACAACGGCGGTCGTAAAAAAGATGATCCATGTTTGAGTTGAATACCCGGTAAGTGGGTTTCTCAAAATGAGATTGATAAAGACCATTCCCAAGGTCGCGCTGACGCCCACAAGCCAGATATAGCGAAGTGGGTCCATATATTTTCGCCCACGCTGGGTGATCAGTTGATAGGCGGCATAGAAAATGGCCGCAGCGCTTGCCATGAGATCGCCAAGGCCCAAGCTGGGATGAAATAAAAAATC
>CAZSVR010000076.1:0-12188 GCA_964610295.1 uncultured Anaerolineaceae bacterium
GTTTTTCTTTGGCGGCTTGTTCGGTTGCTAAGAGATATTTGTCGGCGAATTTTTGAGGGGACATGAACAGACTCTATTCTTCTAATAATTTTGAGCGTATCAACAAAACAGCCTTACGCATTTCATTAAGTGAGGATTCTGAGATTTCTCGGGGCCCATCATGCCACAGACGTTGCATGAAATAGATATACGAGCGAATTTCTTTTACACTTGACGAACTACTAAATTGCAGTAAATTACTTGACCAGGTCCACTCACCAATTTCTACTACAGCATCAAAAGTCAGAGCAAATTCAGTTAATTGATTCCAGCCGGCGTCACCAGGTGGTAAATCTTGAATCGTCAAATCCTGTGTTCGTATTATTTTGCGTTCCATCAAAATCACCTCTTACTTCAAACTCTCCAATCCTTCCACCAGTCTCTTGAACGCGCCTTCGGTTCGTTCGGCGGGGGTGGCATACGAGAAGCGGACCCAGTCATTGCCGAAGGGCGAGAAGAACGCGCCAGGGACAATGGCGACACCGTGATTCTCGGCGAGATACTGACCAAGTGGTTCACTGTCATTCCAACCTTTGGCTTTGATGAAGTCAGCAACATTGATGAAGGCATAATAGCCTTTGCCGATGATGTGTTGGAATTCATTTCTTAGTAATAAGGCTTTCAGGGCTACTCGGCTGGCGTTGGTTGGTTCAATGATCGTCTTGGCGGCTTCGGCAAATCCCATTTCGTAAGCAGCCATTGCTACGGCGAGCGAGTAGAACGGCGGAATGACACCATGCGAAGAACGCGCTACTATGAACTTAATCACAGCTTCGTCCGCAATTAAATGACAGTTGCGGATGTTCGATCCGCCCAAACTCTTGGTTATGCCATCTAGGAACATCAATCGCTTACGTTCTTCGGGTGTAAAGAATTTCAAGAAGGAATTCAAGTCCATGGGGCTTTCATCGGTCACGTAGTGATACATCCAATCGAAGAGCACGAATGCGACACCCGCTTCCAATGTCGCTTTCGCAATCGAAACTTGTTTCTCAACCGTGATGGTCATACCCGTGGGATTATCTGGATTAGTGATGATAAGTCCTGCGATCCTCCTTCTTTTGGATTCGGCAAACTTCACACTTTCACGGATTGCCTCTTCAGAATACGCCCATCCCTGCGCCGGATCTCCCGGTGCCCATAAGACATTCGCACCTACGCCATACGGCCCCCAGTTGTACGAAATCCACGGCACGCGCGAGACCATGATGAGGTCACCTTGTCGTCCGTGGCCCAACGCGAGCATGGCTCCATAGGCTTTTACCAAAGCATCGCGTCCGCCGGCGGTACCCATCACATTCGCAGCTCCCCAACCGAGATTCGAGTCCAGCTTCCAATATTGCTCCACCACCGCTTTGCGATACGCTGCCGTGCCGAAGGGCATGTCATAAGCAGTGCCATGCTCAATTTGCAATTGAGAGGCGCGCTCGAGAATCGCTTTTGGGACTCCAGGCAGAGATGCGCCACCATCGCCCTGCGAAGCGTCAAAGGTCTTCGCACCGGGATTCTTTTCCTGATAGACCTTCAAGGATTTATTGATCAGGAACATGCGCGAAGGCGGGATATCGATCAATTGGCGCAGATGATCACTGACAGGGATCAAATTCTTCTCGTCAACCGCAAGCACCGGCGTGGAATTCGAAATCGGCATGATTTCTCCTTAAGAAAAACGCCCCGAAATTCGGGGCGTTTGGCCTACCTATCTAGGATGAATGAACTTTTTCATGCACACCTGATAAATACCAACGCCCCGTCACTACATGAGTGCGGTAATTACGATTGGCATTAGTATCAACATGAGACAGGTTAAACATTGGGCGCAAGGATACCACCAGGCAACAAGTCAGTCAAGCAAAACTTGATGGAAAATTAAATAATAGATCCCCTCCTTCAGAGGGGATGTATTTCAACTAGGCGATTTCAATTTGCCGCGGTTTCGATCTGGGCACACGACGAAGCTCTCCACGCGCTTCCAAATCCAACTTTACCGTTGTGTAATACCACATGACTAGGCCATCGAAATGATTGTGCAACTGGTCTTCCACCTAACCGCCCGGTTGCGTAGAGGTCATCGACCCATGCGCGCCCAAATTCTCAAGAATGCTCTCCCGCACCAGATCATATCTGACTTTGTCAATGCGTACAGCTGTTTTGCGGGCTCAGGGCTTACCGTAAGAATAAATTCATTCGTGCCCAGGATCGTTAATTATTTGCAGGATTCATGCTGGTATATAACCCAAGCACATTACCTGTCGGATCCTGAAAAACCCCAAACCAACCCGTATTTGGGATTTCGGCTTTCTTGAGGAGGACCTTGCCGCCCAGTTTCTCGATCTTCTTTAGATCGGCTTCGATATCGTCGCTGTGGATATACACCAGCACCTGCCCGGCAGGGTTCTCGTCTGAAACAGCCGGGAAGCCTCCATAAGAGGAACCTTCGGCCGCTTCCCACATCGTATAATTCATTTCGGGGCTGTGATCGATCTTCCAACCAAACAATTCCTGATAGAACTTTCCGGCGGCTTCCACGTTTGCGGCCGGGATCTCAACATGAACTACGTTCCTTTTGGACATGGATTTCTCCTTTTTAAAAAGAGGATAACGATATCCCATTTTAGAACTAGTGTTCTAAAATGTCAAGCCCCAAATGTGGGATCTTTTCGCATTCGCTGACCAAATATGCCCGCGGGGGATTTCTGGTCCAATTCATTGGATCGAAATATAAAATTCGAGACGCTTTCGCGTCTCATTCGCTGTCTTTGAACCCTATTTTTTCAGGATATTTAGGAAAATTTCCTTGTCATCGGGCATGATCTCGATGATCTGAAATCCGCAGTGGAATAAATTTGGCACAATCCCGATCTTACACCACTTCGTGCGGGCGATAAATACGATAAATGGCCTGTCAGCCAGCTCGGGAGTAAGCTCAACACGCAGGTAATACTCTTTGTTGACCGGGAGAGAGGTCGACGTTTCCAGCTTAAAGCCATCGGGGCTGACCTCAACGATATGTCCAATTTGCTCCTGTGTGTCATCATCCAGTACACGGATGTATAAGGAAAATTCCTTTCGTGGAGTTGTTCTACGTTCAGGCATGAGAATTCTCCTTACATGACATGAATAATTCCAGCTTCATGATACCATCAGTATTATGCACGATAAATGGCGGATTCAACTCAAAACACGATATGTCCAGATGCATTCAGCCGCTTGCGGTCGGAGTCCTTAATTAATCAGTCGGTTGAAAAGAGGTCATGGTAAATTCTTTTTTTGCCTTTGACAGCCGGATAAGCCTGCATAAAGGCCTCGTTCTCGCCAATTATTTTGGATATAAATCCCATCCATCCACGCCGCATCTGCAGGCCTCCCTGTGAAGCATGTTGCGCGCCCGCCTCGCGCTTGATCTCAGCGACCTCGCGAATATTCAGACGGACATGGATGGGGAAATCGACCTCGGCAAGTTCTCTCAGGTTGACATCGCGATTGCGTCCAAATTTGGTTGGATCTTTTCCGAAGATCGGCATCAGACGAATTGCCAATCGTAAAAACCAGCGCGGGAACACCTGATAGTAAAGCGCACGCGGTTTAAAAGGCGCTCCAGCTTCAGGATGGAAGGAAGCGTCGTCCGCTTTTTCGAAGGCAAGCACGGTGGCGTTGTGAATATGGATATGGTCAGGGTGCTTATATCCGCCGATCGGGTCGAATGTGATAACCACCTCTGGTTTGAGTTCGCGGATGTATCCAACCACCTTTCCAGCTACTTCATCAATTGAATGATTGATCTGAGCATCAGGATGTTTGTTTGGCTCTGTGTTCGGCATACCAGAATCACGATAACCAAGAAAGAACACCCCCTTTAATCCAAGCACCTTTGCGGCGCGCATCAATTCGTCAGTGCGCATTTCTGCGGTATCTTTAAACCCGCGTAAATGCTGCTCATCGACCGTGCCGGCCTCGCCGCGCGTCGCGCAGACATAATGGGTGTCGTAGCCTCTGCGCGCATATAATGCCAGTGTGCCTCCCAAACCAAAGGACTCGTCGTCGGGATGAGCCATAACAGCCAATAGCGTTTTCGTCATATTTGCCTCGTTTACGAATATAATCCAATATTACTGGAGTAAGGATGCAGTATGAGGTTTGAAGTTTACTTCGCCAAGGAGCAAAAATGAAATTTGAGACCCTCGCCATTCACGCCGGACAAGAGGCTGACCCCAATAACGGCGCGGTGATGACGCCTGTGTATTTCACTTCCACGTTTATGCAGGATGGAATTGGCAAGCCGCGGCAGGGATATGAATATTCGCGTACATTGAATCCCACGCGCAAGGCCTTGCAGGATTGTCTCGCGGAATTGGAAAGTGGAACCTGGGGCCTGGCTTTTGCTTCGGGAATGGCCGCCACAGATACAGTCTTGCGGATGCTTGCAAGCGGCGATCACGTCGTGGCGGGGAATGATGTGTATGGCGGCACCTTCCGATTATTTGACAAAATCCTGCGCCGCTTCGGTCTGGACTTTACATTTGCCGACACCACCGATCCGGAGAATCTGGCGGAGGCATTGACCCCCTCCACGCGCATCGTGTGGCTGGAGACTCCCACGAATCCATATCTCGCAGTGACGGATATTCGCGCCGTTGCAGAGATGGTAAATTCACATCCAAGCAAGCCCTTACTCGTTGTGGACAACACGTTTGCAACACCCTACTTGCAACGTCCGCTTGAGCTCGGCGCGGATCTGGTCGTGCATTCGATGACTAAATATCTCGGCGGACATTCAGATGTGGTCGGGGGTGCGATCATCGGTAAGGATAAAGAGTTGGGTCAGAAGCTCGCGTATTTACAGAACGCGATCGGCGGCGTATTAGGGCCGATGGATTCCTTCCTGGTCTTGCGGGGGATCAAAACCCTGCCGATTCGCATGGATCGTCACGCGCAGAACGCGGAGAAGATCGTGGATTTTCTCGGCGCGCATAAAAAGGTCAAACGGCTGATCTATCCGTTTCACGAGAACCATCCTCAGGTCCAAATCGCGAAGCGGCAAATGAAAAATGGCGGAGGCATGATCTCATTCATAATGAAAGAGGGGAGCGACGCGGCCGCCCGAGTGGCGGAATCCACAAAAATATTTGCACTGGCCGAATCGCTTGGGGGCGTGGAGTCGCTTATCGAAGTCCCCGCGGCGATGACACATTTATCCACGCAAGGCTCGAAGCTGGAAGTTGACCCTGGGCTCGTGCGATTATCGGTTGGAATTGAAAACGTGGACGATCTACTTGCAGATCTTGAACAGGCGCTGAAATAAACAAAGCCTCTGAATTGGGAGGCTTTGTTTATTGAACCTGGACAGCAACGAGGGTTACGTCGTCGTCCTGTTTCGAACCATCCTGATACTGCTTGAGAGTACCAAGCAAGCGGTCACAAATCTCCTGTGCCGAGTGGCCTGCCAGCCCGCTCAATGTTTGCTTAATCCGTTCCAGTCCGAACAATTCGCCCTTGGGGTTGCGGCAATCTGTCATACCGTCTGTGTACAAAAGCAAAGTTTGGCCGCGGGTAAGTTGGATGGTACGTTCATCCAACTTGATCGTCTCCCACAAACCGATCGCCATGCCGGAATTGTGAGGCAATCGTTCCACCGTTCCATCGGATTGCAGGATCAATGGAGGTTCATGGCCTGCACGTGTATAACTAAACTCATTATTCTGCAGGTCAAGAATGCCATATAAAACCGTAACAAATTGCGTTGATTTCTGCAAACGCGTAATATGGCGATTTACCAAACGCATGACCTCACCCGAAGATAGATTGGCGTCATCCGCTTCCGCCATGAACAGAGCATGGGCACGTGCCATAAAAAGTGCAGACGGGACCCCCTTGTCGGCTACATCGCCGATCAACACACCCATATGGTTTTCGTCGATCGTGAATACATCGTAAAAATCACCGCCCACCTGGCGGGCCGGCAACATAGAGGCGCCAAAGTTCGCGCCCGCTGTAGCCGGCAATTCATCCGGGAGGATACTTAATTGAATGTCCGCGGCCACCTGTAATTCCTGTTCGAGGCGTTCTTTTTCGATAATTTGCGCTTGTGCAGCCTTCAGTTCATCATAAGCCGTTTGCAATTGCCGGTTCTTTTCAGTAAGGTCGCGAAATGTGGCTGTGTTGGTGGCCTCAAGCCGCTGACTCATCACTCGGAGCATGGCCGCAGAGATTTCAGGATAAGCACGCGTGAGGTCCAGGAACTGGAGTCGATTCATCGAGAGCAGGACGACATCGCCGCGAGCGCGCACACTAGCTGTGCGATGCCCACCCGGCATAATGAGCCCCATTTCTCCCAGGTATTCCCCCTCCCGCAAAATATTCAGCAGCAGTTCTTCCGGCTGACCCGGAGACTTCAATACCTCCAATTCTCCATTCATAACAACATAAAAATTCTCGCCGGGATCGCCCTCCTGAAAAAGGATCTCGCGGTCGCGCATTTCCTTTCTATCCAGCAAGATCAGCAGGTTATCCAATTCGGCGGAGGGTAGATCTGCAAATAATGGGATTTTGGAAAGCAGGTTAACAGACATGGGGTTCCAGAGGGATCATTTCTTGGTCAGATCCATGACTTCTTTGCCGGCCATCTTTTCCTGAATGCGTTGAACAACGGTATCCAGGTGCCCGGGTTGATGAACAAAATCAAGATCGTTGCTTTGAATCGTCAGCACAGGACATAGATCGAAGGCGCCGAGCCATTCATCATAGAAGGAATCAAGCAGGGTTAGATAATCCGAAGAAATACCGGTTTCCATATTTCGTGCCCGGCGGCGAATGCGATCCAATAGCACGGACACCGGCGCTTTCAAGTAGATCAACATGTCGGGACGCGGCAGACCATCGACTACGAGTTCATACAAATGACGATAAGACAGATAATCCCGCTCGCCAAGATTCCCCATATGGTGTAACGCACGGGCAAAGATATGCGCATCTTCATATATGCTTCGATCAAGGATCGCCGACCGCGCGTCGCGTGCGGCTTCGAGGTATTGGTCTGCACGATGACCAAGAAAAAAGATCTGCAAATGGAAGGACCAGGCACGCATATCGGCATAAAAATCGGACAGGTAGGGGTTGTCTGCCACTGACTCATATGCGGTCCACCAGCCAAGCCGCGAACCGATGCGTTCTGTGAGCGAGGTTTTCCCCGCACCAATATTGCCAGCCACCAGAACCAGATGCTTTGCCATACTGGCGTTATTTTATCATGGGTGATGTTTGCAGAGTATAATTTTTGATTTCCGCCTGCCAACACTTTTTCCAAAGTTCCTCTTTGTTTTGCCTGCAGCTCGAACCATGCAAAGAGAAAATAGCCCAACAAGCCTTACGCCAGCCCGATACCAAGTTCGGTAATGAGCAATGGAATAATTTCGCCAAAGCCTGCCCCGCCTGCAAGTGCCCGCGAGGCGGCAATTCCGCGTGTCGGGGAAAGCACATTCGATATTACTTGCATCCATAGTGGCAGAGTAGAAATTTCAACATTTGCCTCTGAAAATACAAGCATGGAAAAATAAACAAGGTTAGTAACGAACATAACGTGTGCGGTAAGCAGGCTCAAACACCTCATCAGCAACCCAAGACCACACGTGCTGAAGGTGGTGATCAGGATCGTTAAACCGATGGCCGAGCAAACCGAACAACTCGCCGGCCTTCACCTCCAAGGAAATATCCTCGACTGCCACCACTTCCTTGATCGAGCGGTTAAAGACGCCGATCTGCGCGCGATACACCCGTCGTAAATGATCGACCACGATCGAGTTCATTCGATTCCTTGTCCCAAAAAATGATATGATTGCCGGGGCGATCGTGCACGAAATTAACGGCATCGTCGAATCCGAATTTTACATATTTTCGATACAGTGATACAGGAGAATATCAACATGGGCATATTCAATCTCTTCGGTAAAAAACCTGACAAGAACACACCTGTTCTGCCCGCGGAGCACGTCATTCGACGCATCCTGGAATTAAACCGTGACGGCCGTCCCTTTCAGATCATTGATGGAAAATCCGAGGGTGTGGACCTGATCGGCCAGTGGAAGATCGTGGATGCGCGCTGGCAGGCGATCTTTGCAAAGGCGAATCTCACAAAGGTCTTCCGCATCTACCTCAAACTCGACGCGTCGAAGAACGAAGTGCGCGCCAAGGATCAGGAATACAGCGTGGAATGGCGTGCAGGTGTGCCGGGGCTTTCGGCGGCGGTCAGCTCATTTCAAGGCCAGCAGGTTTCGGTGGAATTCGGCGCCGCGTACGCATTCACAGAGAATGGCGAACTCGGCCGGGTATATAATTATCGGTTCAACACAGGCGAGATCAAGAAACCCATTCAGGATGTGATCCTGGCGTGTGGCTGGATATACAAGGGAATCGCGTTTGGAAAATTATGAACTTCAAGACGCTCGGTATTCTTGTGCTCATCTTGGTCCTGGGTGGATTGCTATTCTCGTTCGGGACCAATCGATCAGATCAAGCGGAACCAGTGGACACAAACGCGATTCGCACGGAAGCAGTATCCACCTACGCATTCTCCCTGACCGGGACGCTTGCTTCCGTGCCCACAGCCTCTTTCAGCCTGACATCTTTACCCACCTTCACACCTTCGGGTTCGATCTTAACGACCGATACCCCGATCCCTCAAAACACGTGCTATAACCTGATCTGGCTCAAGGACAAGACCATCCCGGATGGGACACACCTGAATGCCAATGAAGTGTTCACAAAGACCTGGCTGGTGCAAAACAACGGTGGATGTGCCTGGGCGCCGGGATTCACCTTCAGCCACGTCGGAGGCGACCCGATGCGTGGAAAAACCTTCGTGCTGAAAGACCCAATTCCCGTCGGCGCGAAGCGCGAGATCTCCATCGAACTGGTCGCGCCGGGCGGGCAAAATGGATTGGTCCAAAGTTCGTGGCGGATGGCCGATGCGACCGGCAACTTCTTCGGCGATACGCTTTCGGTGAACATCGTTGTCGGCAATAACACCACGCCAACCATGACGAAAGCTCCATAATTTCAGGAACATATCCTGGAATGGTGGCGTCTGGGGTGCCTGAGTTTTCAAATGAAACGATGCAGCATTCATGTTTTTATTCTGGCGGCACTCATCTCCGCCTGCGCGTCGCAACCCACAATCACCGCGGAAAAACCTTCTCCGACCGAAGTGACAAGCTCACCCACGCGACCTGCTACGTCTACGCCTTCGCGAACACCTATACCATCTCCAACGGTCACAGACACCCCTACAATAACTGACACGCCCAGCCTGCCTACGAAAACAACCCGACCAGTTCGTGATTGCACGCCCACCATCTCCCCTACCATTGAACCCACCAAACGCCCAACGGGAGAATCGCCAGGCGTTCAGTTACACGGATACGTCAGCGCGCCCAACGGGGAAGCGATCGCAGGAGCGCAAATCTATTATGCATTTTCAGCGTATCCCGGAAACCAGCTTGCCACTACGACTTCGGATGGACAATACGATGGATTTATATATATCCCACACGATGAGACGGTGCGGATCTGGGCAGAATATATTGGTTATACATTCAAACCGGGCACCGGAAACAAGTCCTGGATTAGCGGCGAATTCGCCTGGCACCACTATGCTGGATACGAATTTGTATCCTTGGATTTTATTGGAACGCCCGACTAAATATTAACCAATTCACGGAGTCAGACAAAACAAAAAGGGACTCGTGAGATCTGTTGGATCACGAATCCCTGGCTGCAGAGAATGGTACTTACAATTATTTCACTTCCTGGTAAACGCCCGTCCGATAAAATAACCCAGGCCGATAATAAACACAGATGGCGATACTCCCAGGAAAAGCACACCAATTAGCCCCAGCACCCCGCCGAGGAACATGCCAAACAAGGCGAACGGGAGGCTGATGACGAAGGCGATGATCACGGCCCGAAACACATTCTGCGTTTCACTACGACGAAGAAAATAGATCAAGCCGGCGCCAATCAGCGCGCCTCCCAGGAAGGACCACAAATAATCGCTAGCAGGCGCCTCGGGGTCCAGCCTTCCAAACCGAACCAGGAAGACCAGAACTTGTAAAACAGGGAACAGCAAGCCAACTGCCAGTGCCCACAAAAAGGAAGGTTTTTTATCCACGTATCACTCCTATGCCCAGGACATTGATCGAACGTCGCTATTATATCCCCGCATCCAGCAAATGCTAAGCTGCTGAAATAAAACGAGAATGGGATTGTAATTTTTTATGACCTTACTCCGGCAAACATTCTTGAGGGGAGCCATAAGCTTATGCTTTCTCAGGGCTATAAGCATGAATATGGCACACGTTAACAAACCCTAATTTGACATGGATCCTTTCAGTATTTTTTTTATTCGGCAGACGCCCCGTTGGGATCAAGCACGATCAAGGATAGGTAAGATCCATCCATGCCTGATCAGCGCTTGCAGCTGCCCACGCTCCCGGACTGAAGCCGACATCCGGCGCGGGCGGCTCGAGGTGGATCGTCAAAGTCGTTACGCACGTAAGCGGGCCGCTGCTGCAGTCGATCGTCTCATCCACCGTATATGCCTGCCCATCCCAAGTAGCATGAAATCGGAGGCCGACAACGTATGCAACGTCGAATTGGTTGTCCGTCGCAGTATCGCCGCAACCTAGAAAGTTTTTGGTGACCATGATGGGGGCGTCTGTTGTGAAATGGAAATCGATCACAGCCTTGGTCCATGTGCCGGTGACCGGTAGGGTAAGCCTTATCGGATCGACCCATTCGCGTATGGAACCGCAGTCACGCGAGTGTACGACATCCATGACAAGGTCGATCTGCGCCGTTCCGCTGAGGGTGCCGCCCGGCTCGAGGGTCAGGGATAGATCGGCGTCCAGCTGATGTACAGATTTGGCGCGACCCACGGGATCATCTGATTGCGTGTTCCAATTCAGCGTGCCCTTCAGCTGGTCACCGGTGTGGTACGTATAACACTTTTTAGCGGGGGGATTGCGTGCGAAATCGTATCCGAATGCGCAAATGCGGATGTCACCCCTCACATCCTCGGGAACTTCGTAGGTTATTTCGTCCGTCGTTTGCTTCCAGGATTTGGCTTCGCAGCTCTTATCCTCGTATTCGTCGTATTCTTTTTTAAGCAGCTCCTCACCGGAAGGCTCCATCACAAAAATCTCTATTTTGCTGACACCCGTCTGCCATGAGCCTCCATTCTTTAGCTCTTCAGCAATGGCTGTCAACACGATCTTATCTCCCCCTTTGACCTTAGCTCCATTCGACGGTGCCGAGACGAGTTGCACCTTCGGCCCGGAGGTGTCGGCGCCCAGGACAGCCGTCCGGGTTAGCTTGTTCGCCTCGTAACCGAGCGGAAATGCGCTGACGGTTATGCTGGTGTCCGGCAGATCAGATCCGCCGTCGAGAGTGCATGGATTCACCTCGTATTCTTTTCCCACCGTAAGGAGGCCTGCCGCATCCGTATACTGCCTGCTCACCCCTGGAGCTGACCCGGTGATGGCGGGGCTTACCTGGACCGTGAACGAAACTGGAGCACCGACACCCACCCCTGTTTGCGCGTCGAGTATCCAGTACGAGCGCACGTGAAGCGAAAGAGGGGGACCCGACAACCACCATATTCTCGGAGAGGCCACCGGTCCAGAGACGGAACCGACGGAACCGGGCCCCAACGACGGGAGCACAGCCGGCGTCGTTCCGCTGGGACCGGGGCTGGGCGCAGCGCCTGCAGCCGATGCGGACGTACCCAGCGGGGCAGTCAAGTCGCCCGGCGGCGTATCTGCGACGTCCCAGGCGATCGTCTCCGATCCCCCGGCGAAAGTCGCAACCACTTTGTAGGTGCCGGCGGCGAGAATCCCCGGGTTCAATCCCGTGGAGAAGGCGGCATCCCTGGCCTCGACCGCCACTGTCTGCTCGAAGAGCGCTTCGTCGCCTGCCTCGGTCACTCCATACCAGCTGAAGGTCAGCGCTCCCGCAGCCACCTCTCCGATCCAGACGACAACCACCATCTCTGGCTGATCGGCGGGATAGGTGAAGGAAGGGGCGACGGGCTGGCCTTGATCGTCAAGCGAGGCCGCCACCGTCATACCCAGGATGGGGCCGGTCACTTCGACCAGGGC
>CAZSVR010000077.1:0-12109 GCA_964610295.1 uncultured Anaerolineaceae bacterium
CAAGCGCGCTAGCCGGACTGCGCCACGCCCCGAAACTGCACTCGTACCCGAACAACATGAAAATGATTGGTAAAAATGGCCGAATTGCGCCATTTTTACCAATCCGCTTTGAGTTGTTCGGGCACTAGTATAATGCGAAGGATGAAAACCCGTCAAGCACTTCTCTTTATGACCTGTATCACGCTGCTTGCTTCGATCACAGCCTGTTCCAGACCAAATGAGAGCACCCCCACCCAAACTGCCATCCCCTCAACCTTAACCCCCACTTCAAGAGTGACCTTCACACCGAGCCCGGTGCCTGCCACTCTGACGCTCACACCGCTCGCCTGTCTCACAGAACCCGGCGAAGTAAAACAGGATGCAATCCCCTCAACCAAAACATTGCAGGAATTCCTCATTTATCTCCCGCCTTGTTACGGAGAATCAGGCGCAACACGATATCCCGTCCTTTATCTGTTACATGGACGAACCTACAATCAAGACCAATGGGTGCGCCTCGGAGTACCCGCTGCGGCAGATCAACTGATCCTCTCCGCAGAGACCATTCCATTCATCGTGGTCTTCCCCGATGACCATTATTGGAATGCACCTGCCGGTGCGGATTTTGGAAATCGCCTGATCAACACCATCATCCCTTATGTGGACGAAAACTATCTCACCCTGGCAGACCGTGAACATCGCGCCCTGGGCGGCCTCTCACGCGGCGGCGGCTGGACAGTGGAACTCGGATTCGATCATCCGGAACTGTTTGGCTCGCTCGGTCTGCACTCGCCTGCCATCTTTAAGTATAATGCGCCTTACATTGAAAACATCATAAAAAAAATTCCCGAAGAAGACCGCCCGCGCTTGTGGTTCGATATCGGTGATGCAGATACGGAACTCGGCAGCGGCCGCTTATTGGAAGAAACACTCACGCGCAATGGCTATCTGCACGAATTTCACCTTTTCTCAGGCGACCATACAGAGAACTACTGGGGCGCGCACGTGGAGGATTATCTGCGCTGGTATGCAGAGGCGTGGCAGGCCACCCCGCGGCAATAAGATATAATCTTCGAAATTATTTGCTCGCTCGAGGGCCAGGCCCCGCGATGGAGCAAGGGTATCGTTCTCAGGAGAATCCATGAACATCTTCGTCACAGGCGGCGCGGGATATATTGGCTCGGCCACCGCCGAAGCATTGATCAATGCCGGGCATTCCGTCACCGTTTATGACTCGCTGGTCACAGGCCATCGCGGCGCCGTTCCCCCAGCCGCGAAATTCGTCCACGCCTCCTTGGATGACAATCACGCGCTCGCTGAAGCGCTTACGTCAACAAAACACGATGCCATCCTGCATTTCGCCGCGTTCATCGAAGCCGCTGAAAGCATGAAGGATCCCGGTAGATTCTTCAGAAATAATTTTTCAAACTCGATGCAATTAATAGAAATTGCCGTGCAAACCGGCGTTAAACGACTTGTCTTTTCCTCCACGGCGGCAGTTTATCAATCCAGCGAAAAACCGCTCACGGAAGAGTCTCCGATCGGGCCGACCAATGTTTACGGCCAGACCAAATTGATGACCGAGCAGGCCATGGAATGGTATCGCCAGATCCATGGCCTGCATTTCGCCTCGCTGCGTTACTTCAATGCCTGCGGAGCATCGCCCGGCCGTGGTGAGGCACACCAGCCCGAATCGCACCTCATCCCGCGCGTGCTGCAGATCGCGCTCGGGCAGGTCGAGTCTGCGACCATCTTCGGTGCCGACTATGCTACGCCGGATGGAACTTGCATTCGCGATTACATTCACATTGCGGATCTGGTCTCTGCACATTTACTCGCGCTCGATGCATTGGAAAAACACGACAGGTTGATCTATAACGTTGGAAGCGGAAACGGGTTCTCGGTCCGCGAGGTGATCGACGCGGCGCGCAAAGTAACTGGTCACGCGATGCCCACGGTCGAATCCCCGCGCCGGCCCGGTGATTCCGCACGACTGGTCGCCTCTCCCAAAAAGATCATCGACGAATTAGGCTGGAAACCGGAACATACAAATCTGCAAGAGATCCTCTCGACCGCATGGGAGTGGCATCGATCCCATCCAACTGGATATAACTAATGAACCTCACCACCTTCCTCGTTGTTCTTGTCGGCTGGATCTTCTCCCTCTGTCTGCATGAATTTTCTCACGCACTGGTCGCGTACCATGGCGGCGACACTACCGTAAAAGATAAGGGCTACCTTACCTTCAATCCTCTCAAATATACACATCCCGTTTTTTCCCTGCTCTTACCCCTTATCTTTCTGATGATGGGCGGCATCGGTTTGCCGGGCGGCGCAGTATATATCGACCGATCGAGATTACGCAGCCCGCAATGGGAGACGGCCGTCGCGCTTGCCGGACCATTTTCAAATGCGCTTCTGGCTTTGATCCTCGGCCTGATCCTGCAGATCGCGCCGGTCAGCGCCTCAGGGATTTGGCCCGGGGTCGCCTTCCTGGCTTTCCTGCAAATCTCTGCCCTTGTACTTAACCTAATTCCTCTGCCGCCCTTTGACGGGTTCGGCGCGATCGAACCGTATCTGCCCATCAACATCCGCATCAAACTCGCTGAAACACGCGGTATGTTATCGTGGGTGGTGATCATCCTGCTCTGGCAGATTCCCTTCATTGGAAGGTTGTTCTGGGGATCTGTTAGCCTGCTTGCACAACTTGTCGGCATTCCGCTCCCGCTCGCAGGGCTGGGACTCGATCAATTCATGTTCTGGCGATAACACAATATCATTACAACTATTTAAGCCATCTCATTGATAGCAGGTTTTTCTTTGTTCCATCCCAAAAGATGACGTATATAAATCTTTATAATTTGGGCGCTATTCATTATAATAGTGAATAATTTCATAATACATCTGAGTAGCTGAGTCAAAGATGAAAACAACCAACCTCCCCCACATCGTCATTGTCGGCGCGGGATTCGCCGGGCTGGAAACCGCGCGCGGGCTGGCGAATGCTCGTGTGCGCATCACATTAATTGACAAGCAAAATCATCACCTTTTTCAGCCTTTGCTGTACCAGGTTGCCATCGCAGGTTTGCTCCCTTCGCAAATTGCATATCCGGTCCGCACGATCTTTCGAAGCCAAAAAAATCTCACTTTCCAAATGGGTGAAGTGACCGCGATCGATTTTGATGCGAAATATATAAAACTGGACGGCTCCGTGATTGCTTACGATTATCATGTTCTCGCGGTTGGCGGACGCACGAATTTTTTCGGTTTTGACTCCCTCGAAAAACAGGGCTTTCAACTTAAAGATATAGAGACTGCGGTCAAAACCAGAAACCATCTGCTCTCGATGTTTGAGCGGGCTAGCCATGAAGCCGATGCGGAGAAGCGCAAGTCGCTGCTCACCTTCGTGATTGTGGGCGGCGGACCCACAGGCGTTGAAACCGCAGGCATGCTCGCTGAATTGATTACACACGTGATGGTCAAAGATTATCCGCGCCTGAACTTGAACGATGCCCGCGTCATCCTGATCGAAGCAACCGCAAACTTGATCGATGCCTATCCGGATGAATTACGCCGGGCCACCTACAATCTCCTGCGACGCAAGAACGTGGATATTCGTTTAAACACAAAAATGGAAGGCTTCAACGGACAGCGCATTACTTTAGCGGATGGCAATCACATCGAAACTCAAACCCTGATCTGGACTGCGGGTGTAAAAGCAGCTGAAATTGTGGATGAACTTAAGGTGGAAAAAGCCGGTGCAGGACGGGTACGCGTCGAACCGACCTTGCAACTGCCCGGGCATCCTGAGGCATTCATCATCGGCGACATAGCTTTCCTGCTCGACGAAAATGGTCAACCCCTGCCAATGTTATCCACCGTCGCGATCCAGGAAGGCAAATCCACCGCGCAGAATATTCGCCGCATGCTCAATGGAAAAGAACCCGCGCCCTTTAATTACAAAGACCCCGGCCTACTTGCCACCATCGGGCGTAACGCTGCGGTCGCGCGCATTTGGGGAATCTCCTTCAGCGGATTCATCGCCTGGGTCATCTGGGTCTGCCTGCACATTTATCGCATCATCGGATTCCGAAACCGCCTGATCGTGATGTTCAACTGGGCCTGGGATTATATCTTTTACGAAAATCAGGTGCGGTTGATCACGAAGGAATGAAACCAGATGTCATTGCGAGGGCGGAGGTTCTCTCGCAATGACATGGCTTATTCCAATTCCCTATATACAAACCATTCCCCCTTTGCGTTTGTCTAAATTCTTCACGGCACGGTCATAATAGATATCAAAGATTTGGGTTCCAGTTTGTCCGACAATCCCACGCGGATGCTTCGCGCTTGAACTGTTGGACAACGCGGCACGCACGCGAAAGTAAAACCTGCCCACGTTCAACGAGCCGCGCGTGGATGCAACTGCCGCGTGCGCGGGACGCATGTTGCGCGCCATCTTGCCGCGCCGCGTGAAACCGCTCCATGCGGAAAGCCACCCGATCACGCGATATGTTTTTTCGTTCCACACAAATGCATTCGGGCATTTCGCGGATTTTTCAAGCTCAGGTGGGAATTCGAAGATGACTTCTATATGTTCATCATCAAAACGGATGGGGACGTATTCAGTCATGGGTCATTTATCATCAGCAAGATGGAAATGATGGAGGAAGCGGTGGAAGATCGGTGCGGCGAGAATGCCAACAGAAGCCAACAGGATCACTCCTGAATACAAAGCGTAAAACGAAGCGAATAATTTCCCTGCCACTGTCTGTAATGGAGCGACCGGGCCCATACCTCCGAGGATCATGGAGGCGTTCAACAGGGAATCGATCCACGACAGACCCTCGAGGAAATGATAACCTGTCATCCCAATTCCCAGTGAAAATACCAGCAGGGTCAATCCTGTAATCCCGTTCAATCCCAGGCGTTTGGCGAATACCGACCGTTTCGCCAAGGGTTGCTTGTGATGTTCGTACACTCAACCTCCGTTTCATGAAAACATTTATGAAGTCCGAGTTGCGCTGCCATCCAGATCGAGGATCGCGCCATGGATGTACGCGGCTTGCGCCAGTAATTATTGTAACTTTGCCACTTAGATTAAGTTCCATTTCTTACTTACTCAGAGCTTTGATTGTACACGCGAAATCTTTATCCACGCAACGCGATCTTCGCCAACTGTGGATTCACGATCCGGAAATAATCCTCCATTTTCATGAAGATGGACTTTTCAAGACTGCCCGCGTTGAACACGACCTCTTCATTTTCCTTGATCAACGGATCTGCCAAAACTGGTAGCTGTTCATTGAACGAAAATGGCGGAATCGCGCCGATAACACACCCGCTCAACTCCTCGGCTTTTTCACGCGGCGCAAAAGCGGATTTTGTCCCGCCGAAATGTTCCCTGACTGCGTTCAAGTCAATGCGGCAATCACCGGGCACGTTCGCCAGGCAGTAACGCGTTTCCTTCTTCCCAAAGCGGATCATCACCACAATGGATTTGATCGCCTGTTCCACGCGATTGCCGCGGATCTTCGCGATCAATTCCGTGCGGCCCTCGGCTTCGTGTTCCATGACACGATAGACGGCACCTTCTTTATCAAGTAACGCACGTAATTGTTCGCGTATGTCGGTCATTGAAACTCCATCCAATCCTCACGCGGACAATCCCAGTGAAAAGTTTGCAGCATCACGCCCATAAATCAATCTCCTTATATTACAACACTCACCTTACGCAGTGTCCTTCTGAGCGTAGCGACACTTGCGCCGCACTGCGTGCGTTGCAGTGCAGGTGAGAATCTCTGCTTTCAAGGGTGGAGACCCTTCGCTTCGCTCAGGGAATCACGGTTAGGTGCGTAAGGTCAGTTACAACAATAATTCTGCGACAATATGTTTTACATGGATCCTGGTTGTATCTAAAAATGGGATCGTCTTGTATTGAACATCCTTAAGAATTAACGGAAGTTCGGTTCCGCCCAGAATTAATCCCTGGATACTCTGCTGGTCTATCATTCGGTCTACGACCATCAGCAATCGCTCGCGCGTTTCGGGAAGAATAATACCATTTACCAATTCATTCATGTATTTGTCATGAATGTAGTCTTGTTCGTCAAGCTCAGGTACTGCTACTGTAATCCCTGCTTTGAAAAATATGTCCGGGTAGAATGGCTTTTGCATGGTGAAGCGTGTGCCAAAAATCCCAACTTTTTTCAATCCGCGAGCCTGCGCTTCCTTGCAAGTAACTTCCACAATGCTGATAAGCGGAATCGGTGACTGGCGCTGAATTTCATCAAAAACGATATGAGGTGTATTGGCGGCCAGCAACCCGAAATCCGCGCCTGCGCGTGCCAGGTTCTGAACTTCACCCACCAGATAATCTGTTACCTGAGTTAATTCATTTGCCCCTATCAAGCCCAGCATTTTCGTCAAGTCAATACTGTTAATGATTATCGAGGGATAACTCCCATCCTGCTTTTGCTCACGGTAGGACGCAACAATCGAACGATAATAATCGACAGTTGACTCTGGCCCAATGCCGCCAACAATTCCTACAGTCTTCATCTTAGACTACCCCAGTGGAAAGCTTGCATCATCACGCCCAAAGAATTGCTCCTGAAAAAAGATCGGGTTATTTTAGTCGAAAAGGAAAAATAAAGATAACCGAAGGTCCTAAAGAAGAGTTTCGGTTATTTATCAGCTTTGAAAGACCATTATTAAAGGAGTTTTATCAATTGATCAAGATCTTGAAGTAACTGCTCTATGCGTATTCGCAATGATGGGTCTTTGTCATTTCCGTTGTAGGGATAGTGCAAGATCTTTGTGAGGCACTCCCGCATCTTCAGCTTTATCGTAGTTATACTTACGTGAATTCGGGATAAGGTCTTTTGTTGGACACGGATATCACGGAAGGCACGGACGTCGTTTAAATTGACGGAAAAATCCGTATAATCCGTGTGATCCGTGCCGTCTCGCATCGACGTGCCGCCGTTGTGCGCGGCATGAACGATGTCCAAAAGATTTGGTTTGGTCTTATCCCGAACTGGCGTTATACTTAATAAGCCAAAGAGCATGAGTTAATTCTTGCTTAAGCGCTCTTGCTCGCGCTTTTCTGTTATTCTTTGCATCACTCCTACTCTTTAACGAATTTAGGATTTGAGCAATAATGGTAGCAGCTACTCCGCCCGTTAACGCGCTTGGTAACCATGCAGGAATATTCCACTCGTCTGGCATATATTCTCCTTATTTTATATAGCGACACTATTGTGATTTTAGCACTAAAGCATCTTACAACTGCTTGAGCCTTTTTTGTTATTAAGAACTGAACTCAATCCCTACGACTAAAGCCATTCTGCCCCACCCGCCCTGCGGGCACCCTCCCTCGCGAAGCATCCTGTAAGGGCAAATGCGACATTAAGATTTTTTATTTTCAACATGAATTTTTTCTGTCGGATTTGCCGTCTCGCACCGTCAGTGCGCTGCTCGCGGCACGAACGGTGGGGAGGGATGGGGAGGGGCCAAATCGATCGTCACGACCAACGCCGTGCGCGCCCAATCACTAAGCGGACGACCCTCTTTCCATCCCTGATATTTGGCTGCCAGCATCGGGCGAGCGGATGATTCTTCCTGTATGTTTCTGAGGATGCGCGCGGTCCCAGCGAAAGTATGTTTCGCGATCCGCACACTGACCTTTGGATTCGCACGCAGGTTCTTGACCCAATCCGAGTCAACCCCGCCGCCGGAGAGGAGATATAACGTACTACCCCGCATTCTAAACCAGATCTCGATCTCGCGCGGCTTTCCACTTTTGCGGCCTGTGGTGGTCAGGTAGCAATAATCTTCATTTGAAAGTTGGGAGAGAAGTTTTACCAGATCATCGTTTTCATTTTTCATAAATACCTCTAAAGAAAATGCGGTAGGGGCGACCCGACCATGTCAGCCGTGATTCCTTTATACAATGTTACATGACTTAACAAGAGGAATGTTAATCCCTGACGGGTCGCCCCAACTGGTTCTAATAATCATATTGACTTATATCGATCACTTCGTTCGAGAGGAAATACGTCTGCGCGGGCAGCAGCAAATGTTTACGCTTCCAGGTGGCATAGACGGTAGTGCAGGTGGAACGCGGCAAGCGCTTGATGCGGGCCGAGTCATACAACATGACCGAGCGGTTGGTGATGCCTTCGATCACCGTCCAATGGTCGTGATAACCCTTCAATCCCAGAATGATGGAACGGCCGGGCGTGCCATCCAAAAAGTTTTGCATGGAGTGCCAGAAGGTCGTCAGGTCGGGGTTTGGCACACCGCGCCAGGGGATCTGTACGTTCGAGATGCGTTGTTTACCAACCACCTTATCCAGGATCAACAGCATCTCTGTATGAATAATCCCGCCGATCAATAACTTACTTAATAATTTTCGACGCGACAGAAAATGAATCAGGTCATCGAATAACTGTTGTGTCTCCCAATCCGAAGAATGATTAATAAATCTCTCGGCATTGATCACACTATATAGACCGCACAGCGAATCCAAACCGCCTTGTTGAAAAGGCGGAAGTCCCAAGCCGGGTCTTGCATACGTCACCATAAATATTATCCTTATTTACTTAACGCGCCACCACAATAAAACACTTGCAAGTAAAGCCAAAACCCCTCCGAACAAGAAAGGGGCAGAAGGACCGAACCCGGCCCATCCGCCAAGTCCCTGCCATAAAAGTCCCGCGAGAAGCGAAGCAGGCAGTGCAGTAATGCCGATGGCCGCGTTGAAGAGTCCATAAGCCGTGCCACGTTGCGCATCGGATACAAGATCGGCAACGAAGGCCTTGGCAACGCCTTCCGTCGCGGCGTAAAAAATGCCATAGAGTCCGAACATCATCCACACCTGTCCGCCGGTTTGCGCAAAGGCGAATCCAAAATAAACGCACGCGTACACAAGCCAGCCGCCAATGATGAGTTTTCTTCTGCCCAGTTTGTCGGATAACGCACCGAGCGGACCGGAGAAGAGCGCATAGATTGCAGTGAACGTCATCAACATGAACAGTGTTTGCAAAACATTCAGGCTGCGTTCCTGCGCGCGTAAAACAATGAATGAGTCGGAGGAATTGCCAAGCGTGAAGAGCAGCACGATAAAGAGGAAGGTCTTGAAGCGCGCGTCGACTCCCTTAAGAGACAATCGCATCGTTCCGGACCCCTGCCCTGCAGCGCCCACTTCGTGCGCGCCCAGCGCCAGAACGATGACAGCCAGCACTGCGGGAATCACACTGGCCAATACCGCAGTTTGAAATGTAAGGCGCGTGATCTGCAATGACCCTTTTTGCGTCAACCAAACGATCCACGCAGCGATGGCGATTCCCAAAAATGCGCCGGCTGTATCTCCCGCGCGATGTAAGCCAAACGCGAAGCCACGATTATTTTCGTCCGTGCTCGCGGCGACCAGCGCATCGCGCGGCGCAGTACGGATCCCTTTCCCTACGCGATCCGAGAATCGCACACCCATGACCCATCCCCACGTGTTCGCAAAATACAAGAATGGCTTGGCAATAGTTGAAATGCCGTACCCGATCACAGCCAGCCACTTGCGTTGACCGAGTTTATCGGACAGCGCGCCTGAATAGATTTTAAGCAAACTGGCAGTGGTTTCCGCCACGCCGTCGATCAAACCAATAACGACAGTCTTGACACCCAATACATTCGAGAGGAACAACGGAATAAGATACACGAGCATCTCCGAGGAGATGTCGGTGAGAAAGGAGGTCGCGGTGACCACCCAGATATTTGGATGCAATTTGCGAAATTTACTTTGTTGTTCCATCTTAATTTCTTTCATCTTTTGCCAGGTCATCCCCATCAATCAAAATGTTGCAGGCTGAATTTCGGCTCTGCAACATTTTATCGTTTTCAATCATTGCATGATCTTACTCACCGTGCATCTTTTGATACAAGGCCCGCAGGTTGCGCTCGTGCAATGTCTCGGCAAGACCGCCCAGGTGAACCCGGCTCTTGCCTGCATCTTCGATATTGATCGTCTCGAGGTATTCGTCAACGTTTTTGCGTTTGCCCGCGGATTTCACCGCCTTCTTGATATTATTGAGGTAATTCATATTCTCCCGTACGGCTGCGTCGATCTCGCCGCGCAGGATGATATCTCCATGTCCCTGGATGATATTCTCCAAACCCATGCGTCCGATCTTTTTTATGGACGCAAGCATGTCGTCTACGTCGCCATCCACGATATAGGGCAACGGCATGAACGCATCCCCCGCGAAGAGCACGCGGTCCTCCTCCACCAGCACGGAGATACCGTCCTCACTATGACCAAACGATTGTGAGATGATCAAATTCTTCTTGCCAACGCGCATGGTCAACTCACCCGAACCAAACGTCAGGTGGGGCAGAACAATCTTTACCTGCCGCAAATTCTGATTTTGTTTGCGCGCCGCTTCCAGGGAGGGCCGGCCGCGTTCGATCAACAACTCACGGCATTTCGCATGGCCGATCACTGTGGCGCCGGGAAAGAAACAGTTCCCCCAACTGTGGTCGGCATGATAATGCGTATTGATCACATAACGTACCTGCACGCCCAGCTCATGCTCAATGAACTCCCGCACACTCAAGGTCTCTTCGGGTAACGCCAGCGTATCGATCACGACAGCCCACTGGGGACCGACGATCACGCCGGCTGTGACCAGTGCATAGACTTCGCTCTGAAACCAGAACACATTTTCTGAAACTCGCTCACGATGCATGTATACGCCTTTAATGAATTGATGGGATTACTATTGTTAATAGCACAATCCTGCATAAATTTCAAGTCGAATAGACAACTTCACGGTCGCGGACCAGGGAGTAATGGGTATCTTGATTATCCCCCGCGTGCGTGATAAACTTTATCGTAATGCCTGCAGATATTCTGGTTGTAACGTCCTCCAATGCTCTTGGAGACTCGATCCGTCGAACGATGGAAGAGTCGGATCTTTATCGCGTCCATGTGGTTAATAACAAAGCCGCGGCCATTGTCCGCGCAGATGAAGCCGGCGTTCCCATTGCAATGATCGACTTCTCGCTGGGCGATGTTGGGGTGCAGGATATCGGCAAATCCCTGCGCATGATCCGCCCGGGCATCAACCTGATCATCCTTTGCGAGGATAAACAAACGCCGCCCGCCTTCGACGGATTGCAGCCATGGGTCCTTGTTCGAAAGCCCTTTGAACTATCCGATTTCATGGATGCGATCAGCCACCCCCAGGCTGCTCCCATGAACAGCTCGGGCGCCCTGCCCTGGCTAAGCGATCAGACCAAAGCCGCGCAACACCTCACGCGCCTCACTTTGGAATCAGCCGCACAGGCAGCTTTGATCACACGCAAGAACGACATGTGGGCCTATGCGGGTGGTCTCTCGCAGGAAGCCGCAAAAGAAGTAGCGAAGGTCGTCACAAGAAATTGGGATGGACAAAAAGGCTCGGATCTCCTTCGATTTATCCGGCTTGAAAGTACGAAGGCCGAACATATGCTGTACGCCACCCGCCTCGCTACAGACGTTGTGCTTGCCCTTGTCTTTGACGCGGAAACGCCCTTTAGCACAATTCGCACTCAAGCCGGCCAACTTGTCTCCAATCTCAGCAATGACCACCCTGCCGAGCCCCAGCCAGGTAGCAGGGCGAAACAGACACAACCCCCCGAAGTTGATTTTGAAGATTCAAATCCAGCCAATGATGAGAATGGCATTCGGATCTCCAATATCCTCAGCAATGTGCCATCACCGAATCCCGAACCCGCCTCCAGGTCGGGCCCGAGTTGGCCCCGCAAAAAAGAGAAAAAAGAAAGATTCGACGGAAATCAGACGCGTGTCTCATTACCGCTTTCAAATGCAACCGTCTTCAATCGAAATCCATCCCCTTCCAATCCGCTGAATAATCCTGTGGCCGCAGACCAGTCCCAGGGCCTGGACGTCGGCTCTGAATCACAGTTCAGGTTTGGCGAGGTCGATGTTACCGCGCCCTCTCAGCCAAAACAGCGCCCGCAGACACCGATCGCAAGACCAGCGGGTGGAGCGGATTTCAAACGCGAAAGCCGGCCCCCGAGGCCGGACGCAAACTGGTCCTGGAACCATCCACTGCCGGCCTGTATCACC
>CAZSVR010000078.1:0-8681 GCA_964610295.1 uncultured Anaerolineaceae bacterium
TACTCGCAATGGGACAACCGCACAGCCAGCGAATTTCTCGAAACTGCGCGTACCACGGCAGACTTTGCAGAGCGTGCTCGCTTGTATCGCAACTTTCAAGTGGTTTTTGCAAAGGATATGCCCTCCCTGCCCTTGTATTATCCAGTATATTCTTATGGTGTGGATGTGCAGGTACAAGGAGTGCAGGTCGCGCCGATGTATGATGTCAGCGACCGCCTTGCATTGATCTCGGAGTGGTATCTCGTCACACGCCGTACTTTGGAAGAAGCTCAACCCACCATCGGACCATAAAATATTTGGCAGAAGTGGGATGAAGTTTGGCTTTTTTAGAATCTTGAAACAGGAGAACCTATGTTAAATAAAGCGCTTGATTATGCACACCAAAATCAGGGAAAATTCCTCGATGAATTAAAAGAGTTGCTCGCCATCCCGAGCATTTCCACGCTGGATGAACGTAAACCCGATATGCGACGCGGCGCGGAATGGATTGCGTCCAAATTGAAATCCATTGGCATGCAAAGTGTTCAGATCATGCCAACAGGCGGACACCCTGTAGTCTATGGCGAATGGACAGGCGCAGGCAAAAGCGCGCCAACGATGATGATCTACGGTCATTATGATGTGCAACCTGTTGACCCAATTGAACTGTGGACATCTGACCCATTCAAGGCTGAAGTGCGCGGCGAGAATTTATACGCGCGCGGCTCATCAGATATGAAAGCGCAAGTGACGGCATCCATCAATGCAGTGGACGCGGCACTCAAAGCAGGCGGTTTGAAAGTAAATTTGAAATGGCTGATCGAAGGTGAAGAGGAAATTGGCTCGGAGCATCTCGGTGAATTTATCAAAAACCACAGAGAGGTGCTAAAAGCTGATTTTTGTTTAAACCCCGATGCAGGCATGCTCGCGCCGGATAAACCAAGTATCACAACTGGTTTACGCGGGTTGATGTATGCCGAGTTACGTGTGTTTGGTCCCAGCAAGGATTTGCATTCCGGTTTATTTGGCGGCACTATACACAACCCTGCCCAGGCATTGATTGAATTGATCGCAGGCATGCACGACAAAAATGGAAAAATTACCTTGCCGGGCTTTTATGACAAAGTTCGCAAGTTAAGCAAGAAAGAACACGAAGATTTCAAACGATTGCCAGTCAGCAACAAGGAATTAATCGCAATGACTGGCGTACCTGCATTATGGGGTGAACCGCAATTCATCCCTGCCGAACGAGTGGGCGCACGCCCAACTCTTGAAGTGAACGGATTGCTTTCTGGTTTCACAGGTCAAGGCTCAAAGACGGTTTTGCCTGCATGGGCAATGGCAAAAATTTCATGCCGTCTTGTGCCAGATCAAGTCCCCGGCGAAGTATTCAAACAGCTAAAGGCTTATCTCAAAAAGAATGCGCCAAAAACCATCAAATGGGATTTAACAAATTTACATAATGCAGGAGCCGCACTTGTAAGCAGTGATAACGCCGGTGTGCGGGCGCTTGCCAAAGCACAGGAAACCATTTGGGGCAGAAAGCCATATTTTGCTCGTGAAGGTGGTTCAATTGGTGTGGTTGTGCAATTGCAAAAATATGTCGGCGTGGACTCTGTTCTTTGCGGCTTTGGTTTGCCCGACGACGACGCCCACTCGCCCGATGAAAAACTTCATCTGCCCACATGGTATAAGGGAATTGACGCCTTCATTCACATGATTTACAACCTCAGCGTGTAAACATGGAAGATCGAATAATTATGAGTTATTCCAGCAGTTGTACTGCTGGAAACCGGCAGCGCAATCGCGAAGCATCCCTGGGGGACTGCCTCAAAAACGGCGTTGTGTGTAGGAAAACATGGAAGACAGAATAATCACTTACGGCGGACAAGCGGTGATCGAAGGCGTGATGATGCGCGGCCAAAAAGCGTTTGCGGTTGCCATGCGTGCACCGGACGGCAAGATTGCCATTCACACTGAAAAACTCGCCAACGTCTATCGTTCGGGCATTACAAAGATCCCATTTTTACGCGGCACGATCCTTTTATGGGATGCGCTGGGACTGGGTATGCGCGCACTCACCCTCTCTGCGAATGTACAAACGGGCGAGGACCAGAAGCTCGAGGGCCCGGCCCTCTATGTGACTCTGGGCCTGTCACTCACCTTCGGCATTGGACTCTTCTTTTTGCTTCCCGCGGGGATCGGCGGGCTGGCGGAACATTATCTCGGTTGGAGTTCCTGGCTGAATAACCTGCTGGAAGGGGTCTTTCGTCTCCTCCTGTTCATTGTTTACTTGTGGGCGATTAGTTTCATGCCTGACGTCAAACGGCTGTTCATGTATCACGGCGCGGAGCACAAGACCATCAATGCCTTTGAAGCGGGTGCAGAGTTGACTCCCGAAGTTGTGACGAAATATCCCATCGAACACGCGCGCTGCGGAACGGCCTTTCTGCTCACGCTGATCCTGCTTTCCATTTTGGTATTCACGGCGCTTGGACCCTTGCCCATCCTGTGGCGTCTGGCGAGTCGCATATTGCTTATCCCCATCCTGGCAGGCATCGCCATCGAATACATCCGCTGGACGGCAAATCATCTAGGCAATCCCATCGTGCGGTTTTTGATCAAACCAAACCTGGCGATGCAGCACCTGACCACGCGCACGCCAGACCTCTCCATGCTGGAAGTGGCGATCGCATCCTTCCAATCCATGCAAAGGGCAGAGCAGGAGATCGTAGTGTAGCGATTTCGTAACGTAAACGGTAGGCAATCGCCTGCCGTTTTTTTCCCTCATATTTTCTTGCTACGATTAGAGAATGAACAAAAAAAGCGATTCGATTTAGCCTTGCTACTATTGCGCTAGTCTTTGGTTCGTATTTCATTTTCACTATCGGACGTCTCGTGCCTGTGCCTGTCAAACAGGAACTATTCGATAGACTGACCTATCATCGTGTAATTCGTTATCTGCCTCATTCCATGATCGCGCATGTGCTGGTGATCGACACAAATGTAAAAGGGATGCAGCGAATCACCTTGGAATTTATCTAAACCCGTAGATCAAAAAGCGATCTCGCCGATCTGCTCAAAATTAATATCGAATAATTCTTCTGCTTCAGTTTCCAGCTCCGCGTCGAGGGAATCACCTGCGCCGATGCCTCGGTTGCAATAGGATCTGTAGGGACAGTAACTGCACTTCGCACGGTCATCGGTGAGCGGGAAGGTTGAAGCGGTCTTGATCTCTTGCGAAAGCGCGGCAAGCGCGTCCCAGTCCCGTTTAAATTGCGCGGAATTGTAAGCAAACCGTGCTGGCTCCGACGGAAAATCCGCGAACCAGTAGATCATCTCGATCTGTTCCGCCGCGAAGCGCGTACCGCCATTCAAATGCGCGCCTGCTTCGACAAGCAGGGCGCGATAGACGCGCGTCTGCCAACGCACAGCCAGCCATTCGTTCTTCGGCCGTTTTCGATATGTCTTCCAATCGTAGATATAAACCTTGCCATCCTGTGCAAGCCCGATCAGATCATATTTCGCGATCAGACGGAATTTCCCAAGCGGCGCGGAGAGCGCGATTTCAGGGTGAAGACTTCGGAAGTCTTTCCCCTTCGGGGACAATGTAAGACCTCCGAAGTCTAGAAAATTCGCCCACCATCTTTGCAAGTTTGGCGTATTCGCCAGCTTGGCGATCTGTTCCTCGGGAATACCGATCAGATGTTGTTGCGCCAGCCTGTGAAAGTATTCACCCTCCTGCTGGTGTTTTTCATTTTCGAGCGCGGGTTCGGTTTCGATGGCAGGATAGGAAAGTTGCTCAAGATAGCGCAACTCAAAGCGGCGCTGGCAATCGTGATAATCCTGCAGGGATGATTGGCTCAAGGTGGTCAGTTCGACGGGCATAGCCTTATTTTGCCACATTTTCAGGTATAATCCCGAACATGATTTACGAATTTTCTGCAGGCAAATCCCCATTGATCATCGGTGTGCGTGGCTTTATCACATTAGGGCTTCCTCGAATCGCGCCTGCACACTGAAAGACACTGTCTTATTCATACACGCCGCAGGTTGCCTGCGGCTTTTTTATTTAATCCGCAGAGGCGACCCGTCAAGCATAGATCGGCGCTTTAATTTTTGCCTGGCGGGTCGCCCCTATAAAATATTTGGAAAATAACATGGTTCAAATTCAACTTTCGAACATTACGCTCATCCTCGGTGCAAAACGCATCTTTGAAAACATCAACTGGGAGATCCAGCGCGGACAAAAGATCGGCCTGATCGGGGCGAACGGCGCGGGGAAATCCTCCCTGTTCAAAATGATCGAGGGCGAACATTCCCCCGAAATGGGCGGATCCGTCACCCGCGCCCGCCTCATCACAACGGGATACCTGCCTCAGCAACCCGAGCTTGACCTGACGCTGACGGCATTTGACGCCGCGCTTGCTGGCCACCCGCGCGTGGCGCAAGTCCAGGCTGAACTGGAACGCGTGGAAAATAGTTTGGGCGATCCCGAGATCTATGGGAATGAACTCAAGTTGGGACACGCTCTTGAAAAACAGCATGCCCTGATCGAGGAATATCATGCCTTGGGCGGTGACTCTTATCCCGGCCGCGTGCGTGAACTGCTGCTTGGGCTGGGACTCGCTGAAAGTGAACTGACCAAACCCCTGTCTGTCTTGAGCGGCGGGCAGAAAAAACTGATCGGTTTGGCGCGCCTGCTTCTGGTTAATCCAGATATCTTGCTTTTGGATGAGCCGGATAATCATCTCGACCTGCCCGGCAAAATGTATCTTGAAAAATTGATCCGCGAATACGAGGTAACGGTTGTGCTCATCTCGCACGACCGTTACCTGCTGGATGCGGCCGTTACACACATCGCCGAGCTGGAGGATGGACGCCTGACGGTATTCAGCGGCAACTATACCGAGTTCGTGCTCGATAAAGAGGAGAGGTTGGCGCGGCAGGAAGAGTTGTATCAAATTCAACAACGCGGGCTGGCGCGCATGGAAATGGCGCTCAAACGCTATAGAGTGTGGGTTCAATTCAATGATAAATTTGCCAGCCGCATGCATGCCATGGAAGCGCGTATGGCGCGCCTGGATCGCATCGATAAACCGATCCTGGACCGCCGCCGCATGGAATTGAGATTGAACGGCTGGCGCGGCTCCAATAAAGTATTGGAACTCGCCGCGGTCTCAAAATCATTTGGCTCGAAGAGCGTGTTCACAAATCTCAACGAAACGATCTGGCACGGCGAGCGCGTAGGGCTGATCGGTCCGAATGGCGCGGGCAAATCTGTACTGCTGCGAATGATCCTTGCGCAGGAAGGACCCGACTCCGGTGAAATAAAGATCGGCCCAAATATCTCCATTGGACATTATGCACAGGAACATGAAACGCTTGACTTCGATCAGACCGTTTTGGACACCGTTCGTTACGCGGGCGAGATGAGTGAATCAAGAGCAACTGCTTTTCTCCTGCGCTATCTGTTCACTTATAAACAGGTCACGCAAAAGATCGGCGAACTCTCCGGCGGCGAGCGCAGCCGCTTGCAATTGGCGTTGGTGGTGCTCTCGGGTGCGAATTTCCTGTTGCTGGACGAACCCACTAATAATCTCGATATCGCCTCTGCAGAAGCGTTGGAGCAGGCGCTCGAAGATTTCGAGGGTACTGTACTCGTCATCTCGCATGATCGCTACTTCCTCGACCGCACCGTGGAAAGATTGCTTGTGATCGAAAATGGTCAACTGGTTGAATATCAAGGCGGTTACAGTGACTATCTTGAGAAGAAATCCCGATCTGCCCGAAGCTAGTGTGACAAAAAAGAACACACGTTGATGGTCAACGTGTGTTCTTGAGGATTTGTAGATCAACCTGCATTCGGCCTTCCTCACCCAGCTCCGTGCTCCGCGTCGAACACTTGGGAATGCATGTTCGCGATCCAATGCTTGCCATCGTCTGTCAGGCGCAAATACTGTACCGCATCCTGAATATAGGGGTTTACACTTTCCCAGTAAAAGGAAGCGTAATTCTTCCGCAGGTCATTGGGGGTTTTATACCCAAATTTTTCGTTCGCGCCCAATTCCAGAAACTCATAGTACAACGCCGGCGTTTTTCGCAAAAAATCGGGGTCGCCAAGCTGGCCGATGAAATCTGCCGCACGCACCAACCCGCCGAACCCTTTGGTATCCTTATACATCTCGTCAGGCGGGGATGGAAAACGCGTCATCTCGATATAAGACGCGATCAAGTCAGCATCCAGCTGTTTCGTCATATCCTGCAACAACCCGCTCCCGAAACGTTCCTTCACGAATAATTTGCTGCGATCCACATGATATGGGGTTAAGGCGACATCCGTCCCGCTGGGCGGAACAGGTACCAGCTCATCCCCTTTTCCAGTTGCAAATTTATCCCTGGTATCGTTCCTGCACACTCCTTTTACATACCCGATATCGTGACACAACACCGCCATCATAAAATGCATCCAATCCCGCGGCGTTACTCCGCCTTCGCGCAGGTGTTTTCCCTCAATGATCGCCTGGCCTGCAAGCGATACCATAATGGTATGGTCAATATCGTGGTACAAAGCGTCCGTGTTTGCAATATTTTCCAGGGCGAGCCTGCCACACCACACCACGATCCGCCCGAAACTTTTATCAATATCACCATAGGTTCTGTCGTAAACTCGCCGCAATTGTTCCACGAACATGTCAATGGTGAGTTCCTGCCAGTTGATCATGACGTCGCTCCTCAGTGCTAAAATAGGCCAAGTGGATAAAGTTTACCAGAAAGAGTTCATCGCATTAATAGGGAATTTATTCTAATATGATCATACCCCGCTCCTTTCTCAATGGATTCGTGATCGGACTCCTGCTCTTCCTGCTGGCCAATCTTCTCGCCGCGCAGCTGCTCTCGGACTGTGGCCTGCCGGCCGTACTTGGAGTCGATTCCTGTGCCGACGATATTGCCCGCGCTGGCTTCCCGCTGGTCTTTTTCAAGGAGGGCGGATTCGCCTTTCGAAGCATTTTCAACCTGCCCTACCTTTTGCTGGACCTATTCATCGGCTTTGACCTGGCCATTACAACTGGGTTTATTGCCCGGTGGCTTGATCCACGAAAACCAAAGGATGAATAAATGATTCACTTTGTAACTCGCCGCGGAGAGGAAAAGGACCAATTTGCAGTCTTTAGCGTTTTCCGCACTTCCCTTTTCGGCTTACTCAAAGAACTACAAATGGTGGATGATCTCCCTACTCCACAGGAAATACAAAAACTTTACCCGTATTATGAGAGCTTTTCAAATCACATCTTCAATACTTGCGACCAATTTTGGGTGGCTGAATTAGACGGCGAGGTTGTTGGCTACGCGCGTTCCATAGTGCGAGACGAGGTCCGTCAACTCACTGAATTCTTCGTCTTGCCCGAGTTCCAGTCGCATGGAGTTGGAAGACAATTATTGGAAAAAACTTTTCCAGACGAAGGCCTTCAAAATCGCGTCATCTGCGCCAGTTCGGACACACGCGCACTGGGACGTTACCTGAAAACAGGGTTGCGATCACAATTCACCAAATACGAGTGGAGCCGTAAACCTGAGATTGTCCCATTTGAAACAGACCTGTTGATACAGACCATTGCAGATACGCCGAAAAACATTTTGATCCTCAACGATCTTGACCGCGCACTCATTGGCTATACCCGCGCAATTGACCATCATTGGCTGCTAAAAGCAAGACATGGACATTTCTATCTTAGAAATAATGAAGTGGTGGGATATAGCTACTTTGGCAATCGCGCCGGGCCAATTGCGATGCGCGACAACGCTGATTTCGCAGTTGCCCTCGCCCATCTAGAGACCGAAATGACCAAAACCGTGGATGATGTCTACAACAAAATCATCCTCTGCATCCCCATGATCAATCACGCCGCATTGGATTACGTCCTCAATCGCGGATATCATACGGACCCCTTCTTTGAACACTTCCTTGCTGAACAACCTTTGGGGCACTATGAAAATTATGTTTTTATTGACCCGATCCTCATCACATAATAAAAAGGAGAAAACTTATGGGCGCACTTGAATGGATCATTGCAAGCTTCACAATCCTTCTTTCGGTCGGCGGCGCTGCATGCGCAGTCCTCCTCCCTCTTTTGATATTAGGTGGGGTTGGTTATTTCCTGTATCGACGAAATCAGCAAAGTACTGTCTATCGTCAGGCAGCACAGGCCTGGCCCAGCACAACAGGCACTGTGATTGTATCCCATGTGCAATCAGGGCGAAGAGGAAGAAGCGGTACAACCTATCCCGTTGTTGGTTATCAATATGAAGTAAACGGAAAAACCTATACAAGCAACACCATCAAGGCTGGCGAGCAATATATGAACGTCCGTGTCATAGGCCAGGCCCAAGCCAGCGTCGCCCGCTACCCCATCGGCGCAGCTGTGACCGTCTACTACAACCCTGCAAACCCCGTCGAATCTGCACTGGAAAGATAAGTCTGTGCTATAATCCCGACACTATGTTCAATCAAATTATCTTCGCCAACAACAATAATAATAATGAGAATGACGATCCCCGAATCGTTGGGCGAAGCTTTGCTGGTTGACAGGTAAATCAGGTCACACCAATCGCCCGACGCTCCCAAAGGGATGCGAAGGGCGATTTATTTTATCTATATCACACTATCCGTCATTGCGAGGGAGCGATAGCGACCGAAGCAA
>CAZSVR010000078.1:8691-11886 GCA_964610295.1 uncultured Anaerolineaceae bacterium
GAGGGCGATGCTCTTTCGCCCGAAGCAATCTCCCTCTTAGATTGGAGATTGCTTCTCGAAGACTCGCAACGACATAAAATCTTTGGAGGCACTTATGTATAGAACTCATACTTGTGGAGAATTACGTGCCAGTCACGCGGGACAAACCGTCACGCTTTCTGGCTGGCTAGACCGACGTCGCGATCACGGCGGAGTGGCATTTTTTGATCTTCGTGACCGCACTGGAATCATGCAAGTCACAATCAATCCTGATCTTCCAAAAGAATCACTTGACCTTGTTGCCAACGTCCGCATGGAGTGGGTCTTGCAGATCGAAGGTGTGGTGCAGAATCGCCCGCATGGGATGAAAAACCCAAAAATGAAAACGGGTGAGATCGAGATCATCGCGCGCGAAGTGAAAGTATTGAACCCCGCAAAAACCCTGCCCTTCATGGTCAGTGGAGATATCGATCTGCCCGATGAGAACACGCGCCTGAAATATCGCTATCTCGACCTACGCCGCGAACGCATGACGCATAACCTGGTCCTGCGACACAAGGTGATCAAGTTCATGCGCGACTATCTCGACAAGCAAGGCTTCATTGAAATTGAAACGCCCATCATGTTCAAAGCCACACCCGAAGGGGCGCGTGACTACCTCGTCCCCTCGCGTTTATACCCGGGACAGTTTTATGCCCTGCCGCAATCTCCCCAGCAATTAAAACAATTGCTCATGGTCGCGGGCATGGACAAATATTTCCAGATCGCGCGTTGTTTCCGCGATGAAGACCTGCGCGGCGACCGTCAGCCCGAGTTCACACAACTCGACCTCGAAATGTCCTTCGTCCATCGCGAGGATGTGCTTGCGTTGGTTGAAGATTTATATACAAAGATGATCCCTGCGGTCGCTCCACACAAGAAATTACTTTCTTCTCCCTGGCCGAAATTCTCGCATCATGAAGTGCTGGATAAATACGGGTCGGATAAGCCTGACTTGCGCTTCGGCATGGAATTATTCGAAATGAATGACATCTTCGCCAAAAGTGAATTTCGCGTCTTTCAATCTGCGCTGGAAACTGGTGGCGTGGTCAAGTGCATTGTCGCCCCTAAGAGCGCAGACATGTCCCGCAAGGAAGTGGACGCTCTCACAGAGGTGGCGAAATCGTTTGGGGCGAAGGGAATGCCCACCTTAGCTGTAACAGTTGCAGGTGTGAGAGGAAGCGCAGCGAAATTCGTCACGCCGGCAGAAGTGGAAACTGTCAAATCCAAAACAGGTGCGCAAGAAGGTGATCTCATCCTGTTCGCGGCGGACGCGCGTGCTGTGGTCAATAAAGTGTTGGGCGGGCTTCGTCTTGTATTCCGCGACAAATTAAATCTTGCGGAAAAAGACATGATGGCATTCGCGTGGATCGTGGACTACCCATTTTTTGCGTGGAATGCAGAAGAGAAGCGCTGGGACTCGGAGCATCATCCGTTTACCATGCCGAAGCTGGAAGATCTCGATAAGTTCGATACGGACCCCGGCGAAGTGTTGTCCGACGCGTATGATATGGTCTGCAACGGATATGAGATGGCCTCGGGTTCCATCCGAATTCATCGCCGCGATATTCAATTAAAGATGTTCCAAATGCTTGGGTTGACAGATGAAGATATTCAAGCGAAGTTCGGTCACATGCTCGAAGCCTTTGAATACGGCGCACCTCCGCACGGCGGCATGGCCCCCGGCATTGATAGATTGATCATGCTGCTCGCCGACGAACCCAACATCCGCGAAGTGATCGCCTTCCCCAAAAATCAAGCAGGCCGGGATGTCATGGCTGATGCGCCTTCCAGTGTGGAGCCAAAGCAGTTGAAAGAATTGCATATCAAGTTTGAATAAAAGGTAAACCTCGGTGGTTGAGTAGCCCTGAGCGCACTTTGCGAAGGGCCTATCGAAACCACCAATTTCAAGTTTATTTTTCATTTCATGTTTGCCTTTAATTGGTGGTTTCGATACGCCTTCGGCTATCGCCTCATGCTACTCAACCAACGGAGTAACCTATGACAATTCGTGTTTGTCTTGCTGGAGCGACAGGATGGGCTGGCTCAGCCGTAGCCCGTGCTCTAGCGCAATCTGATGATATAACGCTTGTGTCTGCAGTATCACGCACACATGCTACACGCACTCTGGGAGATGTGCTTGCGGAGCCGCGCCTAACTTGCCGAGTATATGCAACAGCACAGGAAGCGCTCACAGCGCATCCATGCGATGTGTTTTTCGAGTTCACAAAACCAAATGTGGCGAAATCAAATGTGCTGACCGCATTACAACACGGAGCACATGTGGTGATTGGAACATCAGGATTAACAGACGCCGATTATGAAGAAATTTCAGCCGCCTCAGAACAATTTCAACGCGGTGTGCTGGCTGTTGGCAACTTTGCGCTGACTGTTGTTTTATTGCAGAGGTTTTCTGAAATTGCCGCCAGATTTATTCCTCAGTGGGAAATCATTGATTATGCCCACGCTGACAAAAAAGATGCACCCAGCGGGACCGCGCGTGAACTGGCTTATCGACTATCCAAGGTTCGACCTTCGGAATTGACCGTTCCTCTGGAGCAAACTCAAGGCGCTGTGGAGGCACGCGGCGCGCAAATGACAGGTTCACAAGTACATTCCATCCGCCTGCCTGGATACACCATTTCGGCGGAAATTATTTTTGGGTTGCCTGAGCAAAAACTTACCATTCGCCATGACTCAGGCAGCAGCGCCCAACCATATGTGGATGGCGCACTACTGGCGATTCGCAAGGTCAACACTTTTGTTGGTCTGCGCCGCGGACTTGACAGCATCCTTGATTTAGCCTGATTACCAACACAACTCATATTTTGTGAGCAAACTATGGCCCAAACAATAGACACCAGCACCGTCAAGCACGTAGCCCACTTAGTACGCCTCGGAATATCCGAAGAAGAAGCGAAAAAGTTCAGCGGACAATTTTCTTCCATCATTGACTACTTCAACATGCTCAACGAAGTGGATACGGAAAACATCCCGCCCGCATCAGACATCACCAACAATAAAAATGTCCTGCGCGAAGATGTAGCCAAACCCTCCATGAGCCGCGAAGAGTTTCTAAATAACGCGCCCCAATCCGAACGCGGATATGTTAAAGTGCCAACCGTTTTAGGTGAAGAATAAATTCAGATAAGTAGGGAACAGAGAGCAGTTTGACTA
>CAZSVR010000079.1:0-9215 GCA_964610295.1 uncultured Anaerolineaceae bacterium
GCTCTCCACATCTTTGCGCGCTTGAGCCCCCAACTCATGCCTGCGCACTTCATCCCTGAGCAAGGCCTCAATCGCCGCTTTCCAATTCCCAATTACCTCTTGGTCTCGATACGGCGGAAGAGCACCGCCTACTCGACCGCCACCCAATGCCCCCGCATCCCCGGGTTCACAGAAAACTGCATTCTTTTCATTTAGTATTTCACGTATCGAATTCAAATCTGCACACACAATTGCCCGCGCAGCTGCCATGTACTCGAACATCTTCATCGGGTTGATCACTTCGGCGATGTCCTGCCCACTGCTCGCGGAGATCGAGCGGCTATACGGCATGACCAAAATATCTGCCGCGGCTTGATAAAGCGGGGTACTTTCATGCTTCACAAAACCCGTCATCGTCACGTTCGTGATTCTGGCTTCGTTCAATTTTCCGCTCCACATGTCCACCAACTCAGGTGTGCCGCCCACCCACAAAAAATTTATGTCCTGCATTTGTTTCGCAAGTTCAAATAACAAATCCGCGCCGCGGCCCGGGTAAATGTGACCTGTGAATCCAACCGTCAATCCATTTGGCAGATTCAATTGACTACGCGCTTCGCCTGGACTCGGCAACCCTTCATATTTTTCCAATTCGACGCCATTCGGCGCGAGCAGTAACGCTTCATTCGGGAACGATAAGCCCGTTGAACGTTCAAGAGCGTTTCTCAACGCCTGAGTTGTGACTGTCATTAACTTGCGTCCACGCGCCTTCCAGAACTGACGCAGCCACCATGCGCCCATCTTCCCAGCCACATCTGCATGCATTTCGAGCACAACGGGATAACCCATCCACAGCGCGAGTACAGCCGATTGTGGAAGCCATGTATAGATCAAATCGGCACTGAATCTTTTCGCGGCGCGCTGGGCACGCAGGATAAAGTCAAAGCGTTTGAGATATTTACTTGACCGAAGCAGGTCAAGGTCAGGTATGAGGCGCAGACCGTAATGTGCAGCGAGTGATGCACGAGAGACCGAGTCTGATTCGCGCGGCGCGAACATCCGAATCTCATGCCCCAATTGCATGAGGGCCTGAGTCACCTTCAGCGCCTGGATCGAATTGGCCGTGAGAGAGGGAATGCGCGAGTTGGTGATGACTGCGATCTTCATGTATCACGCTCCTGTGGAGGCTTTGCCCCCGCTCGAGCATTTATCTCTTTTACGCCACGCCAGACAATCGCGCCTACGGATGAAATGTAATAAAGCGAAAGCAATGCGGCCTCAGCAACATATCCAAAACGCGGCACAAGCGGAAAGGCCAGCGCTAGTTTGGCAAGGCCGGAAATGACCGTGGCTTTCAACGGAAATTCCGGCAAGCCAAGTGATAAGAGCAAAGGCCGATTCCAAAACAGGATGTAATTGAAAGTGAAGCCAATCAGCAAGGCCATGAGGGCGGGGTACGCAGCTGTGTATTGGTCACCATAAATTGACAACAGCCATCTGCCAAAAATGACAAACCCCGCGGCCAGCGCGAGATTATACGCTGCGGCAACAGTCGTAATTTTACGAAGAAAGTCTTTCAAACGCGGCCAGGCTCTTTGCACGACAAGGCGATTGATCTCAGGATAAGTCGTGAGAATAAATGGGTTCGCCGGCACGGAAAGCAGGCTGACAATGGCATACGCGGCTTTGTAATATCCCGCCGCTTCACTGGTGAGGAAATATGCCACCCAAAGAATTTCACTTTCACGAAAAACAAGAATTGCTGTGGCGCTTAAGTTTGAACTGAATGCAAATTTGAAGAGTTCACGAAAATCCATGTCGTTGCGAGGGCGCTCTTGTTCTTCGCCCGACACATGCGCCGCACTCCCACTGCGCTGCGGGGACTTCGTGGGTTTGTTGCAGTGCAGGTGAGCAATCTGCTCCTGAGTTGGGGATGGCTTCGTCGCCTTGGTCTCGATATGCCGCTGCGCGGCTACTCGACCAGCGGCTCCTCGCAATGACATGATCCACCAACCGCTTCCAAGTTTTTTGGTGAGCTGAAAAAATGCCGCGAAAAAAATCCCAAACCCTAAAACGACTTTACCCGCGAGATAAGCATACAAAACAAATTGCAAATTCCCTTGTGTAAAAAACGCAAAAGTAATCATCCCCGCCGTGAGAATGCTTTGAACAAGATTGATCACGCCTTGATATTTTATTTTTCCCAACATTTGCAAAACACCTGTGGATGTTTCGGTGTTGAAGTTCGCCAACAAGCCAAGGCTATAAACGATGAAAAGAATGGCTGTGTTCGGAGTCTTGGCAATGTATTGAGAAGCAAGCGTTGCTGTAACTAAAACGAATAAAAAGGCCAGCAAGGAAACAGTCGCTTCGCTCAAAGCCGCAGCCTTGACCAACGCCGCTGTTTTTTCTTTTTCATCATTCTCAAGATATTCCCCTCCATAACGCACAACCAACTCGCTCATGCGAAAGGACAGAAATCCATTTACAGTGGATGTGTAACTTGTAATGATGGCAGCGAGTCCAAACCCGGCAGGCCCAAGCAAGCGCGCCGCCAGGATACTTTGCACAACACTTAATGCGAGGCTGATCGAGTTATTGCTTAACAACGATCCACTGGAGCGAATCACTTTCCCCAGCAAAGGGTCATTTGTAAATTTTGAGAAGGGGGACATGCTTGATATTGTACACTGCCTCACTCTAACCCTCTCCCGAAAGGAGCAGCGATTTCCTTCCCCCTTCGGGGGAAGGGCCGGGGATGAGGGGCAGTTACGGCGTCAGCACTTCTTTCGCCCACTCACGTTCGGTGTAATACCAATCGATCAGATTTTTGATCCCATCGCGCAAATTGACCTGCGGATTCCACCCAAGCATGTCGCGTGCCTTGGCCACGTCTGCCTGATTCATGAACACATCCGCAAGATTTGGCGGGCCGTACTGCAGATTGGCTTGTTTGCCAGTCAACTCTTCAACAATTTCAACGAGCTCATTAATGGTGATCACTTCATGGCCGCCAAGATTGATGATTTCATACCCCAAAGGTTTCAAGGCCGCAATCGTGCCACGTGCGATGTCATCTACATAAGTAAAGCCGCGCGACTGTTTGCCATCGCCATGGATTCGGATAGGCTCCCCTTCAATGATCCATTTCACGAAACGGAATATGGCGAGGTCTGGGCGGCCCGCCGGGCCATAAACTGTGAAATAACGGAGCACGGTCACATCAATATCATAAAGATGGTGATAGGAATGCGCCATCGCTTCGGCACCCTTTTTGCTGGCCGCGTACGGTTGGATCGGCTCACTGCTTGATGCAGTTTCCGGCGTCGGGTAGATCGGATTCTCGCCATAGATACTGGATGTGGAGGCAAGCACGAACTTCCTGCACCCAAACTGACGGCACACTTCCAGCATGTTCAACGTCCCGGTGACGTTTGACTCGAGGAACGCCCATGGATTTTCCACGCTGTAGCGCACACCCGCACGCGCCGCGAGATTGATCAGGCCATCGAATTTACGATTTATGATCGCCGATTTACGACTGAGGATTTCGCGGTTTGAAATATCATCGCGGACAAATTCAAAATCCTTGAGCGCCTGTAATTTTTTGAGGCGATATTCTTTTATACGCGGATCGTACGCGTCGTTCATATTGTCAACGCCCACGACCGTGTGTCCCTGGTCGATCAGCATTTGCGAGGTGCGCGCGCCGATGAATCCGGCCGCGCCGGTGACTAAATAATGGGCCATTTTTTAGAGCCTTACTACCTTTTCACGATCTTTTGCGATTTTGCCAGTGGCATTGCGCGTGTCAAAGACAAATTTTGCGGAGTCGATGATCGCCTTGTAGTCATACTGCTTATGATTGGTAACGATGATGACTGCATCTGATTCCTTCACAGATTTAATCATATCCTTCACACTATCCATATGCCAGCCATCATACTCGTGATGAATGTGTGGAATGTACGGATCATGATATTCCACATTCGCCCCTTTTTTCTGAAGAAGGCCAATTACATCCAAGGCCGGGGATTCGCGCACATCATCAATATCTGGTTTGTACGCCACGCCGAGCACAAGTACCTTCGAGCCTTTCAATGTCTTACCGCGATCGTTCATGGCATCCAGAATACGCGACACAACATAACGGGGCATATTCGTGTTGATCTCGGATGCCAATTCAATGAAACGCGCGTTGTAATTGAAGGATTTCATCTTCCAGGAAAGATACAGCGGATCGATCGGAATGCAGTGGCCACCCAGCCCCGGCCCCGGCGTGAATTTCATAAAACCAAACGGCTTGCTGGCCGCGGCATCGATCACTTCCCATACGTCCACGCCAAGCCGTTCACACATGATCGCCAGCTCATTGACCAGGCCGATGTTGATCATGCGAAAGGTATTCTCGAGCAGTTTCGACATCTCTGCGGCCTCAGCCGTCGAGACACGATGGACAGTTTTGATCGCGCCTTCATACCACACAGTAGCTACTTCACCGCAGGCTTCCGTAATGCCGCCCAATACCTTGGGGGTATTGATCGTGGTGAAATCTTCGCGGCCCGGGTCGACGCGTTCGGGCGAAAATGCAAGAAACCAATCCTCGCCAACTTTTAGATTGCGATCGACTCCTAACTTGGGTAGGAGCAGTTCACGTGTGGTGCCGGGATACGTAGTTGACTCCAACACAACGACCATGCCTTTGTGCATATATTTAGCCAATTGCTCTGTGGCCGAAATGATGAACGACATATCCGGGTCACCCGTTTGGCGCAGCGGAGTGGGCACACAGATGCTGACGGCATCCATTTCTTTTAAGACAGAGAAATCCGTAGTGGCCGTTAGCCTTCCAGCTTTCACGAGTTTCGCAACTGCCTCGGTCTTTACATCTGGGATATAAGACTCGCCCTTCTTGAGCGCGTCAATTTTGCGCGTATCAGGGTCCACCCCAGTAACTTGAAATCCAGCCTCCCCAAAGACAACGGCAAGAGGCAGACCCACATAACCGAGGCCCAGGATCGCGATCTTTGCATTTTTATCTTTCAGCTTTTTTACGAGTGTATCTTTTGTGGTCATTTTTTCCTCGTCTTATTTGTCATTGCGAGAAGGATGCACTTTCCGACGAAGCAATCTCCCTAATAACGGATTAATCTATTCAAACAATTTTCATAGTTAAACCGGAGATTGCTCACCTGCGAGCCTCAAACGGCGAGTGCACCGAACGCACCAAGTCCCTCGCGCACGCCGCAAAGCGGCAGTCCCGAGCGCAGCGAGTGGGCGAATGGGGAATGACATCATAACTAAAACAAACTCAATTGTTTGGGCTCATCTTCTTTTTGCGGAGCCTTTTCCATTTTCTTCTCAACACCGGACTTTCCCTGCGCAGCGCGTGCTGCTTCCAACAACTCTGGCAGTTTTGCAAAATCAGCCAAAATCGCGGGCTTGAGTGCAGCCTGGTGCAATGCCGCGGCGGGGTGGAACATGGGGATCACAAAACGATCTCCAATTTTTCGCATTTGCCCGTGGATCGCGCTGATCTTCGCGTTGGGAATGAATCTGCCCATTGAAAAACGACCCAGCGTGACAATAATACTCGGGTTGATAGTCTTGATCTGATTTTCGAGATAGGTGTCACAGCAAGTGGATATCTCATCGGGCAAAGGGTCGCGATTGCCGGGCGGGCGACATTTTACTACATTACCGATCCACACATCTGCGCGAGTCAGGCCGGCCTGCTCCAACAACTGATCCAAAAATTTACCCGCTGCGCCCACAAACGGACGTCCCTGTTCATTTTCATGAAAGCCCGGGCCTTCACCAATAAACATGATCTCAGCAGTGGCCGGGCCTTCGCCCGGCACCGCTTTCTTACGCTCCTGATGCAAGGCGCATTTTGTGCAAACTGAAATTTCTTTGGCAAGTTGGGTTAGGGTCTCTTCGGCCGTCATTTGTCCTCCGGCAGTCTGTTCAGCGACATCAGGATCGCGTCTTCATTATTGTCCTTATAATAACGCGGGCGCCGTGCATCGTCCACAAAACCGAATTTACGATACATTTCCTGCGCGAGCGTGTTGCCCGCGCGCACTTCCAAAAATGCCCGTTGCGCGCCTTCAGCCTTCACAGATCCCAGCGCGTGAATGAGCAACTTCTTCCCAATTCCCTGTTGGCGAAAATCAGGATGTGTCGCGATTGTGGCAATATGCGCTTCATCCACGATCAACCATAACACGATCATCCCAACGATACGCCCGTCCGATTCAGCAACCCAACTCCGAGACGCAACGTTATCCGTCAACTCAAATTGAAACGAACGCGCCGGCCATGGCAATGAAAACGACGCCTGATCGATTGCAACGACCTGCTCCAGGTCTGCAAGGATCATCTTGCGAATGGACAGATTCATGCCGGCGGCGCGCCTGCCACATGCAAATAGATCGGCGCAAGCGAGGCGGCTTCATCCACTTTATTTTCCTGTAAACGAGTCCATGCCAGTTCTGCGAGAATGGATGGACGCCTCAAACAGTTCGCCGGCGATGCAAGGATTACATTCTTACGCGTCAACTTCTGTCTTTCTTCGGATGTTAATTCACCGGCAACCAAGGTGGGACTCTTGATCTCATTAATCAACTCGTCCACTGTCCCGCTTCGCACCGCGCCCTCAGCCTGCCACCCGTTCTTCGAGCTTTTATACCAGCCGAGAGCGATTCGCGCGCGTCCGGCCTGCAATAGCGCGACCAACGGACGGTTTGCAACAGGTTGTGCCGCGGCGATAATATCCAAAGTTGGAATGCCAATGATCGGCAGTGAACGCGCCAGGGCGAGTCCTTTTACGAACGACAATCCCACGCGTAAACTTGTAAACGAGCCGGGCCCAAGCGCGACACCCAAAGCGTCGACCCCATCCATCGAATTGCCGGAGCGGGCTAAAAGTCCTGTAAGAGCCGGGGCTAATTCCGTGGTGTGATGCTGACGGGTCGTCCAGGTCATCTCGCCAAGTACTTGAGTCCCATCATATAAAGCCAATCCCACTTGCGCAGTGGACGTGTCGACAACAAGCAACATCATTCAGCCTCGATCATGGACTGACGAATCCCACTGAGTAAATCATCATAACCCGCGCCGCGTGTATTAAAGCGCATCTGACGATGTTCTTCATCCACGTGCTCAAAATTGATCCACAATCGTTCATCGGGAACTATATTTCCCAAACGCTCGGGCCATTCAATGATCAACGCACCTTGTGCAAGCATGGATTCGAGATCGAGTTCTTCAACTTCTGGAACAGACTCGAGGCGATAAGTATCGAGATGAAATAATAACTGACCATCCGCACGACGATAGACATTGACCAAAATGAAAGTGGGACTTGAAACAGAATCGAGCGAGCCCCAACCTTGCGCGATCCCCTGCACAAAAGTAGTCTTGCCCGCGCCGAGGTCCCCGTGTAAACAGACTACATCGCCCGCTTTGAGCGCGTCGCCCAACCTCTCACCAATGCGTCGGGTTTGTTCCGGGCTTCTGCTGATAAACTCCAGTTTATACGCATCCGAATTGGACATGGCAAAAGAATTATACCCCTCGCCAATTCAAGTCAATTTCCTGACGGCATTCAGGTGTTCTTCAATGTGAGCAAGGCTGTGTTCCACCCAAAGTTGCAAGGTGAGACCTGCACCCATTGTTTCATGCTGACTCACGCGCGACCAGGCTTCGCCCGGAATAGCATTCAAGGTCTTGCACAGATCATCAAGATCCGTCCTGAACTCGTTCAGGATCTTTTGCAAAGGCTCATCTTTGTTGTAATGCGCTGCCATCCAATCGTCAGGATCAACACTTTGGAAGAGTGGATTCTCTTCCTGCAATGTGCGACGTAGTGGCGGGATTCTTCGCTCCCGTTGGTCGCTCAGAAGGACATGAAGGTATCTGGATTTTGCCGCATTGTTTGGGATTCATTCCCTGCATTGGACTATAATCGCGGCATGGCTGATTTCAAATTCTTCCACCCAACCGAAGTCCGCTACGAGGACCTCGACCCGCAGGGACATGTGAACAACGCGATCTACCTGACGTACTTCGAGCAGGCGCGTATCTATTATTTGATCAAACTGGGATTGTTCAACAAAGACCAGTCATTCATGGAAATAGGCGTCATTATCGCTGATATTCACATTACTTATCATTCGACGACACATTACGGCGACCCTATCAAGGTTGGTGTACGGACAGCCAAGATCGGCAACAGATCCTTTACGACCGAGCAATGTGTGATGCACGCCGAAACTGGTAAGGTGATGGCAACCGGAACCGTAGTGTTGGTCACCTTTGATTATGCAGGGTTGAAACCGATCCCTGTCCCCGATGAGTGGAGACAGAAGATCAGTGAGTTTGAAGGATTATAAGAAAGGAAAGCAAAATGAACGAGATTATTTTTGTAGTAGAAGAAGCACCTGAAGGTGGCTATACTACGCGTGCACTTGGATATTCTATTTTTACGGAAGCCGGCACATGGGAAGGACTAAAAGAATATGTACAAGAAGCAGTACGGACTCACTTTAATGATGGAAAACAGCCTCGAATTATCCGCTTGCATCTTGTGAAAGAAGAAGTAGTAACTTTATGAGAATCCCGCGAGATATCAGCGGCGCAGAGTTAGCCAATATATTACGCAAATATGGCTATGAGACTACTCGTTAGGCAGGCAGCCATATACGTCTGACAACGCAAGCAGGTGGGGAACACCATATAACAATCCCGCGTCACCAACTTCTGCGCATTGGAACCTTAAATTCCATTTTGAAAGATGTTGCAGAGCATCTAAAAATTGACCGTGACGATTTGTTAATTTCATTGTTTGGAAAATAATATGTCCCCTCTCAAAATTGACACGACCTACCCGTTCAGCTTCCTCGTTGACCTGCTCAACATCGCCTCGCCAACGGGCTTTGCTGAACCTGCAATTGACTTTGTTGAGAAGGAATTATCTCAATTCAAGCAATTGAAACTCACGCGCCCACACAGACGGGCTCGCGGCGACGACGAATTGGATCATGGCTTATTTGCTGAGTGATTAAACACGAAGCCACTGAAACTCAAAGTCTCCAAGCGTTTTCTTTGTGACTTCGTGTTTTTGCCGTCTCGCATCGGCGTGCCGCCCTTGTTCGCGGCATCAGCGTAGCGACCCTGTGGGTCAGCGTAGCGACCCTGTGGGTCAGCGTAGCGACCCTGTGGGTCAGCGTAGCGAC
>CAZSVR010000079.1:9315-11782 GCA_964610295.1 uncultured Anaerolineaceae bacterium
CCTGTGGGTCAGCGCAGCGATCCTGCGGACGAACGGTGTGACTTGGTGGTAAACGAGGAAAAATGAAACTGGATGCTGCGCTTCCACCGGTTCAACTGAAGGATGTCCCTGCCATCGCGAAAGCCGCCGAAGAGACTGGCTTCGCCGCGCTATGGACCCAGGAAACCCAGCACGATCCTTTCCTGCCCTGCGCGTTGATCGCCGAACATTCAACGAAGATGCGATTCGGTACAGCCATTGCGGTCTCGTTTGCGCGTTCGCCCGCGAATTTGGCTTACGCCGCATGGGATTTAGCAGCCCAATCCGGTGGACGATTCATTTTAGGACTAGGCACGCAGGTCAAGGCACATATTGAACGGAGATTCGGTATGCCATGGCCTGAATCCGTGACTGGGAAATTGCGCGAGCAAATTTTGGTCATCCGTGCGTTTTGGGATACCTGGCAAAATGGAACAAAGTTAAACTTCCGCGGCGAATACTACAAGGCAACGTTGATGTCGCCCTTCTTTAATCCCGGCCCACTCCCCTCTCCTTTAGGAGAGGGGTCGGGGGTGAGGTCAGAAAGGGGAGCAAATCTTATTCCCATTTACATCGCGGGCGTGAATACGGGACTCGCAAGACTTGCAGGCGAATTATGCGAGGGATTCCACGCGCACCCGTTCAATACTCCGCGCTATTTGAAGGAAGTCATTTTGCCCGCAATCGAAGAAGGATTGCAGAAAGAAAATAGAACCAGAAAAGACATCGCGGTTTCAGTGACCGCGTTCGTTGCGACCTCACCTGAAGAGGAAGCCTTTGCAAGGATGCAGATCGCGTTCTACGCGTCGACACCTTCCTACCGCGCGGTAATGCACTTGCACGGCTGGGGCGGGACAGCGGAAAAGTTATCCGGCTTCGCCGCGAAAGGTGAGTGGGCCGAAATGCCCATGCTGATCACAGATGAGATGCTGCATGAGTTTTGTTTGATGACAGATGAAAAGAATCTGGCTTCAGATTTGAAAAAGAGATATGATGGAATTGCAGATCGGTTGACACTGTATACCCCCTTCGTGCCGAGAGAGAAAGATGAGTGGTGGAGAGGATTGGCAAAGGCATTTAATTAGAAATATTATTGTAAAATCTAACATATGAAAAATTTACCCGAAGACATACAAACACATTGGGAAGCAATTTCTCCTTTGCTCTCTATTCGCAACGAGAATGAATACGACGCGGCAATTAAGCTTCTAAATGAACTGCTAGATGAAATTGGCTCAAACGTGAAGCACCCTCTTTACAGCCTGCTTGATACATTAAGCACGCTCGTCCATGCTTACGAAGAAGAACACTATCCGATTCCAGAAGCAACCGGTATAGGCGTATTACGTTTCCTTATGGACGAGCATGGACTCACGCAATCAGATTTGCCAGAGGTTGGTTCACAAGGGGTGGTCTCTGAAATCTTAAATAACAAACGAGAGTTGAATGTTCGTCAAATTCGTGTGCTGGCTGAGAGATTTAAAGTCTCAGCTGGAGTGTTTGTGTAAGCGTCTCTTTGCACTAGGGAAGAGAAACGAATCTTGGGAAAACTTCTGAATAAGGTTGTCGAAGCAGATCAATTGCAGAGGGTTGTTTTATGGAAAACGAAGTAAAAAGCAAATTCTTAGAGGGCATTGCCCTACGACTAGGAAAGCCGCAAAAGTTTGGCAATAGTCGATCACTTTTTCAAATTGAGGGAAGTGATATACGGCTTTATCTCAGATATTCGAAAACTCATGCTCGAAATGAAGCTTTTTATGGCCTTCGGGATAAGGACTTGAAACAAATTGAGGGTTTTCCTTCTTACATCTGCCTTTTGTGGGAAGGACAACAAGAACCATTGATAATCCCCTTTCATGAATACGAGGATATATTTCAATCTATTACTCCGTCTGATGATGGACAATATAAAGTATTGGTTTTTGTCCAAAAAGATGGAACTGAGCTATATATACCAAAAGTCGGGCGCTTTAATGTTGAAGGACATTTTGGCTGGACACAAATCGAAAAGGCAATAAACACAAAAGACAAACCACCGATTCCTGACTTTTCTCATTCTCAAATACAGACTCTCCTAGGAGCAATTGGGACGGCAAAAGATTTTGATGTTTGGATTCCATCTGTTGATCGTTCAAAGCTTGATTGGTCAATTGCCCATCAATTTAGTCAGAGGGATGATCTGCCACACGGCTTCGAAAAGGTATCTTACATTCTTGGTGAAATTGATGTTATCTGGCTACAAAGAGGTGGAAACACAATACAAGGTCTTTTTGAAGTAGAGCATTCCACCTCGATCTACTCAGGCTTATTAAGGTTTAATGATGTACATCTAGTAGCTCCGAATCTAAAAGCAAGATTTAGCATTGTGGCAGACAATGAAAGGCGCTCTAGATTCGTTCGGCAGTTAAGTCGCCCTACTTTTCAATCAAGCGGATTGGATGAACTTTGC
>CAZSVR010000080.1:0-11617 GCA_964610295.1 uncultured Anaerolineaceae bacterium
TCAACGACATCTTCATGCACATGTGCTTCTCGAAGACGCCGGCGCTGTCGCCGACGGGCGACGCGCGACCGTTCGACGAAGGTGCTGATGGCACGGTGCTTGGCGAGGGCATCGGCATGCTCGTCCTGAAACGACTGGATGACGCCCAACGCGACGGCGACCGGATTTATGCGGTCATTCGCGCGATCGGTACGTCCAGCGACGGGCGATCTCAAAGCATCTACGCCCCACACGCGGGCGGGCAGGCTCGCTGCTTGCGCAATGCCTACGCGGCGGCGGGCTTTGAGCCGGACACGGTCGAATTGATCGAAGCCCACGGCACCGGCACGAAGGTGGGCGACGCGGCGGAGTTCGAGGCGCTCAATACGGTCTTTCGAGAGGCGCGTAGCGACGGACGATGGTGCGCGCTCGGTTCGGTGAAATCGCAGATCGGACACACCAAGGCCGCCGCCGGCGCGGCGGGACTCATCAAGGCGGCGCTGGCTCTTTACCATCGCGCCTTGCCGCCGACGATCAAGATCAAAATGCCGAACCCCCATCTCGGCGTGGAGCAGAGCCCGTTCTATCTCAACACGGAAGTGCGGCCGTGGGTGACGACGGAAAGCCGTCCGCGGCGCGCCGGCGTCAGCTCCTTCGGCTTCGGCGGTAGCAACTTCCATGCCATATTGGAGGAACAACCCGCCGCCGTCCCGGAACCGGCCTGGGATGGCAGCGTGCAGATCATCGCGCTGTCGGCCGAATCGTTGGAAGGGCTTCGTGAATCGCTCGCCCAATGGCGGTCGCTCGCGGCGGCTGACGGCTTCGATGCGGCACAACTCGCTTATCGCGCCTCGGTTTCTCGGCAGGCGTTTCGTAGTACACACGCGCATCGGCTCGTTATCGTCGTCGAATCCGGTGATGACCTCTCGGCGCTATTGGCCAAGGCTGAAGAAAAACTCTCGATCGGCATGGCGCGCAATGAACAGGCCGCAAAGCGATCGGGAATCTTTTACGGAACTGGAAGCGCCGCCGGAAAGCTCGCGTATCTCTTCCCCGGTCAAGGTAGTCAATACCTTGGGATGCTTCGGGAATTGACTTGCACGTTTCCCGAATTGAACGCGACGCTGACGGAAGCCGCCTGTGACGCAAACTCCGAAGAACAAGCGCTGGTGGATTTGATCTACCCGCCGCCCGCCTTCACAGAGGAGGTAAGAACGCGACAAGGCGTCTTGCTTTCACGAACCGAAAACGCCCAGCGCGCCTTGGGGGCGATGGACCTCGGAATGGCCCGCATCCTCGAACGATTCGGCATTCGGCCGGACCTCGTGGGGGGTCATAGCTACGGTGAACTCGTCGCGCTCTGCATCGCGGGGCGCTATGACTCCGCCACGCTGCATCGCCTCAGTCGGCTTCGCGGCCGGCTCATGGCCTCCGGCGACGGCGATCGCGGCACGATGCTCGCCGTGCAAGGTCCCATCGAAAAGATCGAGCAACTCATCGAGAACGAAAAGCTCGATGTCATCCTCGCCAATCGCAACAGTCCGACGCAAGGCGTGCTCTCCGGTCCGCGCGAAGAAATCGCCCGCGCCGCCGCCACGTGCAAGGACCAAGGCTTGGCATGCCGGATACTCGACGTTTCCGGCGCATTTCATAGCACGTCGATGCAATCGGCGTTGACGCCGCTACGCAACGCTCTGGAAGCCGTGCCTTTCGCCGAAGGCCGATGCCCCGTTTACGCGAACAGCACCGGCGATACCTATCCGTCGCAGGCCGTCGCCGCGAAGGACCTGCTCGCGCACCAACTCGTGCGGCCCGTGGCGTTCCTGCGGCAAATCGACAACATGTATGATGCCGGGGCGCGGACCTTTGTGGAGGTGGGCCCGAAGTCGGTGCTGACCGGCCTCGTCGGCGCGATCCTCGGGGACCGGCCTCATGCGACCCTCGCGGTCGACGCCTCGGCCGGGCGCGGATCGGGGTTGGCGGACTTGGCGCGAGTGCTGGGTCACTCGGCGTCGCAGGGTTATTTCGTGGAGCTTTCGCACTGGGAGCGACCCGCCGTCGAGCCGCGCAAGCCGAAGATGGTCGTACCACTGGTCGGGGCCAACTATCGAGCGGTCGCCACAAAAAGCATCGCGGCAAAGAAGAAGCTTAGCGGTCGTAAGGAACTGAGCCGCATCGAAGCCCCCGTGCCTGTGGGGATGCCACTCGATACCGGTGACAAGACGGTGATGGTGGAAATGGATCGAAGACTGGTATCGACTCAGGCGCGCGCGATGGCGGAGGAATCGTCCGATTCAACGGCTTCGGCGTCCACTCCGATGGCCCCCCCGCCTCCGCGCGAGCCCGATGCTTCCTACGCGACTCTCGCCATACCGTCACCCCCGGCTCCACCACCCGCGCCGATCGCAACTGCCGCGCCGCATCAAAATCCAATGCTGACCGACGCCCTGCGATTGGTTCAGGAAGGCTTGCGCTCGATGCAGGCCTTGCAGCAACAGACCGCCGCCGCGCACGAGCGATTTCTCCAAAGCCAGGAGCAAGCCCACCGGGCGATTCAGTCGATGCTCGAAGGCCAGCAGCGACTCGTCGCACAATCGATGGGCTGGGTTATGCCTGCACCGACGACGGTCCCCGCCAAACCGATTCCGCAATCCGCAATTGTTCCCGAACCAAAACGGATCGAGACTCTACCGACCAATTCCGCTCCTGCCGCCGACCAAATTGTTCCTGCCTCCCATTCCGAATTCCGAATTCCGAATTCCGAATTCTCAAACGTCGAATCCGTCGTCCTCGAAGTGGTCTGCGAGAAGACCGGCTACCCGCGCGAGATGATCAACCTCGACATGGACATCGAGGCCGACCTCGGCATCGACTCGATCAAGCGCGTGGAGATCGTCGCGGCAATCGAGGAGCGGATGCCCGGTCTGGCGAGCGTCAAGCCCGAGCAGATGGGCGGGCTTCGCACGCTTCGACAGATCGTCGACTTCATGGGCCCTTCCACCACCGTCGCGGTGGCCCGCCCGCCGAGTGCGCCGCTGCAACCGGCCATGACGACGCCCGCTCCTGCGACCGCCGTTCAGATCGACTTCGCCGGCACGCTCCTCTCGGTCGTCTCGCAACTGACGGGCTATCCGCAGGAGATGCTCAACCACGACATGGACCTCGAGGCCGACCTGGGCATCGACTCGATCAAGCGCGTCGAAATCCTCGCGGGCGTTGAGGCGAAGATTCCCAACCTCCCGCCGGTCAAACCGGAGAACATGGGCAGCTTGCGGACGCTGGGACAGATCGTCGATTACTACGCGTCATCGTCGCCCATGTCCGCGCAACAAGCCGCGACGCCACTCGCACCTGCACCGACGGTAACGAAGGCTCTCATCAAGACGTCGCGCGTGCAGCGGAGCGTACTTCAGCTCATCGACCTACCGCCAGCGGATGACGCGGGCTTGAACCTCGCAAGCAGGCGAGAGGTTTGGATCACGGATGACGGATCAACGCTGGCTCATCCTGTCCGAGACTTGTTGCGACAACGCGGAATCAAGGCCGAGGTGTTGGCCGTCGATGAGATCATTCGCCGCGAAGGCCACGACCGCATCGGTGGGCTTGTCCTCCTTGCCACGCCGCGTCGATCCGCCGACGGCCGATGGACGCGCGAGTCGGAAGTTGCCTTGCGAAGCGCGTTCCTGGCCGCGAAATCGGCCGCCGCCGGATTACTGGCCGCCGCGAATGACGGCGACGCGATCTTCGCCACGATCAGCCGCATGGACGGCGCCTTCGGCCTGGCAGGGGGCGACTTCGACCCGACGCAAGGCGGTCTCGCCGGTCTCGCCAAGACCGCCGCACAGGAATGGACGGACGTTCAGTGCCGGGCCATCGACGTCACGATGGACTGGGAAGATACCGCCGCTGCCGCTGATGCGATCGTTCAAGAACTTCTCGCCATTGGTCCCGTCGAGGTCGGACTGTCGCAGGGCCATCGCCGCGGTATCAAGATGGCGCCCGCTTCGATCTCACCGGCCGCCGTCGAAATCGCGTCCGGCGATGTCTTCATTGTCACCGGCGGTGCGCGCGGCGTGACGGCCGAGACGGCAGTGGAATTGGCTCGGACCCATCGACCGACGCTCGTGATTCTCGGCCGATCGCCACCGCCCGCCGACGAACCCGCTTGGCTGCAATCGCTCACAAATGAGGCCGAGATCAAGCAAACGATCTTGCGTCACAAATTCAAAGGCCGACCGAATCCCAGCCCCGCCGAACTCAAGGCCGCTTTCGAGCGATACATGGCCGTTCGCGAAATCCGGCATAACCTCGCCCGGATTGCGGAATCCGGCGCGACGGTTCAATACGAATGCGTCGACATCCGTCAGGCGGCCGCGCTCCAATCCGTCGTCGAAAAAGTCCGCCGAGATCGCGGACCGATCCGCGGGCTCATCCACGCCGCCGGCGTATTGGAAGACCGGCTCATCAAGGACAAGACCGCCGAACAGTTTGACCGCGTCTTCGACACGAAGGTCGCGGGGTTGCGCAACCTGCTCGACGCCGTCGATCACAACGAGCTTCGGCACGTCGTCTTGTTTTCATCGGTCAGCGCCCGCTTCGGCAATACCGGTCAGGCCGATTACGCGATGGCCAACGAAGTGTTCAACAAGGCGGCGCGACGGCTCGCCCGGCGGCTGCCGAACTGCCGCGTCGTGTCGATCAACTGGGGACCGTGGGACGGCGGAATGGTAAGTCCGGCCCTGAAGCGCGAGTTTGAAAAGCGCGGCGCCGATCTGATCCCGTTGGAAGCGGGGGCACGGTGTCTGGTCGAAGAACTGGCGTGCAAAGAGCAATCGATCGAAGTGGTCCTCGGCGCGGGGCTCGCTCCGCCCGACGCAACAACCGGCCGATCGCGTCGCGGCAAACACCGCGCAAATACAAACGACGAAAGGCACTTCGCCTTCGAGCGGCGGCTGGACCTGGCGCGCCACGAATTCCTTCGCTCGCACGTCATCGGCGGACAGCCCGTACTGCCGGTCGCAATGATGATGGAGTGGCTCGCCCATGCGGCCCTTCACGCCAACCCCGGCCTTGTCCTGCACGGCATCGACGACCACCGCGTCCTCAAGGGCGTCATCCTCCGCGACGAGACAATCACGCTGAAATTCTTCACCGTGAGGGCCCGGCGCAGCGGCGACCTGTTCGAGGTCGACGTATCAGTCCGAAGCACTGAAGCGCGACTCGGTGAAATACAGCATGCACAGGCGACCGTTGTGCTCGCGTCACGGCTGCCCGCGCCGCCGGCCGCGCGAATCGATGAATCCCTCGCCGAGCGGGCATATCCGCGAACCATGAACGAGACCTATGCTGACGTCTTGTTCCACGGCGAGCGCCTCGAAGGCATCCGAAGTATTCGCGGCTACGGCCCGCGCGGGATGATCGCGGAGTTGTCCGCCGCCCCGCCGCCGCGCGACTGGATGACCGACCCGCTGCGCAGCGTCTGGCTCGCCGAACCGCTCGCGCTCGACGCCGCGTTTCAAATGGCGATCGTGTGGTGCCGCGAGGAATTGGGTGCGCCGTCGCTCCCCTGCCACATCGGCCGCTATCGACAATACCATCAGGCCTTCCCTTCCGAGGGCGTCGTCGCCGCGCTCGAAGTGCGGCACGCCGCGGCGCACAAGGTTACGGCGGACATCAGCTTCTTCGACGCCGCCGGCGGGTTCGTGGCGAAGATCGGCGATTATGAATGCACGCCGGACGCCTCGCTCATTCCCGCTTTCCAGCGCCGCTCGACCGCCGGCGCGGTTTCGTAGAGTCGCCTCATGAACCGTGAACCGGCCATCGCCGTCGTGGGCATGGGGGGCATCTTCCCCGGCGCGACCGATCTGACCGCGTTCTGGCGAAACATCCTGGCCGGCGTGGACACGACGCGCGACGTGCCGGCCCATCGGTGGATATTGGACCGTTCGCGTGCGCTGGCGGACGGCCCCGCGCCGGATCGCGTATATTCACTCCGCGGATGTTTCGTGGACGATTTCGTTCTCGACCCCGCAGGATTAAACATCGACAAGGATCTTCTGGCCGCGCTCGATCCGCTCTATCACCTTGTATTACATGCCGGTCGAACGGCTTTCACGGACGCCGTGACGAGCGGGTTGGACCGGCGGCGCGTCGGCGTCATCCTCGCCGCGATCGTTCTGCCGACGGACACCTCGTCCGCGATTACGCGGGAAATCCTCGGACAGGCCTTCGAGGAGCGGTTATTGCAACAGCCGGGGATCGCTGCGGAGCTTCGCACTCATCCCCTCAACAGCCGCGTCACGGGCTTTCCGGCGGCGCTCTTGTCGCAAGCCCTGCAACTCGGCGGCGGCAGCTACACGCTCGATGCCGCCTGCGCGTCGTCGCTCTACGCACTCAAGCTCGCCTGCGACGAATTGCGCGAAGGTCGCGCCGACGCGATGCTCGCCGGGGGCGTGTCGCGGCCCGAATGTCTCTACACGCAGATGGGCTTCTCGCAGCTTCGCGCGCTCTCCATCTCGGGCCGATGCGCGCCGTTCGACGCTTCGTGCGACGGACTCGTCGTCGGCGAAGGCGCCGGCGTCGTCGTGCTCAAGCGTCTGGACGACGCCTTGCGCGACGGCGACCGCGTGTACGGCGTGATTCGCGGCATCGGCCTGTCCAACGACATCGGCGGCAGCCTGCTCGCCCCGGACTCCGAAGGGCAGCTCCGCGCCATGCGCGAAGCGTACGAACAAGCCGGTTGGTCGCCCGACGACATCGACCTCATCGAGTGTCACGGTACCGGCACTCCGATCGGCGACGCGGTGGAAATCGCCAGCCTGCGGACGCTCTGGGAAGGACTCGATGGACGGACGGGCCGTTGTCCCATCGGCTCCGTCAAGTCGATGATTGGTCACCTGCTGACCGGCGCGGGTGCGGCGGGGCTGATTAAAGTGCTGCTCGCCATGCGTAAACAGACGCTGCCGCCGTCGGCAAACTACAAAGACGGCGGCCGCGTGATCCCATTAGCGGGCAGCCCCTTCCGCGTGCAGACGTCGCCCGCGCCGTGGCAACGCCGTGACGATGCGCCGCGCCGCGCGGCGATCAGCGCCTTCGGTTTCGGCGGCATCAACGCCCATGTGCTCGTGGAGGAATTCATCGAAGGCGCCCCGGATCAGAGCCGCGACCGTAAGGGAGCGCCGGCCAGCCTCTCGATCACCACGGCCTGTGAAAACGCAAATACGCCCATCGCCATTGTCGGAATGGCGGCGCATTTTGGCGGCGCTGATTCGCTATCGCAGTTTGCGGGCGCGGTGTTCAATGGCCGGTCTGCTTTTCGCCAACGATCGGATTCGCGATGGGGAGGAAGCGACGGCGTCGCGCGCCGGATGATCGATGAACACGGCGCTCGCGGCGCATACCTCGACGACTGGGAAGTCCCCGTCGGAAAGTATCGCCTGCCGCCGACGGAGATCCCCGAAGTCCTCCCGCAACAAATGCTGATGATGGAAGTCGTCGCGGCCGCGATGGAAGACGCTCGCCTGCCGCTGCGCGAGCGACGACCGCGCGTCGGCGCGATCATCGGCATGGCCTTGGATTTCGGCACTACGAACTTCCACCTCCGCTGGTGGATCGAGGGCCGGGCTCGCCATTGGGCGGAGCGGTTGGGGCTCGACCTGGACGACGACGAATTGGAGCGATGGATCGTCGCCCTCAAGGATGCCGCCGGACCGGCGCTCAACGCCGCTCGGACGGTCGGCGCACTGGGCGGGATGATCGCCAGCCGGATCGCGCGGGAGTTTCAACTCGGCGGGCCGAGCTACGCCGTTTCCTGTGACGAGGCATCCGGTCTCCGCGCCGTGGAGATCGCCGCGCGGGCGCTGGCGCGAAATGAAATTGATGCGGCGATTGTCGGCGCGGTCGATCTGGCGGGCGACGTCCGCAACGTCGTCACGACGACGCTGCTCAAGCGCCTCAACAAGGGCGGCGAGGTTCACGATGAAATGATCGGAGAGGGCGCTGCGGCCGTCGTGCTCAAGCGCCTCGACGACGCGCGGGCGGCGGGCGATCGAATCTACGCCGTCATTCGCAACGCGGAGGCTGCGGACGATCCATCCGCGCAGGATTTCTCGTCGAGGATGACGCTCGGCCGCACCGGCGCGGCCGAAGGCATGGCCTCGCTGGTGAAGGCGGCACTTTGTCTTTATCACGAGATTCTGCCGCCGGGTTCCGGGTCCGATTTGTCAACGTATTGGTGGCGGGATCGGATCGACGGACCTCGGCGAGCTGCCGCCGGAGCTACGACGCTCGACGGCAATAGCGTCTGCGTCATCCTCGAAGAAGCCGAACAAGCCGTCTGCCCGTCAAAGCCGAATTTGGCGTCGGCCTCGATCCAAGAAGCCCTCTTTGCGATTGAAGCTGATGACGTGAACGGCTTGTTGGCCGGAATCGACGAACTGTTGACGATTGCCGCACAGCGCCCCCAAGACAACGTTGGAATCGCACGGCAATGGTTCCAACAGCGCGGAGTTAGGCGAGACCGCCGCTTGGCTGTTTGTCTCGCCACGGCATCGACGCAAGAACTGACGGACGCTTTGTCAGCCGCGAGGTCGGCGCTTTCGAACAACCCCGACCACTCGCTCGACGGCCGCAAGGGCGCGTTCTACAACGCTGCGCCGCTCGGAAGTACGGGCCAGCTCGCGTTCGTCTTCCCCGGTTCCGGCAACCACTACCCCGACATGGGCCGAGACATCGCGCTGCGGTGGCCGGAGATTGTTCGCTCGCTCGACCGCGAGTCTCAGCGGCTTCGCAGCCAGATGATCGACGGCCGGTCGCCGAGCGACGAGTCAGACGGCTATGCGGACGTACATCGCACGATCTTCCGGCAGGTCTCCTACTGCGTCATGATGAGCGACCTGCTCCGTAGACTCGGCGCCCACCCACAATCGGTCATCGGCTACAGCCTCGGCGAATCGGCCGGGCTCTTTGCGCTGCGAGCTTGGCGGGATAGCGACGAAATGCTCCAGCGCATGAGCCACAGTCCGCTGTTCAAGACGGACCTGGCGGGGCCGTGCCGGGCGATCCGCGCCGCATGGGACATTCCCGATGACCAACCAGTCGATTGGATCGCAGCGGTGGTCGGTCGACCTGTCGAGGCCGTCCGCGAAGCGCTCAATGGCCTGAAGCATGCGCGACTCCTGATCGTGAACACCCCGAAGGAATGCGTCATCGGCGGCCTGTGCGAGGATGTCGAGATGGTCGCCAAGCGGCTGCGCTGTCGCGCCGTCCCATTGGAAGGCGTACCAACGGTTCACTTCGAGGCCGTGCGACAGGTCGAGGAGGCGTATCGCGAGTTGCACCTCCTGCCCACGACGCCGCCGGATGGTGTTCGCTTTTACAGCGCCGCCGCAGGCCGGGCGTACGACGTGACGCGGGCCAGCGCTGCCGAGTCGATCACCGCTCAAGCTCTGCACGGCTTCGACTTCCCGGCACTCATTCGTCAGACGTACGCGGATGGCGTTCGGCTCTTCGTCGAGGTCGGTCCACAGGCATCGTGTACGCGAATGATTGGAAAAATCCTCGCGGGAGAGCCGCACTTCGCACGCTCCGCGTCGACGCGAGGCGAAGGGGAAATCCACGGCATCTTCCAACTGGCCGCGGCGCTCATCGCGGAACGCGTACCGATCGATGTCGCGTTTCTGCTCGGCGTAGAAAAGGACATTGCCGTCTCAGCCGAATCACCCTCACCCCAGCCCTCTCCCTTCAAGGGAGAGGGGGCCAGAACGGTCTTCGTCGAAGTCGGAAGGTTGCCGTGCACGCCGCCGCTGCCGGCACGACGCGGGCGCGAGCCTCGATTGCAAGAAATGCCTCCTCGGCGAATCTTTGAACCGGCCGCTCTATCGACCGTGCTGTACGAGGAAGATTCTCTCGCCACCGAATGGGCTCATACGACCGAGGCCGCCGCCTCCGCCCATCTGGCATTCCTGCGGTTTTCCGAGTCAGCCACCGAAGGAATGGCCTCGGTCCTCGCGTTTCAATCGCGAATTCTCGAATCGATGGTCAACTCGCCGGGTGCCGATTTTGTATCACTGGCAAGCGTGCTGCCGGATCAGAGCCGCGACCGTGAGGGAACACCGAGTGACGATTTGAGTGTCGCGCGGCGTTCCCTCACGGTCGCGGCTCTGAACGAACCGGTTCTCTCGCGCGAATTGTGTCTGGAATTCGCCCGTGGCTCGGTCGCGAAGGTGCTCGGCCCCGAGTTCGCGGAGGCAGACGGCTACCCCACGCGCGTGCGGCTGCCTGACGAGCCGCTGATGTTGGTCGATCGCATCATGGAGATCGAGGGCGTCAAAGGCTCGCTCACCGGCGGGCGCGTCGTCACCGAGCACGACGTCTTCGCCGACGCGTGGTACCTCGACGGCGGCCGCGCGCCGATCTGCATCACCGTCGAAGCCGGTCAGGCCGACCTCTTTCTCTCCGCGTATCTCGGAATCGACCGCATCACCCAAGGGCTGCGCACCTATCGGCTCCTCGATGCGACGGTCACGTTTCACCGCGGCCTTCCGCGGCCCGGCGAGACGATCCGCTACGACATCCGCATCGAAAAATTTGTCCGCCAAGGCGCGACGTATCTGTTTTTCTTCCAATTCGACGGGACGGTGCGCGGCGTGCCTGTACTGACGATGCGTAACGGATGCGCAGGGTTCTTCTCGCCGGAGGAGATTCATAATTCGCGCGGGATCGTCCTGACGCCGGAAGAATTGGCGCCGGTCAATGGCAAGCTCCCCACCGACTGGCTACCGCTCGTGCCAATATCCGTCGAGTCGTACGATGACGCGAATCTGGCGGCGCTGCGTCGCGGCGACCTTGCGGGCTGCTTTGGACCCATGTTCGCCGGACTGCCGATCGCCGATCCGCTCAAGATGCCTGGTGGACGAATGAAGCTGATCGATCGCGTCACGCAGCTCGACCCCGCCGGCGGTCGCTATGGCATTGGCTTGATCCGCGCGGAGGCGGATATCCATCCCGACGATTGGTTCCTGACATGCCACTTTGTCGATGACATGGTCATGCCCGGCACGCTGATGTACGAGTGCTGCGCACACACATTGCGAATGTTCTTGTTGCGCATGGGTTGGGTCGGGGAACAGGACGAGGTCAGCTACGAGCCGGTGCCCGGCGTGGTAAGTTCGCTGCGCTGCCGCGGACCCGTCACGCCGAAAACGAAGACGGTCACGTATCAGGTGGAGATCAAGGAGATCGGCTACCGGCCGGAGCCGTACGTCCTGGCTGACGCGATGATGTACGCCGACGGCGAGGCGATCGTTCGCATGACGAACATGTCGCTGCAAATGACGGGGACGACGCGCGAGCAAATCGAATCACTGTGGCACAATCGCACGGCGAGTGATTTTTCAAAAGCCCGTGGCAAGCTTGCCACGGGCTTTGGCGCGAGCAGATCCTCCGCACCGGTCTTTTCTCGCGAACAAATCCTCTCCTTCTGCATCGGCAACCCCTCGGACTGCTTCGGCGAACCCTTTCGCGTCTTTGACGACGAGCGGCGATGCGCTCGGTTGCCGGGGCCGCCATATTGTTTCCTGGACCGCGTGACATCGGTGGAGCCGGAGCCTTTCGTACTCCAGCCCGGCGGGTGGATCGA
>CAZSVR010000081.1:0-9820 GCA_964610295.1 uncultured Anaerolineaceae bacterium
GGAATGATCCGCGCGTGGTGGTGATGGAAGAGACCAACGCGCGTTTTGTAGAATCCCTGCCTGAGAAGATCTCGCTGGCCACAATCGATGCCTCTTTTATCTCTTTAAAAATCTTGTTGCCGGTAACAAGAGATTGGCTGACTGAGAATGGGCAATTGATCTGCCTGATCAAACCTCAATTTGAAGCAGGCAAAAAGGATGTTTCGCGCGGCGATGGCGTCATCCGCGACCCGCAGATCCACAGACAGGTTTTATTGAACGTGCTTGGTTATGCAAAAAATGGAGGCTTCGGCTTGCGCGGACTGATCAGATCGCCCTTGCTAGGTCCAAAGGGAAATACAGAGTTTTTGGTCTGGCTTGATATTACCGGAAACGGCAAGTCGGTTGAGGAATTGGTGAAGAACACAATCAAAGAGCAGATTGCTTCGGACGGAACATCGCCATCCTCGCAATGACATAATACTTTAATGAACTGCCCCAAATGTAAAACCGAACTGGTCCAATAATATCATGAAGGCATGATCGAAGTGGATTGATGCCCGAACCGCCGCGGCATGTGGCTGGATGTTAATGAGCTGGATCGGTTGTAAGATGCGGTTTTCGACGATGATGCCCGCAAAGGTTCGTTGATCCATTCACAGAAAAAGACGGAATTCTTCTGTCCACGTTGCGAATCCCCGTTGTTTGAATTTCAATATCGCCTGTACGACCTGAAATTGGATTATTGTTCAGAGAACAGCCATGGCTTTTAGCTGGACTCACAGGAGGATGAACGCGTGATGGGCAGCCTGCGTCAGCGCGCGGGGGATATACAACGAAAAGTGGATGCGGAGATGGAATGGCAGCAGGCGCTCAAGAACATGCATTCCTTTCTGAGGAAGAAAATAAGAAAATAAACAAAACCCGAAGACTCGCAGACTTGAATTATTTCTTAGGTGTTGGAGTTCGCGTTGGGGTTGAGCCGCCCTTCGGCGTGGGAGTCCCCGTCCCTTTTTTGGGAGTATTTGTAGGCGTGATCACCTCCCTGAGGTGCTGTTCGGCCTCGAGACGCATTTCGGAAGTCATTACCTTCACGTCCATCTTAAGCAGATCCTGCCAGGTGGCGATCGCATCCTTTTTCTCGCCGCGTTTTTCCTGAATGAGCGCGCGCCAGTAAAGTGCGATTGCGGTTTCTTGATCGGTTTTTGCGAAAGACTTAAGGGCCTCCACCTTCAGGAAAGCACTGCCAAATTTTTCTTGTACATAGTACACGCGTACAAGCCCGAGATTTACTTCATACGATTCAGCATCAGCGTCGAAGGCTTTTTCAAGGTCCAGCACTGCGTTATCAAGATTGTTCAATTCAAGGTTGGCCAGCCCGCGATAGACGTAAAACCTTCTCAAGCCGTTGGAGTTGAGCGAGAACGCGGTGTCAAGGTTCGCGACTGCGGCCTGATAATTTTCCAACTTAAAATAGGCCTGGCCCAGCAGAGCAAAAGCGTGCGAATCCTCATCCTTATACACCACATACAATTCGAGGGCCTCGATGCCGCTTTGATATTGTCCACTTTCGATATATAGCTCACCCAACAACGGATAGATGGAAAGGTTGGTGATGTCGAGCGAGTAGGCTTTCTCTGCGGATTTCAGGGCATTCTCCTGATCGTCCAATGCCAGGTAGGCGTTTGCATAAGCCAGAGGCACCTCAGGCGACTCGGGCATGAGCTGGTCCGCATGGTTCAGATCCACGATCGCAGCTTCGGGATCATTCTTCCTAATGAAATAGCGTGCCCGCTCGAGATAGACTTCACCGAAGTCGGGGTCGCGGGCAAGGGCTTCGTCGAACAGGTATTCAACGTTCACGTTCGGGTCTTGCATGAGACGCGCACGCGCAAGGCCCAGATAGGGCGGACCAAAATCCGGATCAATTTCCAATGCATCGTTATAGGCCTTCAGGGCATTGCTGGCTTCCCCTTTGAAGCGATATGCCTCGCCAATGTAATAATAAATGTCAGCCGAATCAGGTTCAAGTTTGGCGATCAGCCTCATGTTCTGGATGAAGGAGTCCCAATCTCCCTTTTCATAGGCTGCCTTGGCCGAACGGTTCTGGTCGAAATTTTGCGGGTCGCGCGGCGTGCTGACATAAAGAGGCGTGGGCGTATAAGTGGCGGGCAGCAACATCCATAGTGGCGTTGGACCCATATATGTGGAAGTCGGCACGCCAATTGCCCCAAATAAAGTTGGCGTGAATGTAAATGTAGGAGAAGGCCCCGGAGTATTGGTTAGCGTGGGACGCACATTGCTTCGACGTGGCAGAATAAATCCAAACACAACCGCGGCACATAACCCAACACCCAGCACAACCACACCCAGCAGGCGCACGACCGGATTTCTAGCAACGACTTTCAAACCTCTTTCTTTTGGTTTTTCGTTCGCGAGTAAAAGTTTTTCCTCCCAGGCGCGCGGGCGGTTCATCGGGAATGGCTGAACGGTTTCATCGGGCGGCAGTGCACCGAGCAGGATCAAACCGCGTTTCGCGGTACTATTTTCGGGGTCCAGTTTGAACGCTGTCTGCAGGCAATAGATCCGCTCCTTGGAATTATCCACCGCGGCGCTCAACCAAACCCAGTACGTCGCATTACCCTGGTCGTCTTTCAAGAGGGCGGTGAGCAGGTCTTTGGCACGCGTGCGATCGCCGTGACGCAGTGCATTGACTGCATCCTGGAACATGTTGTCATCGGGTTTTTCGGGGAATATTTCAGCCATTGGAGTATTTTACCGCTTGTTGAATAAATTACTAAATTCGCTTTGGAAATTTACAGCAAGAACAGGAATTCTGGTTCAGCCATTGATGCGGCGTTCTTCAATTCAATTCATGGAATTCTTCGACCTGATACACATAGACCTGCAACTTTGTATGCCTCCACAAATTTTGCCGGGCGCCCATCTTCGCGCAAAGGTTGTTAAGAAATTCAGCCGGGTCAGGAAGTTTCTCCCAGACCTGAGGCAGGAAGGTGGCGCGGCGATGACCATCCTTCAGGATGACCCCATCGATGTGCGGACGCAATTTAACAAGCAGATCCTCGCTTGATGAATATTCCAGCGGATCAGGCACGGTCAAGCGCGAGACCTCGATGCTGATCCTGTTTAATTCACTTTCTCCCACTGGAGGGAACCGCGGGTCCTGCAACGCGGCGGCGACTGCATGTTCGCGCACATCCTCTGCGAGAGGTTGATAGGCCTCCAGGGCGCCAATACAACCGCGCAATGTGCCCTGGATGGTGAGCGTGACGAAAGACGCGCCCTGCTCGCGTAAGGTGGATGTCAGAGAACTTTGATCCAGAGGCGGAAGTTTTCTGCTTCTCACGCCAAGTTCCAATGCTTCGCGCGCCAGTCGCAATAAAGTTTGCCTTTCATCGCTGGTTAATGGATTGGACATATCACCCTCACCTGCAAGGTCACGTTTGGAACATGACCTACTTTAATTGAGATAATTCCCAGTATTGACGATTATGATAGATCAAGGGCTGACCTTCACCTGTGCCGCGCGCCGCGAGCACTTCCGCAATGAACAGGGTATTCTTGCCCGCCTCGAAGGTCTGCACTACGCGGCAATCCAGCCATGCCAGTCCGCCGACGATTAATGGCGAGCCGGTGACAAGGGTCTCCAGCTTCAGGCCTGCAAAACGATCTTGAACTTCGGGGGATTGCCCCGCAAAAAGGTCTGAGAGCTTCGCTTGTTCAGCGGAGAGTATTGTCAGACCAAATGCATGCGACCCGCAAACAAATTCATGTGTGCGCGTGGAAGCCTGCAAGGAGATGGTGATCAGCGCGGGGTCAAGCGAAACGGATGTGAACGAGTTCACGGTCATGCCGTGCCGATTGCCTGCATGTACCGCCGTTACAATAGTCACACCGACTGACCAGCCGCGCATGGCGGTGCGTAATTGCTCAGAATCAAGAGTCGTCAAGGTTGGGTTCTCCATGTTGGAGTTCATCATAATGGCGAGGGGAAAGAGCGTCAAGGATAAATCTGTGTGCGTGAATTGACGACACGAAAACCGTAATTCTGCCCTTGCGCGTTTGTTTCTTACGGAATATCATGATATAGAACATGGAATCTACAAAAGCACAAACCAATAGCCCACTCCGGCACTCAAGACCCAAACCTGCACCCGCACCCGCACCGCGTCCGATGAGCGCGTTCGTTACCACACTTGGAACTGCAATTCTGCTGTCTACGCTCTTCACAGCGTGGACACCCAACAGCCTTTTCGCGAGCAACTTGCAGGAACAATTACGCCTCATCCTTACACCTCAACCCGGGGCGAATGCCGCCATTACGACTCCACAGCCTCAACTGCGGATCGGTATCGTAGCGGGGCACAATGGCAATGACTCAGGTACGGTCTGCACGGACGAGAACGGGCAGGTGACACTTACAGAAGCAGACCTGAACCTTAAGATCGCCATGATGGTCCGGGATAGTCTGGCGGCTCAGGGTTTTCAGGTGGATCTGCTCAATGAGTTCGATACGCGCTTAAACGGCTATCGCGCCGTGGCACTTGTTTCCATTCACAACGACTCATGCGAATACGTCAACGACCAGGCCACGGGTTTCAAAGTGGCGGCTTCAATGGAGACGCGCGATGTGAACCGCGCCCAACGCCTGACCGCGTGTCTGACAGATCGATACGGGCACAGTACCGGCCTTACTTTTCACGCAGGCAGCATCACCGGAGATATGCGCGAATATCACGCCTTCTCTGAGATCGACCCGAACACGATTACCGCGATCATTGAGACCGGCTTTATGTATCTCGACCGGGAAATAATGACAAAAGAAACAGACCGCGTCGCCGAAGGCGTAACGCACGGGATCCTGTGCTTTATCAATAACGAAAGCGTATTACCAACCATTAGTCCAACCTTTGCACCATGAGCAAAACAACCCTCCGTTCGCGAAAAAGCCCATTCTATCGCACGTTGCTGCTCGTGCTGGCTGGTGCTGTAATTGCGGCCACGGCGTGGTCTGTCAGTTCATCTTCAGCACTGGCTCCGATCTCGAGTTTGAACAATATGGTCACGCCAACGCATGGAGAGTTTTATGGTCATGCAGAGATCGCGAAGCCCGCTCATACGACACTTCCGACACTGGTTATCCCTTCTCCAACTTTCATTCCAACTGAAAACCCCATCAACACCCCTGAGCTGATGACCTACGCGGAGATCATTGCAGACACGCCCACCCCGCAATATGCGACGCCTGCGGTTGAGGGTAGCTCCGAACAAACCCATGCCGCTGCACCGGGCTATGCTGGGAGCAAACATATACTGATCCACGTTTCAGAACAGCATATGTATGCATATGAGGGCGACCTGCTGGTATATAGTTTTATCGCTTCCACGGGAATGAACAACGCCACGCGGGTGGGTTCTTTTAGTGTACTGAACAAGATCCCCAACGCCTATGGTGAAACCTGGAATATCTGGATGCCGAATTGGCTCGGCATTTACTGGTCCGGGAATTTGCAAAATGGGATCCACGCCCTGCCCATTTTATCGAACGGCGCTCAATTGTGGGCGGGGTATCTCGGTACGCCCATCTCTTTCGGATGTATCGTGATCGGTACTTATGAGTCACAATTGTTATATGATTGGGCTGAGATCGGCACGCCGGTGGAGATCCAATGGTAACAATCGAATCCCAACACACGTCCAGGGTTTATAATTTGCGCGGAACTGTTTATTTGTTTTTACCTGAATGAAGGTGGCCCATGAATGATCGTTTCGTCGAATCGCGAGAAGCTGTAATGCACGCCCGTGAGGCGTTGAAGAATGGTGCTGTGAAAGAGGCCCGCGAGTGGGCCGAACGTGCCGCACAACTTGCCTCTCAAAATGAAGACCCGTGGCTGATCCTTGCGACCATCGCCAGTCCGCGCGAAAGTATGGAATACATCCGCAAAGCGCTGGAGGTGAATCCGAATAGTCAGCGTGCGAAACAGGGAATGGAGTGGGCGATGCAAAGGCTCGCTAAAGAATCACCCAAAGGGACAGACCACCCAATGAATCAGAAGCAGGTTCAAGGCGCGGCGCGCAGCGAAAGCAGGAAGAGGCCGAGGACACGCAGTTTCCTATTCCCCGTCTTCCTGATCGTAATGGGATGTGCGGTCTTCCTGTTCGCGGCGTGGTCGGCCGTAACCTCTCCCGTACTGGCGTCCATCCTGAATATAGCCTCTGCTCCGGTTGTGCAACCCACCCCGCTGCAATCGTTCGCGCAGGTAAATATTCCAAAGCCGACCTATACCCAGCAATCTGGTGCACAGGAGTCTGTGGCTCAAGCGGATGTGATCGCGCCACCCGCGCTATCAATTGCCACAACATATATCCAACCACCCGAAGAGTTGAGCGGCGCTGGTGAGCCGCAAAACGATGCCTCGCTTGTTGAGCTACCAACGAATACGCCGTATATCCCACCAACTGCACTATTACCCGAAGTGATCGAAACGCCGGGCCTGGCGTCCGTCGAGATCGTTCCGGATACACCTACCTCAGAATATATCGCGCCGACGGTTGCGCCTTATGTACCTCCGCAAGTGGCGAGCTACGCTGGCGAGCATTGGATCGATGTTGATCTTTCGCAACAACGCGTATACGCATATGCAGGGAATACAGTGGTGAATTCTTTCGTGGTTTCCACCGGCACATGGCAGACCCCCACCGTGACCGGCAAGTATAAGGTCTGGATCAAGCTGCGCTTCACGGATATGTCTGGCCCAGGATATTATTTGCCCGATGTGCCGTACGTGATGTATTTCTATAAAGGCTATGGGGTGCATGGTACCTACTGGCATAATAATTTCGGCACGCCGATGAGTCACGGTTGCGTCAACCTGTCCATCCCCGATTCTGAATGGTTATACAACTTCTCTGCGGTCGGGACAGTGGTGAACGTACATTATTAATGAGCAATTCCAAACTATCACGCCGGGACTTTTTAAAAATGAGCGGATTGGGGCTGGCGGGTGTGTTCAGGCCTCCGCTCAATTTTCATTTCGACGACCCTTTTGCCGCGCAACAGGGACGCGTCACCTCACGCATGGTCTGGATGTTCGACCGGCCCTCGATCGGGGCGACGCAAATTCAGATCTGTCGCCGCGACACGTTGTTGAAAATCGTGAACACTGCCATCAGCGACGACGTCGATGCTCACAACCGCGTGTGGTATGAGGTCGGTGCAGACAGTTCTGTAAATGGTTATGTGTATTCAGGAAGCATCCAGCCGGTGAAGACGATCCTGAATATTCCATCCAGCGTGGATATTCCCATCGATGGATTGCTGGCAGAAGTCAGCGTGCCCTACACCGACGCGCACGAACAGCCAGATTATACGTCCAAAGCCGCGTATCGCATGTACTACGAAACCACGCACTGGATCAAATCGGTCACGACCAATGCCGAGGGACAGATCTGGTATCAAGTGTACGACGATAAATGGGACAAGAACTATTATGCGCGCGCTGAGCACCTCCGCTTCATGACGAGCGAAGAACTCGCGCCGATCTCGCCGGAAGTGCCAAATAAAAAGAAAAGGGTGGAGGTGCAATTGGAGCAACAATTGGTGATCGCATACGAAGATAACAGGCCTGTGTTCATGACCCCAGTTTCCACCGGTGGCATCTTCCGCGGGGGCACCTATACCACCCCGAAAGGTTCGTTCATTACATATTACAAACGTCCCTCGCGGCACATGGCCGCGGGCGATCTGGCGGCGAGCGGTTTTGACCTGCCCGGCGTACCGTGGGTGCAATACTTAACCGAAAGTGGGGTATCGCTGCACGGGACATACTGGCATAATGACTTCGGCCGCCCGCGCTCACATGGATGCATCAACCTCTCCATATCAGCAGCGAAGTGGCTCTATCGCTGGTCATCACCCGCAGTTCCCTTGGAAAAGGATTTCTCTTATGGTAGAGTGGGGACGAAAGTGGAAATCGTACTTTAGTAGAAAGCGGGCGTCATGGAACGTCCGCCATTCATACAACTTATGGAAAAACTATCCCGCCGTGACTTCTTAAAACTTTCCGCATCGGGCGCGCTCGCGCTGGCTCTCTCCGAAATGGGCATGGACCGCGCTTTGGCCGCGCCTCCCGCCTCGCATGGACGAATCACCTGGAGCGGCATCCCACTTTATGATGCGCCCTCATTCAATGCAAAGAAAATCCTGTTATTTGGAATGGATCAGGTCGTTGAACTCAACTCCGAAGTGGAGGGCGACGAGGGGAATCCGTACAACAAAGCCTGGTATCAAGTGGAGGATGGTTTTACCTATTCGGGCTGGCTGCAACCTGTGGAAACCATACTCAACAAACCCATCTATGAAATCCCCTTCGCGGGACAACTCGGCGAGGTGACTGTGCCGATGAGTGAAACCCGGCTGGCCCCATATATATACGCAAAGAATGGATATCGTCTATATTACGGGACCACACACTGGGTGAAGAATGTCGTTGTGACGCGTGCAGAGAAAAGCATTTGGTATGAGATCTTCGACAAGCACCTCAAAAAATCATTCTACGTTCCATATTACAATATGCGTCTGGTGCCCAAAGAGGAATTGACATTGCTTTCTCCAGAAGTCCCGGAATCCGATAAATTGATCCACCTGGATCTGGCCGCGCAATGGGTCACTGCGTTCGAGGGAGACAGCATGGTCTTTTCGTCGCGTTGTTCAAGCGGCGGAAAAGGGACGCGCACACCGACGGGTGAATTCCTGACGTATCACAAAGGCCCGTCTGTGCACATGACAAACCAGGGCGACTCGATAAATAAAATCTACGATTTGCCCGGCGTCCCGTGGGTTACCTTTTTTACAGGTAACGGCGACGGTTTTCATGGAACATACTGGCATAATGATTATGGCCGCCCGCGCAGCCACGGCTGCGTGAACTTAAGATCCGGGGATGCGAAATGGCTCTATCGCTGGACCAGGCCAAACGTCCCGCCGGATCTGGATTATCTCCATCTGCCAGGGGAAGGCACGCGCGTTCTAATTGAGTCGTCCACGTCCTGAACGAGCTCGAAGGACTTGAGATTAATATCCAATAAACAAGGAGAGCATAAAAAATGAATCCTGCTTTTTCTTTCGATCGTTATTTGCTCAAACGCCAGGTCTTCGCATTGGCCGGCAAGTTCCGCTTTTATGACCCGAACGGCAGGCTGGTGCTGTTCAGCGAACAGAAGATGTTCAAACTGCGCGAAGATATCCGCGTGTATGCCGATGAGAGCAAGACGCAGGAAGTATTGATGATCAAGGCACGTCAGATCATGGACTTCTCCGCCGCCTATGATGTTGTGGATAGCAGCACGGGTCAAAAGATAGGCGCACTTCGCCGCAAGGGACTCGCCTCCATGCTGCGGGATGAATGGGACGTTTTGGACGTGGCTGATAATGTGGTCGGCAAATTGTTCGAGGACAGCATGGGTCTCGCATTAATGCGCCGCTTTCTGAGCGGGTTGATCCCACAGAATTACGACATCACCCTCGGCAGCGACCGCGTTGCGGATCTCAAGCAACCCTTCAATCCTTTTGCGTATCAATTGAATATTGATTTCAGCATGGACATCAGCAAACGTCTGGATCGTCGCGTTGGGATCGCAGCCGGCATTCTACTGGCCGCCATCGAAGGCAGACAAAGTTAAATTCGCTCATGTCGCAACAAGCTCTCTTTGCCGGGCTCGTCATCGATGAAGCCGGCCATGTAGTGGATACCGCTTTTATCGGCAACGATCCCTGCTATGTAGTGGACGACGCCGGCTTTCGCCGCCACATCCCGGCCGA
>CAZSVR010000081.1:9830-10605 GCA_964610295.1 uncultured Anaerolineaceae bacterium
AAAACTACTCTTGTCTTCGAGCGCGAAGAGGCTATTAGAAAACTGCACGATAGATGGACACGAGCCTGATACTGCAGAACGACTTGAGATTTTGTACCAGGATTTACTTGCGCAAATGGCTGAGATGATGAAGGGAAGTGAAGACCTGCTTTCAGAACAAACCGCCAAAATGCTCGGTCAGGATGATCCCTTTTCAAGAGCGATGATCGAAAAGCAGCTCAAAAACATTGACCAGCAATTCGACGCGCTCATGCAAACGGGAATCCCCGAAGACATGCGAGCCTATCTCGGTATGATGGGATTCAAAGTGGTGGTCAACCTTCATGGCGAAGTGATAAGAGTTGAACAACCCGGGGTTGCGAGTGACGAGGACGGTTGATAAAATAAAAGAGTTCCGGGTCCCAAGAGGATCCGGAAATTTTTTATGTCGTAAGCGGTGAATTCCTAGTTATTCGATTTCGGATCACGCCGCGCGCGAAGCCAGCCGTTCAAACTGTACTTCACCACGCGTTCTTGGCCTTCGAATAATTTTTTCAAATTCGGTCGCAACGCCCAGATAAGCAGGATCTCCGCGCCCACGCCATACCACACATCGATCCAGGGCATCAGTCCCTGTGAAGCGCGGATCGCGAAGAGGATGATCGCGAACAACGCGACCGCCATCGTCGTTATGGATGCAATGCCGAGGGTGAAGAAGGTCAGCATGCCGAGAGGCAGAATGATCAGGATCGAGGTTGGCCACAATCCTAGCGCGCCGCCCACCGAAGGTGCGCCC
>CAZSVR010000082.1:0-10490 GCA_964610295.1 uncultured Anaerolineaceae bacterium
ACTGGCAGGGTCAGGAGTGATAGGTATCCTCGTTGCGAAGTTACAAGATGCAACACGGTGCCGCGAATGTTCCCTTTCGCGGCAGACTGGGGTTCGCGTCAAGTTGCTCGTCACTCAAAACTGAGCAAGCCTGGATGATCTGGAGGTTCGCCCAGTGGTTGTGCTCAAATAACTTCACAAGAAAATTTTCGGTCATCAAGAGACTCCTTTCTTGGCGCAGCTACTATTTTTTCTTATCCGTATTCTTTAGAATATCAGCGACCCTAAGTTTAACGATTTTAGTTATCAATTTCAGCGGCACTGGTTTGTCTAGTGGGAATTTTAGAGTGCCTTTTCCGTCCGCATATTTTGATACTTCTTTATTGAATGCTTCGCTTCCTGAAGGAATCGGATATATTGCAATGTGCTTTTTCCACCCAGCGAAATGAACTAAATTTTTGCCGTTCAATTCGAATGCGGCAATTTGATAACTGATTTTTTTCCGTGCGTCAGGAGCGGCGGCCTTGATGATCGTCCGTACTTCTTCCAGTATTTTTTGTACATCGTCGGGGAAAGTCCCAATGTACTCATCTATTGATGTAAAGCCAACCTTTTCGCTTTTCATGGGTTCTCCTTCATCAGGTCATTGGCTCGTAGCACAGCAGGACATTCCCGTTGCCGAACGCCCGCGACTTTGTCAGCTTCAGGGATAGCTTCTCTTTTATGCCGTCGAACATTGTTCGACCTTTGCCGAGGGCGACGGGATTCACCACGATCTGGTATTCATCGATCAAGCCCTCTCGGGCTAATTGCGAAATAATACTGCCGCTGCCAAAAATGACCATGTCCTCTCCCGCCTCTTGCTTCATCCTTCGTATTTCGCCTGTCAGGTCATGCTTCACTAGCTTCGTGTTGTTCCACGATGCCTTATCCAATGTTCTCGAAAACACGACCTTCGGTAGGTTATTCATCCTTTCGGCCACAACAGGCATACTCTCTGCCGCCATCGGTGTAGGCCAGAAGCTTACCATCAGGTCGTAGGTGATTCTCCCGAATACGAGCATGCCTCCGCCGCTGGCATTGCTTGCAACGAATGCGTCCCACTCTGCGTCAGGGACGGCATTGCGTGCAAAACTCATGTCGCCCTTGGCGTCTGTAAAGTAACCATCCAATGACACATGGTTGAAGACGATCAATTTCCGCATGGTTCTTCTCCTTCAGCCACTTGGACTGGTTAACGACTTACTGTCCCATCGGGGTCACCAATTGAAAGTAGTTTCCGTCTGGGTCAGCCAGCGTTGCTATCCATCCCCCACCGATTTCATAGGGCGCTCTAATGACCGTGCCGCCGAGGGACTTGATTCGCTCAAATTCCTCTTTGACCTGCGAGGTTTCAAAATTGAACATCACACGACCAGGATCTTTTGTGTTACCGCCCATTTCAGAATGCTCCAATACCGATATATTCACACTTCCCACCTGCCATCCCCAAAAACCACTTCCCTGATCCACCATGTCTGCTGGCCTTCCCAATAACTTTTCGTAGAAAGCAGCCATCGTGACGGGTTGTTTTGTTCCGATCATGACCGAATTTAGATTCAACATTTGAGCGCATCCTTTCTGTAGCTAGATCTAAGGGAATTGGATTAGTCCGATGATGTTGCCATCCGCGTCTTTTACAGTTGCAATCAGCTTGCCGCCACCGACATCTCTGACCTCTTGTTGTACCTGGGCGCCAGCGTCTAACAACGATTGCAGACTATTCTTAATGTCGCTGACGTGGAAGTAGCCGATGGCCCCTGTCATGCCTTGCTTGTGGCCGTTAGGGTCTAAGCCTATATCCTGGTCCCCAACTCTAAAGCCAACATAATAAGGCTCGTCCATAGCAGGCTCGACACCCAAAAGCTTGCTATATAATGCCTTCGCTTGAACTATGTCTTTGACGGGATAGATGACTGTTTTAATGCCTTGATTCATGAGAGCCTCCTTTTTTGGTAATGACCAATCCAGTGGTCAAGAATTGCACGTATTATAGAACGCACATTCTATTTTGGCAAGATGGGAATTAAAGTGATTTCCGAACTCATGAGGTATCAAACCATAGCGATACAGAATCATTCTGTATAATAGACTATGTTCAGAATTATACGCTCTCGTCAGTTCAGTTTGCAAGAAAATGGAGTGACAAGTATCCTAAAGGTGAACAGGCTTTATTGAAACTCATGATCCTCGTCACAGGCGCTGGCGGCAAGACAGGCAGGACTCTGCTCAAGGCACTCTCGAAAACCGAGAGCGTTTGTGCGTTCGTTCATCGCGAAGAATATGTATCTGTTGTAAAGTCTTTGGGCGCGGATAAAGTCATCGTCGGTGACATGCACGATGAATCCGCAACTCGTTCCGCCATGCAAGGCGCACGGAGTGTCTATCACATCTGCCCAAACATGAATCCTGATGAAGGGGTAATTGGTAAATTGGTAATTGGCGCGGCGCGAAAAGCTGGAGTTGAGCACTTTGTCTATCATTCTGTTTTGCATCCGCAAACAGAGAAGATGAATCACCACTGGCAAAAGTTGCGCGTGGAAGAAATGATATTCGAGTCAGGACTGTCATTCACCCTCCTGCAACCCGCGCCGTATATGCAAAACTTGCTGTCAGGCTGGAAAAGCATCCTCGAAGAGGAAGTTTTGCGCGTTCCATATTCTGTAAATTCCCAATTCAGTTTTGTTGACCTTGAAGATGTCGCCGAAGTTGCGAAAATCGTGTTGACTGAACCAAACCATAAAAACGCGACCTATGAACTTGCTGGCACACTGCCATTGTCTTATGTTGAAGTTGCAGAGATATTGAGCCGCGATTTGAATCGTCTAGTGCGCGCGGAGAGAGAAGAGATTAGAGATTGGAGACTGCGTACGGCAGGGATCAGCGACTACGCGGTTGAAAATCTGGTCAAGATGTTCGAGTGCTACAACCAGTGGGGATTGGTGGGCAATCCTAATGTGTTGAGATGGCTTCTGCGTCGCGAACCGACATCGTTGGAAATGTTTATTGAAAGAGCCATATTAGGCGGTTAAATTGAAATTACACAGGACCTATCAGGGTGATTGCAGTATAGATCAGGGAAAGTGACAGGATAATATTCACAACCATCTTCGTGCGAGGGTTATGAAGATAAGCTTGAATCGCTGCTCCAAACAAAGACCATGCGGAAGTGGCGCAGAACGAAATCCCTGCTAGGATCGCAGCAGTCAATATCAAGAGAGCGATATTCCCGGTGATCGGCGCCAGAAATGCTGAAAATAAAGTGAATGCATAAACGATCAATTTTGGATTTAATATCTGAAGAATGAACCCATGGGTAAACCCCAATGGTTTCGCATCCTCTTCGGCAAAGGAATAACTGGCTTTTAATATCCCAAAGCCGAGATAAAGAATATATCCTGCGCCGACATAACGCATGCTGGGTTCAAGAGTAGGGAAGACATTCAATAGCGCTGTGGAAAACCACCCGCTCACCAACATCAGGAAGAAAACCCCAGCAGCCAGACCCACCTGATAATTAACGATTTTTTTGTAGCCGTGAATTACAGCCATCGAGGCACTCGAAATATTACTGGGCCCGGGCGTAAAAGTTGATATGAGAACGTATAAAATCAATGAGAAAAGACTGGTAGGCATGGAGACATCTCTTGATCCATCTTATGGATCAGGGCCGTGTTTCTTGTGCATATTGCCCCGGCGTTACGCCGATGATCTTCTTGAAACGACGTGTCATATGGCTTTGACTGCTGAACCCGACCTCCACAGCGACCTCTGCCAGTGGTTTGTCGATCTCAATAAGCTTCTGGGCGTTACGAATTCGCACGCTTTCAAGGTAGGCATGGGGAGGCATTCCTACCTCGGCGCAAAAGGCACGTAAAAGGTAATAAGGGCTGAGAGCGACATGTTGAGCCAGCAAGTTCAGGCTGACATCCTGTGCGAAACATTCCTCAATGAAAAGGCGGGCTTTCTGTATCGCTTTCTTCTCATTACCGGGTTTTGGTTCAATGCAAGGGAAGTCAGCATATAGTTTGATGAGTTGCGCCAGGGTATGAATAAACCGCGACTCACATTCCATCATGTCCGCTCCCAGTAATATGGCTTTGTGCAGGGATAGAACACTCTTCATTACCCGGGGATCATCCACCCGAACCTCGGTAAAAAAGGGCAGTGTCTGATGATGACCCGTTAATTCAAGGGCCGCCATCTGCATATGAAGGGTTGTGGGATATATGGACCGCATTTCAAAACCCTGCTCGTCGACCGCTTCCCCAGTATGAGCCGCGCCAGGATTGATCAAAATGACACCACCCGCGGGTGTTAGGTATTTTGTGCCTTTATGGGTGAAGGACTGCCGGCCCCGCTCGATCAGGCAGATAACATAGTAATCGTGACTATGGCGCGGATATGCATGCTGTACATATCGTGCATGTAAAAGCCTGACATCTAGTTGGGTGTTATGACTGATCTTCGACCATTCGTTTGCCTGCATCATGCCTCTCCCCTATTTTTTACCATAAACGTTCTTTTCTTGTCTTGCAGAATATTGCCCAATCTGGCAAACCCAATATGCTAAACTGTGATGGAAACGAGAAAACAATGCAATTCATTAATGCCCTTTCTCTTGCTCCCGATGCCCGCGATTGGCTGGCAAATTCCTGTCATCCGCGCATTTTGCATGTCTTTGACCATGCCTGCAATTTGATCAACGAGCGAAGGGAAGTTATATCCATCGTCACGCCACAAATCGGAAACGGTCCATTCAACCTTGTCATTGAAGATGATGTTTTATTTTCCGATCATCTTAATGCACAATCCTCAATTGTCATTCGCACTACTCAACTCAATCTCGGAGATTTAACCATCAACACAGCCAACGCGGAATTCTGGTCTCCACGCCCCAATTGGGAAAGGTTGCACGCAAATAGAGAAAATATTCTCAATCAACTATCGTCATTGCGAGGGCGGTGCTCTGCCGTCCGAAGCAATCCCCTCGCCAATTTGGAGATTGCTTCGTCGCAAAGTGCGCTCCTCGCAATCACATTACCGCCATTACCACTTACCAATTACCTACCCTTCGACAAGGTCAGCGCGGCGTCTCTAATCTCCAATCTCTCAACGGCTCTTGCCATTGCAGATATTCCCTCTTCCCTCACAATATCACGCCAACTTGCTGGCTTGGGACAAGGTCTCACTCCTGCAGGCGATGACTTCATCATGGGAGCGGTGCTCGCGGCGTGGATCATTCATCCCCCGGAGATCGCAAAAGTGATTGCTAAAGAGATAGCGAACACTGCCGCGCCGTTGACCACGTCACTTTCGGCAGCGTGGTTGAGGTCCGCGGGAAGAGGCGAAGCGGGGATTTTATGGCATGAATTTTTCTATACACTAATTTCTGCTAATACGATGCAAATTCAAGAAGCAATAAAAAGAATCCTTGCTGTGGGGGAAACATCCGGAGCCGACGCGCTGGCGGGTTTTATTGGCGTATTTACCCAAGTTGCGATATCTCAATAATCTTTCCTCACCCCAATAATGATGATTTTTAATTGGGACGACTTCCCCCTCTCTCGCTGGGAGAGGGCAGGGTGAGGGTTTTTGGCAAGTTCTAAAATCCCTTAATTTTCCTCTTGACAAAATAGAACACCTATTCTAGAATAGGCTATTGACATATTCCGATATAGGAATATAATGCGGTGATGGCACGCACACCGACAACCCATGACCCATTCAACGCCGTGGCTGAGCCCAAGAGACGAGAAGTCCTTGCAGTGCTGGGCGTAAAAGAACTCTCAGTCAACGAGATCGTGGAGAAACTTGGCTGGAATCAACCGATGGTGTCGAAACACCTTGGGGTGTTGAAGCAGGTTGGGTTGGTGAGCCAGAGGCGGGTGGGTCGTCAAAGAATGTACAGGGTTAATGCAGAGCAGCTCAAGCCCATTTACGATTGGGTCACTCCCTACGAGCAGCTCTGGAACGATAGGCTTGATCGCCTCGACAAAGTTTTACAGGAAATTCAAAAAAAGGAGAAGTAAGATGTCGACAAAAAATAAAACAATCATCAAAGCAGAGCCAGGCAGGCAGGATCTCTTCATCACAAGAGAGTTCGATGCGCCCCGCGAACTTGTGTTCAAGGCTCATATAGATCCGAAACTTTACGTCCAGTGGCTTGGACCGCGCGGATACGAAATGATACTTGAAACATTTGAGCCTAAAAACGGCGGCAGGTATCGCTATATCCATAAAGATAAAGACGGAAATGAATTCGGTTTTCATGGCGTGTTCCACGAGATGTCTGAAGAGCTGATGATCCAGACATTCGAGTTTGAAGGACTCCCCGAAAGTGGACATGTCACGCTCGATACCATGAGACTCGAGAAATTGCCTGGAGACAGGACAAGGGTCACGATTCAATCCGTCTTTCAATCTGTTTCTGATCGAGACGGCCTGATCCAGTCCGGCATGGAGAGAGGCGTCAATGATTCACATGAGCGCCTCGATGAGATTCTGGAAAAGCTGCAAAAATAGCAGTTGGATTAAAGTAAATTAGACACAAGGAGAATAAAATGCAAAAAATCACCACATTCCTGACATTCAACGATCAGGCCGAGCAGGCGGCAAATTTTTACACCTCTCTTTTTAAAAATTCAAAGATCGAGAACGTTATGCGCGCAGGAGAGGCGGTAATGGGTGTTTCATTCCAACTCGCTGGGCAACAATTTAACGCGCTGAACGGTGGCCCGTCTTTCACTTTCACAGAAGGCATGTCGCTCTTCGTGAACTGTGAGACGCAAGCCGAAGTAGACGAGCTGTGGGAAAAGCTTACCAAGGGTGGAGAAGAATCAAGGTGCGGTTGGCTTAAAGACAAATTTGGTGTGTCATGGCAAATCATCCCCTCGGCTTTAGGCGAGATGCTGGGAGACAAAGATCCCGAGAAAGCCGGCAGAGTCATGCAGGCCATGCTCAAAATGAACAAAATTGAGATAAAAGGCTTAAAGGATGCATATGACCAAAAATAATCCATCGCCGAAAACGCGCGACCTCATAGTTACCCGCGTCTTCGACGCGCCGATCGAGCTGGTGTGGAAAGCCTGGACCGATCCCGAGCATGTAATGAAGTGGTGGGGCCCGGATTACTTTACGTCACCCAGCGCAGTAATCGATTTTCGCGAAGGCGGCACGTCCCTGATCTGCATGCGTGCGCCAAAGGAATTCGGCGGCCAGGACATGTACAGCACCTGGGTCTACAAGAGGATCGTGCCTATGGAGAGGATCGAATTCATCCAGAACCTGGCCGACAAGGACGGCAATCTGGCCGACCCTGTAAAGATGGGCCTGCCCCCGGAGTTCCCGCGGGATACGCGTACTGTTGTAACTTTCAAAGACCTTGGGAACGGCAAGACTGAAATGACCGTCACAGAATACGGCCTGCCTACAGCCGACACTGAGATGGGCAGGAATGCCGAGCTTGGCTTGAACCAGAGCCTCGATAAGATGGCTGCAAGCTTTGCCAGATCCTAGGCGCGTGGTAATAAAATTTGTGGAGAAATATCATGGCAAAAGATACAGTTGAACCGGTAATGTCCATTTCACAACCAGCGGCACGTGTTTCATTTGCGACCGCCATAGCATTCGTGGCTTCGCTCGCCTCCCTGCATGTCCTCGAACCAGAGTTCGACCCTACCTGGCGTTTCATTAGTGAGTATGAGCTCGGGCGTTACGGCTGGGTCATGGTACTGGCCTTCCTTTCTCTGGCGGTGAGCTATATTGCCATGTTCATGGCGATCAAATCACAACTGCCGACGGTCGTCGGCCGAATTGGGCTGGCCCTGCTTTTGATCAGCGCCCTTGGTTTGGTAATGGCCGGCATCTTTCGAACGGACCCCATAACCACAAGCCCCGACGCCGCTACAACCAGTGGCACGCTTCATAGCATCGGTGGGACGCTTGGTCTTGCGATGACGTTCGCTGCTGTGATCATCAGCTGGAACCTGGCCCGCAATCCGGCCTGGTCCATGGCGCGGCGCCCGATTTTGCGGGCTGCCGCCATAGCCGTAGCCTGCACGGTGGGATTCATCGTCTATCTGATGGCTGCCCTTCCCAGCGACGGTACATTCGGCCCAGACGTGTTGGCCGGCGGCATCGGCCGCATCGAGATCCTGGCCTATAGCGCGTGGCTGATGGTAGTGGCTCGGCAGGCGATCCGGGTGCGTGAGAAAAAACTGTAGTCTGCAGTGCCCAAAACCTCTTTGAAGGAAAGTGAGAAGTTATGAATAAGGAAACATTTAAGAGTATCGGAGCCATCCTGGCAGGATTTATCACGGTTTTCGTATTATCCGTCGTGACGGATCTTGCGTTGGAAAAGCTCGGCGTTTTCCCACCCCAAAATGAGCCTGGTGCTTACATCTGGTGGATGCTTTTGCTTGCATTGGTCTACCGGAGCATATATTCCGTGGCAGGGTCTTATCTTACGGCTACTTTGGCACCCAATCGGCCAATGCGGCATGCCATCATACTCGGAATCGTTGGGACCCTATTCGCCGCGCTCGGGGCGATGGCAAATTGGGACAAATCAGCCAATTGGTACCCGGTTTTGCTTGTACTGGTTACACTCCCTTGTGCGTGGTTGGGTGGTAAGCTGGTCGAGATCAAGAATAAATAATTAATTATATTGAATGAAAAAAGCTCAACCAACACTAACATCGATTTCGTGAAGAAGATGGTTGGATTGCAACTGATAATATTGCAATCTGACCATCTTCAGAAAATTTAGCCGGAACCTTTCCAAAAACAGGTGAAGGACATATGGCAAAAGACAATAAAACAAAAAAAACCGCAGGCATTAACGCAAAGCAGTTTATTGAAAAGTTAAAAACGTACCGATCGGCAGAGGTACTTAAAAAAGTATCATCGTTATTTTAAGTTCGATGAGTCCGACAAAGACGATACGTTTATCGGTGTACGCATGGGACAGGTCTTCGAGCTTGCCAAAGAGTTGATTGACATGCCGCCCGCCGAAATTGAAAAATTGCTCGAAAGCCCAATCCACGAAGTACGAGTGGGTGGCGTGAGCATTATGGATTTTCAAGCACGGAGCAAGAAGACTCCACAAGTGCGCAGACAGGAGCTGTATGATCTTTATCTGCGCCGCCATGACAGAATTAATAACTGGGATCTGGTTGATAGATCTGCTCCTTATGTTATCGGCAGCTATTCGTTTGATCTTGATAGACCGCGAAATATTTTGTACAAGCTGGCACGCTCAAAAGATACCTGGGAACGCCGCACAGCTATTGTTAGTACGCTTTATTTTATTGGAAAAGATGATGTGGCCGACGCGTTCAAAATTGCAGAAATTTTACCTAAAGACGAGCAGGAATAATCCATAAAGCAACTGGATGGGCGTTGCGCTATGCCGGCGACAAAGATCCTCAGAGACTGATAAGCTTTTTGAATAAACACGCCGCCAGCATGCCGCGTGTGGCTCTACGCTACACAATTGAACACTTTGACAAGAAACAGCGGGATCATTATATGGGCATGAAGAAGGTTGGATAATAGTTTATTTCCCACATTGACTCAACAGAATATATGTTCTAAAATATGGGCGGTTTATAATAGCAGAAACTGTTATGGCAGATAGCAATAAAGATACCGCCGTCTCCTTCTTCAAACTGGCTTCCAGTGGGAAGGTGGATGAGGCATACTCGAAATTTGTCGGTGATGGGTTCAGGCACCACAACCCATTTTTCGAAGGATCGGCAGAGTCCTTTCGGGCGGCGATGAAGGAAAATGCGGTCCAGAACCCGGACAAGGTCCTGGAAGTGAAGCGGGCAATTGCCGAAGGCGAATTCGTCGTTGTCCACTCCCACGTGCGACAGAAACCTGGCGATCTCGGCGCGGCCGTTGTCCACATCTTTCGCTTTGAGAAGGGACACATCGTCGAACTTTGGGATCTTGGACAGCCAGTGCCTGAGAAATCGCCTAATCAAAATGGAATGTTCTAACAGGAGAAATCATGAAAGATACCCCCAACCCCTCTCAACTTATTACAAATCAAATCTCGGAACTCGCAGACTGGCGCGGCAAAATGCTTGCCCGACTGCGCAAACTGATCCTCGAGGCCGCTCCCGATATCACTGAGGAGTGGAAGTGGGACACCGCAGTATGGTCTCACAAGGGAAATGTTGTTGCCGCCGGCGCTTTCAAAGACCATATCAAGATCAATTTTTTCAAAGGCGCTTCCTTGAAGGATCCGAAGGGACTTTTCAACTCAGGCCTTGATGCGAAGGCAACGCGCGCCATTGATTTCAGCGAAGGCGACAACATTGATGAATCTGCCTTGATGGATCTCGTTCGCGCCGCCGTTGCCTACAATATGTCCGGCGGCAAGAAGAAATAACCAAAAGTTATCTCAAAAATGTCACCCTGAATACTATGACGCTGTCAAGGCATTTTTAAGGAGCTGTGGCTGG
>CAZSVR010000083.1:0-10463 GCA_964610295.1 uncultured Anaerolineaceae bacterium
GAATAACCCTGCCGCAAGTGGGAACCATAGCCAGCGCGTATTAATCGGTTCAGAGGTGCTCTGCTTTTGAATAAAGAAAGGAGCGAACAAGATCGTTGAAATGAGCAATCGATAAAAGCCTGTCACTGGGCCGGGTGCATCAGCCCAGCGTACGAACATGGCTGAAAGACTTAACGCGATGATCCCGATGGCAAGCGCGATGTAGGGAAAAAGTTTGGGCTGGGTCATGCGGGGATTCTACCCCGACAGTCATGTTGGACATGCATCAGATGCGCGTCATCGAGATCCTATCAAGGGTTGGCAAAAGCTCTTCGAATTTGCGCACGCTAAAGTCCGGCTTGACGCGGCGCAGGTCCTCCTCCGTAAATTGCGCGCGGCGTGTGATCCAGATCGTGCCCATGCCAAGCTTTTGTGCGCCCTGAATGTCGGCTTCCAAACTGTCGCCGATCATGATGCCTTCCGCGGGGGGGATATTCCAATGTGCGAGAGCCAGTTCAAATGCACGCGGGTGCGGCTTGCGATAAAAACACGTGGCGGAAGTGAGTACGAAATCAAAGTAGGCCCGAACGCCAAAACCCTCGATGAGATCCTGTACGTCCTTATCGTCACCCGCATTGGACAGAATACCGAGTTGATAGTTTCGCGATTTGAGATGCTGGAGGGTGGATAATGTATCGTTTTCAAGAACCCAATTGCTTTGTGTGACGGAATACAACGCGTCCAACGCGGACCTGAGAATTGGTTCTGCGACCTCGCCATACCCCAGCTCGTTGAGCAGTTCGCGCAGTACGAAATGATAGGTGGTTTCCTGGTAGTCTTTATCCCGTTGGGCATAATATTCATGCAAACGGGCGCGAAAGACCTTGCTATCCAAAGCGATCTCATATTCATTCAGTTTTTGTACCAGAGCTTCATACGCCCGAATATGGATCGAGTTCCAATCGCCCTGCGAGTGCATGAGGGTACCACCCAGATCGAAAAGCAGATAACGAAAACGAGGAGAGCTTGTCATCCCGGTTGGTATACCCTGAGAACCTTTCCTCGTAAAGGGCGCGTTGGTTGGGGGTTATCCTCCACTTTTCAAATAAATCCCTCTTGGGTCAAGTTCGTCGCGAAGGATCTTCAATTCTTTTTTTGTTACTGGCTTGGTTGTCTTCACCTCGGCCGCGACCTTCAGGTCCCAACCTGTGTTTGCTTTTGCATCTTCAACCGTTTTACCGGGATGCAATGCGGTTAATATCATTTCGCCCGTTTCGTCGGGTTCCATGATTCCAATATCAGTCACCACGCCAAGCATGCCTCTGCCGCGCAAGCCTCTTGCCTCGCGGTCGCCTTTGCCATTGATGAATCCGGCGGAGCTCATGAATTCCACTTTCTCGGGGAAACGGCGTTTTTGATGCGGAGTCATAATGTAACAGCGATTCGCCCAGGCCGCGATCTCCTGTGAACCGCCGGAGCCAGGCAAACGTACTTTGGGATGCCCGTATCCACCAATCACCGTAGAATTAATGTTGCCGTATTTATCAATTTGTGCGCCGCCCATGAAACCCACATCCACATTGCCGCGCTGGAGATAGTTGGAGAAAATATCATACATACTCACTACTGAAAGCGCGCCGCTTACGAGGGTGGGGTCACCTATGGAAAGCGGCAGTCGCGCAGGTTCTGCGCCGATCACACCGGCCTCGTAGATCATCACCAGGTTGGGTGCGTGTGTTCTTTTGGCAAGGTTGCATGCCAAATTAGGCTGGCCGACACCTACAAAGACCACATCGCCATCTTTCAAGAGGCGCGCGGCATTGACGATCATCAACTCTGCTGACGAATATTTGATTTCGGTCATAAAATCTCTTTCAAGAATGATCGCGTGAGATTGAATACTTCCTGCGGACGCTCCAGTGGCAGGATATGTGTGGATTTTTCCAAGGTCTCAATTTGGATCCTTGGATTTTTCTTTTTCACTAGATTGGCCGCGTTCTCCAAAAATGTATCGGACCCCGCGCCGCGAATAATGAGAGTCGGTAGTTCGAGTTTGGGAAGCTCACGCCACAGGTCAAAGTCGCGCAAACGTGTAAAGTAAATATGCGATTCCCATTCGGGCGAGAATACCAGCTCGTAACCGCCATCCACTTTTGGCTTTGTAATTCCTTCGATATAAATTCTCAGGTTTTCATCGCTCATGTATTTGAATACTTCACGCGTACGATATCCGTGGAAGACCAGCTCCAAATCATCAACCGCGCGTCTGCGTTTCATAGACCCGGCGATCTTCGGACGAAATTTATGCCCTAGCCCGGTGGCGCGGACGAAATTCCACACGAGCAAGCGAAAGGGCATAAAGAGCAGCGGGTCAAGCAAAACAATGGCGCGAAACTTTTTCGGATCGCGCAAGGCCGCCCGCAGGGTGACAATGCCTCCGATGGCATGACCAACTCCAATGACGGGACCAATCGCGCTGACTGACATCGTCCCTCGAGCAGCAGCCGGCAGGGGCGAAGGGGAATTCGAAGCGTCAGACAAAAAGCGAATCAAATCGTCTGAAAATGGATGCCAGTCCTGCATGTCGTCCATTTTTGAATCGGACCATAGAGGCCGAAGCAACATTCCGAAAACGTGATATTGCGGCTGTAAAGGTTCGAGTAACTGTTTGTAACAATTTGGCGGGTATCCGTTGGCATGCAGGAAGTGCAAGGCCGGGCCGTTGCCGCCAAGATCGAAGTGAGCGATATTCATGTTGTCCGCGAATTTACGCTAATCTTCACTAATTTTCGTCTGATAGATTGTTTCATCCTCGCGCAGTGTTCGCGATGTAGGACGCGGAGCTGTTTCTTTGGTGAGTATAAGCCGCTTCCATTCAAGGCTGGGATAATGCCCGAAATTGATGAGTACGCCAACTTTAATGCCAGTCGCTTTTAGGTAATTCAGTAGTTGACCTTCTTCCCGTAATGTCAAGCTGTCCATTGCATTAATCTCCACAATGATTTTGTCGTAGCAGATCAAATCCGCGATATAGTATTTCCTGAGAGGCTTGCCCTTATAATTAACGGTAATTTGGTGTTGAGCACTGAGCGGAATGTTTTTGAAATTAACCTCGATTTCCATTGCTTCTTGCTAGATAGTCTCGAGGAATCCTGGGCCGAGATCATTGTAGACCTCCATAGCCGCGCCAATAATTGCATAAACTTCGTCTTTATACAATAAGTCTGTCAGCGCGCCTCCCGATCCGGTTCTTTTCGTGCCAATTCGCGAAAATTAGCGGATTCAATACTTTCCATAATTGACCTTGTCGCTGTAGCTCGCCTTGACTTTCAAGCGTTGGTGAGTCTTCTCACCGAGCTTCTTCCAATAGGCATTTCGATTTTTTACGCCGAAAACCCACTCATCTAAATATTGTTTCACGTTGCCTTCCGATTCGCTGATCTTATCCCATGCGAGATAGAACTCGTTGTCGCGGTCGTAATATCCCTGTGCATAGGATGGATGGCACGCAAATGGTACATGACAAACCGCATCTACAATATTCGCAGGGATCATCGTGCGGTTCGGGTCGGACCTGATCACTGATTCGTCCACAATTTCTTCTGCAGTGAGAATGACTTTTTTCGCGGCGAAAGCAGCTTCTTTCTGCTCACCGATGATTCCCCACAAATGTGCGTTACCGTTCTTATCCGCGCGCTGCACATGGACGATCGCCACATCTGGATGCAATGCTGGGACAACGATCACATCCTTGCCGCCGTAAGGGTCAGGAATTCGTTTGATAAGCGGATTTGCCTTCTCCAGATCTTCCGCGCCGGTTTGATTCATCGGCAAAAAAGGCAAACCCGCCGCGCCGGCTTGTAAGCGGGTGATCATCCCAAAATGGGAATATTCTTCCCATTCAAGCCCGCCCTTTTCAAGCGCAGCGCGGACGATGCGCAGTGAGCCAACACCAGGGTTTCCCATATAAGAGAAGATGACTTTCCGCGCGCAGCCTGCCGCGACCATTTGATCGTAGATCAGGTCCGGGGTGGCGCGGGCGAGGGTGAGATTCTTTTTTCCCTGCCGGATGATTTCATGTCCAGCCGCGAAAGGAATGAGGTGAGTGAAGCCCGCAGCATAGAGCACATCGCCATCGTTCACAAATTCTGCGATGGCCTTCTTCAATGGAATCAGTTTGGACATATTATTTTTTCTTGGCCTCTTCTCGAGCTTTAAGTTTGTTTTCACGTTTTTCCCTTGCACTCTCGCGCATTTTTCTGATGTAGGAAAATCTTCCAGCCGACGCGGGTGGTGGTTTTTTACGCCACATGGACCAGCCAATCGCGAACAAGATCATGGCCCCGAAGAGATAGTCAAAATCCGGCTTATCGGCAAGGTCGGACGCGACGAAGAGGATAAACGCGCCTCCGCCCAGGACTAGAAAGAACATGCCCACGCGAACAATAAAAGAATCTTCAGGGTTCATGAGTACAGCCTCCGAAGTGGATGCGGCTTTATTTTACCTCAGCGACTTCAGGTGGTTTTTGCCCGGAAAAGAACGTTCTTTGAAATGGATGGAGTCAAGGGCTTTCTGGCAGGGCGTTTCTCATTTTTTTTTGCCTAAGTGCTTCGACAGACGCAGTACGATGCTCTCCAAGCCCTTCAAAATATGGAACAAGTGCTGTGCCCGAGATCCACTCGATGACTGCATCTGAGTTTTCCATTACGTGTGGATAGACTTTCTCAAAAACGAGAATATTTGCGGCTTTGCACTTAAAAAAAAAGGACCTCTGCGTATTCTTCAATGGACAGCACAGGAGCTTGGCGTTCAAGGCCCAGTAAGATGGAGTGAAGTGGCTCTTCGTTGGCTGTCTCTCTGATCAACTGGTGTGAGATATGGTTCTGACTGGATGGAATTTGCACGCAACGCTGTCCATTTGGCTTCAGATTTGTATAAAGATAAGGGATCAATTTTTCGTGTTCTTCACAGCATTGAATAGCCGCGTTGCTGTAAATGAGATCCCAATGTCCTGTTAGTTCGGATAAATCTCCCTGTTCATAGCGCAGGTTTGGGCCCGCATAAGTCGCGGCTTTCTCCAGCATTTGAGGGGAAGAGTCCAGTCCGGTGACATCGCGTTCGGGCAAAGCATCTGCCAGCGCGGGTGTCGATTCGCCGGTTCCACAACCCAGGTCAACTACTTTCATGTGAGGTCGAACTTCCACGAGTCATAATAAGTCGTAAAAAGGCGCGGCGCGTTCGGATTGAAATTTATGATACTGGTCATGATTCCATGGCATGGAAAAACTACTCCAACAACAAACCCCTTTCTCTTTGTTGTTGACGTGACGTTATTTCACCAAAGTGCGAATCTGCTCGTGCATGTAAAGCGGAAGGTAGTAATGACCACCTGCATTCTTTCCACTGGAGCCGGAACCTTTCCAGCCGCCAAAAGGCTGAAAGCCCGGCCATGCGCCCGTGGTTGCGCCCTGCGGACGATTCGCGTAGGTGACGCCGGCTTCAATGTTATCGTAGAACCAATCGGTTTCTTCTGCGGAGCCATAGAAGCCTGCGGTGAGTCCATAGTTCACGCTGTTGGCGATCTTCATGGCGTCCTCCAGGCTTTTGACCTTACCGATCGTGGTGAGGGGCAGGAACATTTCCTTCTGCCACAAGCGATGTTCAAACGGCAGGTCTGTCACAAAGGTGGGTTCGCAGAAGTAACCCTTATCGAAGATACCGCCCGATTTCACCTGGCCGCCGGTGAGGAACTTGCCACCACCCTGATTGATCTCTTCCGTATAGTTCTTGAAATCATTGTAGGCGTTTTTATTGATAACCGGCCCGAGATATGTGGCGCGCTCTGTTGGGTCTCCAATGACCAGCTTATCAGTCGCGTCTTTGAGGCGTTTGACGAGGTCATCGTAAACAGATTCATCCACGATCACGCGTGAAGCGGCGGAGCACTTCTGTCCCTGCAAGCCAAATGCCGAGCGGATGATGCCGATCGTGGCACGTTCCAAATCCGCATGCCTGGATACGATCGCAGGATTCTTTCCACCGAGTTCCAAAATGACCGGGCGCACATATTTGCGCTTGCCAGAATCCTGATAGATCTTCATGCCAACGTCGAAGGAGCCGGTGAAAGTGACACCATCCACGTCGGTGCTATCTACGAGTGCCTGACCCACAACCGAGCCGGGCCCGGTAACGAAATTCACAACGCCATCCGGAAAGCCTGCATCGCGGAAACAATCGATCAGATGACGTACGATCCATGAGGTGTCCTCTGCAGGTTTTACAACGACTGCATTGCCGGCTGCGAGCGCAGCGCCCATTGGCCCGCCTGTCAGCGCGAAGGGAAAATTGAACGGGGAAATGATCAGCCATACACCGTAAGGTCTCAGAATGGAAACGTTGCGTGATTCAAAGCCAGCGAGCGGATCCTTACCCATCTCAACGATGTAACCATCGTTCTTTTCCATTTGATAGCACGAATAATAAATAAGGTCGGCCGTCTCCTGCACGTCGCCCAAAGACTCCATGCGGTTCTTGCCAACCTCAAGCGCCATGACCGCGCCCAGCTCAAAAATCCGTTCTTCAATAAACGAAGCGGCCTTGCGAAGCAATTCCACGCGCTTCTGCCACGGATTATGACTCCACCCGCGGGCCGCCTTGCGCGCCGCGGCAATTGCATCATTGGCATGTTTAGCATTGCCTCTCTGCATTTTTGCCAATACCCATTCGGTATTTACCGGCGAATGATCTTCAAATTTTTCATCGGCCTTGACATCCTTGCCGCTGATGAACATGCCATGTTCTTCGCCCAGATTCTTTTTGAGCGTCTCCACGGCCTTGTTGAAGCCGCTGTGTAACTCTTCCGGGGGGTTGAACATGGTCGAATACGTAAGTTTAAAATCTGCCATGCTGCATTCTCCTTAAGGATTTTTTGGTTGGGCTTTCCAAGGCGCAACGAATTGCCCAATGGTATCTGCCGGCCTGTAAGACAAATTGGATAAACCTAGTATAGCGTAGGACTACGCAACCGTCAAAGCGGTCGCTTTATTTTGCTGTGGATGCTTAAGCGTTGGATAAGAAGATGTAAGAGATGAAAAAAGCAAGACGTCTTGCTTTCAAACCTTATTCTCCAAGGAGACTGATGAAACCCCGCATCTTTATTTGGATCGTGAGCTTGCTTGCTGTTTTAATGACATCTTCCTGCGCCCCGGCCGCTCCCAGTAACCCCGCCGCGCCGATCGACACTCTTTTTTCCACTTCAACCGCGCCTGCAAGTACATCCGCGCCTGCAAGGACGGTGCCCGTTTCCCCGCAAACTGCGGAGGTGCAGGTCGTCGCCACATCGCGCGGACCCAATCTTGAGGCCACAGACCCAACCACGGTCAATCTCGCCTCGGGTCAATTACAACTGATTGAATTCTTCCGCTTTACCTGAAGTACCTGCCGCGCCATGGCGCCCATGGTTCATGGGCTCGAGGCAGAGTACTTTGGCAGAATCAAGTTTTTGTTTTTGGATGCCGACGATCCCCGCACTGACGCTTTCCAACGTACACTGGGCTTTTACTACCAACCCGAGTTATATCTCCTGGACGCGAATGGGAATATCCTAAAGAAGTTTGTCGGTTTCACTTCAGAGGATCAACTTAGAAGCGCGTTCGACCAATATTTGCAGTAAGCCATTATGACAAAAAAATAATGATAGCGCGATTGAGGTCGCGCTATCATTATTTATCCAAAACCCATCCTGCTTATCACTAAAATTCTTGTTTTCGCCCTCGGAATGACAATCGTCAAATTGACTATTTTTTTTTCGGCATTGTCCACATTTATTCTGCCGCGAACCGCTCGCAGTCGTCTAAATCGTTTGGTCTTTGGGGTGATGCGTCGAATATTTGAATTCATATTGCATTTTACACGCACCTATGAACAACGCGACGCGATCATGGCGTATTATTCACCGCTCAGTCTGATCATGCTCGTTCCGGTATGGTATTGCCTCATGTTGCTAGGCTATGCCGCCATGTACTGGTCATCAGGGGTGGGGGATTGGTTCCTTGATTTTCGGTTTAGCGGTTCTTCCTTGTTGACCCTCGGTTTTGCAACATCTGACCATCTGATCATAAATATACTGGCTTTTTCAGAGGCCTTGCGGCGCTATATTCTACGTTATTTGGTATTTTGTTTTGCCTGTTCCATGGCTTTTTTCACATTGACAAAGGGCAGGAAAATTAGTCCGGCGATGAAGAACACAATAACCGAGAGGATACCAAGTCGCAGGCTGTGGAAAATGTTGTTGACCAGTCCGAATGTGAACGTGCCCATCCAGGAGGTCCCGCGCTCGCTGATTTCGTAGAAGGAGTAGAATTCAGCCTCTTGATCTTTGGGGATCATCTGAGCGAACAAACTGCGGCTGAGCGCCTGCGAACCACCAAGAATTAGAGCGATGACAAAGCCCAATATCCAGAACTCCAATTGGCGTTGTTCGATGCCTAGAACGATGGCTGTACTTTTCATGCCTGCGAACGCATAAATTGTCGTCGCACACCAAATCACAAGACTTATAATAACCGCTTGCTTGGCGCCTAATTTGCTGGCAATCCAATTGAATCCGAATGCTCCGCCAAACGCGACAAATTGAATCATCAGGATAACCAAAATTAATTGGGTGGATTCCATGCCGAGTTCTTGTGCGGCGAAGATTGCCGCGACACTAATCACAGTTTGCACGCCGTCGTTGTAGAGCAAATAAGCGGCCAGGAATTTCATAGCCTCTGGCAGAGTTCGTCCTTTTCGAATAAGGAAAGCGATTAATACGGCGATAGGGCCAGCCCCAGGCAAAAGTACAACCCAGATCGGGAGATGCAAAAGGAGTAGAATAGGGATGAGCAGAGGCAACATCATCAGAACAGTGATGATGTTGTGTGGGATTTCCATCAACTCACCGAGTTGTTTGAAGCCAATCGTAAAATAGTTCTCACCTTCGGGTAAAGCGCGGACGGCATGGCGCGCTTGTAAGCGAGCGAATGTGATGAGGGAAAAGCCAAACCACCAGACTCCCGCCGATGCCAGACTAATGCGGGCTACTAGGGCACCATCAAGACCAATCTTATCGCCAAAGAGGAATAACAAGAGATTCAGAAATAGCAGCAAACCTCCCCCCACATATCCAAGAGCAAAGCCGCGTGTTGAAACCTCATCTCGTTTTTCTTCACTGGCAATGCTTGGCAGGTAGGCATTATAGAAGACAATGCTGGCGCCAAAGGCAACATTCGCCACGATGAACAGCAGGCCGGCGAACCAATGTCCTCCGGGGGTGATGAAGAACATTAGGATGGTGGTCATCGCGCCAAGGAAAGCGAAAAAGCGCATCAATTGTTTTCGCATGTGCGAATAATCCGCAAGTGCGCCCAAGATAGGCAGGAATGTCACCTGAAGCAAGACCGAGGCAGAAATCAGAAAGGTGAAATACGAGTCGAAGCGGATGGGGTAGTTAAGCAGGAGGATATTTCCATCGGCGTCTGCGGCCGCCTTGGTGATGGCGGTTAGGTAGGGGCCAAGAAATGCTGTCACCACTGTGGTACTGAAGGCTGAATTGGCCCAGTCGTACATGGCCCAGCCAAAGATCTCTCTTCTGTCGTTTACGATTGCCTGATCTGTTGCCATCATTCCTCCATGGGTTGAAAAAGGATATAAGCAAGAACACACGCGAGTATAAGGAGTTTCTGACTCAATGTAAAGAAGATGGATGGGATTGCACGTCTCCTGCTTGACCCTCCGCCTGCTACGCGCTAAAATGCTTTTTCTACTCTGATAAAGAATCTACTAACATGTCCTTGCGAGGAGGGTGCCTGCTTTTCCCGACGAAGCAATCTCCTCACCGTGTTGGAGATTGCTCACCTGCGAGCCTCAAACGGCGAGTACAACAAACGCACGAAGTCCCCGCAGCGTAGCGGAGTGGGAGTGCGGCGCAAGTGTCGGGCGAAGAACAAGAACGCCCTCGCAACGACATAAAATAGCCTATGTTTGAAACCCTCACTGGACGCCTTAATCAAGTATTTGACGGACTTCGCCGGCGCGGCAAACTCTCCGAAGCGGATGTTGACGCAGCCATGCGTGAAGTGCGTCTTGCGCTTCTTGAAGCGGATGTGCATTTTAATGTGGTCAAGGGTTTTATCGCGCGCGTGCGCGAACGCGCGGTCGGCGCGGACGTATCCAGGTCGCTAAACCCGGGTCAACAGGTGATCAAGATCGTCAACGAAGAACTTATCCAAACGCTGGGTGAACCTGCTCCGTTAAATCTCACGGGCCCCAAACCGCGTGTCATTATGATGGTAGGTTTGCAAGGTGCAGGGAAGACAACAGCCTCAGGAAAGTTGGCGCGCTTGTTGCGTTCAAAAGGGGAGCGTGTGATGATGGTTGCGGGAGATCCGTATCGGCCCGCGGCGGTCAAGCAATTGCAACAACTTGGTGAACGACTCGATGTCCC
>CAZSVR010000084.1:0-9998 GCA_964610295.1 uncultured Anaerolineaceae bacterium
TGGGAAGGAAGATGGAAGCCTCGCCTTAGTATTGCATCAAGCCAACAAGATCAATGCGAATCAGTACCGTGCCATCGCAGACCGTGCCGGCGAGATGACAGATAAGGAACTTGGCCTGCTTCTAATTAATGCAGGCTATGTGACCCAGGAAGATATCCTGCTTAATTTGCAGGTGTATTTTACAGATACAATTCGCAAGTTATTTACATGGGTGGAAGGTTTTTTTCGCTTTGAAAATGAAATGCTGCCCCCTGAAGACCGCATCAACGTCAGGCTGGATCTCGAAAATATCATCATTGAAGGTTCGCGTCAACTGCGTGAACTCGAGCAATTGCAGGATGAAATTCCCAGCCTGGATATGGCACTTAAGTTCACCGAACGCCCATTAACCAATGTGAATTTAAGCGTCGAAGAATGGAGGGTGGTAAAGTTCGTCGATCCAAAGAATACAATGCGTCAGATCGCGAGCACGAACAAGTTGGGCGAGCTTGAAATCCGAAAGATCGTTTACGGCTTGTTACAAGCCGGATTGGTTGAGCTGGTACGTCCTGCCGGATCTTCGGTTCCGCCCAATCCAAAGATGTTCCCAACGCAGGACAAGGCAGAACAAAAAACATTGATCAACAAATTGATCGGTCGCATTCGCACGTTGTAATGCATCAGGCTCAGAAGGATAGGAATTATATGCAAACGGTCAAAATGGTAGTGACAGGTCCATTCAGCGCTGGCAAGACACAGTTCATTCAGTCTGTCAGCGAAATTGATGTTGTCGCAACAGAACGCAAGATCTCCACCGAAGCGGAGCGTTCTGTCAAATCAGCAACCACCGTGGCAATGGACTTCGGTCGCATCACGGTGGACGAGGACCTGGTCCTGTATCTATTTGGTACTCCTGGCCAGAAGCGCTTTGACTTCATGTGGGAGATCCTCTCCGAGGGCATGTTAGGATTTATTGTCATGGTGGATAGCACGCGTCCCGAGACCTTCCGTGAAGCCCGTTCGATCCTCGAAACATTTCGTGCGTACGCGCCCACTCCTTATGTTGTGGCCGCGAACAAGCAGGATGTGGAAGACGCATGGGAATTGGATGACGTGCGCCATGCCTTGCGTCTTGATGCGAATACCAAACTTTTGCCATGTGTTGCCACCGATCGGCAAACTGTGAAGACCGTTTTGCTAGAGCTGCTATACAGTATTATGCAGGAAATGGATTCGAAGAAGTAGGGGGGCGGATTGATTATTAACTGTGTCTTCAATCACCACTGATCAGGGAATCGTTCATTACGAAGCATACGGGCGAGGGCGTCCGGTAATATTGCTGCATGGGTATCAGGGCTCGTGGGGACTGTGGCAACAGACCATGGCTTATCTTGGTGCATTCTACCGGACCTATGCCTTGGATTTCTGGGGCTTTGGTGAATCTGGTACAAAACGCGAGACCTATGCAGTGAAGGATTTTGTCAGTCTCGTCAATCAATTTATGGACCAGCTTGGTATTGCTCAGGCTCCGCTGGTTGGTCACAGCATGGGCGGAACTGTTAGTCTCTTGACAGCAATTCAATTCCCGGATCGGGTTCAAAAAGTGGTGGTTATTGGGTCACCAATTGTGGGCTCATCGTTATTCTTTTTTCCTCGAGTGTTCGGGTATCGGCCTTTTGGATGGCTTACTTATCATAACCTTTGGATTTACAAAGGGTTCTATCGCACCCTTGCACCATATTATTCAAGAGATAGGAATTGGGCCCAGATGATGGATCGTGATGTTTCCCGTACAACGCTGGAAGCATTTTTTGCCAGTATTGGGTCTCTTCGAAGGACCGACCTGCGCCCTAGTTTAAATCAGATTCATGTACCGGTGATGGGGATGTATGGTAACAAGGACATCGTCGTTAATCCAAAACAGTGGAAGCCCTTGCAAGCTGGAATTCCACACGCGCACATCGAGCATTTCCCGAAGTCTGGGCATTTCATTATGTTGGACGAACCGACCGATTTTAGTCAAAAATTGAAAGCGTTTCTTGATCAAGAGATCTCCGCTCCATGAGCGACGGACAATTCTTCTACCCTCAAAAAATGGGCAGGATCATCCTGCTGGGCATGGAGGAGGTCATGGGCATCAATGGCATGCATGGGGTGCTGCGCCTCGGGGATCTTGAGCGTTTGATACAGAATTATCCCTCGGCGCGCGAAGATCGAACTTTTTCCTTTGAGACCATCAGCGCAATTCAAACCGCCTTGGAACTGACCTATGGCCCGCGTGGAGGGCGAGGCGTGGCCTTGCGGGTGGGACGGGCAACCTTCAAAAATGGCATTAAAGAATACGGATCCCTGCTCGGGTTGACAGAGATGGCTTTTCGATTGCTTCCTTTATCCACCAAGCTGCATACAGGCGCAAATGCCTTTGCCGATCTTTTCAATAAATATACGGACCAGAAGGTGCGCCTGGAAGAACGGGAAAATAAAATATTCTGGATCATTGAACGTTGTCCATTATGCTGGAAAAGGAAATCAGATGATGTCGTCTGTCATCTGGCGGTGGGACTTTTACAGGAATCACTGTACTGGGTGAGCGGGGGAAAAGCGTTTAATGTAGAAGAAACCGCCTGCATCGCCCACGGCGATTCCACCTGCACCATTGTCATAGACCAAAAACCAATTTAGCGACTCAATTCATTAATTTACAGATTTGTTGGATGGGATGAACGTTCCCACACTTTGATATATAATCACTCATTATGCTCAAGATCATCCTGCACGCACAGAACCAGATCATGCCGTTTTGCGAAACTGCGCGTGAATTACGCATCCAGAATTCTCCGCTCTGGCTGCATCAGCGCAATTTGCTTGCACCGTATGTTACCCGCGAAATGGAATTGAAACAGGGCGAGCGCCTGCAACCTGTGCGGGAACCTTCGATCGTTTATCGCGACAACCTGTTTTTCGACGAATTCTATATTAATACTTTCATGGAATTGGCTCTGAAACGCAAGCGCCCGGTGCGCGCCGCGTTTCGCTCGGACGATCCTGCCTTTCGTGAGCATGCCCTGCCACTCTCCACGTCCTACACCCCGGCAGGGAGTTTGTATCTGGCGGATCTGTGGTATTACCCCAACGGTCCGGTCGCCGGTGCAGAGCCACTGATCATCGATATGCAGGCGCGTGAGATCGGTTATTATCATGTGCCCACATATATGGCCGATCAGAGTGGCGACCTGGTATTTCAGGTGCCTTTGCGGGCGCTGATCGCGATCGATTCGTGGGTGCATGTATTTATAGCAGATATGGTCTTCGGTCAATTCGCACGTGGAGCGCGTTTTGAAAAACACTTGAATGAAGACCTGGGCTTTAAATTGAAGATCATCGCGAAGGCGATCTATGAAGGTCGCCAGGTATTGGAATGTTCTGAGCTTGTGCAGGTGGGCAAGAACTGTGTGATCGACCCGAGCGCGATCATTCACGGCCCCGCGATCATAGGCGATAACGTCACGATCAATGCCGGGAGTGTGATCGAGAACAGTATTATCGGTAACAATGTGAACATCTCACAGGATGTGCAAGTGATGCTTTCCGTGGTCGGCGATGGTGCCTTCCTCCCTTTCCGCACGGCGCTGTTCATGACCACCGTCATGGAGAACAGCATGATCGCGCAAAATACCTGTTTACAAATGTGCGTCGTGGGGCGTAATACCTTCGTTGGTGCGGGCTCCACGTGGACGGATTACAACCTCATCCCCGCGCTTCTTCGTGCACGCGATGGGAACGGAAAATTAAGTATTTCCAACCGGCCTGTGATGGGTGGTTGCGTGGGACATAATTGCCGTATCGGCTCCGGCATGATCATCTATCCAGCGCGTACAATTGAATCGGATGTAGTGCTGGTCGCCTCCAGGGAACGCCGCGTAATCGACCGCGATGTAACATTTGCAGAGAGCGATCATCACCATCTCAGGCTTGCCCATTTGCACCAAACCCCATATCACAAACAATCAAAGGAACAGGTAGAGTCCTGGTAAATGGACAGTTTCGCCTTCATTATTCATCCCATTGACCCCAAGCGAGATGTCAGCCGCAAATTCCCTTTCTTAGGACGGGTGCTAACAGAACGACAGATTGATTTTTTCTCCACATTCTTTCCGCCCGTTTATATTTCAGAGATCGAAGGCATCACGTCTCAAGCAACCGGCAAGGTCATCAATGGCTGGTTCATTGCCTGCCCCTATACGCCGCGCCGCATGCTGCAATTGCCTGAACGCACGGTCTATCGCAAAATTATACAAACCGGCCGTATGGCTGAAAAACTCGGCGCGAACATCCTTGGCCTGGGTGCCTTCACCTCTGTCGTAGGGGATGCAGGTGTGACGATCGCAAATGCTCTGGATGTGCCTGTCACCACGGGCGACTCGTACACGGTGGCAATGGCTGTGCAGGCGATCCGGGATGCGGCACACGCGATGGACATTAAGATCGAGGATGCGACGGTGGCTGTCGTTGGCGCGACGGGCGCGATTGGCCGTGTCTGTGCGGAGTTGCTCGCTGGCCAGGCGGCACGGACTTTGCTCGTGGCCCGCGACGAGAAAAAACTTGAGGCCCTGCGTGACAGGCTTGGGGTCCACGCGAGAAGCGAGCTGGTCGTCAGTACAAAGCTGGATGTGTTGAAGGACGCACAACTGATCCTGACGGTGACGAGCGCGATCCACGACGTGATCCGTCCGGAGCATTTGCAGCCGGGCAGCGTTGTTTGCGATGTGGCACGTCCCCGTGATGTTTCTGCAATGGTGGCGGCTGTAAGAGATGATATATTAGTGATTGACGGCGGCATGGTGGACGTGCCAGGCCCCGTGAATTTCCACTTTAACTTCGGTTTTCCTGATGGAAAGGCCTATGCCTGCATGGCTGAAACGATCGCACTTGCCCTAGAGGGCCGATTCGAGGATTACACAGTAGGCAAGGATATTACGCTTGAACGTGTGAAGGAGATCAGCGCCATCTCAGAAAGACATGGATTTCGGATGAGTGGTTTTCGCTCGTTCGAGCGCGAAGTAACACAGGATCAGATCGAAACCGTTCGACGAAACGCCCGCAAGGGCAAACGACGGGTTTAGAGGAGGCACGTATGAGTAACCCCCGCCTTTTGGTTACAGAAGACGATATTGATATTGCCAACATGCTCAAGATCTACTTCACAGGTCTGAAATTTGACGTGGATGTGGCAAATCGCGGCGAAGAAGCCCTGGAGAAGGTAAAGCAGGTCCTGCCGCACTTGATCGTGTTGGATATTATGTTGCCGGATATTGACGGTTATGAAGTGTGCCGCAGATTGCGCACCAGTACGCGCACCAGCCATATACCGGTTATCTTCCTTACACAAAAAGACGAGCGCAGTGACAAACTGCAGGGGCTTGAGCTGGGCGCGGATGATTACATCACCAAACCGTTCGATATCGAAGAATTGAAACTACGCGTAACGGGAGCCATTCGCCGGTCGGAACGCGAAAGCCTGACCGACCCACGCTCCGGTTTACCGGCAGGTCGTTTGATCGAGGAACAATTGCGCCGCATCATTCGCGAAAAGGAGTGGGCGCTGCTTGATCTGCGCGTCAATAATTTTGAAGCATTCAAGGACGTATATGGTTTTGTGGCCGGTGATGACGTGATGCGTTTCGCGGCGATGATGATCGGTGAAGTGGTGGATGAGTTCGGGACGACCAGTGATTTTATCGGTCACGCGGGAGGCGATAATTTCATCATTATCACTACGAACGAGGCTGCCGTGAACATTCGACAAAGGTTGAAGGACCGCTTTGCGAATGAAGTGCAGAGCCACTATAACTTTATTGATCGCCAGCAGGGATTCATCCAGGCGCCCCAACCCGAAGGAGGCGTGGAGAAAGTTGGGTTTATGACCCTGTCCGCGGGCCTGGTCTCGCCGAGTCTGCATTCATTTGCCGATATTCGTGAGATCACGGAACTTGCAGCTGAAGCGCGGCGACAAGACACCGCCGCTCCCTCCGCGGCCTGATTGGGTAAGTTTTCCTGATGTCTGCCGGGTTGGGTGTCATCCTCTTTCTAGCCGGACTGGTATTTCTAATACTGGTCTGGGCTACTTTGCGTTTTTCACCTCGTCCGCAGGCATCTGCACCGGCTGAAACCGGCCGTTTTTCCTTTTCCGATTCTTCAAATTCAAAAGATGCAGTCTTTATCCTGCAACCCGGCGGACGCGTGGATTATATTAGCGCGCCGGCGCGCGCATATTTTGACCTGCATGAAAATGAGCCGTACGATCTTGAGCGTCTTGCACGACGCGTGCGTCCAGCTGACGATTTCCTGGATCTATGCGCTGCACCCGGTAGCAAGCGCGTAACCATTGGGGGAAAGCTGGTGGAGATCACCTCATTTGAGGTGCCGGGCGTTTTCCCGATAATGCTGGTCTCTCTACGGAGCAGGGAAATCTCTCCTGCATTGGAACAGGGAAGTGGCGTATCTGAAGAGATCCTACACGTGGTGACCGAATTCAGCCAGAGTATTGCATCCAGCCTTGATCTTGAAACGACTTTACACGCCATTCTGAATTATGTCAGCCGTCTTGTGCCTTCGGATGTACTGGAGCTAAAACTTTGGAATAGTGTAGATCAATCCCTCGTCCCGTATCGTTTTCAGGAAATAAATCTTTCTGTAAGCGAAGAATTGAAAGCAAAAAGCTCCGAATTTGGCAGTTTTACCGAACAAGTGATGTCGACGCGCACGGCTATTTTCCTCTCGGATACACGTTCACAACCTGCACTGGCCGCGAACGGGGAGTTGGTTTCCATTCAATCATATCTTGGCATTCCACTGATCGCCGGAGGTGAGCTGATCGGCGTTTTGGAAGCCGGGCAAATAAGTGGCGGGGCGTTTGGTTCACATGACCTGGATTTGTTGCAATTGATCGCGGGGCAGACCGCGGTTGCATTGCGGAATGCCAAACTCTATGAGGATGAGCAAAAACGTGCCGCAGAACTGACCGGCCTGGCGAACTTGAATCAATCTCTTGGGGCGATACGCGATATACAGGATCTGTTCACCAGCCTTGTAGATAGTATAGCCCCTCTTTTTCCAGCGGATATTGTCGGGTTCCTTTTATATGATGAAGAAAAACGCGTGCTTGAAGGCAAAATTCCATTCCGCGGTTTGCCTTCACACATTGTGGAAATTTATCGTGCCTCTATAGCGGAAAACAGCCCGGCTGAGGAAGTGATCGCAAATCAGCAACCCATACTTACTGAAACTGCAGCCAGTGACCAGACCTGGCGCGCATTGGGACTGACGGATATTGCGATAGCCGCAAGCTTGCGGGATAACGCGCTGATCCCGTTGGTCTCTTCCGGGCGCATGCTCGGTTATTTGCAGATTGGGCATCATGCTGGTAGCACAGCCTCATTCTCAGCGGACGAATTACGCCTGATGAATATTGTCGCCAGCCAGGCCGCGGCCATCATCGAGAATGTGCTTTTGGTACAACAATCCCGCGCGCGTGCACAACGCGCAGATGCATTGCGCCGGATTGCCAGTCTTTCCGGTTCCTCAGCCACACTGAATGAAATATTGAAATATTCCGTGCAGGAACTAACCCGCCTTTTCCACGCGGATGCCGGCGCGATCTTCCTCATGGACGAATTGCGCGGTGAGTTGCGCCTGCGCAGCGAATCAACCTATGGTGTATCGGAAGAGAACAGCAAATCATTAATTCAATTATTTGTGGATGATCCAAATTATCGTTACACGGCTTCCGGATCCCAAAAGCCTTTCCTTTCCGGCCACCTAAGTACCGACCGCCAGGTCCTGCCTGTTTACCGGCCATTCGCCACCACACTTCGGATGGAATCTGCGATCGTGGTCCCCTTGGTCTCGCGTGAAAGAAGCATCGGCGAGCTAATGCTGGGAAGTCAAAAAGCTGATTATTTCAACACAGATGATCTGCAGGTTGTGTCGACTGCGGCAGGCCAGTTGGCAACAGCCGTGGAAACGGCTGGACTACTTTCTCAAACAGATGATTCCCTGCGCCGCCGCGTGGATCAGTTATCCGCGATCACGCGCGTGAGCCGCGAACTGGGTACCTCCCTTGATATCGAACACATGCTTCAGGTAATCCATGATGAAGGGCTGCGTACGATCCATGCAGATTGTGCCTCCGTCATCTTGTTCGAACAGGATTCGACCGTTTCCGCTGCTCGCATTGTCCATGCAGTAGGTTGTGAAGCAGGTCTTGAACTCTCCACCTTTGAGCAAAGTGTTTTGCAAAAAAATGAACTGCAGATTGTCGAAGATTTTTCGAAGGAAGGCAACCCGCCTCCGCACGAAGGAGTGCGTTCAGCGATCCTGGCGCCGATCACATTTCAAACGCGCACGATCGGATTAATTTCGTTGCATTCAAACCGACCTGATTTCTTTGTGCCTGAGGTGGCGGAGATCGTGCAGACGCTGGTCGTGCAGGCTGGGATCGCATTAAGCAATGCGCAGAGATATCAGGATGAAAAACAGCGCTCCGAAATCATGCGGCGGCGTGCTGATACTCTCGTTCGCCTTACCGATGTAAGTTATAACCTTGGTTTTGATCAGCCGCTTGACCAGACCCTGAATATGGTTGCCCGCGGCATTCGCGATTCGGCCCCGTTCCGGGTGATATTAATGAGCATTGTCGAATCAGATACTGGATTGTTGCGTCGCGTAACTGCGGTGGGAATCCCGCAAGACACGTTGAACGAGATCCTTATGCGCAAACAACCCCTGGCCAGCGTTCAACAGTTGATGAAACCTGAATTCAAGGTCAGCCATTCTTATTTCATCCCTGCTGATCAAACTCCGGTCGTTTCGTCTGATGTTCATATGGTAACGTTGGACCTTGAGTTCTCTACTGTAAACTCCCCGAACGCGTGGAACCCGGATGACTTTTTGTTGATCCCGCTTGAAAATCCGGAGGGTCAGGTGATCGGATTGATCAGCCTGGATGATCCTGCTAACGGTCTGCGTCCGGATCGGGCAACCATCGAATCCTTGGAAGTCTTTGCGGCGCAGGCGGCCCTTGTGATCAACAATACCGCGCGGCAGGCAGATTTGCGCTCACGCATCGAGTCCCTTTCTTCCGGTCTGCAACGACAGCAAAAACTTCTAAAACTGACTCAAAACGACCTTCCCATATTGCTGCGCAAAGATCTTGAGCAGACGATTTCACTTCACAACCTTGACCGCCGTGCTCAACGTGTGCGCGCCGGTTTGGCGATTACCGAATCGGTCAGCCGCCAGTTGGACGCGACTTCGGCACTTTCAGCTTTAGCTCGTGAAACTCTTACACAGTTGGGCATGTCTGTTGCCTTAGTGGCTGAGAATACACTGGACGGCCCTCGTTTGATGCACGTTCTGGGAGGTCTGCCGCGCTCCACCAATGTAGAGGCGTTATTCGGCCAACGGAACCCGTTACGGGCCTGTCTGCAAAATGGTATACCCATTCTCATTTCGAACCTTGATGAAGACGACGAGTGGCGGGATGCCTCATTGCTTACCGGTCTCCGTGCCAAAGGGATCATTTGTTTGCCGGTGTTAATTGAAAACAAACCTGTGGCTGCCATGCTGGCCATCAGTCCCGAGCCGATCCCCACCTTTACCGATGAAGATCGTAAGGTTTATTTCCAGATCTCACAGCAGACATCGCTTATCCTTCAGAATATCTCTCTCCTCAGCCAGACGCGCCGACGTCTTGATGAGGTGAATCTACTGCTGGATTTCAGCCGCCAGCTTTCAGGTCTCGAACCGGATGCGATGGTCAGTTCGTTGCTGGATAGCGGACGACGCGTTATACAGAGCGCTCACGCCGGCGCCGTGCTGGTTTGGAATCCGCAGAATGAAGTGTTGATCCCGCGCGCTGTTTCGGGGTATGCCGACAATACCAGCATGTCTCTGATCAACTATCGCCTGGGCGAAGCATTGCCCGGTATCACATTCTTAAATAAGACCGCGCGTCGAGT
>CAZSVR010000085.1:0-9583 GCA_964610295.1 uncultured Anaerolineaceae bacterium
GCGCCGCACTGCGTTCGTTGCAGTGCAGGTGAGCGATCCTGCGGACGAACGGTGGGTGCAAGTACCAGGGGTGCAGGTGAGCAATCTCATGCTCATGAGGAGACTGCTTCGCTTCGCTCGCACACGGTCCCCGCGCAGTACCCGACAGGGTGAAGGGGAGTGACGACCGGGCCCGGGTCCCTTGACCCAGAAATGAGAAACCAGATATGCCCCGCGCTCGCACGACAAACATAGACGCACAAACAGCCGTGGCCCCGCAGGATCAAGGCCGCGGCTGTTTGTTCAGTTTTGCGATGGTTCCCCCTCTTGCAGTCGTTATCATCAGCACATTGCTCGCTTCTTTTGCATTAAAGACCACGCCCCTGGAATCGCCTGCGCCCTCGAACATTTCTCCGATCTTCACAGCCGAGGTCCAATATTGGTCAGACAGCATCGCTCAATGGGCGGCCGCTTCGCAACTGGACCCAAACCTGGCAGCCACCGTCATGCAGATCGAATCCTGTGGAGATCCGCGCGCCATATCCAGCGCTGGCGCGATAGGATTATTTCAAGTAATGCCATTTCATTTTTATGTAACAGACAATCCATACAACCCCGAGACAAACGCGGCGCGTGGTCTCGCCTATCTTGCCAGATCACTCGAAGCCGCGAGGGGGGATGCGCGTCTTGCGCTGGCCGGCTATAACGGCGGCATTGGCATGATCGGCCGTATCGGGTGGCCGGCTGAAACGAAAAGATATGTGCAATATGGTTTACCGATCTACGAAGACGCGCGCAGTGGAGCATCCGCCAGTAGCGCGGTCGAGGAGTGGTATTCCAAGTTTGGCGCGAGTCTATGCAGGCGGGCACATCAACGTTTGGGATTGCCGTAAAGGCTTGTCATTCTGAGCTGTTGGTGGTCGAGTAGCGCAGCGTACCGAGACCAAGCAGCGAAGAATCTCCCACCCGTCCTTAATTCTTCAACAAATTCAACCCAAAACCAGACTCTTCGCTGCACTCAGAGTGACACAAATCTTAAATCACCCCCGATACAAAGCCAACCAGATCGCGAACGTCGTCCCATGCCCCTCTTTCGATTCAACCTTGATCTGGCCCCCGTGATGTTCCACGATCCAATGCGCGATGGACAGGCCCAGCCCAAATCCGCTTGTTATCGAACGCGGGCGGGATTTTTCGGCGCGATAGAAACGGTCGAAGATGTGAGGCAGGTCTTCAGCGGGGATGCCGGGCCCGGTATCCCGAATAATGAGGCGGGCTTGTTCTCCCACTTTCGCGAGGCTCAGGAACACGTCCCCTCCCTGCGGCGTGTATTGGATCGCATTCGCAACCAGGTTTAACAACAGCTGTTTCAGTCTGTCGCGGTCCCCTTTCACCACCAATTGATCGATGTCATTTAGATGGACATGCACCTTGCTGGCGGCCAGGACCTGCATCTCGGTAAACACTTCGGTGAGTAAAAGATCCAGCTCGACCGGCCTGAAATCAAGCGTGAGCTTGCCCGATTCCGCCTGCGCGAGCATCAGCAGACCGCCCACCAGCCGCGTCAGACGTCCGGCTTCCTGATCGATACTGTTTAACGACTCCACGTCCGCTACTTTCATGCGGCGGATCAGATCCACATTGCCCTTGATGACCGTCAGCGGTGTACGCAGTTCGTGACTGACATCCGCGAGAAAACGTTGTTGAGAAGTGAACAGTGACTCGAGGCGTTCGAGGGTCTGGTTGACCGATTCAACCAGATTACCGATCTCATCGTCCGTCTGACCCTGGTACGGGATGCGCCGCGAAAGATCGTCTGCGCGGTTGATCTGATCCACAGCCTCTGTGATGGTCTCCAGTGGAGAAAGCGCGCGTCCCAGCAAAGCCCATGAGCCGAAGCCTACCAGCAGCACGGCCACGACAGCCACGATCAGCATGATGGAAAGCAAAGTATTACGCGTCGCGTCCACCACACCCAGGCTCGTGCCCACCTGTAGAACACCGATGGTATGTTCCCCCACCTTGAGCGGGACGGTCAACACGCGCAAGTGCGCGGCGCCAAGAAATGAATCAGCGTAGATCGTTTTACCTGAGTTTAAATTTGCCGGGTCGAGGGGCTGGGAGAGTGTGCCAATGCTCGGCGATGTGGAGACAAGTTTTCCGTCGCGCCCCCAGACCTGCACATACGCATTCGCGGTCATATCCAGCGGCGGCAGGCTGATCACATTCAACTCGCCCACCGAATTGACCCTCGTCACCTGGGTAATATCGCGCACCACACTTTCGAGCATGGTATCGACTTGATTTAATAGAATAACATTGACGAGGATGAAAACCGCCGCGCCGAAGATGAGTAAAATTCCACCCATGAACGTTGAATACAGCAAGGTCAGGCGCAGGCGCAGGGACATCGAAGGCATGTCGCCGCAAGGCGTCCTTCCGCCGAAGCAGTCTCCGAATTAAGAGGAGATCGTTTCGCCAAAGTGTGGCTCGCAACGAATTATGAACTACGGATTCTCCCTCAACACATACCCAACCCCGCGCACGGTATGAATGAGGCGCGCCTCGCCTTCCACCTCCAACTTCTGGCGCAGATAACGGATGTACACTTCCAACACATTGCTTTCGCCGCCGAAATCATAACCCCACACGCGGTCAAAGATCACTTCACGCGTCAACACCTGTTTGGGGTGACGCAGGAACAGCTCAAGCAACTCATATTCCTTCGCAGTCAATGCTACAAGGCGGGTCCCACGCGAAGCCTGGCGCGAGCCGGTATCCAAACTTAGGTCAGCGAACTTCAAGACCGGCACCCGCTCGGGTTGCGTGCGCCGCAATAACGCTCGCACACGCGCCAGCAACTCATCCAGATTGAACGGCTTTACCATGTAATCGTCCGCACCCGCGTCGAGTCCCTGAATGCGGTCCTGCACCGTATCCTTGGCGGTCAACATCAGGATCGGGATCGAGCCGCCTGTGCGTAAACGATGACACACTTCCAACCCATCCATGCCGGGCAACATCCAATCCAGGATGACAAGGTCGGGTGTATGGTCGCGCGCCGCGATCAACCCCATGCGGCCGTCCGTGGCGATATCCACCGTATACCCTTCATAGGCAAGGCCGCGTTGCAACAACTTCAAAATAGCCTGGTCGTCTTCAATAATCAGGATACGCTCATTCATGGTAAATCTCCTGCCCAAAATATACCATAAATGCCCCCTCGCCTTTTGGGCGCGGGCCGCCGTGAGGTAGAATCTCAGCATGTCTTTCAGCAAGCGCCTGTTCGATCTTGTGTTTGCGCTCCTTGCGCTGATCATCCTTTGCCCCATGCTCTTGTTAATTGCCGTGCTCGTCAGGGTTTTTATCGGGACACCCCTACTCTTCAAACAGCAACGATCCGGCTACAAGGGACGTCCCTTCTTCATTCATAAGTTCCGCACGATGACGGACCGCCGCGCGCCGGATGGCAAACTGCTCCCGGACGCCGAGCGGCTGACACCCTTTGGGCGTTTGCTGCGCTCGCTCTCGCTGGACGAATTGCCCGAACTGCTCAACATCCTTAAGGGCGAAATGAGCATCGTGGGTCCCCGGCCTCTTCTCATGGATTATCTTCCGCTCTACTCATCTGAACAGGCGCGCCGCCATGATGTGGTCCCGGGATTGACCGGCTGGGCACAGGTCAACGGAAGAAACGCGATTGACTGGCCCACACGCTTTAAACTGGACACCTGGTATGTGGATCACCGGTCATTTCGGCTGGATCTAAAGATCATCTTCCTCACCGTTGGAAAAGTGGTCATGCGCAAAGACATCACCCAAGCCGGCCAGGCAACCATAGAAAATTTCATGGGCAACGACGAAAAACAGGATTGACAATTAACCCCTCCCGCGTATAATCACACAAATATCAAAGACCCGCGCGAAGACAAGTAATCCCGCAACTGTTCAGAGAGTCGTCGGCCTGTGCGAGACGATCAGCCAGAGGATGAAATCCACTTCGCCAGCGTTATTCTCGCAGAGGCGGCTTCGCCGACCATAAGAGGATCGGGCAGTACCCGTTACAGTACACTCCGAGATTGCCCTCACCCCGACCCTCTCCCGAGGGGAGAGGGAGCTGCAATAAAAGCAGGTGGCACCACGAGACGCCCCTCGTCCTGCAATGGACCGGGGGCGTATTTTATTTGGACGACCGACAATTGACGACAGACCGCGAAAACGGTCAGTCGTCCGTGGTCTAGCGTCCAAAATGCACACGGAGGTGCAAGCATGTTGGATATCAATCTCATTCGCGAAACACCGGATATCGTCCGCAAGGCGTTGAATGACCGCCAGATCGACGCCGCGCCGGTCGATTCCATTTTGCAGTTGGATGAAAAACGCCGCGCCCTGCTCGGACAGGTGGAAAAACTCAAAGCGGAGCGCAATACGGTCTCAAAGGAGATCGGGCAATTGAAAGACGCGGCGGCCCGGCAGTCCAAAGTGGAGGCGATGCGCGTCGTCGGCGATCAGATCAGTGAGCTGGATAAACAACTTGCTGAGGTTGAAACCGAGTTGAATAAGATCGCATCGGCCCTCCCGAATATTCCCGATGAACGCGTCCCTTATGGGAAAAGCGAGTACGAAAATGTTGTGCTCAAAACGGTGGGTGAAGCGCGTAAATTTGACTTCACCCCGCTTCCACACTGGGAGCTCGGACCCGCGCTCGGCATCATTGATTTCGAACGCGGAACAAAACTAAGCGGCTCGCGCTTTTATGTACTGCAGCGCGCAGGTGCGCGTTTGCAGCGTGCCCTGATCGCGTGGATGCTCGACCTGCACATTCGCCAGGGATATCAGGAGGAATACCTGCCCTTCATGGTGAAGACCGCCACGGTCTATGGTGCGGGTCAACTGCCGAAATTTGCCGACAACCTATACAAAGACCACGAAGAAGATCTTTACTTTGTGCCCACTGCGGAGGTTCCACTCACCGGGTTGCACATGGATGAGATCCTCGATGAAGCTGCGCTACCCAAACTATATACCGCATACACGCCGTGTTTTCGCCGTGAGAAGATGAGTGCAGGGCGCGACGTGCGCGGCATCAAGCGCGGACATCAATTCGATAAAGTGGAGATGTATATGTATTGCAAGCCCGAGGACTCGGAAGCCTTGCACCAGAAAATGCTCAAGGACGCGGAAGAGACCTGTTCGCTGTTCGAGATTCCCTATCGCGTGAAGCAGCTGTGCACAGGCGATATCGGCTTCACCGCAGCGTTGACCTATGATCTCGAGATGTGGGCCCCGGGTTGTGACGAATGGCTGGAGGTTTCATCGGTCTCGAACGTGCGCGACTTCCAGGCGCGGCGTGCGAATATCAAATATCGCCCTGCGGACGGCGGCAAGGTCAAACTCTTGCACACGCTGAACGGCTCAGGCCTGGGCATGCCGCGAACACTTATTTCTGTTATGGAAAACTACCAGCAGGCCGATGGCTCGATCGTTGTACCGCAGGTCCTGCGCCCATGGATGGGCGGAATTGACCTGATCAAACCGTAACTTAAAAACCTCGCAAAGGGTTTCAGCTCGAAATGACTTCGCAAGCAAGTAATACTTCCGAAGTCGGACTTAATCAGAAGGCCTTAAATCAATGGATCCCGCTCTTTGGGAATTTTTCGCACAAGTCGCTTTGGAATCACTCACCCTGTTTGTATTGCTGGCCGGCCTGGCAGGGCTTTTGATTCCCATCTTCCCCGGCTTGACGGTCATGTGGTTGGGCACACTGATCTATGCGGTCGTGCAGGCCATGAACGGTCAAATGACCTGGGTCGATTGGTGCCTCTTTGCGCTGATCACATTGTTGATGATCGGTGGTAATATCGTGGATAACATCATTATCGCCCAACATGTGCGTGAGAAACAGGTGCCGTGGAGTTCCATCCTGCTGGCTTTTGCAGCGGGTATCTTCGTCAGTCTGGCTTTCACGCCGGTGGCCGGCATGGTTGCCTCCCCGGCAGGGTTGTTCCTCGCAGAGTGGCGGAGACTAAAAGATAAGCAGGCCGCCTTCGCCAATGCAAAAGCATGGATGAGGGGTTGGGGCTGGTCGATTGCGGCGCGTGTTGGTGTCGGCGTTCTGATCTTATTGTTCTGGGCCTTATGGGCCTGGTTGTAAAGCCTCAACCTGATCGTCCCGGAAGGATATGTCTTTTTATTCGCAGCGGTGTTTAGTTTATTTGGAAACATAATCAGGGCCCGGTCTCAAGGCCAGGCTTGATCAAAAAATTTACGTCTCAAAAGGAGAAAATATGCCACCTATCGTTTCCGAAATCTTTGGTTTTCTCGGTTTTCTGCTCAGCGCCCTTGGTTTCCTTCTGTTCGGTTTTGCAGGCGGGCGCTTCACGCTGGATGTATTCCAGAAGGCGAGCTGGCAGGTGCAGGTCGCGCTGGTTCTGGGCCTCTTCGGCGCGTTAATAGGACTCGCCAATTACGCCACCCCCGGTACGGCGGGCGCCTTTGCCCTCGGCGCCGGGGTCGCCCTTCTAATGTCCGGTATGGGCAAGAAAAAGGATGATGACGAGAAAAAGAAATAAATAAGACATCAGGCTCCCTTTTCAGGGGGCCTGATGTCTTATTTCATCGCCGCCTTGCACTCATCTTTTTTTCAAAATGGGACCGGCTTGCTCAAGAGCGCGGTGAGCAGTTTCACCGAATTCTTCAAGTCGTTTTGATCCACCATTTCAGAAGAGGAATGGACATAGCGCACCGGAATGGAAAGCGCACCGGTCATCACGCCGGCGCGCGTGACCTGTATTGCACGCGCATCGGTGCTGCCCACCAACAATACTTCCCTTTGATAAGGAATACGTGCTTTCTCTGCCGCTTTGATCATCCAATCCACCACGCGTGGATCGGCCAGCATGCCCACATCGCGAAATTTTACGCACGGCCCTCCGCCAAGTTCCATCACCATCTTCAATGAACTGGGCGTATCGCCAGTGGGTGTTACATCCACTGCAATACCGATATCGGGATCCACACCAAACGCTGCAGGACCAGCTCCGCGTACGCCCACCTCTTCCTGCGTCGTGAAGACGAAATACAGATCGTTGTGTGTCGACCTCAAACTGCGCAACGTCTCGACCAACACGGCCACCCCCGCGCGATCATCCAGGGATTTGGCAACCCAGCGATCTCCCATTTCAACGAACGGCCTTTCGAATGCGGCCACATCCCCGACTTTTACCGGGGAATCTTCTTTGCCGGAAGCGCCCACATCAATGAACATTTTATTGATTGGAAGCGAGTTATCGACCTCGTCCAATCGGTCATACCCAACCACGCCACTGACCCCGTTCAAAAAACGAACTCGGGCGCCGAGCGTGTATCGGCCAAACGTCCCGCCAATGTTGGTGAACCGGGCGAATCCTTTTTCATCAATATGACTGACGATCACGCCGATCTCATCCATGTGCGCGGCCAGCATGATCTTTTTCGGGTCTTTTGCACCTTTGGCAGGCTTCCTGTGGGCGATCACGCCTCCGAGCGCATCCACACGCACTTCATCTGCAATGGCTCTCACTTCCTTTAATACCACTTTGCGGACGGCATCTTCATAGCCGGAAGGCCCAAAAGTTTCAGTAAGCGTTTTGAGTAATTGTTTCATGAATTACTTTCCCAGAGAAAATGTCTCGCCTGCCCCGTAAACCTTGCTCTCCCCTTTTGTGAACACATGCGCCCGCGCCCTGCCCATGACGGTCCATGCTTGGTTGAGCCTGCCAACAATGGCAGTTTCCTCGTCTATCCCAATCATGATTTCGCCTTCTTTTAATCGGCGGCGTAGCGCGCTAATTAACGGTTTCCAAATAGCGGGGATGGCATCGAAGTGCGGAATGACGAATGCCACCGGCAATACCCCAAACGCGGAGATCGAGCGCATACCCAGCATACGAAAATCGGGGATCTCCCGCCCCAGGATCATCGCGCCCGCTGAACATCCCGCGAAGACTGCACCGCGTGCCCATGCAGATTGCGCGGCTTTCCAAGCCAGGCTGTTTTTCATGGTCTTATGCACATAGCTCGGGTCGCCACCGGAGAAATAAATGAGATCCGCTGCCTGGATCGCCGACGCATGCTTGAGATCGTTGGCCGATTCTGCATCGATCACGGGCACAGCCCGAACGTCCGCGCCGAGGCGGGTGAAATGATCCACACCCATTCCCGACCAACGCGACACGCTCGCGTCACCCTCATTTCCCGCGGCGGTCGGCAAACAGACCACGCGCGCCTTGCGCCCCTGTGCACCGCAGTTCGCGAGCAGATAACGATCCACGTCATCCATCCCAGGGAGATATTCACCGGAACCGAGTAGAGCGATTAATCCATTCATTTTATGTACGTTTTGGAGTCAAGCGGCTCGCCGCTTGATCAGGGAGCAAGCTCCTTGAGTCCATATTATTCATTCGCTTCAACGCCGCGTGGAGTAAATTCAAGGTATTCTTCCAATCATCCACGCGCGCGATGCTGATGGGCGAATGGGTATAACGATGCGGCACTGAAACCGAGGCTACCGGCACACCTGCGCCGGCCTGCTGGATCGCGCCTGCATCCGTGCCACCGCCGCCTGGCTGTCGAAATTGATACGGAATTTTTTCCTTGATGGCGGTCTCCTCGAGAAAACGCACAAGGCGCGGGTCATCCATGCTGGATGAATTTGCCAGATAGATCGCCGGACCCAAACCAAGTTTTGTGTTGTAGGTGAAATTCTCGTCCCCTTCATAATCGGGTAGATCGCGCGCGGGGGTCGAGTCCACCGCGATGGCCAGGTCTGGGTCAAAATAATTTGCTGCGACTTTTGCACCACGCAAACCGATCTCCTCCTGCACGCTGAAGACAAGACATAACTCGATATTCTTTGGCGCATGTTTCAGCAATTCGATCAGGATCGCAACGCCGATGCGATCATCGATGGACTTGGACATAACGGACGGCCCAACACGTTTAAACTTTGTCGCGAAGGTGGCCCGCTCACCAACGCTGGCCTTGCCTTCAGTCCCAAGGTCGATCCGCATGGAGTCGACGCTCAGGGCACGCTTCAACTCTTCTTCAGTCGCCATATGGATGGGCTTCGCACCGATCACGCCAACCGCATGCTCTTTGCCAACGATCACCTGCTTTCCGACCAGATGACGCTCATCAATGCCACCGATGACCTCAAAGAGAAAAAACCCATCGCCATCATCGTGAACGATCATGAAACCTACTTCATCCATGTGCGCATCCAACAAAACACGCAGGGGGTTTTTCCCCGGGCCTTTTCTGTCCGCTTTCTTCAGCGCCAATACACTACCCAACGCATCCACTTTCACTTCATCGGCATAAGGTTTTACCTGCTCCAATACGATCCGCCGCACCTCTCCTTCATCACCGGAGACGGACAGCGCGTTACATAATCGTTCGAGCAACTTTATTTGGGATGTGCCGATTGAAAGCATATTGTTAATTTACCTAATAGACATGTCGGTGCGAGGAGCCGCTCGTTGGCGACGAAGCAATCTACCGCATGATGACGGAGATTGCTCACCTGCACCCCTGGTACTTGCATCCACCGTTCGTGCCGCGAGCA
>CAZSVR010000086.1:0-9255 GCA_964610295.1 uncultured Anaerolineaceae bacterium
CGTAGCCGGTCCAACTTTTCGAGTTCGGTTTGAACGTGACGGCCTTCGTCTTCGTATAGAATCCCATTTCCATAGACCGCTCGCAGATCGAGCACATCGGGACCTCGGGTAACCACGTCATGTAATCCTGACGCATCCACTCGGCCAGCATGATTGCAACCGACAGTTGATCCGAGTCCTCAAGATCGCTTGGATCGTGATATCCATGAAGCTCATCAAGCAGCGCCTGTCGGATGTCGGGCTCCAGCGCTCGATTTATGATCTTGTTGAGATGAAGAATCCTCTCGTCTAGGGTCATAGACGCAACAGGTCCCGCAGCATCCGATTCTCGTACATCCGTGTAACTGCTTCTCCGATCCGGCGGTCGGCCTCCTTGTCGGCCTCAGGCAGATCGTCGTATGGTACAAGCCACGATGGCTTCACGACGGGCTGTTCGCGCGCCCAGACGATCCACGCCTCTCGTACAACACGTCCCAGATCGTCTCGGTCGATCATCGCGCTTCTTCCTTTGGAGAACAGCGACAATTCTCTTTTTCCTCACCGCATCCTCCACCATAACGGCCACGGCATATTAGAACCTCGCCTGCCTCTGGATCGCATAGTCGCATCAAACGCCCACAACGACAAAACTGCTCGCCTTTCTGTTTGGTCATACGACTCCGCCTTAGAGCAGATCGTGTTTGCCGAGTTCCTTCTTCACACCGTCGAACAGGTCGGCCATATTTTTCGCGCGAATAGTGACATCGGCTAGGTAACCGTCGAGGGCCGTCTCAGAAGGATGGACCTTGTTCTCGGGGGTGAGGCCATTGTCGAACGGCGTCCCATCCTCGTTGAGTCGCTCGATCCGCCAAATCTGCCCACCCATCTCCTTCACGATGAAGTCGGCCTCGTTGGGGAAGCGCACGTCTGGGACGAAGCAGATCAGCGCGTCGGATGGCAGCGACCGGATTTTCTCTGCCGCCCTCTTCACCCAGAATAGGTCGTCGATGTGCTTTCGCATCGCCTCAGTGCCGAGGAACTGGAGGAATTTGCGTCCTTCTGGAGTCTTCTTCTTGATATCCTCCACAGTCAGCGATCTGCCAAGCTGCCACAGTTCGTCGGCGACCCCGGTAGGTAGGCCGAGGTGGAAGTAGTTGCCGCGCTGAACGAGTTCCTTGGCCATCGCCTTTAGAGCCGTTGCGAAGCTAACCTGTCGCACCTCACGCTCATCGTCGCCGGATTGAATCAGAATCTGCGCGAGTTGAACCACGCTGCCCTTTCCGTGACGCGCCTTTCCACTAAGCCCCACGACGAATGTCATAGGTATGCAAGCTCCTCAAGGATTCGCTGGATGTCGCGCCAGTCTTTCGCCCTGATGATGTTCTTGCCTTCCTTCACTTCTCGGTTCCACGGTTGATCGAGCAGGATCAGCAGCTTCTCTGGGACATCGGCCATCGCCTCCTCAAACATGGGACTGTCATCGATGAACAGATCGTAGTCCAGCTTGACCTTCTCGCCCGGCGAGACGCGCCCGATCAGTACGACGCGCGGATCGAGTCCATGTCCGAATAACCAGGCCTCGATGCTATCTTTGGCCTCTGGCTTGTTGGCGGAAACAACGTGCACCGTGTGACCCTTCTTGATCAAGGTCTTCACGATACCGGGCGCGAGTGGATCGACTGGCGGTAGTGCACGCCGCAAGCGAAGCTTGTCCATCATGTCATAAATCTGCCAAAAAGTTTCCTCGTATCCGGCATCGCGCCAAAAGTCCCATTTCACGATGTCGGCCTTGGTCAATTTGCTTCCGTGTTTGAAGTTCGTGAGCGCGGTCAGCATGCCAGTTGTTTCGGCCAAAGTGTTGTCCAGGTCCACTGCCACGCGCTTTGCCACGGTCATTGGCGATTCCCCCGAGCATTCAACTTCATTACTTTTTCACGCGCAGCCATAAGCTCGTCCCATTCTGCTGAAGGGCGTTTTCGCCCTTTTCGATAGAATCCTGGACGAAAGCCCCGCGCAACATTCAAAACGATCTTAGCCTGTTCAGACTTTAGCCTCATGAACGGAATGATCTCCGTGAGTAAGCGAATCGTGGTTTGCGTACTCCCGACCCAACGAAGATAGCGACCTTTCGAGAGATGAAGCGATCCGCCAAAAGTGACCTTCATTTCGTTCAGAACTTCACTCGCTTCAGGAGTGTTTTTCCAGGTCAGTTGAACAAGTGGCCTAATGTCAAATCCGCGAGGTGAGTCCTTTCGTGCGTGTCGGTAAACTGTTACCGATCCATCTGAATCAAAGACCCCCGCAAGATAGTTTGCGTCCAATCAGTTCTCCTCCTCAGTCTTATCGTCTGCGTTCTTGTCGGGCTTCGCTATCAAGCCCTGAAGCGTACCCACAAGATTCATGAGTGCGTCGGAGCCCATTGTGTCAGACTCAACGCCTCGCGAGTATTTGAAGGCTTGGTACAGCAGCACCATCCACAACGCGCTGGTCACTGAGGCAGTCAGCGCTGCGAGTATTAGACCTAGACTGAAGAACAGGATCGCCATCGCCAAGAGGCCGAATCCGGTCATAACCGTCGTCTGTTTATTCATCCCGCTGTGCTTGGTCAGCCAGCACTTGATCACGGTAGGAACCAAGGCGATGGCGAAAGTCGCGCCGATCACCGACAGAGCGAAATCAGTGGAGATGATCTTGAGGAACACGAGAAGCACAAGGACTAAAGGATTCGCGGCCTGGGCGATGAGCATTGCGCTCTTCAGCTTCATTCGTCTATCCTCGCCATAAGTCCTTCAGCAACACAGACATCCATCCAGAAAGCTATGCCTCCGTTCTTCTCCTCGAACCACTCGACATATAGCTTGCCGCCCCGCCACACGCCGCTCTTGCGTAGGTTCCGCGAAAATCTAGCAACCTTGGCCCTCGGGTACTGCGCGAACTTGGCGGTCCTCTTGATGTTAGGTCCTACCTGCAATGAAGAGAGCAGGACCACGGCTGCCTTGTAGCCATCAGACTCCACGTCCAGTTTTGGGTCGAGCCGGGCGACTTCCTTGCGAATCGTATCGATTGTGACGATCATTTGTCATTCTCCGTATCTTCAGCCTTCGATGGCCTCAGGTCCATGTAGCGCTCGATCCAGTCCTCAAACGTATGACGCTTCCGCACCTTCTTTGGCTCAACGTCTACGACCGAAACTGTACGAGCATCCGTGTCCACTACAAGATTCGGATGTTCGTGGTCCTGCTGTTCTGTCGAGATGCCAAGCCCAGAAGCACCTTGTAAGTCATCTCCGATCATGTCACGAAAGATAATCGCCGTGAGGTATGCTGGATCGCCCCACCGATCCTTGCCGCGCTCAAGAGATCGCGCGAGCAGCTTGCGAAGGCCGTTGCCGCCCCAGTGCGAGTACAGATAGACGCCATCCACGACGATGTTCCCACGGTCGCCCATTACTTACCACCTCTAGCGAGGCTAGCGATACGTCGCCGGTCGGCTTCGTCTGCCTTCTTGTCGTTCAAGAACCACTCAGGCCGCTCTACCTTCTCGCCACGCATCTGTTCTACGAGCGAGAATGCGAACTCGACGGCCTCGAACCAGTCCTTGAAGTGATGCTCCTTGGCTCTGATCTCTTGGACAGTGTAGCCGTCTTCGCCTTCGTTCATATGTCCGTAAACCTCAACGCGCTCTAAAGGACTACGCGGTATCCAAGGCCGGAAGATGTCTAAGGTCGCCTTCGCGTTCGGCGTCGCTGCCTTCTCGGTGTGAGCAGCATCAACTAGTGCTTTGGCGAGAGCAGCATCAACTAGTGCTTTGGCCTGCTTACCCTTCTCTGTAAGCTTGAATACCTTTACGGCTTTACCCTTCATTCAGTCACTCTCCGGCGGCGGCGGAGGAATCTGAACGATCTTCCTGATCTGTATCACTATCTTAGCAAGCTTGATTGCGCGCGTCTTGGCCAACTCGAAGGCCTTGTACAGTTGAGCGTAGCTGTCCTTAAAGGCGGTCAACTCTTTCGCGAGCTTCGTGTTCGTCTCTGCCAAGTAGTCGATCTTCTTGATCTGATCGGCAAACTCTGCTTGAAGCTTGTTCACGCGCTCCTGGAGTTTGAGATTCCCTACAGTCAGGTCGAATACCGCGCCCTTAGCCTTTCCACGCTCCTTCAGAAGCGACTGGAACTGTCGAACCATCGCGTCAACTTCAGCTTCGGTCATGCGCCGACCATCCTCTTTTGCTCCTTAGCCTTTTTGCTGAGCCAGATCAACAGAGCCTTTTCGCCCTTATGATAGGCATTTGCATCCTTCCAGACCGAAGCTGCAAAGAGGCCAGCCGGATGTTGATAGCCTTCTCTGAACTTTGTCATAGCTTCTGCTGGTGTCGTGGCCTTCACGAAATTCTCATCCGTATCACTGAAGAACGGCGCGGAAAAGCTATTTGCGATAACGAAGAACTCCGACATCTTGGTGCTCATGACTCTTCCTGTGCATTTTCGAGCGCTGCTTTCGCTAACTGCTGATCTATGTATTTGCCCTCTGATAGAGGACGTGGCAAAACGTGAGTCGTGCGCTTCGGCATCTGCTCCCCGTTCCGCGCCGCCAACTTCTCGCGCTCGACGGACAACTTCTGCATCTCCACGCTCAGCCGCGCGTCGTAGTACTTCTGGAGGTTGTCTCTTTGCTGCTCTAGGGCCGTGCTGCGCGCCTCCTCAATTTTCAGGCGTCGGAAGTAGTACCACGAGGTACACAGGGCCAGCACTCCGTTGATGGTGATCAGCCCGCCATAGAAGAGTTCCGTTTCGGTGGCCATGCTAGTTGACCCCGAACTTCTTTTGAAACTCTAGAAGGGCCGTCTTTAGCTTGTCCATTGCGTCGAGGCGAGATGGCGCCAATCTCTCATTTCGTGTTTTTCCAATTATCACGACTGCCGCCGCATTCCATACGTCGGTGATTTCTCCCCAGACTATTCTCTTCATGTCGTCCGTGACATCGACTTTCTTGCCGACGACCTGCATCGTCTTCTCATTGAGGCGCTTAACCCTACTTGCGAAGTAGAATCGTCCCGTCAGAATACCCTCGAAGACTGGCACGCTTTCTAATGTACATGCCAGTATTTGAAGGTTGGGTCGGAGGTTGGCAGACGCCTGCCAACCCTAGTATGACGATTCAAGGGTAATGTACGGATCGTGGACCCAAATCATCACGTACTTCTCGTTCGGCAAAACCATGTTCTCGAAGTCGTAGTTACGGACGTGAGGAATGCCCCAAGGATCAGCGTCGATTCCCTCGCCCCCGCTCGACTCAGCGATCCGCACCTCGATGTTAGCGCTCTGATAGTAGGAGACGCGCCCGCTGTTGAACGCGATAGGCGTGCCGAGCCAGCTACCCCAGGAGTCGAACAAGTCACCTAACGTGTACCTGTGCTCGGCGGCAGTGTACGGGCTCTCGACATGCATGAGCGTGTAGTACGAGCCTCGTGGCTCCTCGTGGACGTGGACCGGCCACGCGCACACTGTAGGCCGTACTCCCATGTTGTTGTCGATGCGAAGGAACTGCGTGTTACCCTGGGTCGCATCGCCGATCTGGATGAACAGGTTGAAGTGGAAATGTTGCTGCTCACCTTGTTCGGGGCCGACGCACTGCACGTAGTCCGGTGGAGCACTCCGAATGGCTATCGCGAGCAGGACGAGCACGATGATCCCGGCGACGACAATGAATACAGGATGAATCTTCCTCGGCTGGCGACGCTTCGACCACTCGCGAGACTTCTCCTTCTTCTGCCGGTGTCTGCTGGCCTGTTCCTGGGGGCTACCGGAGCGCGGCGTGTTCTTCTTGCGGCGTTTGTTGCGCTTGGACACTAGTCGATCACCTCAGAGGGGACGAGGAGTAGTAGGGCCGCCCGCAATGTGGATCACCGAACTTGAAGCGGCGCCTGTCGTCTGGAAGATCAGGTACTCAGACTTATCCAGGTTGGGGAAAGCCCTAAAGAAGATAAGCATCTCCACTTGTAGAAATTCGCCCCGTGCAATCGTATATGACACAGTAAAGGTCTTGTTGTCGGGACTGCTCGGGAGGTATACCGTCCCATTGATGTAAAATCCCACGGAAGAGACGTAGGCGGTGCCGCTAGTGTCGAATGTGTTGGAGAGCACTGTTATGGCAATGCTGCGGCGCTCGCTGGCCGTGTCGGTCCGATGAATCTCAAGCTTCATGAACGCCTGGTCCTCTGGGTGCATCTGTTCTGGCTGGTCCGTTCCGAACAGATCGTAGTACTGTCCGACGAACCCGGCGCCTATGATGAGGTTCGATATTGACAGTACCCTGATCTCGGTTTCCGTGTCTATCGCAGTCGGAGCGGCGGTGAACAGGCCTCGAATAGCCGACAGGTTGAATGCGATGAGCAACAGGGCGATCAGGATCACGTTGATCACGACAATCCACTTCTTCGCCCTATGCAGCTTTGGATGCTTTCCGGTGTACACCGGCTTGGCTTTTTTGTTGAACCTGTACTTGTAGATATCGGCCTGTCGAATCCTCTTGGGGCCTTCTGGATCAACCACGGCCCTGGACCAGAGAAGCGCCTCATAATCCTTGCCCCACTTACGTCCCTTCTTAGCGAACTTGATGATCCTGCGAATGATCCAGATCGCATAGAGGACCAAGACGATCTGAACGGCGACGCCAAACATGTAAAAGATCGAAACCACGTTAGAACCTCCACCAGCCCGCGAGGGCAAGCGCTAGGCGCAACGCGATCACGGCCAGGAAGAGCAGGATCGCGGTGATCACAACAGATAGGGCCGACGGCTCGCTCGGAGCCATCCACTTTGGCATGTCAGGCCGAACTCGGGGCGGAGGCCCGCAAGAGGGACAGCCGCCCATCTATTTCTCCTCGTCCCTGTACTTCATCGTCATCGGCAGGCCCTCTGAGCGGAGGAATGTTCTTCGTTCGAGCCACAAGAAATAGTGGCGGATGATCAGGTAAGTAGCAGCAGTTACGAGCATCTGACCAACAAGGAGAAAGTAGAGGAAGCCTTCGTTCGGTGTCAAAGCTCGTCCTCGGACTCGTCCTCAGTATCAACTGACGGCGGGAGTATTTGAACTTTCTTAGGCATCTTGTCGGCCCTGACGAGATCGAAATACTGCAAAACTGTATCCGCCCCAATCACTTCTTGTCCTGCGCTGAAGCGATCAAAATACGTCTGGTCTCTGTTAGCCTTAGGTAAGATCACACGCATGATGCCTCTCTTTCTAGCACCGTAACTTTTCTCGAATACGCCTCCAATGGGTCCTACTTTCACGTCTCCGTCAGCCGGAAAGTTTTCGACAGTTCCGGTGATTGCTGTGTCTTGCCGCATCGGAACTGGAACGCGCTGCTCTGGAGGAAGTCGCGGATCGCCGAGTTGCGACATGATAGATAACGTCATTGCGGCTCCTGCCGACGGCCCATCCATTCCTCTCGGATTTGATTGGACGAAACTGATGAACGTGTAGTACTGCGTTTCCAAATCAATATCGTACAACTGAAGGATGGTCGCCTTGACCATCTCGACGGAATTCGCAATCCATGTGTCCTTTTCCTGTGTCGCTCCGATCACGACGAACCGAGCCCTTGGGTTCTTTGCGCCGCTGGGCAACGGATCGGCTTTTTTGAGCCACGCGGTAACTACGGCAACATCGCCGGTTCTGCCCTCCGCGTCGTCATCATCTTGGCTAGATGAGACGACAACCAAACCGTTCACGACCCCAAGCGCAGCCTCGCCCACGGGTAACGACAGTCGATACGGAGCGCGTCGGTCGATAGCGGCGTCAAGGATTTGCTGCTCAATCGGTTTCGCGTACTTATCGATTGCGGCCTGCATGTCGCTGGCATGAATCATGTTACGCATGGGTCCGTTTAGGCATGAGCACTCAATTGGCCTGCCCGGTCTATGCCATACGATCTGTCCGCCCTTCTTCAAATCCTGGATGTAAGGTCGCATCATGAGAAGCATTTTGTTTGCCGCACTTGCTTTCCTACGCGAATGGCCGATGACCAGTTTTACAGCCTCTGAGCAGACGTTCGGCACGCGGAACCTGTAGGCCTCGTCTGCGAGGAACTGTGCCATCTTTATCTCGTTTTTTGGCGTCGCAGGAATTTCATCTTCCGCGCGCTTGATGTTGCCGTAGTGGAATCGATTCCGAAGCGCCGAGTATTTGTTCAGCAGCGGCAGGGCATCGTAGTTCATCGCGGCTATCAGGAAGAACGCGCAGTCAATCGGTTCGGTTTCCCCGGCAACGCTCGCGTTGCCTTCATTGCCAAAGTTCGCGCGTCCACGAATCGGATACATGCCGTCTTCGAGCGGGGTGAGGAATTCAATGACTAACTTCTCTTGCAGGAGGAAGTTCTTGAACTCGTCCGCAAACAGCATTTTCTTGTCGGCCCTATGGATCGCCCCGGCTTGCATGCGGTGGTGAGCAGGCGTCCCAAGGCCGCCGCTCTGGAACGGGTCATGTTGTATCGCACCGAACATCTGCTGCGGGTTGCCCTGCGTCATGTCAACGGCGAGGTCCGGGTACTCTCCGGGAGCCGAATCGTTGTCCACGATCAGGTTGGGCACGTTATCCAATCCGGGCTTACGTAATGGAACGTTTCCCATCATCCCAGCGCTTCCCATACCAAGGATGAAAAGCGGGAAGACCGTAAGAAACACGCCGACCATGAGCCACTGATAGACGTATCCGCTCGCGAAGAACCACGCCACCTCTGGGTCGAAGACATACTGCGTGTAGATCAACGCGAAGACCGCCGTACAGATGGCCAAGATTCCCATAAGCATGATAAACGTCAGAAACCCGCGAATTGCAGAGACCTTGAGCGACTGCTTCTCCATCACGTACTCTGCGGCAGTGATGATCCTCTTCCCCAACTTATTTTCGGCGGGCGTATATTTGACAAGCGGACGCTGAGTGTTCAGCGGGTTTTTGATCAGGTACACGTTCTGGAGCTTGATGTCGTATTTCCTGTACAGTTCCTTCAGCTTCTGCTTCGCTATCTTGATTAAAAGCGACTTACCAAGTCCAGGCTTCCCCACGTAACCGAGATACGGACCAGGCCACTCCTTGAGGAAGGAGTTCATCGCGGTCTTATCGCTATCCCCTGAGTCGCGCATCTGCTCGATGGCCTTCATCTTTCGGACCCACTCCTCCAGGTTCATCTCCCACTCTTCGACCATCTCCTCCTGACCGATCAGCCACTTCTCGAACTCCTTCGGAACCTTGATCTGCCCCGTATGCCTGAACTTCG
>CAZSVR010000087.1:0-9162 GCA_964610295.1 uncultured Anaerolineaceae bacterium
TGCGCCTGCGCGTAGACCCGCTCGAATTCCGCTATGAATTGCGCGGCGATATCTTTGTTGTATATGACGAGCAAATTCTCATCGTTCCTCGTCTCGGCGCTGTTCGAGAAATTGTACGAGCCAAAGATGACAATGCTCTCGTCAATGATCATCACCTTATGATGCATTTGACCTGGATTACCGTCGCGCAAAACGTCCAAACCGGCCTGCCGGAAAGGGTCGAACTCCGTGCCAACGTTGGAGTTGATCTGCTCGCCTTCCATCACGCCCGCGACGCTCACCCCGTCTGCGGCACGTGCGCGTACGGACTCCCCGATCGAATCTGCTGTGAAAGAGAAAGCCAGGAAGTAAATACTATCGTGTGCGTTATTCACCAGATCCACAAGACTGGCCTGCACATGATCATCAGGTGCGAAGTAGACATCGATCGGGGTGCCATCGATCGTCACGCGCGGATTCGGAGTTTCGGCGACCAGATCGGGGCCAAACTTATCGTCGCTGAACATCTCTTCGAATTCGCGGGTGTAATTCTCAGCCATCTTGACGGAACGGATGCGCATCAAATTATTGTTATCCTGGTACGCCCCCGAATCCGTAAAATTCATCGAGCCGGTCCACACTTCGGAATTATCGATGACCGCGAACTTGTCGTGCATTAATCCTTCACGGCGATCTCCAAGGATCGGAATGCCCGCCTCCACCAGCTTCTGCGGGTCGGAGCGATCAAGATTATCGCTCTCCATCACCATGCGCACTTGCACACCCCGGTCATGTGCGCGCAATAACGCGTCGCGAATGCTATTGAGACTTAGGCTGTAAATGGCAATATCCACGCTTAAGCGTGCTGAGTCAATGGCTTCAGCAAGAGGGCCGTCGGGGCCGCCCGTCTCCTGCGAAGCAAGCGGGCTGGATGGATCTGTAAAATACAATTCAAACCACGATCCGCCAACGGCGTACCCCGCGGGCAGTTTGATATCTGTCAGCCTGGCAGATTGCAGCTCTGTGGCAGAAGGAGTTGTTGTGTGAGTCGGTTGCGCTGAGGCCTCAGTGACTGAGTCACATGCCGTCAATAAGATCAAGAGGACCAAAAGATAAATCGCTGTCTTCTTCATGAATATCTCCCGAAAGGATTATAATCCCGTCGCCTTATGACTGAATCAAACGCAAACAAACAGATCGCACGCGCGGCAGGGACTGTGATGTTCGCCATTTTGCTCGGGCAGATCACCGGACTGGTGCGCGGCATGATCGTGGCACGCGCCTTTGGCGCCTCCCCGGAACTCGACGCATTCTTCGCGGCCAATCGCGTTAGCGAGACTTTATTCCTGCTCGTCGCGGGCGGTGCACTCGGCTCCGCCTTTATTCCGACGTTTGCTGGATTGCTTGCTAAAAACGAGGGAGACTCCGCCTGGGGGCTTGCCTCCTCGATCGCGAATTCGGTCACGCTGACCCTCAGCCTGCTCGCCGCGTTGATCGCATTCCTTGCCCCTCAAGTGGTTCGCTACGCGCTCGCGCCCGGCCTTTCGACCAATCCCGAACTTTTCACACTGACCATTGCGCTACTGCGTATTCAATTGATCTCGACCGTATTATTTGGCCTCGGCGGATTGATCGTCGGCATCCTGAACGCGCATCAAGTATTTCTTGTGCCCGCACTTACTCCCGCGCTGTATCAACTCGGGATCATCTTCGGTGCAGTCGTGCTCGCACCTTCCATGGGGATCTATGGACTCGCCTGGGGTGTCGTCATCGGCGCGCTGCTGTATCTGCTTGTGCAATTCCCCACCTTATTAAAACTCCCTCACCCCAACCCCTCTCCCAGTGGGAGAGGGACAAAGAGTGAGGGGAAAAAATACACCTTCACGATCGGATTAAGAGACAGGTTTGTCCGTCAGGTCTTCCTTCTGATGGGACCGCGCCTGCTCGGTGTGGCCATAGTGCAATTAAATTTTTGGGTGAATACCTGGCTGGCTTCGCAAATGGCAAGCGGAAGTGTCAGTGGTTTATATTACGGATTTTCACTTATGCTCATGGCGCAAGGCGTCATCGCACAATCAGTTGCCATCGCGGCCATGCCCACTTTTTCTGCACAACATGCACTCGGTCAGCAGGACGAGATGCGCACCTCCCTGGCGGCCTCGCTACGCGGCGTGATCCTGTTAGCTTTACCGGCCAGCGTGGGTCTGATGCTCCTGCGAGTACCTCTCATTTCATTATTATATGAACGCGGCGAGTTCGACGATCGTTCCGTTCAGATCGTTTCATGGGCATTGCTTTGGTACGCGGCAGGGCTGGTTGGTCATTCCGTCATGGAAATATTAACGCGCGCCTTTTACGCGCAACAGGATACAAAGGCCCCCGTCGTCATCGGCACCGTTGCGATGGGATTGAATGTGGTGCTCAGTATCACCTTCGCCCGGTGGTTTGAGTCGCGTGGCTGGATGCCGCACGGCGGACTCGCGCTGGCAAATTCATTTGCAACCGCGCTCGAAGCAACGGCATTATTCATCTTGATGCAGAAACGTTTGCAAGGAATTGAAGGGAGGCATATCCTGCGCGGAGTCGCCCTCTCAAGTATTGCCGCGCTTGCGATGGGTCTCTCATTATATGGCTGGTTGTATATTGGAAAAAACTTAAGCCTGTGGATCATCGCGCCCGCAGGCGTGATGATTGGCGGAGTTGTTTATCTCGGCGTGTTGTGGATCCTGCAGGTGCCAGAGTTGAAATATATTACCAAAGGGATTTTAAGAAGGTGAATTCGATAATAAACCTAGAATGATATTACCTGTGTGCTTGTCATCCCGTAAGGGACTGTGGTAAAACTGCTCAAGGTGGGTAGAAATAAGCTTACGGCCAGACCAACCATTGGATGGTTGCAACTAATAGTCCTAATAATATTCCGCCCAAAACTTCGAGCGGGGTATGACCGATCACTTCGCGCAATTCATTCTCATCCCACATGTGTCCTTTTAATAATTCTTCAAAAAGCAGGTTGATGCGTTCCGCGTGAATGCCGGCCTGCCTGCGCACGCCGGAGGCGTCGTGCGCCACGATCATGGTGATGGCGACGGCAATTCCAAATAAAGGATTGTCAAACCCATGATACAAGCCCACGGCCAGGGTTCCGGAGACCAACAGCGCGGAATGCGATGAGGGCATGCTGCCCGCAGCAAAGAACATCGCCCACATCCAGCGGCGCGAACGCAGGTATTCGGTTGGGATCTTTAACAACTGTGCAAGCAGCCAGCCGATCAGCACGGCGATCAATACTTTGTTGTCTAAAATAGCGGCAAGGTTCATTCGGATTCTTCTTCGAAGGGAATGAGAGACTCCCCGGCCAGTTTCTGCACTTTGAGTTGTGCAGACTCAAGTAAAGCGCCGCAACGCCCCACCAAAGCCTGGCCCCGCTCGAACAGCCTGATCGACTCCTCAAGCCGATTCCGCGAAGCGTCGCCCTCCAGTGATTCGACAATGCCCTCCAGTTCGGTGAGTGCCTCTTCGTAAGAGAGGTCTTCAACGGATTTCTCTGTTCTTTTTGCGGATGATTTTGCCATAATTACTCCTCATGCTCTTGCGACGGCTTGAGCGTATTTATTTTTTCACTTCAAATTCACCATCGCTCACGCGGACCTTCATCTCGCCGCGCGCCTGTGAGACCCTGGAAACGACCGCGCCATCGTCTTTACGCGTGATGATAGCATATCCACGCGAAAGTACGCCGGCGGGATTTAACGACTGCAATCGTTTTGATATTCCATCCACGTGCGAGGACTGCAATTGGACGCGATGGGACAGCGCAGAAAACGCGCGGCGGGCGAGTTCGTCAAGGTGCTGTATTTCAGATTGGATGCGTCTTTCGGGGGAAACATATTTTAGACGCGAAGCTACCGATAAGATCAATGCTTTTTGTTCAGCGAGCAGATTGAGGGTGGAGGAAGAGAGGCGAGAGTGGAGAGTAGAGACCAGGCCTTGCAAATCCTGGATCGTAACCGGGGTAGCTAGTTCCGCAGCCGCGGTCGGAGTCGGAGCGCGCAGATCCGCCGCGAAATCACACAGGGTGAAATCTGTTTCGTGGCCCACGCCACAAATGACAGGCGCTTTTGATCCAACCATCGCACGAACCACGCGTTCGTCATTGAAGGCCCACAGGTCTTCAATGGAACCACCGCCGCGTGCGAGCAGGATGACATCGGGATTTTTTTTGTTAATTGATAGAAGCGCGTTGACCAATGCAGGCGGCGCCTCCAGGCCTTGCACAGGAGAAGCCGCGAGAATAACTTGTACAAGAGGCAATCGCCGGCGAAGTGTGTTGAGCATATCGCGCAAGGCTGCCCCCGTCCCAGATGTGATGATTCCGATCACCCTCGGCAATTCGGGGATCGGACGTTTGCGCTCAGGGTCGAAGAGACCTTCGGCCTCAAGCATGGCTTTGAGGCGCAGGAATTCCTGATACAGTTCACCTTCCCCTTTGGCCTGAACGAGATTGACGATGAGTTGATATTGTCCCTGCGGCTCATAGACCGCGATCTTGCCATGCGCTTCGATCCCCGCACCCTCTTGCAAAGCGAGACGCAGGCGCGCCGCATCGGCCTTCCACATCACACAACGCAGGGACGCGTTTTTATCCTTCAGCGTGAAATAGATATGACCCGAGGCCGGCCGCGAGAGGTTGGAGATCTCCCCGTCCACCCAGACGTCCTGCAACTCAAGGTCGCCTTCTAATAACTGACGGATGCGAAACGTGAGTTGGGAGACGGTGAGATGGAAGGATGAGAATAGGGTCGGTTGCATTGAGCGGAGCATAATCGAAAAATTGGGAATAGTGAATAGCGAATAGTGTGTGGAAAGTAGAGTTTGCATGTTGAAGGTTGGAACCGGAAAGAATCGAATCTCTGCTAAAATCACTCCATCCCATGAATCACCTTTGGTCACCCTGGCGTATGACATACATCGAAAACCACGAAAAACAAGCAGGCTGTATCTTTTGCAACGCACAAGCCAAAGCGGATGGCGCCGAGAACCTGATCGCATTCCGCGGGAAACTCGCGTATGTGATCCTCAACCGCTATCCTTACACAAGCGGACACTTAATGGTCGTGCCATTCGAACACGAGCCCAATCTCGAAGTACTCGATCCCGCCATACGGGCCGAAATGATGGAACTCACATCGCAGTGTATGACTGTCCTACGAAAAATCTACACACCACAGGGATTCAACATGGGCGCGAACATGGGTGAAGCCGCCGGCGCGGGTGTGCTCGGGCACGTTCACATTCACATTGTGCCGCGCTGGAAAGGAGACACAAATTTCATGTCCACGCTTGGGGAGACGCGTGTATTGCCCGAGGCCTTGGAGGATACCTATCAACGCGTACACAAGGCGTTTGAAACAAAATAACCAGCCCTGCACACTTTACAAAATTGATATTTTAACCAAACAGGGGAATGACATGGAGTTACACTATCGATTGAGGTTGCCAATATTTGGAGGCTTTCATGTCAGATCAATCGCGCATAGGGACAAGCCTTGCAATCGGCGCCCTTATGCTTGGATTTCTTGCATGTGCTACATCGGGTGGAACTGCTACTGAACCCGCGCCACCGACTGCCAGGTTAAATGAAATAAAGGGAAATGTCATAGCCAAGCAGCCGGCGGAAACAGATTACGCTCCCGCGAAAAACGGACTTGTCATTCAGACTGGCGATGAGGTGCAAAGCGGGGAGGATGGCCGCGTACGCGTGGACCTCTTCAGCGGCACGTTCTTCCGCGCGGGGCCCTCGACTCATTTCATGATCGAGTCACTCGATGAAAATAATAACAACCCATTCGCTCGGATCAACCTGGTCGCTGGCAAAGTGTGGATCATCCTCACGACAGGTTCGGCGGAAGTGGAAACGCCCTCAGGCACCGCCGCCGTACGCGGTTCGTATTTATCTGTGGAAACGCAAACGGATAATGGCATCAAGATCACCTGTCTTGAGGGGGATTGCACGCTCAAAAATGACGCCGGCAGCGTTAGCCTGATCGCGGGTCAGGTCGGGACGATCGAAAATGCAACGGCCTCGCCCAAAACCGGAAACATGACCGAGGCAGATTTCAAAGAATGGTTCAGTGTGAATCCAGAGGCAGCGGCCATCCTCCCCGCGGTCACCGCTACGCAGGGCGCCATCCCTCCAACTGCAAGACCCACACCCCAATCCCTCTCAACGTCATCATCCCTGGGACCCGATCCGGGTGATTTCCCCGCGGGGTACAACCCCCTTACGGGATTGCCTGTTGAAGACCCGAGCCTGTTCAAATATCCGGCCTTATTAATTTCCGTGTCCCACTTTCCAGCGGTCGCACGTCCACAGGCAGGTCTATCCTTTGCGCCGTGGGTCTTCGAGTTTTATATCACTGAAGGTGCCACGCGCTTCCTCGCCGCGTTTCACGGTGTTTTTCCCGAACCGGAGATTCCGATAACCGGCGATTGTGAAGTTCGTAGAGATGTTTTCACCCAAACCGGAGAACTCCTCGGCAACCAGGTATGGCTCGATCAAAATAAAAATGGACGACAGGAGCCGTACGAGCCCGGCGTGGGCGGTGTCTGTGTAGATCTATACGATGAGACCCGTCAACTGGTGGATTCAACGACGACCGATTCGAATGGCTATTACGGATTCAATGTGGCCTCCGGTATATATAGTGTTGAATTTAAATTGCCGAATTGGTTGCAATTCACGGGTCAAAATATAGGGGATGAAAATGCCGATAGCGACGCAGACCAGAGTTCGGGTCGCGCGGAAGCGGATATTCGATCCACATTTCTTTATCTCGACGCCGGCCTGATCGCGCTTGATCAGTTGATCCCCACCCCGGACGCGTCCACTCAACTGCCCAAGGCCCAGGTTGGTCCGATCCGCTCCGGCCGTTTGATCTACGCGGATATCGCGGGCTTCTTCCAAAGCGCATGTTTGATCTATGCGTTCGCCTCGCATGAAGTGCTTGAACAGATCCCGCAGTGTTCTTTCGTCGCGCATGAAGACGGCGGCGGCGGCTCGATGATGGCACTTGACCGCATGGAAGCGATCGCAAAAGACAATATGGGACATACCCGCGGCGGATTCAACTACGCCAGCAATCTCTTCAGCGAGGCAGCGCCCGAGGGCGGCGCGCCGGCGAAGCAGATCAATGTATATGTGGCATTGCTCAATCAATCCGGCTGGACCTATGATCCCTTGTATCGTTCGTGGTTAAGATTTGTTGACGATGCTGATAAAAAGACGGCGGGCCAACTGCACGCGGATACCGATCGCTTGACCGGCCGTCAACTACATTTTGAAAATTTCATCGTCATGTACGCGGAGCATGATGTGGTCTCTCCCACGAATCTCGATATTCATCTGGAACAGGGCGAGCAGGGCTATGCATTTCTGTTCCGCGATGGAATGAAATATAATATTCGCTGGAGCGGGAAATCCGGCGAATACGAGCAACGGACCGGTCAACGCAGGCCGATCCAATTTCTGAATGCGGATGGCAGCCCTGCCGCGCTCAAACCTGGCCAAACCTGGATCTTCGTCGCCACACCTTACTCCGCGTTAACAGATGAAGGGGATGGTGTGTGGAGGTTACGATACTATCCGCCCGATGGCGCGAAGTAAGAGCGATATGATCTATTGAAAAATATCGGAAGTAGTGGCGCGAGATAGTATCTTGCGCGACTTCGTCTTATAATACATGTATCCATTCCCCCGCAGGAGGCAGGATGAGCAAAGAGAACGAAGCGGTGATCTTAAGCGCGGCGCGCACACCGATCGGAAAATTCCAGGGCGCGTTGAACGAGGTCAACGCGACAAAACTCGGCGCGATCGCGATCAAAGCCGCGCTGGAACGTGCCGGCATTGACCCAAAGGATGTGGAAGAAGTGTTAATGGGTAATGTCGTGCAGGCTGGTAATGGGCAGGCTCCCGCCCGGCAGGCCGCGATCTATGCAGGCGTGCCCGCCACGGTGGGCGCGACCACTGTCAACAAAGTTTGCGGTTCGGGATTGAAAGCCGTCATGCAAGCCTCGCAGGCTATTCGCGCGGGCGATGCGGATCTGTTCATCGCAGGCGGCATGGAGTCCATGAGCCGCGCGCCGTATTTGGTCAGTGGCCGTTCTGGGGAGTTAAAGTTTGGCAATCAGGCGCTTACCGACGCGTTATTAAATGATGGGCTGTGGGACCCTTTTGAAAATTGGAGCATGGGCAACGCGGCTGAATTCATCGCGGACGAGTATGAGGTCACACGTGAGGCGATGGATCGATTTGCGCTTCGCTCTCACGTCAAAGCTGTTGAGGCTCAAGAAGCGGGCAGATTCAAAGCAGAGATCGTTCCCGTCCAAATCCCCGGGCCAAGAGACGAAGCGACCGTTGTCGATACCGACGAAGGTCCGCGCAAAGATGCTTCGATTGAATCACTTACCAAATTGCAACCTGCATTCAAAGAAAATGGAAAAGTGACCGCGGGCAACTCATCCGCGATGAACGACGGTGCCGCCGCGGTTGTGATCGCGTCACGCGCGTATGCAGAAAAAAATGAACTCAAACCTATTGCAAAAGTTGTTGGGTACGCACAAGCCGCGCTGGAGCCGAAATATCTGTTCGCCGCTCCGGCTTATGCAATTCCAAAATTATTGAGGAAGATCGGCTGGACGTTGAAAGAGGTTGACTTGATCGAACTCAATGAAGCCTTCGCCGCGCAGGTATTGGCAGACGGCTACGCGCTTGCAGACCAAGGCTGGGATTGGGACAAAGTTAACGTCAAGGGCGGCGCGATCGCGTTGGGACATCCGCTCGGCGCAAGTGGGGCGCGCGTGTTGACCACTTTGATCTACGCACTGAGAGATCGCGGCTTGAAAAAAGGCATCGCTTCATTATGTTTAGGCGGCGGCGAAGCAGTTGCGATGGCAATCGAGTTGGAAGGTTAAAACGTTTGAACGGTCAAATGTTGAGATATAGAGTGAGGCATCAATAATGGATACAAAAGAACGCAATGAAAAAATAGAATTGTATGGCCGCGGATTCGACATGTTGACCGAAATGCTCAAGGACGTTCCGCTCGAAATGTGGAAGTTCAAACCTGCGCCTGCTGAATGGAGCGTACACGAAGTGCTCGTGCATTTGTCAGATTCTGAATC
>CAZSVR010000088.1:0-8855 GCA_964610295.1 uncultured Anaerolineaceae bacterium
CGGTCGCTTGCGCTCCCTCAGAGAGACACGAAAGGTATTTTTGAGATAGGTTCTAGTCAAACCCAGCTCGGGGGTGGCTTGAATCTCTTTACCTGTTGGTTTATGCAGAGATATTGTCTTGCATTATTCTTTGGTGATTGCTGTACACATTGAACCTGTGTTTTCTAGCATACCCGATCAACGTAATTCCATATCGTTCCGCCATCTCAATGGACAGAGAACTTGGTGATGTGCGTGAGACCAAAATGGGCGCGCCGAGTTGCGCGGCTTTCTGCAACATCTCTGAACTTATTCTTCCTGTTGTGATCAAGATGCGCGTCTCGGGCCAGATGTTTTTCATCAGGCACAGCCCTGCGATCTTGTCGAGCGTGTTATGCCGGCCAATGTCATCTGTGGCGAGCACGATGTTGTCGCCGTCGCTCAATGCCGAGGTATGGACTCCGCCGGTGTCGCGATACAGCTCCTGCGACTCAAATAGCTTCTCGACCAAATCCATGATCGTCTGAGGCCGCACCTGGAGTCCGTTGCCGCTGAACGAGACGTTCGGTTTTGCCAGGAGATCCACGGCGGTGACCCCACCTGTGCAACCCGAAGTCCGCCGCCACGAGGTTGGCTGTTCCGCAGCATGATCGAGCCACACATCCACGTTATCGCCATGCTCGCAGACATGTACATTTGCGACTTCGTCCATGCTGTGGATGATCCCTTCGTTGTACAAAAACCCCACAGACATGGCTTCCAGATTCACGGGTGTACACATGAACGTGATCCAGACCTCTCCGTTCACGGTCAGCGAAACGGGAGCCTCGACGATTGTTTCGGCGTCATGGTGTTCCCATTTTTGATATTCGTATCTTTCGTATTCAATGGATTTTCGAGGAGAGATCATTTCACGCTCCATGGATCGTTAATCGACGGATTCTCAATATTCAGGCAGGTCCGGCACAGACCAGGTTGGGTCAGGCCGCCGGTTCAACCAGGAAGTGTCCCGAGGATCGGTTCGTTTTTCGAGGCGTGCGAACATTCCTCTTGTAGATCTTCAATGGCCTCGACCCAATCCAATTGTATCCCACCCAGGCGGATGCCGTGTTTATATCCGTCCACATCCTTGCCATTTGATATATTACACACACCCCGCAAAATAATACAGTGCCCCTCATTCCAAAGGTTTAGATTTGCCATTTTTGGCCGGGTCATTCCCCATCCCTGAATTCCGATGAACTTTATAAAAAAGCTCAGGGTCGGCTAAAAACGCTCCGAGGCAGGCGTCTGTGCAAAAACGAATCATCCGCTCACGGTACTCGGCAGATGGGAAGTATTGTGGGTCTGTATCGCGGAAGATCCGTCCGCATGAGACGACGAATTTCGAGGATGTCGAAAGATTCTTTTCACTCGTCGATTTCAAAATAAGGTGCTCATCTTTCCGATGACCTTCACACAGGGTCGCAAAAACACATCCTCTTCATGGGGTGCCTCTTCCAATTCGTCTGTGAGGTCCTGTCCGGGGAAAATTAACTGCTCATGCAGATCAGGGCGCCACTTCGGGCAATCGGTCACATCATAAACAATGCCGTTGTGAGCGATGAATTTACGCGAGCCGCGCCCGCCGTTGTTGCTTTTGAGTTCCTGGATCGAGACAATTCGTTCAGGGATTTTCATCCAATAATTATACTAACCAATCCAACACACCCATCCCTGCGGCCCGGCCTCTGGCAAAACAGGCCGTAAGCAAATAGCCACCCGTCGGTGTCTCCCAATCCAACATTTCGCCGGCGCAAAAAACACCAGGCAGTTTGCGAAGCATCAAATGCGAATCGAGTTCTTCAAATGCAACGCCACCCGCGCTGCTGATGGCCTCGCCGATGGACCTGGTTCCGATCAACTGCACGTGTAATTCTTTTATGGCGTCAGCGAGTTTTTCAATATCTGCGAAATCCTCTTTTGATAAAAACTCATGCAATAGCCCGGCCTTCACGCCTCTGAGTCCAATTGTTTTTTCAAGATGACCAGCCATCGAACGCGAGCCGCGCGGGCGCGCCAGGGACGAGATCAGTTTCTCTCGAGGCGAATCGGGCACAAGGTCCAGTGTGAGCGTGGCAACGCCCTTTAATGCGACCTCATCCCTCAGCCGCGCTGAAGCCGCATAAATGAGACTCCCTTCCACACCCGTTTCCGTCACAATAAATTCGCCTTGTTGTCTGAAATCATCAAAAGATAAAACGACGGACTTGACGGGATGCCCATTGAATTTTTCGCGGAAGTGAGTTGACCAATTGATATCGAAGCCGCAGTTGGACGGACGAAATGCTTCGACCTTAACCCCGGCCTGTTCGAGCCATTGAACCCACGCGCCGCCGAGCGCGAGCACGACCGCATCCGGCTTGATCTTGACTTTGCGGTTTGGTGTTTCGAAAAGAAGCGAGTCATTTGCCCAGCCGTTCCATAAGTGGCGCGTGTGGAGGTCCACACCACCTTGTCCCAATCGCTTGAGCCAGGCGCGTAACAATGGGCTGGCTTTCATGCCAACACGAAACACGCGGCCGGATGTGCCAATGAATGTTTCAATGCCAAGTTCTTTTACCCAGGTGCGTAGGTCACCGGGCGTGAATTTAATTAGGTACGTTTCGATACCTCTCTGACGCATACCACAGCGCGCGACGAACTCTTGATAGGATTCGGAGTGTGTGATATTCAACCCGCGCTTGCCCGCCATTAAGAATTTTCGGCCAAGCGATGACATGGAATCATAAACATCCACCTGGGCTCTGCCTTGAATCAAAACCTCTGCAGCCATTAACCCGGCGTGTCCACCCCCGATGACCGCCACTACCTTCGAAGATGTCATGTTGTATTAACCACAGATGGATACAAAAAAACGGATTACACTTAGCATGTCCTAGGGCACGGCCACCGTTCTTACATCACTGCTGAAATTTTCCAACTCATCCAAAACGTGATTGATCTCGCTAGCATCGAGTGGGATAGTTTTTGTCACTATCCGCGAAGCGTCTAAAATTTTCCTGCGCGCCATCTCCACCAGCAAGGGGAGCTCCTGCAGGTGGTGGTCGTTCGAACCGATCAATTCCACTTCCTTGCCGAGCAGTTCATTATACGTGTTTATTTCCAGCGGTTTGTTGGAAAGCCCAACAATGACGACGCGCGCCATGACACCCGCGCATTGGATGGCTTGCCTCATGGTTTTTTGAAGGCCGATCATCTCAATTGCCACATCCACGCCCTTGCCTTTGGTCAGCCGTTTGATCTCTTCCAGCGCATTCACGTTCGTGCTGTTGAGCGGGATCGCGCCATACTGTGCGGCGAGTTGAAGTTTTTCAGCATTGATATCCACCGCGTAAACTTCAAGCGCACCGAAGGCTTTTGCAAGCTGCACCGCGGACTGTCCCAGCCCGCCCACGCCGAAGATGGCAACGGTTTCTCCCGCTTTCACCCTGCTTTTTCGCAAGGCATGGAATGCGGTTGCGGAGGCGCACATGAGCGTGGCGCCTTGTTCAAAGGGAATTTCATCCGGCAAATGAATTGCATTGCGTGCAGGTACCGCAATGTATTCGGCATAACCTCCGTTCGTGTAATGACCCAGCATCAATACTTTTTCGCAGAATTGATCATTGCCTGTGGAGCAGTGATGGCAATCGCCGCAGGTGAGGTTGTAGTGCAGGCAGACCCTATCGTCGACGCGCACGTTCGTCACCTGCGCACCCACTTTTTCGACGACTCCTGCAACCTCATGTCCCAGAGTGAGCGGAATGGGCCTGACCGGCGAGATCCCCGCGCGGTAATGCGCGTCTGAATGGCAGATCCCCGCAGCTTTGACCTTCACTAATATTTCGCGCTCACTGATCTGAGGGATTGGGATTTCCTGCATTTCCAGAGGCTTGTTCGCTCCAATAAAACGGACGGCTTTCATAAAGTCTCTCTCCTCGATTTAATATGTTTCAAACTCAAGAACTTCTTATTCTCAAACCGTCGACCAGAATCCTCCGTGTACCGCCCGAGCTTCTACTTCGAGGGCCAGGGCCGGACCTTGCACCTCGACCTGACGGCTGCTGTGAGCGAAAACATCGCGACATGGGAGCAGCAAATTCTCAGAAGAGCGACCGATCAGGGCGTAAAGCTCAGGCTCACTTAAAGCAAACACGACCCGCCTCACATTGCCCCAATGAATGGCGCCTGCACACATGGCACACGGTTCTGTGCTTGTGTAGAGCGTACATTTCGCCAACCTATCCAACGAGAAATGCCGGGTGGCAAGCCGCATGAGATTGGTCTCGGCATGACCCGTACAGTCGCTGCCAGTAACCACAGTATTTTCCGCTTGTAGTAATACTTGACCGTTCTCGTCCACAAGCAGGGCTCCAAAAGGATGATTGCCATGTTCGCGAGCCTGCCATGCGACAGAAATGGCGGTTCTCAGATGTTTAAGGTCGGTTTCGTTCAAATTCATATCCTCATCGTTCAAGAATTAACCCACGCGGCCATTATGTATTGCGAGTCATCTGCGTAGCGATACTCAAGGCTGACGGGTTTTCCGTGGAAAAAGGCTGCTCGCAACAGCGTCACAAGTTCGAGCACCGACGTGCGGGTAGTCGCCTCGGCGAGTGGCACCAGGAAGAAGTCAGGATCATCCTTCAACCAGACCAGGAACTGCTCATGTTCGTCGGGAAAGGTCCCGCCCAGGTTCTCGCTGTTCCGTGCCCGCGCTTGTATGCGGACGATCGTCTTGTATCCCTCTGTGTTTCGTGCGATAGGAATGGTTTCGGCGAGAGGCTGAGTCCGCCACTGGAGGGTGTGGACAGCCCCGGCGCTCCTGCCCCGGAAGATGTCGGCCTGGCTATCGGGAGGTAAATAATTGCTGTTCGATCTGTTGTCATGCTCGTAATAGTCGTACACGCCCCATGTGTCGATAAAAAACCAAAGTGATGGTACGCGGACGCCGGACAGCCTGATGGATGGACTTTGGACTGCAACACCGAAGTGTAAGTGAATGATCGATACGTCAATCGTGCGGCCCAGATACTGGCCGCGACGTACATCGGCGCCTCCCTGAATGGTGTTACCCTCAAGGATGGAAAGAATTCGGCGGGGCTTTCGGTGAGCCTTATGTGAAGAATGATTCATATTTAGCCTTTCGAAGGTAACTCCGCGATGTGACGAATTTTTCTCATCTGTGACGACAAAAACCTCTCGCCACAGACGGGAGGTTTAAGGTGAGGCACTTAGCAGGTGCGCAATCCATGAGCGAGTACACCTAGCGGATCGTGAATATCTTGTCAAAACCGCCAATATCGAATACTTCTCGAATTGAGTCCCTTATGTTGACGAGAACCAATATTTTTCCGCTCGTTATGGTTTTCTGTTGAAGTAATAACAAAGCTCGAATGACAGAAGAATCGACAAAGGTAACATCCGCCAGATCAATGTTGATTTCTTTAACAATATCGATAGCCAGGGCTTCTTCATTTGCCTTACGCATATCACCCTGTGTTGAAAAATCCAGAGCGCCGGATAGAATAATGCGGGCCACACTTCCTTTTATCTCAACCTTTGCGGACATGTCATTCTCCTTGCTATTTAATGTTGCTGAAACTACAGTAAACCGTTGAGCCCAAGTATACATGAGAAGTAGGAATATATCCCGCCGAGCGGACAGTAGACTTAAGAGTCGATCTCATCGCGAGCAAATGCCATCCGTTCTTCGCACACAGATTCCCCTGTCCTCAAGGAGAGGGGATGGCGGAGGCTCCACGAAGTCGGGTGAGGCGCCCACGGTAACGGCCAAAAAGAGTGTCGAAGCGTCCAACTCCACAAACAAAAATCTCCTTTTGCAGGCATGTAAGCTTAAGACTTCATTCCACCTGAAAATAATCCATCAACGAGCAGATGTTGTAGTTCAGTTTTTTTTCTGCAAGCGGGCGCGAATGGGGCGAAGTATTTCACGCCAAATCACTTCGCCGTCTACTGAGGGCAAGGGGAGAAAGCCGCCTAGGCCAAAGAATAGGTTTGTGGAGATTAAGCTGGCGACAAAAGCGGGCCAGAAACCCTGGGTGATCATGGGTGCAGTGGCATAACACACCCCAGCCACAAGCAAATTGAAAATCGGCCCGCCTAAAGAACGCACAAGGTGAATGGTTCCCGGCACAAGGCTTTGGTCGCCATGATATAGGTTAACATCACGGGTTGTAGTGAGCAGCAATTCATCCATCGCGCTGTGAACCATCTTGCCGCTCAGGATATGTCCAAATGCATGCAGGACGGTGGTAATCTCCACGGCAATGGTGAAGAGCCATGCCTGGTAAAGTCGGTCCGTCAGGCTAAGGCGGGAATTCAGCAAGTTTAGGAGGATATGCAAGCCGAAGAACACAAATGGCCCCAACCAAGTGAGCGGAGTAACCAGCAAGGTGACTCCGCTCAATCGCCCAATCGGGATGCGACGTACCGTATCAACATCTTCAATGATACCGTACTTGAGATACTTGCTCATATCAACTCAACGCGTCCGGCCAACTCCCTTTTGCGAGATAAAGCCCGCAGAATCCGATGACCGCGAACAATATCAAGCCCACCCATAATACCGGCGCGCTCCAATTCACTTCGTTTGTGAAGCGCGCCATCTGCAGGAGAAGAGCAGGAAGTATAAGAATTAACATCGGCGTTGCCAACCTTGACCGTGTCCGGTCGTTCTCGCGGGACATCGAAAGCATCATTGTGCCAACGGCAATCAGCCAGGCACAAAGCGAACGCGCGGTGAGCGGTGTCAATTGCCAGGGGAAAATGGGGATGAGCAAGCCTGGAAAGATGAAGACCAGAATAGCTCCTATGGCCAGCCCGCTGCCGCAAATGAGCAACAGCCGATCTAACCATAAAGGGAGTGGATCGTCAGAAGCGCCGGAACTGGCGACGGACTTCCGTTGGTGCCACAAGTACGCGCTCACAAAGATCGGGGGCGGCAGGAGGTAGCTGGAAAACCATACATAGAACGGTATTGATCCAACCGAAAACTTATCCCAATGGAGAATCGTTGCCACTAATTGTAAAGCGCAGAATAGAGCCGTCGGCAAGATCATGACCCGGATCATTTCCCACCGTTTGGCAAGCAGGGAGAGCAAGAACAACGGGGCAGTGGTGATGTAGAATCCACCGAGCACCGCGGCCATCACCACAGGCTGGATCGGCCAGGCGAAGTTGGTCTTGGTGTCAGCAGGCGAGAGTCCAATCGCCAGCACAGCGCCCACGCCGAATAGTACTTCCACCGCAAACCAGGCGCGTAGGGGCAAGGCAATAGATGTTCCTTGTGTATTCATGATGAAACCTTCCTCATGGCAGTTGATTGATAGGCAGTTAACCCGGCGGCTAGTAAACCTAGTGCGCCCAAAACTAAATGAAAGGGATGGTCGAACGGCTGTAGTCCCAACCCTAATTGGTGACCGCCGAGCATTCCCGCCAATCCCAGCCCGAGGTAAAAGAGGCCGAAGCCAGAAGCAAACCAAAAGGCGCCGCGTTCTCCGCCACGATAGAGGATCAGTACCGCCAGTACACCAGTCACAATATGCAGAGTTGAGTGGATGGGGATCATGTGGGTGATGCCTAGCAATGCAGGGAAGGCTTGATCCAACGGTGGATAAAGACGAAAAGCCAGTGTGCTTGTGCCTTGTATAATAAGAAAATACCAGAAACCGCTGTGTAAAGACGAGCAGGTGGTTTGATCACTTTGAATCTCCTGCAAAAGTGTTGCGGATAATGATCGTCCCAAGGAATGGCGTTGCCAATGAGAAGCCCCCAAACCAGAGCCAGGTGGCTAAATTCGATAATGAAAAAAGTTCGCGATGAATTAGTGAAGCAAGCAGCACCCCAAAAGCGAACGTAAAATTCCCAATCACAGCCACCCGCACCTCGGGCCACGTCTGTTGGCGGCTGAGCATTAAACTGCCCAATCCATAAGACAGGAACGGAGCTGAATAAATTTGGGCCAGCAGTCGGGTGATTTTCCAGGGCCAGACATTTACCATTAACTCTGGTGCAAGCAAAAGGGACAAAGCCAGGAAGGTAACCGCCACGCCTTGCGCCAGTAAATAGCCTCGAACCCAGGCTGGTAAAGCGGATCCATCAACCTTTTCGTGCAGATTGCGGTGATGCCACATTAACCATAATCCAATTAGCGGATAAATTAGATAGGCCCCGAACCAAATCCAAACCTGCACGCGGCTGTAATCAAATTCACCGAGATAAAAGAGCGAGACTATGAATAACATGCCAGTCCAAATGGCGATCATGCGGACCGTGACCCGAACTTCAGCATAGTAACGCGCTAAGATTCCGCCAACCATAAAGGCAGCGCCAGAAAGATACATGGCTCCTAAAAAGCGAGCGTGCAACGGCGGGACTAACCACGGGATGGCTTTATCTACATATTCTGGAATAAAATAACCCCAAACGCCGACCCATAAAGCCAGTAAACCAACGGCCGCGAAATAGATTTTTTGGTTGCGAGTCACTCTGGTCATGGATTGATACCTTTTGCTAAATCTTTTATAGGAGGTCTGGCAACGATTGGTTCTTCGTACAAAAATTTAAACCATTATAAAGATATTTGTATTGAAACACAATAGTTACAATTCAAACCTTCAGACTTGACATGTCTTCACAAATCCACAATTGATCATGCCCCTCATCCCCAAAAGCATTGACGATAGCAACCACGCGGCTGAGATATGTCAGGTATGACACCCCTTTCCCTTGGGACGTGTGCCCGAAGGGTAGAGGGGATGGGGGTGAGGTCAACCCTACAAACAAAAATCTCCGGTTCTCAGCAGAAGATCTTCCCAAGCTATCTTTGATGT
>CAZSVR010000089.1:0-8658 GCA_964610295.1 uncultured Anaerolineaceae bacterium
CGTCGTGCTCGCGGCACGAACGGTGGGTGCAAGTACCAGGGGTGCAGGTGAGCAATCTCCTCCAAATTAACGGGGATTGCTTCGGCGGAAGTATACCGCCTCTCAATGACGATTAAATTACTTTCATTCGCTTGCTTGTTTGCATCTCTGCCGCGATCTGCGCGGCGAGGCCTGCATTGTTCAACAATAGGGCCAGATTTGCCTTCAGGGATTTTCCTTGAGTCAATTCACTAATTCGATTCAGCAAAAACGGAGTCAATGCCTGCCCGTGGATTCCTTTTTCAATCGCCTCCGCAGACGCTTTCGCAATGATCGGTTCAATTTCTGATTTTGAAATTGCCTCTGTTTCAGGGATGGGATTCGTCACGAGCACCGCGCTTTTCATCCCCACGTTCCAATGCGCTTTGGCGAAGCCCGCGATCTCTTTTGGAGAATCCAGGCGCGCACTTACATTCAATCCACTTTCGCGGGAGTAGAACGCGGGGAATTCGTCAGTTTGATATCCGATCACGGGCACGCCCATGGTTTCAAGATATTCAAGCGTTGCATGGAGGTCTAATATTGCTTTTGCTCCAGCACACACGACGATCACGGAAATCTCTGCGAGCGCGCGCAGGTCTGTGGAAATATCGAAGGCTGATTCCTTGTGCACGCCGCCAATCCCGCCGGTGGCAAAGACCTTGATCCCGGCCATTTGCGCAGCGAACAGGGTCCCCGCGACGGTGGTTCCGCCATCCATTTTTTTGAGCATGGCTGCCGCAAAATCACGGTGACTTACTTTCATGGTGGAATCTGATCCAGAAAGCCGAATCAGTTCTTCGTCTGAGAGGCCGATGTGGATCCTTCCATCAAGCAAGGCAATCGTCGCGGGCGTCGCGCCAGAGTCACGTACCTGTTTTTCCATATCACGCCCGAGTTCCAGATTTTGCGGACGTGGAAGCCCATGTGTGATGACCGTCGATTCCAGCGCGACAACCGGCGTGCCCAGGTCGAGCGCGCGTGCGACTTCCATTGAGAGGGTCAGGTTGGGATTACGCAAGCTCAACCTTTTATCCAATGAGTAGTCAGATAATTAATGTTGTACAATGCTTTTTCGATGTTGACCAGCGCGGCCCTTTTTTCCACATCGGCTTTACTCTCGTTTTCGATCAACATTTTTGCGGCGAGCAATTCCTTGCGGAAGGCCTTCAAGATCTCGAGCGCGATGGTGGTCGGATCTTTTTTGCCGGTGACCTGCTTTAAGAGTTGCCGCGCCGAATTATCGTCCAAGGTGATCGTCTGCCCACTTTTATCGGTGAATTTGCTGATCCCGCTCTGGGCCTCATAATTCGTGATGACCACGCTATCCACCAGTTTGGCGATCTCTTCCAACTCATGTCTTCTCTTTGAACGATCCACGGAGGCGCGTTTTTTCGCGTTTTCGCGCGACAAGTTCCATGCCTCCTTATGTTTATCGAGGATCAGGTTGGATGGCAGTTGCCATGTGCCGATGTCTATCCATTCGATGGAGACACCCAGTTTCGCGGCCTTTTCCTTGAATTGTTTGGTATGGAATTGCGCGGTGATCCTGGAACGCGATTCAAATTTTGGCGCAGGCGTTTCCTTTCTTATACCTGTGTACGTTTGACCCGTCATTTCGACGCGCATTTGTGCGATGGTCTGGTCATTATTTGAAGATTCATCCATTTCTTTTTGCCCGATGGTGGCAAGGATCTCGCTCAACGTACGCGTGGTAATTATATCTTCCAGTTCAGCAATAACGAGTGGCAGGACGGTTGTGTTCCAGGGAAAGGAAATTCCAGGTGCGGTGGCCGGCTCGGGGGTGATCAGGGTCTGGTTATATACGATGGCCTCGACCGCTTCGGGATCGAAGAGATACGCATCGCCTTGCACGGCATCGTCCTCCGTTTGTTGCCTGCGCAGGATGCTGAAGATGACCTTGATATCCTTTGCTTCCAGGGGGATGCCGTCTCGCGTGCGCGACTTGACCGAAAGTCCGTCCACGAACTGGTCGCGTAAGTTGATGATGGCGTATTCACGTTTTCCCACTTCATCATGCCGGCCGATCTCACGGATCCGCTCGAACCTGCCAAGTTTCCATGCTTGGCTGCGCGGGTGGATCACCCCGGGCTCCCCGTCCACTTTTTCAACCAATGCCACGCTGTCGAGATTGACTTGAACATAACCCGGGCCGCCGATGAGAATGAGAGGCGACCTCTCGTCCTGCTCGGGGACCTTCCCTTCGTTGATCGTAATACTGCTCCTGCCGTACCCAAAGGTAACCTCCTCCAGAAAACCGGAGGCCAGATCTTCGTCGTGAAGTTCGTAGACATCATCCAGATACCGTGCAGCCATCATTCTCGAAAGACTGTATACGACCATCAACATGGGAATATACTTCACAAGACTCATGCCAATAATGACAGCAACATGAAGCATTTCCTTCACGCCAAAGATCGTGAGAATGATCGTGATGCTGCTTAAGATCAGCCAGGCGGCCTGGCCGGCGAATCCGCGCCATTTATTTCTGAATTGCACGCTTTCATCGCTCAGCCCGAAGAGCAGATTGATGGGCTGGTTGCGCTGCCAGGGTCTTCTCATGGATCGCCTCCACTCTGCCTGGGTGCGCCGTCGGGATTATTATCCAATAACCACTTCCAGATCTCGTCCAGTTTTCGCAGTTCCGTTTCCACATTGCTGTTGGGGGTGCTTTCACTGAGGATGAATTCCTTAAGTGGCTGGATCAGTAACTGCAGGGTCTTGAACGGATTCAGTTGCGGCATGGTGGGCAGACCGCCAAATTGTTGCGAGGCGATCCTGGCGAAGCCCTTGCTGGCCTCGTCACGCGATGCGTTTCCGATCAAAGTCTCCATTAACTTTAACTGGTTTTCCTCCCTTTTCGCCATGTTCAGCCACTCTGCGCTCCATTGTTGAATGGTCTGTTCTTCGATGGATGGCTCGAAATGCACATCGTGGATGCGAACGTCCATGATCTGCAGGCCGCGCGATTCCAGCTGCCGGTATTCAATGCTTTCCACCCATTCGCCGGTGGGATCGCCCGTGTCGTCCAGCGCAACGACATCCTTTTCTTTCACTCTTTTATTGATCATGTTCTCGATGAACTTCAGGTCCTTCTCGCCGTGGGTCGAGAACAATTCGGAAAGTTTGAGTTTCCGTACATACTCACGCCATAGATTCACGACCAGATGCTCGGGAAGTTTGTTCCATTCGAGACGCACCTTGCTGTTCTCGGAAGTATCGTGATAGATCACCTCGCGTGTGATCGCGTTGCGGACCGAGTTTGGGTCGTATCCGTATTGCGAGGTAACGCCGCTTTCATCCGGCCTCTTTTCAGCCGGACGTTTGATGCTGAACTTAATGCTGATCCGGGGGCAGACTTCAAACCCGTCCCGTGTCAGGCCACTCGTTTGCTGGCGCCGGCTTTGCACCTCGTTATAGTCCTTTGGCGAAGAGATCGGCACAGGATTAAGGAACGGTTGATCGCTCTCATGAGGACCAATATACTGCCACTGTGACCTAAGGTCCACACTGCCTGCAATATACTCGTCGCCGCGCGTAAATTTGACCCCGGGCCCAATGGTGTCCCTGATCTCGGTATCGGTCCGTAGAACGGCTGCGCTGGCAGTGTCCAGAACAATCACGCCCGCCCCGCGTTTATCCATTTCGCCCTCGTGCGTGATCACACGCCCATTCTTGATGAACAGCGCAGGACCGCGATAGCCCGTCTCAAAGTTCTTCACCCGTGAATGGATCTGCTGCCTGTACTTCGGATTTTGGATGGGCAGAACGAACTGGGCGAAGAAATAGATCAATTTATCCAGCAGATAGGTTGCGACGTAAAGGTCAAAACCGAGCAGGAGAATACTGATGATGAAATTAAAGGGGATGTTTGCCGCCCAGACCACGATATGCCAGACGACGGTGGTGGTAATGACGACGCCAGGCGGTGTTTGCACGAATGCGCCAATACTGCTGAAGATTTTTCTCATGCTAGGATGATTCTATAACAGAATCCTATAATTTGGGAAATGGATTGTCAGGTAAATATTCTTATTCGGCGTCCTTTTCACATGAAGAGAAATCGGGCTTGATCGAGCGTGACCGCCCTATTCGGCTTCGGCTTGATACCCAAAAACAACCCCACTTGTATTTTGCAAGTTGACCACTATGATCAGTAGATCGCGAAAGGGTATCGTAGTGGCGACTTCCCCGGCGCCGCCCGCCTGGGCAGGTGTAGTCGCTCCTTAGCCAAACGACTGCCCCCTTCGGGGATGTTAAAGTCGTTACTAGGTTTTCGTGAAGTACTGATAATATCTATTATCGTGAAAAATTTTTGCCTGGAAGATCCACTTTTTCGAGGGAGGCGAAAATGAGATTGCCAAAGCATATAAATCTTTTAGCGACGACAATGCTATTCACTCTGGCTTGTATCGTTGGCGATCTTCAACAGACCCTGCCTGAAAACACGCCGACCAAAACACAGATCGAACCACTGACGATAACCCCCTCTCCCACACCGATACAGACTCCCATCCTGATAACACCCACTCCAAAAAAATTGCCATTCCCGGCCTGGGTGATGAACTTTGCAGATCCCATCCTTGTGTCGCTGGCAGGTCGACGACCGGATTTTCAGGATGACTTCAGACAACTGAACCGAGGCTGGTTTTATTTTATTTCCGGCAACCGCAGGGGACCTTTTTATGCACACCTGCGGGACGGAACACTATTTCTGAAACTGCCTGAAGGCAGGGAGCATAGAGATTCGATGGTCTACAATCCCAGGTTGATCCGCAAGAACCTTGTTTTGAGTCTGGATTTTCAGTTCGAACAGACCCAACCAGATGATTCTGTAAGATTCCAATTCAGTCAAAGCGCAGATCAAAGTGTTGCCCTGGATCTATTCAAGAACAAGACCTGGGACCTGCACTGGGGTTTTCACAATAACTGGCAATCCAAAACGGGCACGTACGATTATCTTGCCCCCGAGCGGATCATTATCCTGATCATTATGCGTGGCGATGAGTGCGCAGTGTATCTCAACAATGACCCTCTCGCTTACGTGAGCAATTGCAGATCGGGCTCGATCGTTCGATCAGCTCCGTGGGCCATGTCGTTCCATATACTTGCAACTCCCGGACACGATGTTATTGTGACTTTTGACAACCTGAGATTATGGGACCTGGACAAGATCCCTGCTCTTCCATAGAACGCCAAGAAACTCCCGCTCGACTCAACTCAACAACGTGACCTGCCCGCTATTACCGTCCACACGCACGCGCTGGCCGTTCTTCAACTTTTGTGTGACTTGATGGACACCGACCACCGCGGGGATCCCGTATTCACGCGCCACGACCGACCCGTGCGTCATCAGGCCGCCGACTTCCATGATCAGGCCACCCGCCGAGAGGAATAGCGGAGTCCAGGCGGGGTCTGTCCCCGGGCAGACGAGAATCTCGCCCGGCACGAGTCGCGCGTGGTGCGGGTCGAAGATCACATGCACCGTTCCTTCGACCACGCCCGGCGAGACCGGCGAACCTGAAAGCGAATCTCCGTCTGCAGCCGGGTTGATCATTGTGTCTCCGTAAAAGGCACGGCCGTCGCTTAATAAAATTCGCGGAGTTTGGCGACGCAGTTTTTCGCGGTCATAAACCTTGCGACGCTCCTGCGCCTTCTTCCCGTGGACTTTCAACGCGTCATCCACGCGCCACTCACCGTCATCCGTCTGCCAGGCCTCGAGCGCGTACACCTCCGTCTGGTGCAAAAAGTAAATATCGTCGGCCTGCTCGAATACACCAGCCTCAACAAGGCTTTGTCCGCTTTTTAACATGTCCTGGCGGATCAGCCACATCAAGCGGACGATGAAGAATTTGGGGTACTCGCGCATCCCTGCAAGGGCGCGCACGCGCCGCGCCATCCCGCGCGCAATGCGGGACTTCAACCAACCGCCGCGCGTTGCGTGCAGCAAGTTGATCAGTTTTTCGATGGCGGCCTCCGCCTCTTTTTCGGCGCGCTGAAAAACGATATCCGGCGCACGCGTATCGTCGATCTCCATATAACTGAGCAGGGCTTGCATCACAGGGGTCGGGTCTTCGCGCCAACGAATTCGGCCCGAATCAATTTCGGCGGTGCCGCGCATTCCATAGCGATCCAGGAAAACGCGCACGGCCTGCTGCGCTGCGTCGGGGAGGTTGTCCTTCAAGTAGGCCTCAGCCAGCTCGGAGGCGGTATGACCGTTGAAGTAGCCGGTCGAAGTGATGTCGTCGCGGATCGTGCGCGCTGCACGCCACAGGGCCAGATCCATTTCCGTCGTCACATTATGCGGCAGGCCGCGCGTCACTTCTAGGGTCAGGCGCGCGGCATCGGGCAGGTCCTTCGTCAATTCAGAAAGGGCATTCAGCATGGCGTAACCCGGCGCAAAAACCGGGATGAGATTTTGAAGGGCAAAGGCCGGCGTTTCGTTGAGCGCCCGCCTGGTGAATGCAACACGTTCCTTGAAAGTATGCGCCTGGTCGGCCTGCGCGGCAAAGCGCGAGTAGAGTTTTTCCGACCGGCGTAAAGCCCGTTCACGTGCAGCATGCGGATCGATCAAAGTGGAAATGGCGCGTGCGATCATCGGCAGGAAAAATCGCCCGAGGTGCAACACGGTCGAGATGCGTATCGGCGTGTCTAACGGGGCGAGGCGCGGATCGTCGAACAGCATCGGCAGGCTGCCAAGTGAACCGGGTTCGAGCGCAGACATGATGAGTGGCAGGCCGCGCTGCCCGAGAGGGGAGCGGATAAAATTCGTGATGTTGATGTAGATGCGTTCGCCGGCGATGAGAAAAGCCTGCTGCGTTTCAAGCGTCAGGCGGTGTCCGAGCCGCCCGCCGATGCTGAGCACAAAGCTGCAAATGCCATCGCGACCCAGCGGAGTTAATGGATCGAGCATGCCCTGCGCCGCGCCGAACGAGAACATGACCTTCAACGGTTCAGCAGGCAGGCCTTCAGGCAGGGGATAAAGAGATGTGATCGGACGGGATTGCAGGAGATAAAACTTTTTATCGGCCAGCGCCCATTCGATATCCTGGGGTACGTTGTAAAGGGCAGCGACCCGCGCACCAAGTTCAGCAAGCACGAGGATGTTCTCATCTGATAAGGCCTGTTGTCCGCTCGCTTCTGATTCGATCTTTTCGATACCACCGCCCGGCCGGCTTTGAATCGTAAGGGCTTTCGCGCCTAATTTTTTCTCCCGCACTTGCAATCCCTCTTCCGCACCGAGATGGGATACAACGTAATGATCCGGTTCCACCTGCCCGGCCACGAGCGCCTCGCCGAGCCCGAATGTCGCGTCGATGACGATCTCGCTGCGCAGACCCGTGAGCGGATTGGCCGTAAACATCACGCCTGAGACTTCACTCTGCACCATCGTTTGCACGACAACTGCCAGCGCGATATCGCCCTGTGATATACTGTTGCGCGCACGATAACCGATGGCGCGCGCCGTCCACAGACTGCTCCAACAATTCACCACGGCTTCGAGCAGCGCATCTTCACCGATGATGTTCAAGTAAGTATCCTGCTGACCCGCGAAGGACATCTCCGGCAGATCCTCAGCAGTTGCAGAGGAACGCACGGCCACCGCCTGGCGCGACACATTCGAGACGCGGTCTCCGAGCAGACCCGCATATGCCGCGCGGATCGCTGCAGCGATATCCTCCGGCATTGGCATGGAACGGAACCAGCCTCGTATTTCTACAGAAGCTTCTTCGAGTGCGTCGATATCATCGGCTGAAACCGATTTGAGGCGCTTCAGAATGTAGCTTCGCAGTGACGCGCTGAATCGCTCATACGCGGCGGTCGTGACTACAAATCCGCCCGGTACATTGAACCCGGCCCGCGCCAGCCGGCTCAGATTCGCACCTTTGCCGCCCGCGTTGGCGAGGGTCAATTTTTCGGATGCCAGCGATAAGATCGATGCTCCCATGTCATTCACAACAGGGATCATCTAAACCATCTCTTTCCCAACAATGCACCCTGCTCCATAAAATAATCCTGCACCTTCTCCCATGACACATCCATGATCAACTCGGGCTGGGCATCCCGCTCAGCATTATCAAAAAGCATAAAGCTCTCGACAGCCATTAATGCAAAATCCCTTGACGCCGGATACTTTCCTTCCCCTGCTTGCAACAATTCTTCAAGCGTAATCTTCCGGGCAATGAAGTACAAATCGTAGAAATCCTTTCGGCTTCCGCGACCAACGACCGCATCCAGCTTCATCAAGCCAATATCCAGCATGGATGCGATATTTACGTTTTCAAACTGCGTGAAAGGCTCAAGCAGTTTGTATCCATAACTGAAAAACCCAAGATGGACGTTGCCCGCAAGAAGTACAAGATTCCCATCCACATTCTCAATGATCTGTCCGTTACGCTCCGCAATGACGCGAGCAATTTGCCGGCGAGTGTTCTCGTGGACCTCGTCCGTTTCCGAGAAGAAATCCAAATCCACTGACTTGCGATGTCCCATTTGCAAAGCCAGTGCTGTTCCGCCCGCGAGATAGAACGGTGATATAAAACCCTGTCCACCCGCCCACTTTAGCAGGTTATGCATGTCTGTTGTGATCGTTTCAAAATGCGGGGAGGTTAATGCGAC
>CAZSVR010000090.1:0-8071 GCA_964610295.1 uncultured Anaerolineaceae bacterium
TGGTCAGAACCGAAAGAACTGGAGTTAGCGAAACATTTATTAGCAAACCGATAACCTTAATCAATCGAGTTGCAAACCAGAATATTCAACAGAAGCCGGTTGAGCAAATTCAAGATCAATATATTCTAAAAACACCTTCTTCCACCTAGCGAATCAAAACCTCGCCTCACGGCGGGGTTTTGATTTATGCACACCGGTGGGGTAGTTTTAGCACTCAAAAGCGTTTTTTCGGTTGAGCTTTGATAGAATACTGCTCATGATAACTTCGACCCGCTTCCCTAAATTCCTTGCAACAACTGCATACTTTCTGTCCATTGGCATTATGGGGGCGACCACCGCCGCGATCGGTCCCAGCCTGCCGGCACTTGCAGAACATACCTCCAGCGGGCTGGATCGCATCAGCCTGATCTTTGTATTCGGTCCCCTCGGCTATCTGATCGGTTCCTATTTTGGCGGACGCGGCTATGACCGTATCCCCGGTCATAAATTAATGGCCGCTATTGGGCTGGCTTTGGGCGCTGCAACCGCATTGATCCCGGTCGCTCATTCATTGGGCCTGCTTCTGTTTTTCATCTTCCTGAGCGGGCTGGCCACCGGCGTGCTGGATGTAGGCTGCAATATCATGCTGCTTTGGACACACGGCGAAAAAGCAGGTCCTTTTTTGAACGGCTTGCACTTCTTTTTTGGAATAGGCTCTTTCATTGCACCTCTGCTGCTTGCAAAAATTCTTTTAGCCACAGGAAGCATCCTTTGGTTGTTCTGGTCTTTTGCAATTGTTTGTGTGCCGATTGCGCTCCTGCTTTGGCTATTGCCCGAACCCGCCACGCCCAGGCAGGCCGATGAAAGTAGAAACACGTCCTTCCCGGTGATCCCCGTCCTGTTCACCGTACTATTATTTTTACTATACGTTGGTCTTGAGCTCGGCTTTGGAAACTGGGTCTACACCTATGCTTTAACGCTCGGGCTCGGGACGACCATCACCGCGGCCTACCTGACCTCGGCATTTTGGGGTTCCTTCACTCTCGGCCGGCTATTAGGCGTATGGATCTCGACCCGCGCCAAATCACAAACTATCTTGACCATCGACGTGATCGGTTGCGCAGTCAGCACGATCGTTATCATGGTGTGGAAAGATTCAAACCTCGTCTTATGGATCGGCACGCTCGGGCTGGGCCTGTCGATGGCATCCATTTTCCCGACCCTCTTTATGTTCGCGGGCGAACGAATGGAGATCACCGGCACGATCGCCGGCTGGTTCCTGGTTGGGTCCGGGGCAGGCAGTATGCTCCTGCCATGGCTGATCGGACAAGTATTCGTGCTCATCGGTCCAAAGACCCTGACCTCAGTCTTGTTGGTCGATATTGCGATGATCCTGCTTGTTCTACTTTTATTTGCCAGTCGCCGAATGATCCCCTACCCCAAACCTGCACTGAATACCGATTAGCCCTTTGGGGATCTCAGTCCGCGGCTATAAAGTTAATCTGCCCCGTCTACAGGCATAATATGTGGTAGACTGAATGTGTATTAAATAACGGGATCTCTGTCGTACGTTGACCGCCGACCCTCTTATAGGGTGGCGGTCATTCTTGATACCGGCCGTGCCGGAGAAAGTAGTAAAGAAATGGATATCAGAATTTATGTAGGAAACCTGGCGAAGTCAACCACCGAGGCTGAGATCAAGACCCTCTTCGCACAAGCCGGGGAAGTCTCCGCGGTCGACCTGGTCAAAGACAAGGGTACCGGCCTTTCGAAGGGCTTTGCCTTTGTCAGCATGCCGAAACAAGCTGATGCAGATAAGGCCATCAGCATGTTCAACGCTTATTCCCTGGCCGACAGCGCACTGAAAGTCAATATTGCGAAACCGCGCGTCGCTTAGTTCAACGATTACCAAATCAATATACTAACATCACATACAACTCCCCCCGTTCTACTTGAACGGGGGGAGTTTCATTTGCCCTTAACCCGCTCCACGGCGGGGTCTTTGTTTCTCCACCCTTTGGCAGATTACTTCCCGATAAGAATACAGGAAGACTATGTGAAACCAACCTGTTGAGGAGGAACACCACCATGAAGAAAAAACGCGCCAAATGCGGTTCATGCGACGTCATCCCTGAGCTGGTCGTCTATGCACAGGCCAAGGAAGGCGGAGGTCCCGTATTCGTCCAGCTCGAACAACCGGAACCGCCAAAACGTCCATTCATCTGGAAACAGGAGACTGAGAAGACCTACTTCAAGGCCGACGTCTGTGGAGAATGTGGTTATGCTGAATATTATGCGACCAGGCCCGCCCAGATGTTGGCCGCACACAAAAAGGAGTATGAAAGCGGTTAGAAATACATCCTGGAAGCAGCGCCATAAGCTGAATAAGCCGTTCCAGTTTCCACTCACACACGAAAGGAAAAATAACTTCGGGCCCCGCGGGACTTACAAACTTCCCTTTCACGCGTTTCGGCAGCCGTGCTAAAATAAATGAAAGAGATCCCAGGTTAAACATTAAGGTCGATGCGAGCAGGAGGCGGACATGCCCTTCAACTTCAGGCGTAAACCATTACAGGTAAAGGTACCCAAGGTATTGGTCATTGATTTTCGACCCGCGGCTGTTACACAGGATTGGAGAACCACCCACAGCCTTGTTGAAGAATTTACAGAAGCAATGATCCAAGCCAGTCATAAGACCCTGGTCTATAAAATAGTGGCCAGGCTGGATATACCAAAATACCCGGTTTTAGTGGATGGCCGTCAATATAACGATACAACCTGGTTGCGGGCCATGCAGGATGACAAGACCGCGATCCGCGACCCGCATGGCAACTACATGCTGGCCGATTACCAGCACGTCCTGCAGGAGTACAACATTAGGCAGGGCATCCAAAGTAATCAGATCGATGAGGTTTGGATGTTCGGGGGTCCGTACTTTGGCTTTTATGAAAGCCGCATGGTCGGCAGGGGCGCCTTTTGGTGTAATGCGCCCGGCATCGAACAAAACAGCAGGCGCTTCGTGATGATGGGATTCAATTACCAGCGCGGCGGACAGGAAATGATCCACAGTTTCGGTCACCGCGCCGAAAGTATTCTTTCGAGACATTTCGGCTCACAGGAATTTCAAAACAAATTATACGGACTTCAGACATCCCCTGCGCCGAAGAACGAGTACGAGCAATGGCTGTTGGATCATGGAACTGTACATCGCAAGCCCGGCGGGACGGATTACGGACAGAATGAGTTTACCTGGGCCTCTGCATTGAAGATCGAATGGTGGCCCTTTATCATCGACCCCAATAAAGTTGCATAAAAACGTTGCCTGGCTGACGGAAAAACATCCGGCCGCCGCACTCACATCAAACATGCGACAATCGAATAATAATGAACGATGCACAACCAAGGGCGGGTATTCGCTGTGCTCGTTGTCCAACGACCCAAAGGAGTATCCATGGACAATATCAATCGCAGCACCCACGCATGCTCACTGGAGGATCTGCAACCCGTGTTAAAAGCCGCCTTGCGTGCACACCTGGCAGCCTACAAGTTGACCGATCTCGAACCTGAGATTTTGATGTGCTGTGAAACCAATACGACGCGACAGAAAAAAGGATTGTTCGGCGGCGGGGTGGAGACCACCCAATCGGCCGCATTTGTCACTCCAAACTGGCTGGTCTGGGCCGACAGCACAGACAGGAATGACGCCGGCGCGGGCTCCGCTGATTTACGCCGCATCGACGTGCGCGACTATCAGGAAACCGCCATGTATGAGATCGCTCCGGATGAAGGCCTCGACATCACCGGGCGCTATACAGACTCGAATAAAACAGGGATGACGTTCATAGCTCTCGGGGCTGAACCCGATGGGCAGAAGTTTCGGCAGGTGCTCCAGGAAGCGATGAAGACAGCAAAAAGTAAATAAGAGACGATCCTGCTTAACGGCGGGATTTTCCATTATTTTCAAATGCCATATTCAATTAGATCGCTTCATGCTCTTTATCTTTAGGAGGAATAACTTATGTCTCGCCCCGATTATGGCATCGACGCGCCGCCTATCATCCGAAACCTGGCCATAGGTGGGAGTCTGGCCCTTGCAATTGGGGTCCTGTCCTTTTTGTATTTGTCCGAGCCGCGCTGGTTCATGTATTTACCTGGGTATTGGGGAGTCGTCGCAGGCGGGAGCATGCTCCTGACCTTATTATTAATGGTCTGGAGCAGTAAGGTTGGCAAGTTACACCAAGGGAAAATGCTGATCGATGCCCTAAACTTGAAAGGCAGCGAAACTGTTCTGGATGTCGGTTGTGGACACGGTCTTTTACTAAATGAGGCTGCCAAACGTCTGACCACTGGCAAGTCTACTGGAGTGGATTTGTGGCAAACAATGGATCAGTCTGGGAACAAACCTGAAGTCACAATGGAAAACGCTCGTGCCGAAGGTGTCGCCGAACGAGTTGAGGTCAAGACCGGAGACATGCGCAAACTTCCCCTTCCGGATGGTTCAGTGGACGCCGTAGTTGCGAGCATGTCCATTCACAACATCCCGGACAAAGAAGGGCGCGCAAAGGCCATACAAGAAATTCACCGCGTGCTGAAACCTGGCGGGCAGATCGCCCTGCTCGATTTCCAACGCACAGACGAATATCTCGCCACGCTTCGTTCATTAGGATGGAAAAATATCCAACGCTCGGGACCCAGCCTTTGGATGTTCCCGCCTGTACGCGTGGTCACAGCGAAAAAGCCTGCCTGATAAAAAGAAACCCGTCTCACGATGGGTTTCTTTCTGCTTGGATTACTTTCTTCCAAGTACCAATCCGGGGATCAACATGGGCGTTTTGCGTTTGTATTCTGCATATCCTTCTCCGAATTCATGCAAAAGCTTCTGTTCTTCATAATAGATGCCGACCAAAATATAGATCGTCGCGCCCATATAAACCGTGAGGGAATTTTGTGTCATCGTGGGAGTCAACCAGATGAAAAGGAGGATGAATGTATAAAGAGGATGCCGGACGAGGCGGTACAATCCGCGTGTAATGAGTTTACCTGATCTCTCACCCTCAGATAACTGGCGAAGGCCGACAAACGACAGCAGATCGGTCTGCATGACCGCGATCAGAAGCAACAACGCGGCCAGTAACTTCCCGCCAAACATGATGATATTCCATGGCGCAGGAATTTGATAGATCAATTGATCCTGCAGTGTCCCCCAAAGATACAGGATCGGCGCGAAACTCGCAACAGCGAAAATGTTGTAGGCCAGGCGGTACAAACGTGGAAAGCCTATCTTGTTCTTGGCCAAGTGAGATGCCAAAACCGAATGAATTACTCCCCACAAACCAAATGCTAAACTAAGAATCACAACACTCATGTGATCAGTCCTTTATTACGTGGTGACGACTTAAGTCCTCATCAGGTATTTTCATTCCGCACCAAAGGCCGGCAGTTCAAGTGTTTCATGATCAGCTTGTACAATGTAGTACGGCTTCCAAGCGACACCGAAGAGATTGACGTAAATGTCGGTCTTTTTTGGTTTAATGGAAACCTCACTGATCTCATTCACCGCCCCGCCCCAACGGTCGTTGATCTCGGAGGTCACTTCGTCGCGTTCACGCTGCAGGTTAGCCAGATTTTTTTTGTATTGGTCAATGGCTTCCACTGATTCTTCGACGTCTGCCTTGGCATTTTGGGCTAGACGGTGCTTTGTGAACTGGGTGGTGACACTCTTCTTACGACCAAAGCCCACCAGGCCGGCGCCCAATTCAAGTAAATTCGCGCCCGATTCCAAATTACGATTTTGAAGATCAGACTGATCGTCACGCAATTCACGCTCTTCACGGCTTAATTTGTCTTCCAGGGTTTTGATCTTCTTTTCGATCTGGGCGGTCTTCTTGGATATTTCTGCATCGCGCGCGCCCCTGGCTGTATCGGCGCACGCCTTCATGAACTCGGCCTGGCTGACGTCCGGTCCGGCGTATACTTTCAAGGCCGTGTTTGCGCGTGCAGTCAAGGATGAGTTACGAAAGATCCAGTCGGTAAAATCCTTTTGCAGGGAGGTCATTAACTTTGTATCATTCAGGGGTGAGTCAATGGTGCTGAAACGCGCCGAGGAAACGGGATCGGTCTCCACTTTATCCAGCGCGGGGCCGGTATATGACAACTCATCCCAACGGACAACGCCGCGGCGCTCGAGCGACTCCACGAGCGTGGCGCGGGTGACTTCCGAATCCACACCATATTTGCGGTCCAAAATGCGAATCTGCGCAGCCGCGAGCAGGGCCGGACGATACATCACGCCCTGGATCATAGCCTGCGGAGGCATGGTCCGCCCCGCCGATTGGAGCGCCTCGGGCAAGCTGTAATTCTGTGGAAGGAAATATTCGCGAATGCCTGCTGGCACAGGCGGTTTTGTGAGACTCCCCTCGACCGCAGAAGATGAACGACTCGCCGCCGATACCGCTGGCGGTGAGGAAACAATTGAAGATGAAGATGGGACAGCAACGGGTTGCAGGCTTTCGACGGAAGGTTGCGGCGCGGCACGGCGTTTCGATGCAGAAGCCCCCTTCGGGGATGATACAGGCTTGGGCGCGGCGCGAAGCGAAGCATCCACACGCGCGAGTTTATTGAGGGCGGGAATTTGTGTCCGGGTGAGAGGCCCGGCAAGGAAGTTCATCGTCCAACGCGTTTGGAACAATACTGGCTCTTTCGCATGGACGTTGTGCATGACAAAGACACGCTTGCCGAGCGATGAGATGAGCTTGTCCATCGTACCACGTGAGATACCGGCAGCTGCACCCTCGAGTCCATCGAGCAGGCGGACCTTATCCCGTTCGGTCTGCAATTTGCCGATGAACCACGTACCCGCATTCGAAAGACCCTTGTAATCCACATCCACCGGGTTTTGGGTAGCCAGCAAAAGACCAAGGCCAAAGCCGCGCGCTTGTTTTAACATGCGCAAAAGCGGACCCTTGGATGGCGGGACAGCAGTTGGAGGAAGATAGCCATAAATTTCATCCATATAAAGAAGCGCACGCAAAGAAGTAGAACCACTTTGTGTGCGCATCCAGGTTTCGACCGCGGAGAGTAAAAGCGTAACAAAGAACATGCGCTCTCCATCCGAGAGGTGCGCGAGATAGAAAACGCTGTGACGCGGGCGGCCATCTTCGCCGAAAAGAAGGGATTGGATATCCAGCGACTCGCCCTCACGCCAGGTTTCGAACGCGGGCGCGGCGAGGATATTATTCAAAACCATGGCGAGCTCCATGCGATCTTTGGGAGGGAAAAACGCGTCAATGGAGAACGCGCCGAGTTTATCAAAAGGGGGTGTCTGCGTTTGCAGGATCAACTCGGTGAGGTCCACATCCCTGCCTTCACTCCAATGAGCCTCAAAGATATTGGAAAGCAGGATGTGTTCGCGCGAACGAATGGGGTCAAGGTCGTTCATGCCGACCAGCCCAAGCAAGGCTGTGACTGTGCTGGTAATGCGTTCACGCAGGACCTCGCGATTGCTCTCCCAATCCAATTTAGGTGCCGCGAGCGAAGATAATACACTGACAGGGATCCCCGCATCGGAGCCGGGCGTATAGACCGCGAATTCTGCGGCATTTTGTAACGCAAGCAGTCTTTCTTTGTTGATGCCCCACTCCGTCAGTCCATTGCGCCATGCAAACGACGCTTCTTGTGCGACTTGATCCAACGGTTTCCCTGCACGGCGCGCCATTTCCGGGTCGATCCACGGTCGAAAATCCTGTGGGAGCAGATCGGGAAAGTGTAAAAGTAAATTGGTGAGGTCGCCTTTGGGGTCAATGAGGATGGCGGGCACGCCTTGTAACGCGGCTTCTTCAAGCAAGGCAATACATAAACCTGTTTTGCCGGAACCCGTCATACCCGTCACAACCGCGTGAGTTGTCAGATCCACCGGATCGTAACCCAGTGCTTTCGTCGTAATTTTTCCACTCTTTGTATCGAATAAACGACCAAGGTAAAAATTTGAGTCTGCCATGAGTACTCTCCTGAGATTTAAGACTTCGGAAGTCTTTCTAACAAGTATTGATAGAGAAGACTCCAGAAAGACTTCCGAAGTCTGTGTTTAGAACGT
>CAZSVR010000091.1:0-1495 GCA_964610295.1 uncultured Anaerolineaceae bacterium
TCTTTGTCGAATCCCAAACCGGTCAACACTTGTTTGATACGCGTCATGTAGGTGTATCCGCCGCGCCGCTCGAAGTCCTCCTGCAGATGGCCGTAACGTTCCATCACCTCATCGGCCTGCGTTGCCATGAGACCCTCGAGCCTGTGCAATTCCTCCTGCTGTTGGATCAATTCATCGAAGACGGAGTGACACGCATCCCAAAGCGTGCCCTCCATTTGGAAATCCGCCTCTTGCGAGAGATAGCCGATCTGCACCCCGCGGGCGCGTGCTACGCTTCCCGCCGAGGCTTCATCTTCGCCCGCGATGATTCGGAGCAGGGTCGTTTTGCCAACGCCGTTCGGACCGACGAGCGCGAAGCGCCCGCCTTTCTCAATAGAGAAGGAGATGCCGGCGAAGACATCGGTGGCGCCGTAGGATTTGGTGAGGGATGAAACGGTGATGAGGGACATTTCAGTAATCAGTGGTCAGGATTCAGTGAGGAATGCGTAATACGTAATCCGTAAAAAGAAAACGCGGACAGATTTTAACCTATCCGCGTCTTTCGTTCAATTCACAGGCCTGATTACCTGAATATCATGCCGCAATCAAGGCTTTTTCCACATCGGCTGGCAGATGGATGAAAACAAAATGGCTGATGTGATAAAGGTAATCTTCTCCACTCTCATCGATCACGCGAATCAGGTGATCCTTCTCCGCTTGTGGGTCGGGGATGACTTCGTAAACTTTTCGTGTGATTGAAGACGCTTCGCAATCTGTATTGTCAATGCAAAGGGCGAAATATTTTTTGGCATTCATGTTGGGTCGTTGTTTCATAAGGCGATTATAAATCAAGCCAGCGGATTACTGCCTCACCCCCTCCACCCTTCGGGCACCTCCGCCAAATGCGACATAATAATTTTTTGTATCAACCAAACGTTTAAATTGTTGTATTTGGGGAAGGCTGGGAGGGGGCTATTTCTCTTCTTCATCATGTGTATCAATATGCCCAGGCTTCTCTTTGCCCAACTCCAATGACCGTTGATACGCCGCCCAGACGGCGCGTGAGATCGCGGTGCGGAAGCCTGCCTTCTCCAGATAATACAATGCCTCGGCAGATGTGCCGCCCGGCGATGTGACCTGATTCCGCAATGTGGCCGGATGCCTGCCTGCGTCTTGATAGAACGATGCTGAACCTTTGATGGTTTGCAAGACCAATTGCTCGGCGATACGACGTGGGAATCCCATGTGCACGCCCGCGTCGATCAAGGCTTCGGTGAACAGGAAAACGTATGCAGGGCCGGAGCCTGATAATGCCGTCGCCATATCCAGATAACTTTCATCTTCAACAAAAACTTCTTCGCCCAACGCGCCGAGAATGGAACGCGCCATTTCCTGCTGTTCCTCGGTCACTTCTTTGGGCACAAGCGCGGCAAGATCATTTGCCACGGCGCCGCGAACCGGCTCGTAGCGGAAGCACCCGACACGATCGAGCGCGGCCTCATCGAGCCAGTCGAGC
>CAZSVR010000091.1:1505-8027 GCA_964610295.1 uncultured Anaerolineaceae bacterium
CCTGCTGTTCCTCGGTCACTTCTTTGGATGCAGTCCATACTGTGATGCCTTCGCCGATCTGCCCCGGCGTGTTTGGCATCGAACGCACAACGGCCCTGTGTTTCAGTCCTGTGCTTATCTTTTTTATATTTGCGCCCGCGATAATGGATAAAACCAACGCGTCTGTGCGGATGCCTTTGAGTCCCTTCATCACTTCGCTGAGTCGCTGTGGTTTGACGGAAAGCACAACTACATCCGCCTCGTGGACAGAGGCAGCGTTATCTGTGCTGGCTTTGATGCCATATTTTTTATTCAATTCTTCGCCGCGTTCTTGGCGCGGACCGGAGGCAATGATGTTCTTCGGGTCGGAGAGTTTCTTGCGTAATAATCCCGCGATCATGGCTTCCGCCATCACGCCGGGTCCGATAAATGCGATCTTCTTCTTAAGCATGGGGACCTCTTCCATTCTTTATATGACAAGCGAGCGGTGAGTATCCGCTCGCTGAAAATCTCATGTCATTCCCCGGTCGGGGACGATGTGCGAGTTTGGGAGATTGCTTCGGGCTTTCGCCCTCGCAATGACATGAGCATAGTTACTGGAAATACCCCAATGCCAGCCTGAGCCGTTCTTCCGTGTCATCAGGGGCGTCTTTTGAGATGGACTGGATGGCTGTCTGAGCTTCGACCACAGAATAACCCAACGCCGTCAGCGCGGCGAGCACTTCACTATCTGCATCAGACATGGCGGCGATCTTGTAGAGCGCGTCCGCAGGTTTGAGTTTATCTTTCAAATGCAAGGCGATCTTCTGCGCGGTTTTCTTGCCAACGCCAGGCACACGCGAAAGGATTTCGGCTTCTTCGGCGAAGACTGCGCGTTGCACGGCATCCAGAGTCATCGTGGATAGAACGGATAAAGCGACTTTCGGGCCGACTCCGTCCACGCCGAGCAGCATGTTGAAGAGTTCACGGTCGCCCTGGGATTCAAAGCCGTAGAGGCTGAGCGCATCCTCGCGCACGACAAGATGTGTGAACAAAAAGGCGGCTTCGCCGGCTTTTACCCGTCCACGCAGAGGCGCGGGGACAAAGACTCTTAATCCCACGCCACCGACTTCGACGACCAGGGCGTTCTCTTCGATCTGGGAGATCTCTCCGCGCAAGGTTGCTATCATGGTCTCTATTATATGTCATTGCGAGCCCGTTGGTCGAGTAGCCCGTTCTGCAGGGGATTGCTTCGCCGGGTTTCGGTACGGTCTTCGACCTACTCAACCCTCCTCGCAACGACATCCTAATATCTATTTGTATTCAAGTGTGTAATTGCAATTGCCAATGCATCGGCGGCGTCATCTGGTTTTGGGATTTTTTCCAGGGCCAGCAATGTTCGTACCATTTCCTGGACCTGTTTTTTATCTGCAAAACCGTAGCCTGCCACGGCTTGTTTGACTTCATTGGGAGTATATTCAAAAGGTTCGATGCCCGCTTTTTGCAAGGAGAGCATGACCACGCCGCGCGCCTGTCCTACCGCGATGGCGGTGGATACATTTCTTTGGAAGAATAGTTTTTCCACTGCGGCGCTATCGGGTTTGTTTTTCTTTAGGATTTTGTTGAGTTCATCGAACAATATTTCGAGCCGGGCGGATGGAGAGGAATCTTTTGAAGTGGAGATGATGCCAAAGTCAACCGCGACCAGCTCCCCGTCACGCGTGAGGCGGACTAATCCATAGCCGGTCGTTGCAGTTCCTGGGTCAATTCCTAACGCGAGAGTCATTAAATAAAAGTAGTAGCGACTTAAGTCGCTACTACAAATTTACTAGGCAGATTCGAGCGCCGCGAGGGCTTCGTCTGAGACTTTGACGTTGTGGAAAACGTCCCGAACGTCGTCGAGGTCTTCAATGGTTTCGATCAACCTCATTACTTGAAGCGTGCCTTGCACATCGAGTTCCAACTCCTGCTTGGGGACCATTCGCAGGCCGGCTTCCTCGGGTTGAACATGGACTTGATGCAATGCTGTCGCGATGGTCTTGAACGCTTCGACCGGGGCGTAAATTTCAATCGTATCGCCGCCATCCACAACATCATCCGCGCCGGCAATGACGCCAAGGTCAAAGGCTTTTTCGTAAGCCAGCAGGCTGGAGGGGAAGGAGAAGTAAGCCTTGCGATCGAATTGCCAGCTGACTGCGCCGGCTTCCGCCATATTGCCGCCAGCTTTGCTGAAGGCGTGACGCAGATCGGCAATGGTGCGATTGCGGTTGTCTGTGACGCACGCAACCAGGATCGCAGAGCCGTGGTGGCCGTAGCCTTCGAGAGTCAGTTCCTCAAAAGCCACGCCGTCCTTGTCTTCACCCGCGCCGCGTTTGATAGCCCGCTCGATATTATCTTTGGGCATATTTTCAGTCCGTGCTTTATCGACTGCGAGACGCAGTTGAAAATTGGATTCAATGTCGCTTCCGCCTTCGCGGGCGGCGATCACGATCTCGCGGGCGAGGCGTGTAAAGATGGCGCCGCGCTTGGCGTCTGCCGCGCCCTTCTTGCGTTTGATAGTTGACCACTTTGAATGACCGGACATGGGAAACTCCTTGCAAGATCTTAAATTCAAAAAAATTATACTACACAAAAAATCCGACAGCATGGCGCGCGGCCTCGCCTGAACAACCATGGCTGGAGGTAATTTATCGATCGGGATTTGAGAAAGGTTGACTCATGACTTTAATTCTGCGACGAGAGACTCCACTTCACCTGCAACCTGTAGTGCGCACAAATGAGCAGACTCTCCGCATGGGTATGCTTGTGCCACAACCTCCACGAGACGCGCCAGTGCGCGTTTTTTTGTTCGCTGTTGTTCAAAGGATTCGACTTGTCCATCCTTCACTTCATCGAGTTTCGCCACGATCTCATCTGTAGATTCAGCCGCCTTCGCCATATCATCTGCAACCAGCACAAGTGAGCCGAAGTTGCAGGAGATGGTTCGTGAATCCATCTTGTCAAACAACCTGTGCAATGATGACTTTAGTCTACGCCCAACTACATACGGATTCAAAAATATTCATTATAATAACAACGGGTATAAGGAATGTAGAAACCGGGAGGATTCATGATCGAATCTAGTATTCTAATAGCCTGCGATGAACCGACAACGAGTAAGATCTGGGGGCTTTGCATCACTGAGCTTCACTGTCGACCTTTGGTGGCGAATTCCATTGAACAGGCAGTGTCTATCCTTGAAAATGCATCCCCTGATCTGATCGTTATTGATGTTACCTCGCGTGAAATGAATGGGGTCCAAATGTGCATTGCTCTTCGTGAGCATGCCTCGGTACCCATGCTGCTTTTGACCCCGATCAACAACGAATCGCACACATTGGAGGCATACCGGGCCGGTGTAGATGATTGCATTATCAAACCCATCAGTCCGGCATTATTCCTGGCAAAGGTCAAAGTGTGGATGCATCGTTCATGGACGGTGCAAGTGGAAAGTCTTGATAAGCTGAACATCGGTGATTACACGCTTGAGCCTGCAAAGCATTATCTGGTAGGTAGTGATGGCAAAACGATTCACCTCTCCAACCTTGAATTCCGCGTACTCTATTTATTGATGAACCACCCAAACCAGCCGTTCTCAAATGAAGAGATCATTAGCCGTGTTTGGGGATTTTATGGTGAAGGCAACTCAGCCCTGGTCAAGAATGTGATCTACAGGTTGCGTAAAAAGATCGAGCCAAATCCCAATGAAGCGCGTTATATTCGAACAGAGACCGGGGGATATCTTTTCAGACGATAAGCACGACGTAGAAGGGGATAAGGCGTATCAATTCTTGTATATTTCACGACCAGACAAGGGGGGTTGTGACTGTTTGTGACCATACTCAAGACCCAAATTGAGACCTAATTCTCTATAATAACTCACCTTACGCAGTGTCATTCTCAGCGCAGCGACACTTGCGCCGCACGGCGTGCGTTGCAGTGCAGGTGAGAATCTTGCCTTTCAGGGGTGGAGACCCTCTGCTTCGCTCACATCGTCCCGACACTTGCGCCGCACCCCCGCTCCGCTGTGCTACGGGGACTTCGTGCGTTTGTTGCAGTGCAGGTGTGTCCTTCGGGAGGGAATCACGGTTAGGTGCGTAAGGTCTATAATAAAAAATAGATTAATTTCAATTGTACGTTTCCTACAACGAGGAGATGTCATATTAACCCTGTGGCTGAAGTGCTAACCAGTTTGTGCCTCGCTGAGAGCGGAGTTTTGCTTTCGGGTAGTTCCTTTTATACACCCAAACAAATTAACACATTAATTGCTCATATCACCCTGAAATAAGAATCGGCGTAAACCGATTCTTATTCTTTGTTTAGGATCCATAAAAAAAATTAACATCCCGTTTTTTTTGTTCGCGGGCAGTTGGACTGCGAGCAGGATGCACGCTTCGCGGAAGTGCATCCGAAACAAGGAATTTATTCTTTTACGAAGCCATAGGAGAAAAACCATGAATAAGCTTCGAACCACAGCGTTTAAACTCGCAGACATTATCGTGCTCCTGACAATGGTATTGTCTGGTCCGTTTAATGTCGCGGCAGTGACAATGCAAGTGCCGGCCTCTGCCATGTATGCCGACAAAGCGGATTATGCTCCCGGCGAATCCGCGCATATTGCAGGCGCGGGATTTGCTCCGGGTGACTATACCCTTGCCGCGATGGGAGCGGATACTACGGTCGCGAACTGGGCGACTGTTACGGCAGATGAAACGGGAAATTTCGCATCCGACTCCCCCGCGCTTGATTACGCAGGAAGTTACGAAGTACGCGCTTACGCATCAGGTTGGAATGGTGATTGGAGCGAAGACGCAGTGGCAAGTGTCACTTTTAGTGTAACCACGCCTCCTCCACCGACCGAGCCTACATCCGAACCGACAGTTGAATCAACGGCAACAGCAACCTCAGAGCCAACGGCTGAACCAACTCTTGAGCCAACTGCCACGCCGACAAGCGAGCCGACTCCCAGCGCACCCCCAACAATAGCAAGTGACCTGGCTGACTATCCACCGGGAGGGCTGGTCACATTGACCGGCGCCAACTGGCAAGGCGACGCCGAGGTCCGCATCGTAGTGAACGACGACATCGGGCAGACCTGGAAGCGGGATGTAGTTGTCGCGGTTGCGGCTGACGGCACGATCTACGATTCCTTCAATTTGCCATCGTACTTCGTCGCCACATACAGCGTCGTCGCGACTGGACAACAGACCGGCCGAGTAGCCACAACGACATTCACGGATAGTTCTCTTCCAAACAGCGTCCAGCTCCGGCAGTGGGAGACGATGCCCGCTGGCAACTGGGTCAATGGAAACCTGGGTTCGACCAATTCCGATTATAGCGAGGGTGAGACGGTCCCGTTCCGGTTGGACGTTGGTGGTTTGACAACGTCAGGGAATCCCTACACGTTCTCGATCTGCCGAGGTTTTGAGAATGGGACCAAGCGCGGCTACCTGTTCCTCGCTCCGTTCAACACGAGTCGTACGCCCAGTGGGCCGGGCCCTGGCGACGTTACCTCCACCATCAGTCCATTCAGCGGCGTCGGCGTGACCATTAACTCCTTCACAGAGGTTGGCGGGCAGGGAGCCTGCAACGCTGGTGATCGGGAGACACAGGTTTCGATCAACAGCACCGGCGCCACGACTGCTTACGTGTTGTGGGGCGGACATCTTGCCTCCCCGATCGACGCGGGAGTTGGCGCAGGTAACGGGGCCGCCTCCTATCCGGGTTCCAGCCTGCACATGGGCTTGCTGAGCCCGGCCAAGGACCGGTCCATCAACCCCTCGGCGATTATCGAGCTGGCGACGATCACAGTTACGAAAGTGGTGGACAACGGGTCGGCGACGCCCAACCAGTGGTGTTTCAACATCAGCCCCAACCCGAACAGCGAGTCGCTGCCCAAGTGCCCCTCCACCAACACCGTCACCTTCCTGAGCCTTCCCACGGGCAGCTACACGATTACCGAGACCAGCGTCACCGGCTACGCTTTCGCGTCTGGCTCTGGCACTAACTGCTCGTTCACTGGCAGCACCGCGACGGCTTCCGTCACGGCGGCTGTCAATTCGACGAATGCAGCGTGCACCTTCCATAACACGCAGGTCGCGCCGAAGTTGACTCTCGTGAAGACGGTGTTCAACGACAACGGCGGCACCAAGGTCGTATCGGACTTCCCATTGTTCATCAACGGTGTGGCGGCCACCAGTGGCACAGCCTACACTCAATCAGCCAATGTGCTGTTGACTGCGACTGAGACCACGCAGACCGGTTACACTCCTTCGGTTTGGGGTGGTGACTGCGCCGCCGGTGGCACGATCACATTGCTGCCGGGTGACAACAAGACCTGCACCATTACCAATGATGATGTTGCCCCAACGTTGACTCTCGTCAAGACCGTCATCAACAACAACGGTGGCAACAAGGTGGTATCGGACTTCCCGCTGTTCATCAGTGGCACACCGGCCACCAGTGGTACAGCCTATGCTCAAACAGCCAACGTGCTGTTGACTGCGACTGAGACCACGCAGGCCG
>CAZSVR010000092.1:0-8026 GCA_964610295.1 uncultured Anaerolineaceae bacterium
ATTTCGGAGGAAAGCAGGGCGCGTACCATTGGGCTGGTCGGCGCCTCAGGAGCCAATAGATTGAGACAACGCTCGCCGCGCCAGTCTTCATTCCGCTTGACCGCGTCGATGACTGCCTGCGCCCACATCCTCGGAGATTCGGTCGCGTTCATAATGGACCTGGCATTTGCCAACACTTCCCGATCATGGACTTCAAATTGAGTGGATTCCGTTTTCGATTCTTTCATCGTCTTGTCTCCTTACCTGGTTGAGACTCTTCGGTCGCCAAGAACGCGCCTTTACATCGTCCCGACACTTGCGCCGCACTCCCACTCCGCTGCGCTAGGCCCACTCGCTGCGCTCGGGACTGCCGCTTTGCGGCGTGCGCGAGGGACTTCGTGCGTTTGTTGCAGTGCAGGTGTGTCCTTCGGGAGAGTGACAGGCTAACGTTTCAACGTTCTGTATTTCACACGATGTGGAGTCAGATCCTTGCCAAATTTTTCCATCATCATCTCTTCGTAATCGGACCAGTTGCCGATGTATATTTTGGCAATTGATTCGCCTTCGAAGGCGATGATGTGGGTCCAGATGCGGTCGAGGAACCATCCATCCTGTGGTTTAAAACGGTTTAAATCTCATCAGCCAAAGGATGATGGCAAGCCCGACAATACCTACAGTAGAAACGATCATTGCCTGCGGGGAATTGCGGGCGTCGTCATATTCTTTTTGCGCAGCGGGCAGGTTTGTATTGGTCTTTTTTGCTTCGATGAGGTGTGTGGCAGCGTCCTGGATGATGCCGTAGTAACCTCCCCCATATCGATACATGACCCAGGAGATAACCAGGAAAACCGCCAGTGATACCCAGGGCCATCTCTGCTTCCACCAGGGGGCGAGGAATGCGGCGGCCAAGCCTGGAATGCCCATGAGGACGGTAAGGACTCTGATCAGGGTTGTCGTAGGAACAATGTTGAAGAAGGTCAAACTCTGTTCAGGGTCTGGTTCACCGCGGAATTTTAGCATGCCGGCCGCGTGGGCCCCGTGCGCCAGCATAAATAGCAAGGCGAACAGCACATGCAGAAATACCAACCAGTTATACATATTTGACTCCTTTTACCGCTAAAGAATCAGACGATGATTGTTCTAACTTTACCTCTTTAACGTTCGGTATTTTACACGGTGCGGTGTCACGTCCTTGCCGAATTTTTCCTTCAGATATTCCTCGTAATCAGACCAATTTCCCAGATACAGGGTTGCCTGGCTCTCGCCTTCGAAGGCGATCATGTGGGTACAAACGCGGTCGAGGAACCAGCGATCATGGCTGACGACAACCGCGCAGCCTGCAAATAATTCAAGCGCTTCTTCGAGGGCGCGCAAGGTGTTGACGTCGAGGTCGTTGGTGGGTTCATCCAGCAAGAGGACGTTGGCGCCTTCGGTTAATGTCTTGGCCAAATGCACGCGGTTGCGTTCACCGCCGGAGAGCACACCCACTTTCTTCTGCTGGTCTGCGCCGAGGAAGTTGAATGAGGCGCAATACGCGCGCGCGTTGACCTTGCGGTTGCCGAGTTCCAAAAAGTCCGCGCCTTGTGAGATCTCCTCATAGACACTTTTCTCGGGATCGAGCGTGCGGGATTGATCGGCATAAGCGAGCCTCACCGTTTCGCCGATGCGGATCGTGCCGCTATCGGGTGTCTCCTGGCCGGTGATCATCCTGAGCAGGGTGGTCTTGCCCACGCCGTTCGGACCGATGACTCCCACAATACAGCCCGGTTGGATCTTCGCCGAGAAGTTTTCGAGAATCAATCGGTCATCATATGATTTGGTGACTTTATCGAATTCGAAGACGATGTCACCGAGACGCGGACCCGGGGGAATATAAATTTCAAGATCAGCGCGTTCCTTTTCCATTTCCTGCGTGAAAAGTTTTTCATAGGCGGTGACGCGCGCCTTGCCTTTGGATTGTCGCGCCTTGGGCGACATGCGGATCCATTCGAGTTCGCGGTCGAGAGTCTTTTGGCGTTTGTTCTCGCTCTTCTCTTCCTGGTCGATGCGTTCCTTCTTTTGCGCCAGCCACGAAGAGTAGTTGCCCTTCCATGGGATCCCATATCCGCGGTCGAGTTCGAGGATCCAGCCTGCCACGTTATCGAGGAAGTAACGGTCATGCGTGACCGCGATGACCGTGCCTTTGTAGTCGCGCAGGTGATGCTCAAGCCACGCCACGGACTCGGCGTCGAGGTGGTTGGTGGGTTCGTCGAGCAGCAGAATGTCCGGTTCGGTAAGCAGGAGTCGGGTGAGCGCGACGCGGCGCCTTTCTCCACCGGATAAGATCTTGATGGGCGACGGCCCCGCTGGGCAGCGCAAGGCGTCCATGGCCACATCCAAATGGCTGTCGAGATTCCAAGCGTCGTGCTTGTCGAGCTGCTCCTGCAGTTTGGTTTGCTCGGTGACGAGGGCGTCGAAATCTGCATCGGGTTCGGCAAATTTGGCATTGACCTCATCGAAGCGCGCGAGCATATCGACGATGGGACGCACCGCTTCTTTGACGACGCTGATCACTGTTCCCGTTTCGTCAAGTTTTGGTTCCTGCTCGAGCAGGCCCACCGTGTAACCCTTGCTGATGGCGATCTCGCCGACGTAGTCTTTGTCGATGGCTGCCATGATGCGCAGCAGTGTGGATTTGCCAGAGCCGTTCAAACCGAGCACGCCGATCTTGGCGCCGTAATAAAAACCGAGCGTGATATCGCGCAGCACTTGTTTGTTGGGCGGGTGGATGCGCCCAACTTTTGTCATGGAATAGATGACCTGGGTATCAGATGGCATGGTGGGATGATTTTATCAGAGAGTGGGGAATAGAGAATGGAGAGTAGTAAAAAGAGGTAAAATATTGACCGGACATGTTGCAAAGGAGTCCATAATGGAAATTCGACATTATAAGTTTGACCGAATCACACTGAACCCGGAAATTTGTTTTGGCAAACCGTGCATTCGCGGGATGCGGATGCCAGTCGCGTCTGTGCTTGGATATTTAAGTTCAGGAATGGCGATCAACGAGATCCTCAAATCCTGGCCCGAGTTGGAAGCGGACGATATTTATCAGGCATTGGCATATGCTTCGTGGGCAATGGAGGAGACCGTGCTGCCTGCTCCTGGAGCAGTGGCTGGATGAATTTCCTGCTCAACATGAATGTGAACCGAGATATGGCCGAGCAATTAAAAAAGCGCGGCCATATTTGTCGTCATGTGGGTGATATGGGAATGTCGCGCGCAAAGGATATTGAAATCGTTGCGGAAGCAAAACGGGCGAATGAGGTCATCCTCACCCATGATTTAGATTACGGCCATTTGCTTGCGTTTTCTGGAGAGAAAGCGCCCTCGGTAATGATATTGAGACTGAGAGATTTACGACCAGATGAAGTTATCTCCCGCATCGAAGCAGTTTGGACAGATATAGAACACCCTTTGATGGAAGGCGCGATTGTTTCGCTATCAGACAGGAGTTTGCGAATACGTACACTGCCAATTGAATCAGAGTAAGTGAAAAGTATTGGAGATAAGCCATGAAAGTGATTTACGACCGCGATACCGATACCCTGACAATTATTTTCGCCGAGACTCCCGTCGCTGAAAGTGACGAGGACAAGCCCGGTGTGATTCTGGATTACGACACGAAAGGCAATCTTGTCTCGCTCGAAATCATGGATGCGTCAAAGCGGGTCAATACACCAAGCAAAATTGAATACCAGGTCTCACCACTAGCAGGATAGAATAATAAAGAACCCCGAGATTTTCTCGGGGTTCTTTTTCGACCAACTCTTATCAAGGTGTTTACAACGCAAAGTCTTATTCTCGATAAATTTCTCGTGTGGAACGCCTTTGACAATATCTGCGATTTCCAGGGCGTATTTTCGCATGTCCCACAAATAGGACAAATCCCTCTCGTTATTCAGCATAGATTACCTGCGCGGTTTTGAGGATTTCCCGCTTGCGGAAGGGATTCTCCAGGGCATCCTTCTCAATTACGTCCACAGGGCGATGGAAGATTTTCTCCAAATCCAGTTTCATTTGCACAAGGTCAAACAGGCTGATCTGTGCATCCCTGGAGAATGTGACCAGCACATCCACATCGCTATCAGGGCGAAAATCGGGACGCAGCGCAGAGCCAAACAACGAGAATTCCACCACCGCCCAGCGGCGGCAGAATTCCCTGATTTTCTTGCGTGGAATACGAAATTTTTTCTTTTGCATGGCGTTCACCCATGAAAATTATAGCACGGAGAAAGACGGCTGAAATGGTCAAATCACGCCAGCGGATTGACCGTGATCCTGCTCATCCTGCGCACCGTGCAGGTCGTTGATCAAAGTTTCAAGGGGAAAATTCGTTTTAGGCATGGCAGTGCCTTAAATCCGAAGTGATAGTGTGGGAATTTTATCAGAGAGTAGAAAATGGATAATAGCAAATAGTGCCTGGAAAATTCCTGCCCCCGATTCTGTTTGAGTATGGTTTAATGAGCGAGGAGAATCTTCAAATGGATACTCGTACAACTACAAATGGGCGACTTACAATTCCAGTGTCATTGCGACGAAAATTTGGAATCAAGGAAGGCACAAGAATCGTGATCTCTGATAACGAAGATTCGATTGTCTTGAAGCCGATAACCGAGCAATATCTTAAAAGGCTACAAGGTTCTTTAAAGGGCAGGGGTGGATTGAAATTTCTTATTGACGCGCGTCACAGAGATTAACCGGTAGAAACAGTTTATGGACATTGACCTGCAAGTTCGAGTGGCGGCGTTCAACTGGCTTTTGGAACAGGTCAATTCGCATGGGGATGTACTGCCAAGAAAATTACTCGAACAAGGTTTTGAGTTTCAAGGCCAACGCATTCCACTGATCGCTCCACAAGGAATTTTCAAACCAAAACTCCTTGATCTGCCAATCTCAATTACAACCGCTCCAAAAGGTCCTTATGGTGATTATTTTGGCAAAGACAACTTTCTAATCTATAGTTATCGCGGCACTGACCCAAATCATCGCGACAATGTGGGGTTACGAAAGGTGTTTGAGTTAAAGCGTCCGCTAGTTTATTTTCACGGGATCGAACCTGGGAAATATCTTGCTACCTGGCCTGTTTACATTATTGGTGACGACCAAAGCAACCTTACATTCAAGGTTGCTGTAGATGATGCCGTCCCAGCTTTTGAATACGCCGAAACAAGCGTTTCACATCAAATTGCCGAAGTGTCCGATGCAAGACATGCATATTTGACGGGTACGGTAAAGATCAGACTATATCAGCGTGCTTTTAGAGAAAAAGTGCTTGATGCTTATAAATCTCAATGTGCTTTTTGCCGCTTGAAACATCGTGAATTGCTCGATGCCGCCCATATCATTCCCGATAATTTACCGGAGAGCACTTCAAGAATAGAAAACGGTATCTCTCTTTGTAAATTACATCATTCTGCCTATGATAGTTTTATCCTGGGCGTGACGCCCGATTACATTATTCAGGTCCGCGAAGCTATTTTGGAAGAGGAAGATGGTCCCGTTTTGCAACATGGGTTGAAGGGTCTACATAAAACCAAGTTGATTTTGCCGAGCTTGAAGAGCCAATATCCGAGCAGAGAAGCATTGGAGTGGAGATATAGTCGGTTTACAAAAGCTGGATAAAAGAATGGTAAAAGTTTTGAAAAAGAAAGGATGATATTACGATGGCGAAGAAGGCTCAATTTATTTGCCCTGTATGTGGAAAACCTTTATCTCAAAACGAATACTATAATGCTTTAGGATTATGGGAGGAAAAGCAAGAGCATATAAAACACCTTGAAGCCGAACAAAGAAGACTGCGCGAGCAAGCCAAAAAGAATCAGGAAAAAGTTGATGCTGAGCGAAAGAGATTACGAGAAAAAGAAAGAGCCTTTAATGCTGAGCAGGTCAAATTGCGTGCACAGACAAAAAAGGCTCTTGGAGAACAAGCTCGTAAAACTCAACAATTGATTAAGAAAGAACGCGCGTTGGCAAAAAAGAACTTAAAAGACCAACGTGTACGACTCGCAAAGTCATTACAAAGGGGTCTGCAAGCAAAAATAGAAACTGGTATCGAAAAAGGAGTTAAGCAACAAAGGGCTCGGTTGAAGAAGCAAGAAGGAGAATTGCAAAAAACGAACAATAAGATGAAGCAACTGAAGAGAAGCCTTGATCTCTCAGCAGAAAAATACCAACAAGCGAATATCGAAATCAAGAAGCTCAAAGAACAAATCGGGAAAGGTATTACACCGCAAATAGAAGGTTTGCTCGAAGAACATATACTATTAGCAAAATTGCGAGAATTGTTTCCAAAAGACAAATTTGACCACCCAGGTAAAGGCGGGGATATCATCCAACACGTGATTGAACAAGGTCAAGAAATCGGAAAAATCGTTTATGAATGCAAAAAAGTAAAGCATTACGACAAAAAATTTGTTGAACAAGCCAAAACAGCTCGACGAATCCACGAGGCCGATTTTGCTGTTTTGGTCACAAATGCATTCCCATCAAAAAAACAGTACTACTTCGTTGAAAAAACGGTCTTTGTTATCAGCCCTATTAATCTTGAGCCAATCACACAGACTTTAAGAGAAAGCTTGGTCAAGATACATATGCTTCGAATGTCAAATGCAGCAAGATCACGGGCTGTTCAAAAAGTATATGATTATCTCTCAAGCAATCAATACTCCAACAAAGTAAATGATATGGCCAATCAATTGCTAGATTTAGGTAAAGAGTTGAAAATAGAAATGCACTCTCACAGACGTGTTTGGGAAAAACGATATCGAATTTACTCAACACTATTTAATGATATTGGAGTAATTGATAATAAATTACGGTCACTAATAAAAGGTCTTCCAGGAAAAAAACCTCTGCTATTACCACCACCAAAAGATTATATTGATATTGAGGAGCTTCAAAAGTAGGACAAATCCAAACGGGCTTGGTGAGCGGCAACACAGACACGCCCAAATATGTGGCTGGGACCTTACGAACGCTGTGCAAAGGAAGTACGAAGGATGTGCACAGGATGTACGAACGCATCTTTCCGAAGGACCTCACCCCCGTCCCCTCTCCCAAGGGAGAGGGGGATGTCTGCGGCGCTAAAGCGGACTTCCCCTACAGAACGGGGACACGAGTCGGCTAAGTGCCCCGAAGGGGTATGAGCCGGCTTTGTAGGCGTAGCCCGGACGCCTGTCCTGAGCTTGTCGAAGGGTTGACGTCGGGGCGGTGATGGGGATGAGAAAAATCCAAACGGGCGGGGTGAGGCGGGTGGCACCGCATGAACGTGAATCGGCGGGATAAATCCCTGCCTCAGTTCGTCGAAGTCCGCTCAAGCGGACTGGCGTAATTAGCCCGAAGGCGGTGTGTTGAGCTTGTCGAAACAGCTTGCATGTGCTGAGCAGGCGGCTTTAGCTTTAGCCCCGCTCGTTCTTTTGGGAGTTCGTCGGGTAGATAGACAACCATTATCCCCTCTTTGGATTTACAAGTGAATTACTGTTCTCTTGAATGCTTCGTTCTTTTGCAAATGCTCAACCAAAGTATAACGATGGCAATGGTGATGATCTGCTTCAAAGCAAACGAGTGCGATACGCTCATCTTGGTTGGTCAAATCAAGTAGTTGTTTTATTGCATTTTCCTGCCTGGGCAGTAATTTGCCTGCATAAATCTTGAACAATGTCTTGTGGGAAACGCTTTCTCCAAGTCCTTTGCGCATGGCCGAAGGAATCCCAAGTTCGGGAATAAGGATGTATTTCATCCCGGTTTTTTCGATGTATTGTTTGAAACTACTTTTAGAAAATCCATACTTCATGGATTGCGGATTATTACGTACGTCCACAACAACCGTTATGTTATTGGAAATTAATTTATTCAGGAAGGCATCAATCGTTAGGCCTTCATAACCAATTGTGAAAACAGATGGCTTTACGTCTGTGTTCCATGAAAATTTGAGTTGCTTCAGTTCGTCAGGGCATTGGTGCATGAAAGGCTAGACAAAAGAGGCGTGACCGTGTAAGTTTGGTTT
>CAZSVR010000093.1:0-7993 GCA_964610295.1 uncultured Anaerolineaceae bacterium
AAAGAAAATTAACTCAAATCTGAAAACATTGCGCCGCTGTCTTTGTCGTCCATATCACTATAACGGCCAAATGTATTGAGGTCCGCCGCAGTGAACGAAGCAGCCGCGATCGGTAAGGCAATTGGCTGGTCGAGTCCCTGCTGGCAGGCCAGACACACACGACCCTCCCTGGTTTGATTGGTATGCTCATCGCAAAAACCACGGCTACATTTGATGCACTTGCCGAGCGCTGGATTCTCGCAACGATGCGGAACGAGATAACCGATGATCATTTCACATTGTTCTGCCATTGAGACACCTCATGAAAATCGCATTGCTTAGTGAAAAGTATACACCAGACATCGGTGGACTTGCAATCTCAACAGGACGTTTGGGTCAGCTACTTTCAACCGCCGGACATGATGTACGCGTCTTCGCGCCGACCTCCAACCTGCCACCCTCCGAAAGGCGGACTCTGATTCACGAAGGAGTCAGCGTTACGCGCTTCGGCGTGCGAAAACGGGTGGACGATACACTGGTTGACTGGTTGGATCGCATCGTGGAGGAACACAAGCATGAGCCATTCGATGTGCTGCACGCATACTTTCTTCCACAAGCAGGATTCGTTGCAGCCTACGCTGGAAAATATTTAGACATCCCCAGCGTCGTTTCCATTCGCGGCAATGACATCGAGCGCGCCGCATTTGATCCATCCAAATTTTCACACGTGATGTATGCCTTGCAAAATGCAAGTGCCGTCACAACGAACGCGAGTGAATTGGCGAAGAAGGCAAAAGCGTTTTTTGACCGTGAGGTCATTTTGATTCCAAATGGGATAGACACAGAAAATTTCAAACCCATGGAAAAGAATTTCGCTATGGCTGATGCGTTAGGATTAATAAGTTCCGCGGACGAGAGCGAGCGAAACCAGCTTGTGATCGGCTTTGTTGGTGAATTGAGAGAGAAAAAAGGATTGACCACCATCTTGGGTGGCTATGCGCAAATTAAAAAGGAACACCCCACTTCCCTGCTCATCGTTGGTGAAATCCGAGCGGGAGAAGATAAACAAATCTTTGACGAATTCCTGCGTTCGAATCCCGATTCCCGGATCGTCACCACTGGATACATCGCTCAGACCGACCTGCCAGCCTACTATTCATTGATCGATATTTTTGTCCACCCTTCGTTGAGAGATGGGCTGCCGAATGCACTACTTGAGGCAATGGCGTGTGAAAAGCCCGTGATCGCAACTCCGGTCGGCGGGATCCTGGACATTGTGAGGGATGGCGAGAATGGGATGTTTGTCCCAGTGAATGACGTGAATGCTCTCGCAGATTCAATAAACTTATTATTCAGAGAAGAATCCTTACGAAAGAAATTTGGGCGATCGGCGCGTCGGACGATTTTTGAGAAGTTCACGCGTGAGAAAGAGCTGGAAGCGAATTTGAAGGTGTATAAAAAACTTGGCATAGGAAGTTAGGTGATCAATGACAACGCTATTCGACTCAACCGAAGCTGTAAAATCTGGATTATCGAAACAAAAATATATTGCCTCAAACGAGATTTCGACGATCGTGTATCTCTCGCAGCAACTGGGCAAGCCGCTTCTCGCCGAAGGGCCTGCGGGCGTCGGCAAGACGGAACTGGCGAAAGCCCTGGCGGGCGCGACAGGACGTGAGTTGATCCGCTTGCAGTGTTATGAAGGACTGGACGAGTCAAAGGCGTTGTATGAATGGGAATATTCGAAGCAATTGCTATACACGCAATTATTACGTGATAAGCTAAATGACACGCTCGGCAAAGCGGATACGCTGGCGCAGGCTGCGGACAGGTTGGCAAAAGAAGAGGATGTGTTCTTCTCCAATCGCTTCCTTTTGCAACGCCCGTTGTTGAGGGCTATCCTGAGCGAACAGCCAACGGTATTGCTAATCGATGAGATTGACCGCGCAGATGCAGAGTTCGAAGCTTTCCTATTGGAAATATTGAGCGATTTTCAAGTGTCCGTGCCTGAGTTGGGAACATTAACTGCTAAACATATCCCGTTTGTTATCCTTACATCCAACAATACGCGCGAGCTTTCGGAGGCCCTGAAGCGTCGCTGTTTATATCTATTCATCGACTATCCATCCTTGCAAGAGGAGTTGGCGGTTGTTCGATTGAAAGTCCCGGATCTGAATCCCAAGTTGGCGCAACAGGCGGTGGAATTCGTACAAAAATTGCGCAAGACCGATATGCGGAAGTCTCCGTCCATTAGCGAAACCCTGGATTGGGCGAACGCTTTGGTTGCGTTGAACGCGTCCAATTTGGATAAGGAAACATTGCGGGATACAATATCTGTGTTGTTGAAACACGAAGCGGATCTGCAGAAGGCGAAGAGACAATATATCAATCCCCCACCTCCGCCATTGCCGAGACAAAAGCCGGATGAGTTTGGGAGATTTTCTGGAAACTAAAGGCGGATACACGGACGCCACGGATTTCACGAATGAACACGGATTTTTTTAGAAATTTCCGTGCGGTTCCGTGTAATCCGCGCAATCCGTGTCCAAAGAAGGTTTTAAAATATGGAATCTCGCATCTTACAATTGATCGCTGCATTGCGCGCGAGCGGGGTACGCGTGTCCTTGGCTGAGTCCGCGGAGGCGTTTTTGGCGGTGGACTTGATGGGGATCCAGGACCGCGAGCAATTCCGGTTGTCGTTGCGCGCGACGCTCATCAAAGATGTAAAAGATATTCCCACATTCGATAAATTGTTCCCGCTGTTCTTCGGATCGGGACAGCCCCCGATGATGGGCGGGAATCCGTCCGACGACATGACACCCGAAGAAGCACAGATGCTGGCCGATGCGTTGCGTCAGTTCGCCGAGAATCTGCGTCAGCGACTGGAACGGCTGATGAATGGCGAGCAGTTATCGAGGTCTGAACTCGAGGCGTTGGGTCGGATGGTGGGACTGAATCAGGCGGACAATCTCAATTATCAAAATTGGATGGCACAGCGCATGCTGCGCGCGCTGGCCTTCCCTGAAGTGCGTCAGGCGTTGAAAGAGTTTATGGAGCAACTCGCGCAAATGGGCATGGGCCGAGAGAGAATCGAGCAGATCCGAAACATGATCCGGCAGAACCTGCAGGGCATGCAGGAGCAGATCAGTCAGTTCGCAGGTGAACGCATTGCCGAGAATTTGAGCGAACGGCCGCGCTCGGATAACGTGGATAGTTTGATGAACCGCCCGTTCGCTGCTCTTTCAGACGCGGATAAAAAACTTCTGCAGCGCGAAGTTAAGCGACTGGCCGCCGCGCTGCGCACGCGCATCGCCCTGCGACAAAAGCGTGCCAAGAGCGGGCGACTCGACCCGAAGGCGACGATCCGCGCAAACCTGAAATATCACGGTGTGCCGATCGAGTTGAAACATCGCAATCGCGTGCGCAAGCCGAAGATCGTTGTGATCTGCGATGTCAGCACGTCCATGCGCTTTTGCTCGGAGTTGATGTTGACTTTTCTTTTCGCCCTGCAAGGGCAGGTCCGCAAGACGCACGCCTTCGCCTTCATTGACCACCTTGAGTCGATCTCGCAGGACTTCGACGGCTCGAACGCGGACGAAGCGATCGCCTCCGTTCTTTGGCGCATGCCCAGCGGACATTACAATACCGACCTCGGCTGGTCGCTCAACGATTTCAACGGCGAATACCTCGATACGCTCAACGGACAGACGACTTTGCTGATCGTCGGTGATGGACGCAACAACTACAACGACCCGCGCCTGGATATTTTCGCGCTGATGAGCCGCCGTGCGGCGCGGACGATCTGGCTGAATCCTGAATCCCCTGTTCTATGGCACGGTGACAGCGATATGCCAAAGTACGCGCCTTTATGCAATGACGTGTTGAAAGTCAGTAATTTGAAGGAGTTGGCGCAGGCCGTGGATACCTTGTTATCTGTCTGACATTTAACCACGAACAGCACACCGTTCGTGCCGCGAAGCCTGGCGGCACGCCGCTGCGAGACGGCAAAGGGTTAAGAGCGAAAGATTTTCGGCTTATAATTGAATGTGAAATGACCGAGCTTTATTCAGATACTCATCCCAAAATGGAAGCTTTGCAAATCAAATTACTGCGCGAGGCCGGAGCCTCGCGCAAAATGGAAATGCTTGCGCAACTCAACGCATCCGCGCGGGTATTGGCTTTGAGTGGACTTCGCCAACGTTATCCAAATGCTACTGAAAGTGAATTGCGTCGAAGATTGGCTGGCTTATTGCTTGGGGATGAACTTGCTCAAAAAGTTTACGGGGACATAATCCATGTTACCTGAACCTATTGCCGTAACTGTAAAAGTTACTTCGGTTCTCGAAAAGCTCAATGTGCCATATTTCATTGGTGGCTCGCTTGCCAGCACAATTTATGGAATGGTTCGCACTACACAGGATTCTGATATTGTCGCTGAATTACATGCTAACCAGGTGCAGGCATTCGTTAATAAATTAAAAGATGATTTCTATATTGACCATGAAATGATTGCGGAATCTGTAAGTCACAATTCAAGTTTCAACATCATTCATCGCGAGACAATGTTCAAGGTGGATGTTTTCATCCCGCGTATGCTCCCCTTTGACAAAATCCGATTTTCGCGTGCCCAAAGACAAACTCTTTCCAATGACCATGAAGTGAAAGCCAACGTATCCAGCGCGGAAGATACCCTCTTGATGAAGCTTGTTTGGTATCGCATGCGCGGTGAAGTATCAGAGAGACAGTGGCGGGATGCAATCGGAATGCTTTGATTGGCGTTGGTCTCGATTAATCGGGATTCGGTGAAAACCTGTCAGGTCTTGATGCAGATCGAAGGTTGAATTGTCGGATTTTCCCCAACAGGATGCTTCGCGGGGGGAGGCAGGTGGCGATTGGAAATGGAATTCTCAATATCATGGGAGTATAATATCGACCCATCATCGAACTGGTCGAGGGAATTATCATGATAAAGATCCTGATCGTGGACGACGATATAGATGCCACCAGCCTGCTAAAAAACTTTCTTACATTGGACGGTTACGAGCCAACCACACTTAACGATAGTACGGCTGTCATCAAAAAAGCGAACTCCCTGAATCCCGACCTCTTCCTGCTCGATCTAATGATGCCTGTCCTCGACGGTTTTAAATTGTGCAGGATGCTGCGCGCAATTCCCAAATTTGCCCATACCCCGGTGGTCATTATTACCGCGTTGAGTGACGACGACAGTAAGGCCGTGGCTTTCGGCGCGGGAGCAAACGGCTATCTCACCAAGCCTTACCAACCCGACCAGCTTAGAACAATAATAAAAGATTTGATCGATAAAACCAAATAGGCCTATGGCAAAGTGACTGCTGTCGGAGTGGCTGGCGAGACTATTGAACGATCAGCGTTATCCTGAACATGACCGATGGCATCAGGCACGGCGGGGTTGATTGGACGCATTTGGGGTTACCGTACGCGGTCGGGATGGCCGTGCCGGGAGTATTGGCACGATAAATCCCTTGCGCCCCTTTTATGACCATGACGCCGATCTCGAGCCTAAGCACATTCTGATCATCAACCTCCACAGACCAATCCTCCCCATCCATTCATGAAGGTTATTCTTCGTCTTGCCGTAATTTATCTTTAATCGTATGATTAGGCAAATTTCATCGAACGGATGATCATCAATTTTCAGGGATAGACCATAATGACAAAAATTCTGATCGTGGACGACGATATACAGATTACGACTTTATTGGATAAACTCCTTTCTCTGGAAGGATTTGAAGCGTCTGTGGTAAATGACAGCTCGCAGGCCATGGAGGTCGCAAGATCCATAAGGCCGGACTTCTTTATCCTTGATCTGATGATGCCCCAACCCAACGGATTTGAGATATGCCGATTTCTGCGCGCAGACCCGGATTTTGCGGAAACCCCGATCCTGATCATTACCGCTTCGGACGATAGCGACAGCAAAGCCATTGCCTATGTAGCCGGGGCAAATGATTACATCACGAAGCCCTTCGACCATGAAGATCTTCCCATAAGAATAAGATCCCTGCTCGATAAAACGGCATAAGTCTTTAGCGCGGTGAGAGCATAGATACAGTAAGAACGAAAATGAGCAATTGATCGGATCTTGATAATAAACTCTCGTCCGCCTCTCCGCAGAGGCGGTTTTGATTCGAGGTAAACCAGCAACATGTCAGATTTCGCAATTGAAACCAATCAACTCACCAAACGATTCGGTGACGTACACGCTGTGGACGCGATCGACCTGCGCGTTCGCCCCGGCGAGACGTACGGATTCCTCGGCCTTAACGGGGCAGGCAAGACCACAACCATTCGCGCGCTGTTGGGCATGATCCGCCCGACCGCGGGATATATCAAAGTGCTCGGGCAGTCTCTCGAGGCGGGTGGACGCGGGCCCTGGGCGCAGGTCGGTCATCTTGTCGAGCGTCCGTCCGCCTATCCTGAATTATCGGTTAGGGAAAATCTGAACATCGCGCGGCGCCTGCACCGGATCCAGAATCTAAAAGTTGTGGATCAGGCTATGGAACGGCTTGCCCTGGCTGCTTACGCAGACCGAAAAGCTGGCACGCTTTCAAGTGGCAATTTCCAACGCCTGGGGCTGGCGCGCGCTTTATTGCATAAGCCTGCGCTGTTAATATTGGATGAACCCTCCAACGGGCTCGACCCTGCGGGCATTGTGGAAATTCGCGAATTGTTGCTCTCGCTCGCGCTCGAACACGGGACGACGATCTTCATGTCCAGCCACCTCCTGACCGAAGTTGACAAACTCGCTGATCGAATCGGGATCATCCATAAAGGACGCCTGATCGAAGAGCTCGATGCGGCACGCCTGGAAGAGATCCGCGCGCGACAACTCATCGTCAAGGTGCGCGATGTAAACAAGGCGCGTGAAGCACTTGCAGGTTTTGATCTGAAGACTCTTGAAGACGGACGACTGGCTTTGAAAGACCCAAGAGCAATTGACTCGCCAGCGACCATTGCGACAATTCTAGTGAATGCCGGCGCACCCCCAACCCACCTTGCAATTGAACAGGAAGATCTGGAAGAATATTTTTTGAGATTAACAGGATAATTATGGAGTACAGGAGCTAGGTGCCCCGAAGGGGTATGCTCCTGCAACTGCGCCAGCACGCTGACGAACTCCAAAAGGGATAACCATGAACAACTTCTTATCCGCACTTTGGGCCGAAACACTCAAAGCACGCCGCTCCAAAGTGCCACTCTTTGCCGCGCTTGGATTCTCAATTGCACCATTAGTTGGCGGCCTCATGATGATTATTTTGAAAGACCCAGAAGCCGCAAAATCGATGGGATTGATCAGCGCCAAGGCACAACTCATGGTGGGCGTTGCCGATTGGCCAACTCTCTTCGGCATTCTCGCACAGGCCATCGCAGTGGGTGGAGCCGTTTTATTTGCCATCCTCACGGCCTGGGTCTTTGGCCGCGAGTTCTCGGATCGCACTGCCAAAGAACTGCTGGCTTTGCCAACTTCACGAGAAGCGATTGTCGCTGCAAAGTTCGTCCTCATCGCCGCGTGGGCACTCGCGCTGAGCGTATACATCTTTGGGTTTGGTATCGTGATCGGTTATCTGGTTGTCATTCCCGGCTGGTCAGATGAACTTCTTCGATCTGCCATCATGGATATGCTTGGTACTGCCGCGCTTACGATTGCATTGTTGCCATTCGTCGCTCTATTTGCAGGTATTGGCCGCGGCTACCTGCCCGCATTGGGCTGGGCGATTTTCGCCACGGTACTCGCGCAGGTCGCGGTGATCACAGGCTGGGGAGATTGGTTCCCGTGGTCAGTGCCCGCCCTCTACAGCGGAATGGTCGGCACGCGCGCAGAACAGCTTGGAACCCATAGTTATGTGCTTGTGATCCTCACCAGTCTCATTGGCCTGATCGCGACATTTTACTGGTGGAGGAACGCAGATCATGTGCGGTAAACTTGACGCATGCCCCTGTCCCCCATTTATTCGACGGCAATCATCGTCCA
>CAZSVR010000094.1:0-7759 GCA_964610295.1 uncultured Anaerolineaceae bacterium
CCGCCATGCTCGCGGTGATGTCCGAGTTTGCGAACCAATGATATATGGCCCTGCGATCATCCAACATGGATAAGCGCAGGGTGACAATTTTTCCTTGAATATTTCCTTCTTTCATTTTTTCAACACAACCTTCCCTGTAAATTTTAGTGCTTAAGCAAGTAGGTCACGTTTTAAACGTGACCTACTATTTTTTACTTCAAAACCTTCACTCCATTCCTTCCACTCGCACCACTGACTCCGCCTCCGCCGTGGACACAATTACAATTGAATCCTCAGACGTTTACCGGTTTTGGCCCAATCAACATGCGGTGCGCGACGCGCATACAGGCATTCATGACCACCTGCAAGCCTGCGGCGCGCGCCTTGTGAGCGGCCTCCTCATGCTCAATGCCGACCTGCATCCACACGACTTTCGCGCCGATCTTAATGGCTTCGTCCACCACGGGCGGGACATCTTCGGGGCGGCGGAAGACCTGCACAACGTCCACGTGCACAGGGACGGAGGCCAGATCTGGGTAGACCTTCTCGCCGAGGATCTCAGTCGCGGTTGGGTTGACCGGGATGATACGGTAGCCCTGCTCCTGCAAGTAGGCCACGACGGAATAACTTTCCTTCTCGGGGTTCGAGGACAGGCCGACGCTGGCGACGGTTTTGGTTGAAACCAGAATATCCTTCAACTCATTGTTGTTCATGATGCGTTTGCTCCTTTTTGATCTGTTTCGGCAGGATGATCTTGAACTTCGTCGCGCCGGGTTTTGACTCCACCAGCAATTGGCCGTGGTGACGGTTTGCCACGATATCGTGCGAAATGTGCAGGCCCAGGCCCGTGCCCTGCCCGACCGGCTTGGTGGTGAAGAACGGCTCGAAAATACGCGAGCGGATCTGCTCAGGAATGCCCGGGCCGTTATCGGCAATCTCAACGACCACGCGATTGTCCTCGGCATACGTGCGTAAAGATATTTCGCCCCTGCCGTTCATCGCGTCAATGGCATTGTCAATGATGTTCGTCCAGACTTGATTCAATTCGCTGGCATAGGCTTCGATGCGCGGCAGGTTGGGCGAGTAATCCCGCTTCACAGTGACACCCTTTTTCAATTTATGTTGCATGATCACGACTGTATTTTCCAGCCCTTCGTGAACGTCCACTTCCAGCAATGGCGCCTGATCAAGATACGCGTACGACTTGACCGCGTGGACGATCTGCGAGATCCGCGCGGTGGTCTCACTGACCTCGAACAACAACTCCATCACCAGGCAGCCCGCGCCCAGCCATTTCATTGACATATCGAACAGCGCTGGCGTCAGTCCGCCCTTTATTTTTTCAAACGACTCGACATTCCACCCGAAGCGGACCATGGCCGGTGCAAGCTCCCAGGCGGATTCAACGCCGTTCGCCTCGAGCCACGCCTGAAGCTGGTCCACCAGATCGATCTTTTCCAGCGCCTCGAGTTTGACCGGCGACTCGAGGCGACGCGATGCTTCTTCCATAAAGTCGCTGCACCACTGGCGCTTTCCCGACTCGAACGCCAGCGTTTCGAGCTGACGGGTCAACGCCTGCCATTTCATCAAGGCCGCGCCCAGCTCCGATGCGCTTCTCTGCGCCGCGGCCGCGGGATTGTTCAACTCATGCGCCAGCCCGGCCGACAGAGTCCCGAGCGCGGCCATCTTTTCCTGCTGGTGGAGCAGGGCCTCGTTCTGGCTCAGGCGCGCCATCACCCAGCGCAGGATCGCCAGCGAAGCCGTGGTACTCGAAGATAACAGCCTTTCAAAGGCCTCCTGCGGAATGCGCATGACCTCGCCATCCGTGATCGAGATGACAGTGGCCGAGCGAGGTGTGCGCGAAATCAAAGCCATCTCGCCGACCACATCGCCCGTGTTGCGCACGTCAATTTTGATCAGCGACTGCCCGCTCTGCTTCTGGATCTCAAACTCGCCGCGGATGACCACGTAGGCCGAGTCGCCCGTCTCGCCCTGCTTGATCAGCACTTGTCCCGCGCGCAAAGACACGGGTTCGGCGATGTCCATCAGCTGTTGCAACTGCCCATCGGACAGGCCCTGAAAGAGGGGGGATTTACGCAGGTCCTGGAGGTTCATAATAAGAATGATGTCATTGCGAGCCGCCGTTCGTTGGCGGCGAAGCAATCCCTCACGACGGGGGACTTGCTTAACATTGCGGAGGATTGCTTCGGGCGAACAGGCACCGCCCTCGCAATGACGATTTATAGTGTCTTCAAATATTCTTTGATCAACGCATGCGCGATCGCGCCCTCGCCAACCGCCGAGGCAACCCGAGGCGTCGCGCCCAGGCGTACGTCGCCGGCCGCGAAAATGCCCGGGACGCTGGTCTCCAACAGGTAAGGGTCCCGCTCGAGGGTCCAACCTTTGGGGCGTTTGCCCTCCCCCAGCAGATTCGACCCGCTCAGAATGTGTCCCTTTTGGTCGCGCTCGACCAGATCGGCCACGATGTCGCTTTGCGGCCGGACGCCGATGAACACGAACAGGGCGGCCCCTTTCAGGGTGTGCGACTCGCCGCTTGCAGTGTCCCTAACGACGACTTCGTCCAGCTTGCCTTCGCCGCGCACTTCAACCAGATCGGTGTTCAGCAGGATCTCGATTTTTTCATTTGTGACCAGCGCGTCATACAGATATTTGGAGGCGGCCGGCTGGGGGCCGCGGATCAACATGGTCACTTTGCGGGCGAAGCGGCTCAAATACATGGCGGCTTGTCCGGCCGAGTTGGCGCCGCCGACGACGAAAACATCCTTGTCTTTGAAATTCATCGCCTCGGTGTAAGCCGCGCCGTAGTAGATGCCAGCCCCGCTCAGGCCCGCCGCGCCGGGTATGTTCAAGGTGTGGAACGAAGCTCCGGTCGCGATCAATACGGCCTGGCAGGAGACTTCCGTGCCGTCCTCCAACCCGACGATGCGATACGAATCGCGCACAGAAACCTTCCTGGCCTCCTGGGCCGAAAGGATCTCCGCCCCGAAGCGTTTGGCTTGCGAGACCGCGCGACGGGTCAGATCGTCACCGGAGATGCCGCTCGGAAAGCCGAAGAAATTTTCGATCTTCGGGCTGCTGCCCGCCTGCCCGCCGGGGGCGGCCTTCTCGATCACCAGGGTATGCAGTCCATCTGAGCTGGCATACACCGCCGCGGCCAGCCCGGCCGGTCCACTGCCGATAATGACCAGATCGTAAAACGGCAGGCCGGCGCGGGTATGCAGTCCCACTTTTTCGGCCAGCGCTTTGAGATCGGGCTCGATCAACACAGACCCGTCGGCAAAGTAGATCACGGGGAATTTCCCCGCCTCGCCTCCCAATTCCAGGATCATTTGACGCGCCCCGGCATCCCGATCCACGTCCAGCCAGCGATAGGGGATCTGGTGCCGCGTCAGAAATTCCTTGGCCTGATGGCTGGCAGACGACCAGAGCGCGCCGACGATGCGAATTCCCTCAAAGGGCCGATGGGCATGGGCGTTCCAGTCGTCCAGCAATTCATCCAGCACAGGATACAATTTTTCCTTCGGCGGATGCCACGGTTTCATCAGGTAATAATCAAGGCCGACTTCGTTGATCGAAGCAATCGCCGCCTCGGTATCCGCGTAGGCAGTCAACAGGACGCGCTTCGCTTCCGGGTAGATCTCCATCGCCTGGTCCAGAAATTCGACGCCCGTCATCTGCGGCATTCTCTGGTCCACCAGAAACAGCGCGACTGTCTCGTTGCGTTGCTTCATTTTTTGCAAATAATCCAGGGCGGCATTTCCGGAATTGATGGGGATAATCCGATAGTCCTGTCCGTACTGGCCGCGCAGGTCGCGTTCGACCGCGTTCAATACCATCGGGTCATCATCAATTGATAGAATTACGGGCTTTGCCATCTGCGACTCCTGCTCGGAACTTTCTCGCGTGATTGTATCATTTAAGAACAAAACGAAGGGTCGCGTTATCGTGAAATGCCGCTAATCATCCCTTAATTGAGAGCCTGTAAGAACCTACGCGGAACCATTGTCCATGTATTAACTTGGAAAAGGAGACCCAAATGAAAAATCGAAATTTGATTTCTCCTCGATCGTCTTCAGCATGTGCAGACTGTCATAATAATCATTCGGTCCCCACTCTTTGATTGCATTTTCAAGTGGGACATCCAGCCTCACCAACCCAACCCTTTCATACGTACGGATCGCGCGTGGATTTCTTGCGGATGGCTGCATCATGAACTGTTCCACACCGAATCGTTCTGAGAGAAGCTCGCAGAGTGTGTTTAGCGCGTCCGATCCATAACCCTTGCCGCAAAAGGATTCGGCTCTCATCCACATATCCAACTCGATGCGTTTAATTCCATTGCATTCTTCGATATCGTTAAAGTAAATCTGCCCAACAGATTCGTCTCTTACTTGAATAATGAAGCATCGGCCTTGCTCGGTAATTTCTCCCTGGAAGAAATGAGGAGTATGATCTTCGCAGAATTCATCCCATGATGGAACTGGCTCTTCAGGAAAAAGTGGTTCACCAAACATAGTTGATGTCAAGTCAGAGTTCGCCAACCAATTATAGATAAGTTTCCGCTCATCCAACTTGGATAGTCTTAACCTGACAATTTTCCCTTGAATGAGTTCATCATTCATGATTTCAGCACCACCCTTGCCGCATTCCTTCCGCTCGCGCCGCTGACTCCTCCGCCGCCGTGGACTCCGCTTCCGCAGAGATACAAATTATCAATGGGCGTTTTGTGATTGGACCACCCAGGGATCGGACGCATGAACAGGAACTGGTCGAGCATCAGTTGACCGTGATTCAAATCCCCTTCGGTCAGGCCGTAGGTTTGTTCGAGGTCGAGAGGTGTGATGGTTTTTCGATTTACGATTGACGATTTCAGATTGGGGCAATATTCCGCAAGTGTGTCAATCGCCAACCTTTCAACCTTTGAAACTTCAACTTTCCAATCACCGTTCTTCAAAGCATATGCTGCGAATTGGAAGTGGATACTGACCACATTCCCCGAAGTCGTCACTTCAAGATATGGATTCTCGGAGATCTCGCCGTACTTGGCTGCGTCGTAGGCGCGTTCGAGATATTTCAAAGTTGGCGCAAGGGCAAGCGTGCCATCGGGAATGCCATGATTGCCATTGGTTTGTAAATGGACTTTTGCCACCGAACCGCGCATTTTGATGGATTGGGTATGCCAGACGAATTCGGGAGGGAGATTCATCGGACCAACAAGGGATAAAAATGTCCGCTTCGGGTCTAATGCGGAAATGACCGTGCCTGCAAAAATCTCTTCACCACTCGTCAATACCACGCCCTTACTTGTGTACATGTCTACCTGAATACTCTTTACTTCTGCCTCTGTTCTAATTTCTCCGCCAAATGATTTCACGGCATCCGCTAGAGCATTTGTAATATCTCCTGCTTTCCCAACATTGACATGTGACAAACCGCCGCGATTCATCCAGTTGTGGAGCAAGGTGTAGCCCGTGCCCGCGGACATGACTCCCAAGGTCGCGCCGTGGATTGCCACTGACGCAATTGCCGCCTTGAGTTGCTCAGACTCGAACCATTCTTCCACGAATTCAATCGCGGTCATCGGCAACAAGCGGATAAGGTTGATCATATCCTTGCGACCCGCGAGGCGCAGTTCGAGTCCCAACTCCAAAAGGCCATAGCCTTCGCTTAAGTTATAGTTCTTTGGCAAACGCGGCATGATCGTGGAATAAGCGACATCCAAAATATGCGCGGCCTTATCCATAAAGCGGACGAATTCAGGCCAACGTGCAGCATCCTTTTCGGAGAAGCGTTTGATGGACTCGGCGGCTTTGGCAGGGTCAGCGTCGAGGACGAGGTGGTTGGAATCCGCTTGAAGGGAAATGAATGGCGCTCGGACGGTATCAGACTTGCCCTGAGCGGAGCCGAAGGGTTGAAGTCCGTGTGAGGCGAGTTTCAAATCCTTGATCATGTCGGGGCGCAGAGTCCCGCCCGTCCAAACGGAATCTGCCTCGAAGCCTTCGCCAAAAGATTCGGTCACCACCGAACCGCCCACGATGGAGCGACGTTCGAGAACCAAGACCTTTTTGCCTTTCTTGGCAAGATATGCAGCGGCAACCAGTCCATTGTGCCCCGCGCCGATGATAATGTATTCGTAGTGATTGGTCATAAAAAATTACTCCGTAATTTTAGGATCATGATCTTTGCAGAAATTTACTCTCTCAAACGGGACAAGATCATGGATGTCACTTATCAACTGCAAGGTGTTCTCTTTGAATGGGACGAGAATAAAGCCCAAGCCAATATTCAAAAACATGGTGTGACTTTTGAAGAAGCCACCGAAGTTTTCTTTGACCCGTTTTATCAGACGGGTGACGCTTCAGCAGATGATAACGAAGAGCGTGATTTCATTATCGGTTATACTTTCTCACAGCGTCTTTTACTGGCTGTGTACACGGAACGCGATGACCGAACTCGAATTATCTCTGCCCGTGCCGCGACCCGCGCCGAAAGGATCGTTTATGAAGAAGCAAACTGAACAAACTCCTAAAACCGAAGAAGGTTTTGACCTGAAAGTCCGCTCTCGTAACAGCAAGCCTGTCACCATTCGCATTCCTGCGGACACTTTAGCGTCACTGGAAAAAATCGCGGCTGGACGGGACATGTCTGTGGAAGCCTTGCTCAAGTTATACATCGGGCAATCCATGCGGCAGGATTTGGCGAAACTGTCCACTGACCGCGTGCTGGAGAAGACCGCGCAAGTTCTCAAACAGCATATTCAATCAGAAGAGGAAGTTTCTGCCATCTTGAAAGAAATCCGATTTGAGACAGTTTCATAATTCAGTCACCTCAAGCCCCGGTGAAAACGGGGGCTTTGTTTTTACGCGGCGCGTGCCCCTCTCCCTTTAGGAGCCCCACAGGGGTGCTTCGCGAAGGGGCTAGGGGTGAGGTCGCTCTGCCCCGCGCCGATGATGATGGTGTCGTAAATATCAGTCATTGAACTCCTTTGATAGTACGAAATTAATGTTGCCTGTTTACTTATACATTCAATTTCCAGAGGTTGTATAAATAATAGAGATCATACATCAGCCAGGCTAGGTATATGAATGCCAGCCAAGCCGAAAAAACATCCCGTTTCAACAATATTGCGATAAGACTTATCAACAATGCCATAAAAGGGTATATAACCCAGTAAAAAGTCTCCAACGATCTGAAACGAAAGAGGAGGAGGTTGGTCAACCCATTAATAATCATGATGACAGCCAAAATGATTATTGGTAAGGAGAAAATAATATTGCTGGCGGCAAACTGCCTGTATGCTATTATGCCGCAGATAATGTAATATAACCCTCCCACAACATACCAAAAAGAAAAGGGCAAGGAGTACTTTGGTTGTTTCAAGTTCTCAAACCATTGTTTTCCATCCTTGGTTGTCGAAACAGCTTCTATGACAATGGAAATCAAACAAAGCAAAATCGTTTCAAGCAACGCTGTCCAGTTCATATAAACCTCTTTCTTAATACCCAGGAGAATTAAGCCAAGGGAAGACCAAACCCCATTCAACAGAATCAACTTCCAGTTAAGAAAGCGACGCGCTGAGCCTGTCGAAGCGAAGCGGTTCTTAGTTTTATGTCGTTGCGAGCCGTTCTTTGGCGAAGCAATCTCCTGTTTAGTTGGGGATTGCTTCGTCGCTGTCTCTCCTCGCAAAGACATGTTAATTCCCGTCCTTCAAAATCTCCTTTGCCGCCAACATGCCAGCCGCGCCCATGACGCCGCCGCC
>CAZSVR010000095.1:0-3120 GCA_964610295.1 uncultured Anaerolineaceae bacterium
CTAAGTGAGTGCCGGGTTAAACCGGTCGCGGGTTCGAATCCCGCCCTCCCCGCCATTAGAGAAAACGCGTTTAGAGATGACGCGTTTTTGTTTTCGGTCGCGGGTCCCCACAGGGGCGATGTTATACCCAAGGGTACGATGTCCGAATCCCGCCCTGCCCGCCACTAAACATGACTCACCCTGAAATTAATCTTCGCGGGCGAGTTTTTGTTTTAAGAGCAAATGGGACGCGGATAAACGCAGAAAACGCGGATTTTTCGCTTTTTATCAGCGTAAATCCGCGTTCATCTGCGTCCAATATTAGATTTGGGGTTAATTATGTTTCTTATATAAATGAATCTTTGCATAAGATGTCAATGGTGAGTTACCAAGCTTCACATTATTGAACTTCATCCCTTTGTTCGGCGAGGGACTCCTGTCCCGCCCGCGCATCCTCTGCCTAAATCCCATCCCCAACCCATTCAAGATCATAGGTGTATGCTTCAGTTAAACTGATCTTGTTCTTCCATGCGATCATTAAATACGAGAAGATGCTTCGAAATTGGAGCAGGAAGGGGAGCGGGTCTTTATAATCCAAAATGACGTCGTCGCTGTTAAAGTAGGCAGACAGCCATTTCCTGAATTCCTTCCGTCTGATGGAGGCGGGCAGGCCCTTAATGAGCATCGCGGTGGAAAGCATGTGTGAAGAGAGAGCTGAAGGCTTTACGCACTCCATTTGCGGTTCGAAAAACGATTTAACAAATTTCGGGTTCGATGCAAGCAAATGCACGCCGCTCGTAGCGCGGGGTTTGCACTCCAACACGAAGAGACGGCCGTCGCTGGCCTGTATAAAATCAAAGGCGATCTGCCCTGTGAATCGATTATTCTCGACATAGTTTTTTACCCAATTAAAGATGGCGGGATGTTCCACGTGATGAAAAACGCCGGTCGCGCTCTGGTCGGTTGTGAAATCGGCCGGATAGGTTGTGTGTGCGGTGATATGGCCGTTGTGACAAATGCTATATGTGCCGTATTGCTGGCCGCGCACAAGCTCCTGGGCGATCCAATTGGCATCGGGATCAAGCCCCAACCTGATTACGGCTTGTTTTATCGTGGGCATGATCAAGATTTCCGCGGCGAAACGGGGATAAACAGGTTTGAGCACGATTTCCCGCCACTGTGCGAATGCGTGCAATAGATCATTCTCGTTGGCGATCAGCATCGTCTCGGGTGCAAAGAGATCAAATTCGATCGCCGTCACAAGGAAAAACCATTTGTTATGGACAATGTTCAATTTTTTGATCGGCTCGGCGAAGACCGCGCAGGGCAAATCCTCGCGGCCCATGCCGATGTAAAAAATTTCATCGCAGGTTGGAATGAGCAGGTCTATCTTATTTTCAATGATGATCTGTTTGATGGTCTGGATGTACGCGCCGAAATGCTGGCGCGGCGCCGGCACTAGAAAATTTTTTGTGATCGCATTGCTCGGCTGTGACAAATGCCCGCTCAAACTCTCTGCCATGAAGACGGTATGTCCCGCGCGATGGAAGGCACGGGCGAGTTCAAGGGTTGCGGGCGCGCGCCCGCCGGTCAGGAGAATATTTGACATGGATATGTTCAGTTATATCTGCCGATCGAAAGTCCCACGCTCGTGCCAGCCACGAGTTTATTTCCGCGCCGGGTCTTTTCAATGTGAACGGCTCAATATAGTGTAACAGGAATCTAGGCTGTCACGCAATTACTATTTTGTTCTAAAAGGGAGGATGCCACTCTTTTCCGGGAGTTCGAAGACACATCACTTCAGTGTCAACTTCATCCCCAAATGTGATGGAGTGAAACCAAGACTTGCGTAGAAACGATGCGCATCTGCCCGCGTGTTGTGTGTCGTGAGTTGCATGATGTGCGCACCGCGCGTTTTTGCGCGTTGGATGGCGGACCTCATTAATGCTGTGCCGATCCCCTTATTTTGAAACCCACGATCTATTCTGACTGATGCAACCTGTGAGCGCAACCCACCCAGATAACTTATCGAGGGCAGGAACATGAGATGCAATGTGCCGATGACCTCTCGGTTCAGTTCTGCAACGACGAGTTCGTGATTCGCGTCGCGCTCGATCTGCTCAAAGGCTGTGTAATATGATTCAGGTAAAGGTTGTTCATCGCCTTCACGCGGGCTTCCCAGTTCATCGTCTGCAAGCCTGTGAACGATGGCCGGCAGGTCTGCGCGCGTGGCGCGTCGAAAGGTGGCTGCTCTTTTGTTCATTTGCCATCTTGTTGTTTCGTGAGATCCAAATATTGTGGATGCCTGCGAATATATGCCACGACATAAGAGCACATCGGGATGACTCTTAAAGAATTTGTTTTTGCATACTCGAGACCCACCTGCGTCAATTTCCCGGCGATACCCTGACCTCTGAACTCCGGATGTACACCCACATGCGTTATCACAAGCGTATCTTTATCCTGAATATAGTCCAACTTTGAAAGAACGCCAGCGATCAGCACTTCAAAGCGATTCTCTGCTTCGTTGTTGGTGATTTCAAGTTTTGCTAGATCTATTTCCATCATATATCAACCTTATTGTTTTTCCTTTTCGCGCGCAAAGAGCGCGATGTATTCCATGATGAACCGCAGGGCGGCGAAGACTGTGGCTTCGGAGGGATCGATCGGCGGGGAAACTTCAACCACATCCAGACCGATAAGCGACAGCCCCTGCATGGTCTTGAGGAGCGTGAGGACTTCCCGCGTAGTTAGACCACCGGCTTCGGGTATGCCGGTGCCGGGCGCGAAGGCGGGGTCGAGGCAATCGATATCGAGCGAGATGTGCAGCGCGTCACAGTCATCGAGAATATTGCGGACGCTATCCGCCACTTTTCGCATGCCCCGCTTTGCCACATCTGCCGCAGTGTACACATGGACACCGCTGTTTTCGATCATGTCAATTTCCTGGTCTTCCCATGACCGCAAACCGACCATACAGATATCATCAGGCTCGATCCCAAATTCCATGCCGCGGCGTAATACACAGGCATGGGATAAGCGCGAGCCGTTGAACTCATCGCACAAGTCAGGGTGCGCGTCGATCCACAGGATGCCGAGGCGTTTATCTTTGTGGCGCTCGCGCTGGCCCTGAAAGATGGG
>CAZSVR010000095.1:3130-7642 GCA_964610295.1 uncultured Anaerolineaceae bacterium
GGATAGTCACAGAGTGATCGCCGCCGAGCAGGATGGGCACATTGGGCAAAGTCGCTACGCGCTGGCGAACTATGTTGAAGTCCGACGCGGGTTCTGTGATGTCGATATCCCCAAGATCAGCGATGCGAATGTCTTTGAGGCGCGTGCGGTCTTCGCTAAAGGGAGTCAAATGATGGGACCAGAAGCGGATGCGCTCGGGCGCCTTGGCCGCGCCGGTTCGCGCGCTGAGCAGGCCGTCGAAGGGAATACCGACGATGGAAAAATCCGATTCGGCTGGGGAGAATTCCGGGCGATGCAGATCAGCCCAAAGTCCATGTGTTGCAGCGAGTTCCATGCGTTCTCCTCGGGGATTCCCTGATTCTACCCTATCCCCACAATAGGCAGGTTGACCGTCCTTTTGTTTCCTCTTACAATACTGATTATGATTTCTGCGTCCAATAATTTTGATGGCGGCCCCCCGCGATTTGCGGGCTTCTTCAGGCCAGACCACGATCCTCCTCTCATATCGTTTTCACGCGTCGTTTAACTTTAGAAACTTTGAAAACTCGGAGGAAAAATCCCATGCCCACCCCAATTATTTCCAAGCGTGCTCCCACTTACGCCGATGTTCCCGACGAGAAGTGGAACGACTGGCGTTGGCAGCTGAGTCATCGCTTGAATACAGCAGAAGAGATTGAAAAAGTAATTGCCTTAACCGATTCTGAGCGTAAGGCTTTGCAGACGCAAGGCCTGTTCCGTGTGGATATTACGCCTTACTTTATCTCATTGATCGACCCGGACGACCTGAACGATCCGGTTCGTAAACAGGTCATTCCGGTTGCCGAGGAAATGAACGCATTCACCTCGATGATGGAGGATTCGCTGGCGGAAGATCGCCACTCTCCCGTGCCCGGGCTGGTTCACCGCTATCCTGACAGAGTGCTCATGCTGGTAACGACTCAGTGTGCGTCGTACTGCCGTTACTGCACGCGCTCGCGCATGGTGGGGGATCCCGGCCAAACCTTCAATCGCCAGGAATTTGAGATGCAGATCGATTACCTGAAACGTACACCTCAGGTGCGCGATGTGCTTCTTTCTGGTGGTGATCCACTCGTGCTCGCACCAAAGGTGTTGGAAGAATTGCTTACCCGCCTGCGCGAGATCCCGCATATTGAAATTATCCGCATCGGTTCGCGCGTGCCCGGCTTCATGCCCATGCGGATCACGCAGGAGTTATGCGACATGCTCGCCAGGTTCCACCCGCTCTGGTTGAATATTCATGTCAATCACCCGAATGAAATTACACAGGAACTCGCGGATGCTTGTGATCGCATGTCCCGCGTCGGCATCCCGCTGGGTAACCAGTCCGTTCTGCTGGCGGGCGTGAATGACTGTGTCCACATTCAACGCGAACTGGTGCAGAAACTCACCCGCATCCGTGTTCGCCCGTATTACCTGTATCAATGCGATCTGGTGGAAGGCTCGGGTCATTTCCGCACGCCGGTTGCGAAGGGAATTGAGATCATCGAAGGCCTGCGTGGACACACCTCCGGCTACGCCATTCCGCAATTCATCGTGGACGCGCCCGGCGGCGGTGGTAAGATTCCTGTGGCGCCCAATTACATGTTAAGCATGTCTGACCATAAGGTGATCGTGCGTAACTATGAAGGTTTTGTCGCGACTTACGAAGAACCGACCGAGTATACGTCGCACGACCCGAAGACCTGCAAATTCTGCCAGAACAAGCGTCCCGAACCCGGTCAAACCGGCTTGACCGGCCTGCTTGATAGCGAGCAATTGTTCATCAAGCCGGCAGGTTTCGACGAACTTCACGATCGTCATGGCATTCAACATCGTCTTAAAGATGAAAGCAAGTGGAAGCCGCTGGGGATCGGTTCCGGCGAATCCACTGATTAAGGTTCAAGGAGATAACCATGCATAAAACCTGGATTGTTTTGATTCTGCTCGCATTTCTGATCGCGGCCTGTTCGCCGGGTCAAAGTCCCGAGCAGGTGCAGTCGCAGATCGAAACAGCTGTGGCACAAACCGTGGCTGCACAAAAACAGATCGAAGAATCCGTGGCAATGACCGTGGCTGCGCAAAACGCATTGTCAACCCCAACTGAGACGCCCACTGCCACCCCGACCAATACTCCGCTTTCCTTCCCATCACTGACACCTTTGCCGACTGTCACGCCGATTCCGGTGAATCCCCCCTCCGGCGGAGGCGGAGGCGGTGGGACGATCGCCCGGGATTATTCGTGCGATATCATCAGCCGCCGCCCCTTTGATAATTCTGAGATCAACCATGGACAGGAATTTGATATTAAGTGGACGATCGTCAACACGGGTACCAAGACATGGAATCCCGGTTACGATGTGAAATATTTCAGCGGGCCGCACATGGCTAATGTTAATCTCGTCGAGATTCCCATTGAAATGAAGCCGAAGGATAAATATGAAATCGTAATGGATGCCACTGCGCCGGTGGAAAAAGGCTTTCAAGTGATGACCTGGACTGTATCGGGGGATGGCACGGCACAACTCTGCTATCCCTACGTTGCGATCATTGTGAAGTAGATTTAGTGGCGGAGAAATTAGAATAATGATCTGGCCGAATTACAAGACACAGACCTTTCTGCTTGTGACGGCACTTGTGCTGGCGTGCGCGCCTGCGCTCGTGCCGGCCTCTGCTCCGGTGCCCACATTCGACCCAAATTCCCTCAATACATCCATTGTTCAAACTGCCGATGCCGCCGCAACACAAACTGCGTTGGTTGCGTCACCTGCCTCTGCCACCTTTACCCCACGTCCAACCTCCACTCCTTCAGAGACGCCCTCTCCAACTGTTACCTTCGTTTTTATACTATCCACACCCACTGTTCCTACGCCAGCACCGGAGCCGGGATCTTCCGGTTTAGAGTTTGACTGCCAGATCGTTTCGAGGTCCCCAGCGGATGGCGCGCATTTGGGCCAAAAAACCGACTTCAGCATGGTTTGGCAAGTGAGAAATGTGGGAACAGAAGTTTGGAACGCCGATAATGCCGATTATCGCTATAAAAGCGGCGACAAACTGCATAAGACCAATATTTATGATCTTGCTTCTTCGGTACCCTCCGGGGGGCAGACTGAAATTAAAGTGGCCATGAAGACTCCGGGGTCCGCTGGAAGTTACTCAACAACCTGGGTCATCACCTCCGGTTCGACGGAGTTTTGCAGAATGACCATTACGATCCTGGTGCCTTAACTATAAAATCCTCCGAGAGTAAATCGGAGGATTTTATAGTTATCTTTATTACGAGACAGGGGGAAGTGATTCGTTACGGGTGGTTGCTTCAGGTTTCTTGCGAAGCGTAAAAAAGCCAACCACTACCGGGGTAATGATCATGATAATAGAAAGACAGAGAAATACATAACCCATGGTGGGCGGAACATTTCCTGAATCACTTCCCAATGAATAGGTGCCACCTCCGAAGGCGGTGGCTGCGCCGAAAATGCACAGGAACAAGCCGGGGCAGCCACACAATAACACTGCGGCAACTGTAGCGATAATACCTTTCGTTTTGTTGTCCATAATACAGATCTCCTTTGAAATTTGAATTTAATATCAGTATACATTCAATAAAAACGGGATGCAAGAGCTTTTGCATCCCGTTGATACTAACTCCTCAACTTCGCGCCGACTTCATGCTCCAGTCGCTTCACGATCTTGTTACGGATCGCGGCAGCTTCGGCATCGGTCATCGTTTGATCGGATTGATACGTGAGACTGTACGCCAATGACTTTTTCCCGGCCCCGATCTTTTCCTCGCGATAGACATCGAACAAACGGACGTGTGTGACGGTCTTTCCGCCCGTTTGCCTGATCAATGCTTCGACGAGGGACGCCGCAACTGAATCCTCCACGATGATGGCGATGTCCTCGAAGATGGGCGGTGTCTCAGCGACAGGGGTTATGCCATAGGTGGGATTCAACGCACGCATGGCGTCGAGATCGAATTCACCGACGATCACAGGCGTGTCGCCGAATTCATATTTTTCCCGGGCAAGCGGATGCAGTTCACCGAATATGCCTATAACCTTGCCGTTTGCTTTCACTTCGGCAGCTTTGCCCGGGTGCAGGTGAGTGGAGTCTGCTTCAGCGTAGACCACCTCCGTGTAACGCAGGCCGGCCAAAAGGAGTTCGATGCGTCCCTTCATATCAAAGAAGTCGAATGCAGGTGAGTCTTTTACATCCCACGCGGAGGCGATGCGAGCGCCAGTCATTAGCATTGCCAATTTGCGCGGCTCGCGCGGGAGGTCGTTTCCGTTGGGTTCAAAGACCTGCCCAATTTCAAACATTGCAATGGATTCCGCACGCGCGTTCTTCTCTGCAACCTCAAGCACAGAGGCAAGCAAACTTCTTCGTAAAACAGTTCGCTCGGGCGCAATTGGGTTTGCAATACGAACATATTCATTATGCTCAATCGCGCGTCCTTCGCGTTCGGGCGAGGTCATGCGATAGGTGACGACCTCCTGGAGACCGAGCGCGACC
>CAZSVR010000096.1:0-7489 GCA_964610295.1 uncultured Anaerolineaceae bacterium
CCCTCTCCCTATCCCCTTCGGGGACGCTTCGCGGGGAGAGGGGACTCGGCAGGCGATTCACCATTTGCGCGGCGTAGTATTACCTTTTTCAATTTCTTCCTTCGCTCTTGCAAGCGTTTTGTTCCACATATCAAGAGTTTCTTGTCCAATGAGCGCGGCTTCTTTTGTGACTTCATCCAAATTCACATCATAGTTGCTGTAACCGCGTAAGCAGAAATAAAGAATGGAAAAAATATCTTTGGGGTGTTTGTCAGACCTGCCTTCATCCCATGCGCGCAATTTTCCGATGATAATATCCGTTGGCTGGGCGACCCAAGCCTCAAACGATTGTCCACTTGGGTCTGTGAACGTTGCACGTGTGCGACGATTGAAGGCGAGTTGATATTCAGGTTCGCGTTTAAGGGGAACAAGGTCAGCCCTCGCGCCTTCCTCCGTGTCAATCAGGTTGAACATGATCCCCATGTCAATCGAGTTTTTGATCATTTCAGGGTCGGCGTAATAGCGCGGGAGGGGAAACTTTTCGGAAATGGCGTAACAATCCTTTTCCCGCAAATCCACCAAGATGTCAATGTCATTGGTGGAGCGTGCGATCCCGAAGACCGATCCGCCATACGCGCCCACTATCATGTAAGGCGCGCCGATTTCATCCAACGCTTTTACGACGCGAATGTAGAAATCAGATACGCTCATAACTCTTGTCCATGTAGGTCATGTATTCCAAAATCTTCATGTTTATTTCAGCCATGGAAAGATCGGGGAATTTCTTTCGGAATGCAGTGCGCAAACCAGCCCGAACCATTTCTGTAGCCTGCAACATGGGGATAATCCGTTTTCCTGGCGGAAGTTTCGCTAGCAGTTCCATTTGCACCACGTCAATCGGATCGAATCCGTCCACGATGGCGGAGATTTCTTCTGGAGTGAGTGAGCGTTTGTCTTTCATTAATTCATGCCCTTCAAAATCTCTTCGGCCCTATCAATTCTCACGACCTTTTCCGCCACCATCTGGGCGGCGACCTTTTCAATCATTTCGCCAGACGCACCTGCGGCAATCGCGACCTGTCGCGCATGCAGGGACATGTGTCCGCGTTGGATGCCTTCGGTGGCGAGGGCGCGCAGGGCGGCCATGTTTTGGGCGAGTCCAACGGAAACGATGATTTCAGCCAGTTCAGATGCGGTCTTCACGCCCATTAGCTTGACCGCGGCCTGCGCCGCAGGGTGGACTTTGGTCGCACCACCCACGATTCCCACGGCCATTGGCATTTCGAGCGTCCCGACGAGATTTCCATCCTTGTGCTTACCCCAAGTGGATAATGAAGTGTATTTGCCCGAACGGGCCGCATAGGCGTGTGCACCGGCTTCGATGGCGCGCCAGTCGTTGCCTGTTGCGATGACGACCGCGTCCACACCGTTCATGATCCCCTTGTTGTGTGTCGCGGCACGGTAGGGATCCGTTGCGGCGAAAGCGTACGCGGCGATGATTCCATCGCGCACCGTCTCGCCTTTGAAGGATTCAAAGCCCATGGTCAATTCGTTGACCGGAATGGTACAACGCGCGCGCGCTATTCTTCGGTCTGCCAAATTGGAGAGGATCCGCAAATGGACTTTTCCACCCGTGATGGCTTCGATTTGCGGCGCAAGTTTCTCGCAAGCTGTGTTGACTGCGTTCGCGCCCATCGCGTCGCGCACGTCATAGATGAGATGAACGACGATAAATGGACCGATCGGAGAGTCTTCGAACATGCGGACTTCAAGATCACGTGCGCCGCCGCCAAACTTCTTGAGAATTGGGTCAATTTCATCCGCGATCGCCAATAATTCGGCTTTATGTTCATAGATCTTAAGCCGCGCTTCATTCATGTTGACCACGTTGATGAGTTGCATTTGGCCGATCATCAGCGGGTCGGTGGTGGTGGCAGTGAATCCGCCGCCGGCACGCGCCAGTTTTGCCATAAAAGACGCGCCGGCGACCACTGAAGGCTCTTCTATTGCAAAAGGAATCAACACATCGCGTCCATTTACCATGAAATTCAGGCCGATGCCCACTGGCAAGGCATGCATGCCAATGACGTTCTCGATCATGTGGTCTGCGGATTCAGCGGAGAGTCCGCCGGTTGTCCACGCGAGCAGGTCTTCGGGAGCCTGATCTGAAGCTTCTGCCAATTTTGCGCGGCGTTCTTCGAGGGTCAGGTTATAAAATCCAGCGATGCGGGAATTTGTCATTTGATTGGTCCCAAGTGTAGTATTACCCTTCTTTCAAATTCTATCAAAAGGAATTGAATTGATTATAATGGCTGAGAGGTGTCTTTGTATGCTCCTGACCCGTGAACAATTACAAGAACGGTTATTTGCGCTCCACCGCGCAAGTTTGGAGCTGGTGAAGGATGTTTCACTGGAGCATTTGCTGGAGCGGATCGCTGCATTGGCGTGCGAGCAAGTCAATGCAAGTTATGCTGCCTTGGGGGTCTTGGACGATAAGGGCAGGCTGGTAAAGTTCATTACAATGGGCATGTCGGATGATGAGATCAAGAGAATGGCGCATCCGCCGGTCGGGAAGGGGTTGATCGGCGAGTTGATGGATACAGAGATCCCCTTGCGAGTGCCTGTCATCCAGAATCATCCCAAGTCGGTGGGCTTTCCGGCTCATCATCCTGCAATGATCCCATTTTTAGGCGTGCCAATCCGTGCAGGGGATCGTCAATTGGGGCAGATCTATCTGACCAATAAGGTGGGCGCGCCGGAATTCGATGAAAACGATGAAATGATCATCGAAATGCTTGCGTCCTATGCCGCGACCGCCATTCAGAATGCCAGACTCGTGGAACAGATGAAGGAACGCGACCTCACGTTGACTCGTCGAAACGTGGACCTGTCCCTGCTAAATGGCATCGCTTCAACCTTGACCTCAAGCCTGCAACTCGACGAGATCCTGAACAAAACCCTTGGGCTTGTGATGGATTACATGAAGGTGGAAGCAGGTGAGATCTTCCTGCTTGAAGAAGATAAAACCACCTTACACATGGTTTTGCACTGTGGGGAGGCCGCCGAAGCGTTCCGCGCGCATAGCATCTTCCATTTGGGCGAGGGTTACCCAGGTATTGTGGCAAAAACCCGCAAACCCATCGTGGCAAATCACCTTACGAGCGATGCAGACTTCCTGCGCGATGCAGTTGTACAGGCCGGTTTCAAGAAAATTGCATATCTTCCACTGCTTTCGGGCGAAAATCTGATGGGTGTGATGAGCGTTGCCGCCCGCGCGACCGATCCATTTGATGAAAGAAGTGTGCAATTGCTTCTCGCGGTCGGCACCTGGGCGGGGCTGGCCATTGAAAATGCCCGATTGCATGCCAATGTGCGTCGTTTGGCCGTCTTGGAAGAGCGTGATCGCATTGGTATGGACTTGCACGATGGCATTATCCAATCCATTTATGGCATTGGACTGTCGCTCGAAAGCATACAACATATGTTGGCTGAAGACCCTGAAGCGGCAAAAGAGAGGATTCAACACGCAGTCAGCGCTTTAAATGATGCGATTCGGGACATTCGCAACTATATTCTTGATCTGAGACCGCGCCAACTGGGCAATGAAGGCTTGTTGAACGGCATAAAACGCCTGATTATCGAATACCGGGCCAATACTTTCTCTGAAGTGAACTTCACTGGACTCGATTCCGAGCTGAAAGATCTTCCAGATACGCATGCATTGGCCTTATTTCACATCTGCCAGGAGGCACTAGCCAATGCAACCAGGCATGCAAAGGCAAAAAATGTTGAAGTTGCGCTATGGACCACGCAGGATAGAGCCTTAATGGAGATCAAAGATGATGGGAAAGGCTTTGATCTTGATCAAACCATGACCTCCATCGGTCATGGACTCGTCAATATGCAGGCACGCGTGCATGCAGTTGGTGGTGAAATTGATATTTCATCAACAATTGGTGATGGTACGACCATACTTGCATGGGTTCCGCGTCAATAAAACAACAAATCAACTGATTCGATCGATCATTGCATGATGAGTCACTGGAACGTGAGTCTCATTCCTGTTGATTCACAAATGTTTTGCATTATGATTCTTTAAGACGTATCCATGCTTGAAGGATGAAAACAAGCGCGCATACCCATATATGGGGGGCGCGCAGGCCTGGATGCGTGTTCATGGCTGAAACGCCTGTTCTACAAAAAGGAATAATTCATATCCAATGCGCAATCATTCTTTAACATTGATCAACCTTAAAAAAACAAATCTTTTTAACCTAACGTAGGTCTATCGTCTTGTTATTTGGAAAGTTTCTGCTAGAATATACTTACGCTGAAATAACGGATGAATTAACTTCGCATCCATACTCAATACAAGTCTGACACAACAGAAGAAGCAACAACTCACTAAGCCGCTGGAAAAGGCGGGCTGGTTCAATCCCGTTCGCCACATTAAAGACTTAAGAAGCGAACGGGACAATATACCCTACTTCCAGAACCGAGGAATGATCCATGAAGGCAGAACAGGCTTGGAAATCCGTGTTGGCACAACTTCAAATGGAAATGCCGCGTGCATCCTTCGATACATGGGTGCGTGATACCCATCCTGTTAGCTACGAAAATGGGCTACTTACAGTCGGAGTTCGCAACGCGTATGCACGCGACTGGCTCGAAAGCCGTCTCGCGAGCACAGTCAGCCGCTTCTTGATCGGAATCCTCAACTCAAACGTCTCTGTAAACTTTGTCGTGACGCAAATTGACGAAAACACCTCCACAACGGACCCTGAACCCGCCGCGTCATCCATTGAGATCACCCCGCCTGAGCCAAAATCCAGGCATGTCAGCCTCAACCCGCGCTACACCTTCGATACTTTTGTCGTTGGTTCCGGCAACCGCCTGGCGAATGCGGCCAGTCAGGCAGTGGCAGAAAAGCCCGCCCGGGCATACAATCCGCTTTTTCTCTATGGAGGTGTCGGGCTTGGCAAGACGCATCTATTACATGCCATTGGGAATGCCTGTTACGCGCGCGGTTTGAACGTTTTATACGTCTCCTCCGAAGAGTTCACGAATGACATGATTACTGCCATTCGGACCCACACAACACAAGCCTTCCGCGAAAAATACCGTTCTGCCGACGTATTGTTGGTTGACGATATTCAATTCATCGCAGGCAAGGAATCCACGCAGGAGGAATTCTTTCATACCTTCAATACACTGCACGGACAGGACAAGCAGATCATCGTCTCCTCCGATCGGCCGCCCAAGTCGCTGGTCACTCTGGAGGAACGTCTGCGCTCCCGCTTTGAGTGGGGATTAAGTGCGGATATCCAACTGCCGGACCTTGAAACCCGCCTTGCGATCCTGCGCTCGAAAGCAGAACGTACGGGCCGGCAGATCTCGGATGAGATCCTCGAAGATATCGCGCGCCGCGTACAATCCAATATTCGTGAACTCGAAGGTGCATTGAATCGTTTAATCGCCTTTGCGGACTTAAGCGGCTCAGCCCTCACGCTCAATCTTGTGGAGGTGGCACTAGCTGATCTTTTGCCCACACGCGGTGATCTGGAACCCAAGCGCGTCTTCGACCTGGTTGCCAGAAAATTTAATACCAAAAATTGCTCGGCCGCGACCGAACGAAGGATGTGGCCTTCCCGAGGCAGATCGCCATGTATATTTTGCGCGAAGAGGCGAATTTTTCCTTTCCGCAAATTGGCGCAGCTCTCGGTGGGCGCGACCATTCAACCGTGATGTATGCGATCGAGAAGATCACCGATCAGATCGAACGTGACGACCGCCTGCGCCGCGATATTGTCTCCATCAAACAACAGTTGTACGGTCAGGCCGCGGTCGTGTAGATCAATTATGATGATAATAAACGCGACCCCAATGCGGGGTCGCTTTTATGTTATTACTTTGTATCTTGTGATGTCCCTGGAAACATAAATTGAATCTCCGATATATGGGCTTGCATATATGTCAAAAGAGTAAAGATCATCAGGGTTATTCCAAACCATTCAAAACTTTCCTCAAATGTGGTCATTGCGGAATAAGTAAAGTTCTTTGTACCATACATGGCCTGATAACGGCCGCTGAACATTTCGGAACCAAGTGCGCCGGTAAGATATATTGCACTGGATAGGAAAAAAAGAATTTTGTTGCGATTGTGCAGATGAAGGAAGAATCTAAGGAACAACAACCCAAGAAGCAAGACAACGAAAATTCCGCCTATGACCCATTTGTAAGCGAACAATCCACCCACATTTGGCAAGCTCTTAAGTAGAATGCTGAATTTTTCATGGATCACAGATGCCTCATCGATGGACATATACAAAAAGACAATCGCCATAAGAAACCATTCATTTCTATACTTATCCTTTTGAGAGCGTTTTACAATGGCGATCACGAATGTCAGAACGGCAATTATCACCAGAATAAAGGTGTTGAAATAGGTCGGTATATTACTCTCGCTGTTGACATCGAATTTTTGAATGAATAAATCCAGGAAAAATTCCTGTATTGGACCTGATACGTGGTAGGAATTCGGAAAAAGTCTCAAATATTGACCTGCCAGGCTGAGCGCCACAAATGTGAGTGAAATTACAACCAGGATTGCTGCAACACGTCCAGGTTTGATCGTAAAGGTATGTTGAAATTTATCCATTTCAATCTCCTAAAATTGCATAAAATGCGGTATTTTCTGGATGGTCATCAATATAAACCATCCTATTTAATTATGCCATATCCATTTTGCAAGGCTTATATTATTTTAATCGGGGTGGATAATCATCTTATGGTATAATCCCGCCGCTCTGAAATCCTGCGGCTCGCTCAGGACGAAGAGCACATCCTGCCTGGGACGGGCAATAAGCGTCCCTGAGTGGGTCTTCATCCCCACTAAACTCATTCCGTTCCGCGCCAGTCATTGAACTGCGTGTTGGAGGACGGAAAATTTCAGGAGAAAAAATGGCCGTCATTTCCATGAAGGCCCTGCTTGAGAGCGGCGTCCACTTTGGACATCGTACGAACAAGTGGGACCCCCGCATGAAACCGTACATCTTCACAGAGCGTAACGGTATTCATATCATTGACCTGCAACAAACTGTCAAGTTGTTGAACCAGGCATACAACGTTATCCGCGATGCTGTTGTGAGCGGCGGTACCGTGCTTTTTGTTGGCACCAAGCGCCAGGCGCAGGAGACGGTCGCCGAAGAAGCCGCGCGCTGTGGGATGCCCTATGTGACTGAACGCTGGATGGGCGGCATGCTCACCAACTGGTCCACCATGTACAAGCGTATTCAGGAATTGGAACGCCTTGAAAATGTGCGCGCTACCGACGAGATCAATCGCCTCACCAAAAAGGAAGGCCTGCTGGTGGAACGTGAGATCACACGCCTCTCAACTCGTTTATCCGGTTCGCGCATTATGAAGCGCCGCCCCGATCTGATCTTCATCGTTGACGTTGGCCGCGAAGAGGCTGCCGTGCATGAAGCCAATCTGCTCAGCATTCCGATCG
>CAZSVR010000097.1:0-7483 GCA_964610295.1 uncultured Anaerolineaceae bacterium
CAGACCACGATGATTTACGGACCAGTGTTCCAATTGAGATAGTTTCCCAGCCTCTATGCGGACGGGCGTGGCAATTTTTTCGGGAGCGGGCCAGTTTTGGAGTGCGGTGGCGCGACACCGCTTTGGCTTCACGCGGAGCGTTCTGGCTCTTGAGCCAAAGTCGGACGTGGATCTTACGCGCCTGCTGCGCCAGAAAACGGCTCCGCCGGGAGCAAAAGCGGTGTCGCGCCACCGCACTCCAAAAGCGCTATCGTTGCTCCCAAAAAATTGTCACGTCCGTGCGGACCGAGCGGGCGGTAAGGTCCGCACAGCGGACTTTGCCGCTATTCGCGTCATGGTGTGGGGGCGGATGCCGGCGCGGGGATGCGGATGGTCATTGGCTGTGTCGCCGCCGGGCGGGTGGTCGGGCTGATCGGTGCGATCGGCGCAGGCATGGTGGCGGGCGGCGCCTCGGCCGGGAGCGTGTCAGCGGCCGGTGTGGTGGACGGTGCGGTGGTCGGCGGCGGCGCCGGTCGCGTGGCGACGATCTTGAGCGGCTCCAGGTGTTTGTCGAGATCGATCAGCTTTTTGGCGGCCAGTTCGGCGAACGCGTTCGGTTTCGTATCCACTAATTTCTGGTAATACTCCCGCACCTGCTCAGGCTTGCTTTGGCCCAGGGCAACCAGCGTCTCCTCGACGCCGGCCAGGCTCATGCGCGCTCGCGCCCCCACCTCCGGCCGGTCGCTGAAGTTCTGGAGCATCTGTTCATAGCTGCTCTTGGCCTCTCGCAGCAGTTCGAGCCGGCGGTCCCGGTCCTTCTCGCCATTCAAACTCATGGCCAACGGGTAAGCCAGATCGCCGCGCAGTTGCAGCACGACCGGCCCCAGGTCGCGATGGTCCGCATATTCGGCCGCCAAGGCCCGTGCCTTATCCAGCGCATCGGGCTGAGTAACCACGTCCTTGCCGCTGAGATCGTAATAGTTGTTCCAGGCGTCTTGCAGCGTCTTGTGCCGGTTGTGCTGAACGTACAAACCGACCACCAGCACCAGCACGACGACGACCAGACCTCCGATCAGATACGACGAATGCCGCTGCATCGCCTCGTAGATCTGCTGGAGATAGAGGCTCAGCTCGTTGGTCTTGAGTTCTTTTCGTCGGGTCTGCTTCATGGCATCGGTCGCCGGGGGGGCTCCATTGAACTCCTATTAAAGGGATTGACCACTACCTGGATGCTCGTCCGATTGAACCACGCGGCCGGCCAGTTGATCTCGCTGATCTCGACGTTGCAGGATTCATTCTTCCGCTCGAAGCGGAGGTTGACGGCCCCTTTGACGTTCTGGTCGGTGACCCGGGCCCAACCCAGCAGGGGCATCTGCTCACGGTAGAATTCGCGTACCGAATGCAGGTCGGCGCTGCCGCGGTATTCATGCCGGGCGGTCCGCTGCCCGCCGGATTCGTAATCCTCGGTCATTTTGTCCACCAGGACGAATTTCGCCGGCACCGGCACACCTTCCAGGTAAGGAACGCTCCGGGGGCTCAGCCGCGTCACCGCGGGCTTCTGATCGCCGCACCCCGCCGCCAGCAACAGCAGGAGACACGTGCCGCGGCTCCTAAAAGCCACTGCTCTCAAGCAGTGCTGCATAGAACGAACCCTTACACGGGACCACTGCTGGAGAGCAGTGGCACACAGATACCGGAAAGGCGGAAGGTTAGCGGAAAAGACCGGGGTCAACAAGCAACGCTCAAGACGGCGATGTGGCGGCCGCCGGGGCACTGGCGGGACGACTGGCCGGCGGCTCGACACGCATATACAGGCGGATTTTTTTCACGTCCGTGCGGGTGAAATCTTTCTCTACATTCTGACTGGTAGGAGCGGGCGTCAGGGCCACGGGCTGATTGGCTCTGGCCAGGGCCTCGCTGACCTGCGGCGAGGCGGGCAATTCCCTCATTCTCGCCGACTGGCCCAAATAGGCGCGCGGCTGCATCGAGGATTGCGTGACAACCGCGGCCGTCTTCTGTTCCGGCGCGCCGGTGGCGGGCCGGGTTGTAAGCGACGGAGCCTGGGCTACGGCATCCGTAGAAGCCTGACCGAGCCGCTCAGCCGCTATTTCAGGCTGCGTTGCGGCCGCATGCGATAGTGACTCGTCACCCTCCGGAACGACGGTGATCTCCGCGTCCGGAAGGTGCACGCGCAGATCCTGAATGACGCCCTCCAGCGCGGGCTCATCGGGCACGGAAAGTTCCAACTCGGGCGTGGCGGATGCGATCTCCGCAGGTTGAACGTTTTGCACATCTGCGCCGACGGCCGGTTGGGAAGCCATACGACCATAAGCGAGCTGTTTCTGACCGGTGGCGGCGAACCCGGCCTTCTGCGACGCACCTAAACGGTCCTCAACAGGCGCCGCATCAGCATCTGCTTTCGATGGTGGAGCGGGCGGAGTCGCGGCTAACGGAGCCCGGTTGGAGTCATTGAGAATGGTCGGCGTGGGGAGCGGTTCGACCGGCTCAACCTTCGAGGCGACTTGCGCGCGGGCCTGCTGGAACGCGAACCGCGACTGTAACGTGGCGACCGCCTGCTGCTGCCGGGTTTCATCCTTGTAGGCCAGCTCGATGACCGTCAGTTTAGCGGCCGTTTTAGCCGGTGCCAGTTTGGCCAGCGCAATGATTGCTCCGGGCGGCTGATCCGGCTTGAGCTTGTCCACGGGCTTGGCGGCCGCCATTAAGCTGCCGGTCGCCGTCTGACTCTCGCCGGCGGTTGTGGTGTCCCGCTTGCCGGCCTTGACGATCTCGCTGTCCAGCGGCCCCGCTGGTTCCGAGTACTTTTTACCTTCTTCCTTCAGGGTTAACGACTCGGCCTTGCGGGCCGCGCGGACATCGACCAGCGAAGGTGACGCGGCGTGGGTGGGCATCTCATTCCGATCCGCCGCCGCCAGTTCCGTATCACCGACGCGGGTCACTTCAGGAGCTGTCCGAGGCGCTGCCGCACTGGGAGTCGTATCATTCCTCGCCAGTTGCGTATGATGAGCTGTTGAGGTCCACTGCGACGGCGGCCACATCATGTATGCGGCCGTAAAAGTGAGAGCGATGACGGCCGCGGCGGCCAGCCATTTTCCAGGAAATGATCTCGCTGGAATTCGCTGGGCCGCGGCGACTTGATCGCCGATCAGCGCTCGCCGTTCGAGCCTGGCCCGCACGGCATCCATCAGATCGTCGGACGATCGCGCCCGCGGCAATGCACGAACCGCATCGACCGTCGCGCGAAGTTCCGCCAGCAGACGCCGGCCATCGGCGTCCTCCGACAGGAACGCATCCACCTGCCGCTTCTCGTCGGCGCTCAGTTCGCCGTCGAGATACGCGGAAAGCTGCGCTTCGAGTTGTTCGCGTTGATCAGCGTCCATTGTTCATCCAGAAATCATTTTTCCGTCAAGCTCACGATCGGCCGCAACCGCTCGCGGAGCTGCATTCGCGCGCGGTGCAAACGCGACTTCACGGTTCCCACCGCCACATCGAGTATCTCCGCGATCTGCTGATAATCGAACGCCTCGATGTCGCGGAGCACGATCACCGCCCGGTGATCGTCGTCCAGCCGTTCGAGTTCCCGCAACACCAGCCGCTCCGTCTCGCGGGCCGAGAGCCGGGCCGACGGATCGTCCGATTCGCTCGACACTCGCCCGACCACGCGCATCTCCTCATGATCGCCCATCCATTCGCCGTCCGGTGAGTGCATGGAGAGCCTCGGCCTCCTCGCCGCCTTGCGGCGGTGAGTGATCGACAGGTTCACCGCGATGCGGAACAGCCACGTGTAGAAGCACGCCTTCTGCTGGAAACTCCCGATCGACTTGAGCGCCTGTAGAAATGCCTCCTGCGTCAGGTCGCGGGCGTCCTCCATGTGGCCGCACATCCGCCAGCACGTGTTCAGGATGCGATCCTGATATCGGCTCACCAGCCGGCTGAACGCGGCCATGTCCCCCGCGCGGGCCTGATCGACCAGCATGGCCTCATCGAAGGGCGTCGCGCTCGCGGCGGCGGTGACCATCGTGTCCTTTGCCATCTTAGACGCTCGCGAGGTCAGCGGGTTCCATAGACAGGATCGACGCTATGATCGCGCCGCATGAGGACGCGGTCAACGTGCCATACTCCTTCTCCTACGCGGCACATGTGAAAAGGTTTCAGCGGAGGCGTCAGATATCAAACCGTTGGTGCGGGTCCGACGCCTCCACCGCCGGGTGTGATCACCCGCAGCCGCTCCCCGTGCTTGAGGTGGAGGGTTGTCTTTGGCGGCAATGCGTGCTCGCGGTTATCGGTGCCGATGACGACGGCCGAGCCGCTGGAGCCGGGGCCGCCGCCGGCGAGGCCCCACGGACGGTGGCGATGGCGATCCGCGAGTAACGCCCCGTCGAGTTCGGTAAGGGCCTCGATCTCGCGGAGAATGCCCTGGCCACCCTCATATTGCCCGGCCCCGCCCGAGCCGCTCACCACGCGATAATTGGTCACGCGCAGCGGATACGCCATCTCGAGCGCTTCGATCGGCGTGTTCATGGTGTTGGTCATGTGCGTCTGCACGGCCGATTCGCCGTGCCCGCCGGGGAACGCCCCCATGCCGCCCCCGATCGTCTCATAATAGGTGAACCGCTCGCCCGTGCGCGGATCGACGCCGCCGAGCGAAATGGAGCTCATCGTGCCGGCGCCGGCCGCACAGACGTGCTCGGGGATCGCCTGCGCGAGCGCGCCGAGCATCACGTCCACCACCCGCTGCGATGTTTCGACGTTGCCGCCCACCACCGCCGCGGGGAAGCGCGCATTCAGCACGCAATCCTCCGGCAGCGTGATGTGGATCGGCCGATACGCCCCGGCGTTGAGCGGCAGGCGTTCGCCCGCCAGGGCCGCGAAGACGTAGTAGACCGCCGAGCGCGTCACTGCCGCCGGGCAATTGATGCAGCCGCGGACCCGCCCCGCGCTGCCGGTGAAATCGACGCCGGCCGTTTCGCCGTCGATCGTAACCGTCGCCACGATCGGAACCGGCTCATCGCTCACGCCATCGCCGTCCATCACGTCGTCGAAGCGGTAAACGCCGTCGGGGATCTCACGGATCACCTGCCGCATGCTTTGCTCGGCATAGTCCAGCAGTGCACGTCCGAGAGCGACGAATTTGGATTCGCCGTACCGCTCGATGAGTTCGATCACGGCTCGTGAACCGACTTCGTTGGCGGCGCGTTGCGCGCGCAGATCGCCGAGCCGCTCCTTCGGCGTGCGCACGTTGGCCAGCAGCAGCGAGGTGACGGCGGTGTTCTCCACGCCGCCCGCGAACCACTTGAGCGGCGGGATGCGCAAGCCTTCATGAAAAATGGAGGTTGAGATCGGCATCGAGCCGCTGGTGATCCCGCCCACGTCGGCATGGTGGGCGCGGTTGCACGCCAGCGCGACGATGCGCTCGCCGATGCACACCGGCGCGATCATGGTGATGTCCGGCAGATGCGTCCCGCCGGCGAACGGATCGTTCAACAGGATCACGTCGCCGGCATCGATATCATCAACATGCCCCATCGCCGCTTCCACCGACGCCGGCATCGATCCGAGGTGTACCGGCACATGCGCCGCCTGGCACAGTAGCTCACCGGCCGGCGTGAACAGCGCGCACGAAAAATCCCGCCGCTCCTTGATGTTGGCCGAATAGCCCGTCCGCGCGAGCGTATGCCCCATCTGCTCCGTCGCGGCGACGAGCATCAGACGCAGGATTTCCAACTCAACAGAGTCCATGTAATTTGCACACATGGGAAGAGTTGCCCGCGCTCCCCTCCGGCCGCGGCTAAATGTTAACCGCGGCTGGATAGGAGCGCGTTGGGAATGATAACGTCGTATTACTTGTTCAGGTGCTTGGCGATGAAGATAGCCGCTCCGCTGACGGTCGATATGGCCAGGGCGGCATCCTCATCCATCTCAATGCCGAACTCTTCCTCGAACGCCGCCACCAGCTCGACGCTCTGCACCGACTCCGCGCCGAGGTCGAACACGAAATTCGACTCGGGTTTAATCCCCTCCGCGTCAATATCCAGCACGCGAGCGGTCACCTGAACGACCCGTGCCAAAACATCATCCTTGGCCATACCAGAGATCTCCAATCTGTTGTGGCACAGGCGTCTCGCCTGTGCTTGGACCGGCCGGACGCCGGTGCCACACGACTTATCGCTTCGTTTTATACTTCGCGTAGAGTTCCGGCAGAGTCGTCCGCACCTGGTCTTCGAGTTCCTCATCGCAGATGGTGGACAGGCGCCCCTGCACGTTGTACTGGTCCATGACCCATTTCTGGATCTTGAAGATCTGCGTGAGCTTGACCTCGTCAGCGGTGCCCTTGGTGCCAAGGTACTCGTTGACCCACACGGCGATGCCGTCGGTGCCGGTCTTGTCGGTGATGGCCACGCGCGGCGGGCGGTCCAGCAGGGCGGCCGTATCCATGATGTTGTAGATGCGTTCGTCTCGCCGCAACCCGCCGGCGTGAATGCCCGCCCGCGTCGTGTTGAAGTGCTTGCCGGCGAACGGGTAATTCTCCGCGATGGGCAGGCCGATGCTCTGCATGTACTGGGCCATCTCGGTAATCATCCGCGTCTCGATCCCGCACAGGTCGCCCTTGAGCGCGATGTATTCCATGATCGCGCCTTCGAGCGGCGGATTGCCGCAGCGTTCGCCGTAGCCGAACATCGTGCAGTTCAGCGCGTTGCAGCCGTACAGCCACGCCGTCGCCCCGTTGATGTGCGTTTTGTGGAAGTCGTTGTGCCCGTGCCATTCGAGACGCTCGGGCGGGATGCCGCACTCGTGCGTCATGTACCAGCACAATTTCGGGATCGAGCGCGGCGCCGCCACGTTCGGGTAGTTCAAGCCGAACCCCATCGTGTCGCACAGCCGCACCTTGATCTTGAGTTTGTCCGGCACCTGCTCGGAAATCCGCGCCAGCTTCTGCACGAACGGAAAAATGAAGCCGGTCCAGTCGGCGCGGGTCACGTCTTCCAGATGGCATCGCGGCCGCACGCCGGTCTCCAGCGCCGCCTCGACCACCTCGATGTACTGATCGAAAGCCTGCTTGCGCGTCTGCTTCTGCTTGTAGAAGATATGGTAATCGCTGCTGCTGGTGAGCATGCCGGTCTCGCTCAGCCCGGCCTCCTTCACCAGCCGGAAGTCGCCTTTGACCGCGCGAATCCACCCGGTGATCTCCGGGAAACGTCGGCCCAGCTCGCGGCACTTGTCCAGCGCCTCGCGGTCGTTCTTGGTGTAGAGGAAAAACTCCGTCTGCCGAATGACGCCGTTCGGCCCGCCCAGCTTCGACATCATCTCGTACAGCTTGACCTGCTGTTCGACCGTGTACGGCGGGCGTGCCTGCTGGCCGTCGCGGAACGTCGTGTCGGTGATGTGCAGATCCTGCTTGACCCGCTCCGCCGGATCGAACACCACCTTCTTGCCGTCCAGGTCCTCCACCCACTGCCCCTCAAACCGAATCAGCGGCGGCAGGCTG
>CAZSVR010000098.1:0-7305 GCA_964610295.1 uncultured Anaerolineaceae bacterium
CGAGGAGAGCAGCGCGCGTCCATCCTCGATAATAGCCGCGGCGGTTTCATCACAGGAGGTTTCAATGGCGAGGATTCTAGCAGAAGGAAATTTCATAATAGAAACAGTTATAAATAATTCTCTGCCGTACAAATGTCGTTGCGAGGCGGTTTATGCCGAAGCAATCTCTTGTTTTCCGAGATACTTCAACTTAAAAGGAGATTGCCGCGCCGCCAAAGAGCAAGAGCGGCGGCTCGCAACGACATCAATTTATGAGAGGTACGGTAGAGAAATAAATAATAGTTTTCCTATTCTTTTTGTTTTGGTCCTAAATTTGTAATCGGTTCGACAATATATCGATAAGTGCATGTCCCCCAATTTCGAAATAGTAACACGAATATACAAAGGTAAATTATCAGTGCACCTCCTCCGATGGCAAAAAGTACATTAGGGGTAGGGGTCAATTGTGAACACCAATTAGTAAGTGCAAATTTTACGGCGGGCAAAAGAAAACTAATACTAGTCAAGGCGATTGAAAAAAGCGCAAACGAAAAAGATTCATGAAGAGGCGTGATCTTACATCTTAACTCTATACCATCTTTATCTTTTTGTTGAGGAAAATCAGCCAACGATATCAGTCTCAGTCCTTCATTTTGTACCAATTTCTTCTCACAGTCTTCTACATATGCTGAAAAGAGATTGTAGTACCAACTTTGGACTGCAACAATCTCAAATAAAAGATTGAAACAATAAATAGTGAAAATGAGATAATCACGATTGGAAGAGTGGGGATAGCTTGTGTTGCATCTTTTAGTTGAGCCGCAACCGCTGCGTAAAAAACGCCATAACCGCCTAACAGTGTCCATCGTAGATTATCAGCATGAAGACGGTACGTGTTAGCTTTTTCATAAAGCAATTTATACTTTTCTGGCACTTCGTTATTTTGTAGCTTATTTACCTTTTTTTTCATAGTTTTATCTTTCCATAATCAAATATATATAAGAACCTATCCGTAAACCTTACCACCAAGCCACTAAGACACGAAAACACAAAGCTTTTTTTCTTAGAGTCTTCGAGACTTTGTGTCTTAGTGGTAAATTATCTTGAGTTTGCGGATAGACTCTAAGTTATTTCTTCCACTTCTTCATCTTCAGCACGAAATCATAAGGATATTCCGCCAGGCGCTCCACATTTCCATTCGGGTTCATCCAGTAGGAATCTTCAATACGAATGCCCATGCCTTTATCCGGGTAGTACAGACCGGGCTCGATGGTGATCACCGCACCCGGCTTGATGATGTGATCGTCGCCGGCGGCCAGGCTTGATGAAGGACGCTCGTGAATATTCAAGCCAACACCGTGGCCCAGACTGTGAACATATCCATCAATGGGATCCGAAGTGCTCAGCGGAGTCTTATGTCCTTTGGATTCATAATACTCACAGGTCATGCGCTGATAGTCCTTGAAAGGCGTATTGAGGTCTATGTTCTCAACGACCTTGTCGTACACCTCATGGACTTGATCATAGAGTTCCTGCGCTTCCGGCGTGGCATAACCCAAACTCCAGGTGCGCGTGAAATCATAAAAATACCCGCCGCCGGGCTCGCAGGGAAAGATATCAAAGACGATCGTTTTCCCGAGAGTGATCGGGTCCGTCGGGTTTCCAATGGAGTGCGGCACACCTGCGTCGCGGCCGATCGCAAAAATGCAATCTTCAGGATTCTCTGCGCCAAGCTCTGCCAGCCACAAATTGATCTTCGACTTAACGTCTGCGACCGTGAGAGGCGCGCTGTTCTCTTTCAGGAGAACTTCATCGGCACGAACAGCGCAACTGGTCAGGTATTCGGCTACGCGTCCGACAACCGTTGTGGTGATCTTCCCCATCTTGCGAATGCGGGCAACCTCCTCTGCGCTTTTCGTCTCCATGGCGCGCACGATCACAGAGTCATCTTTTTCTTCGCCGATCAGCTGAACATCAGGCATTAACTTTTGGAAATGCTGTATATAGGAAAGGATCGTCCCGACATCATAAAAGCCATATATTCCGACATACCCTTTTGTGACCCCCAAGTCGGTCAACATGGCTTGATAATCCATCGCCTTTTTCAGAGACGGATCGCCGTTGGCTTTCTTAAGTAACTCCATGCCGCCATATTTCGTAAAGGGGACCACCTTCAACCCGCTTTTGGATGCCTCGTCGCGCTCCATGTCATTACAAAACAGTACGGGTTCTGCTCCGCGCTTTTTAATTAACGCAGCATGGCTGACGTGCCCACCACCGACAAAATAATACATGTATGAATTATGTTCGGCATGTCCCACGACCAGGATCGCATCCAGGTTCTTTGCCTGCATGAGTGCATCAAGATCTGATTTCATTGTTTCTCCTGAGAGTTTTAGGTCATGAACTTGCGGGCGATATCGTCGTTCTCGAAGCTCAATTTCAGGGGCATGACAGTTCCTTTCGGTTGACCGCAGCTGACACTTCGATCCGGGAACTTCAACACCGGCGGGTTCTTTTTATCATGGATACGAATATCAAGAGGGATCCTCACGCCCTCTCCAGGGCCTTTTTCAGGCCGGTAATCAAGGCCTGATCCTGTTCGGGCAGAACTGTACGCGGGTCCAGCAATATTTTATTATTTGCAGTGCGCGCAATAATGGGCGGATGATCTCTTCTTAACAATTTCAAGAATCTTTCAACAGATTCAACCTCAAGCGATAGCAGAAAGGTTGGCATGGATTCACCGGGAAGGCTGCCGCCACCGACCGTTGACTCACCCTTCACGATCCGGCCGGCTCCCACCTCATCCGCCCATCTCTCTGCCCGCGTTCTCAGGTTCTTCAGCGTAAGGGACATCATCTTCACGATGGGCACCTTCCGTTCGGCCTCATCCTTAAGGTAGTGTAAGAGCGTGGCGGTCAACCCTGCCAGACAGGTTTTATCCGCGCGCACCGCGCGCGCCAGTGGATGCCTTTTGATCTTCGCGATCAGATCCGCTTTTCCGATGATAATGCCCGCCTGTGGACCTCCGAGCAATTTATCGCCGGAGAAACAAACAATATCCATGCCCGCTGCGAGAGACTCTTGTACCGTAGGCTCATGGGCCAGCCCATATTTCGCGGTGTCGTAGAGGGCACCGGAGCCAAGATCGTCCATCATTGGAACACCAGACTTGTGTGCAAGCTCCACGATCTTTTGAAGTTCCGGTTCGTCGGTAAAACCCACAATTTTAAAATTTGATCGATGTACATGCATGACAAGTGCGGCTGGTTCCTCCAAGGCCTCCCTGTAATCTGATAAATGGACCTTATTGGTCGCACCCACTTCCACAAGTTTCGCACCCGATTGCTTCATCACGTCCGGCATTCGAAAGCCCCCGCCGATCTCCACCAATTGTGAGCGCGAGATGATGACCCGCTTCTTATTTGCAAGAGCAGATAACACCAGCAATATGGCCGAAGCATTGTTATTTACAACGACTGCGGCTTCTGCGCCGGTTAATATCTGTAAAATAGATTCTGCATGAATGAGCCGCGAACCGCGCTGGCCCATCTCAAGGTCATATTCGAGATTGGAATAGCCGCGCGCGATATTTTCCATGGCACGCAGGGCGGTATCACTTAACGGGGCGCGGCCGAGGTTTGTATGCAGGATCACGCCCGAGGCATTGATCACGTGGACCAGGGTCGGGTTTGTCCAGGCGATCAGGGTAGATTCCGTTTGAGCAAGGATCAGGTCTTTGAGTGGCAGGGCGGTGATTTCGCCGGATTTGAAGCGGGCGCGTACTTGATTCAATATAAAACGGATGGCGTCCACAGTCAAAGGCCTGCCATAGCGCACCATCAGGTCCATGGCAGTGTGTGATTGGATGATCTGCTCCACGGACGGAAGGTTACGAAGTGTCGTCATCGTCAAAGACCGGCAAGCGTCGGTTTGCTTTCTCGCGAATGCGAATGAAATATTCCGCGGCGATCAACCCGCCCGCAAGTCCGAGGATCACATAAAGCGTAACCAGGCGACCCAATTGCAGCCACGCGAGGGTCGCGCCATACACGCCAACCCAGAGGGATTGGCGGACAATGACATTAGAATCTGCAGGTGGTTCTTCAGGAAATCGTCGATGCAGGAAATAGACAAAAGGCAAGGCTGTGCCTGTAAGCGCCATGATACTGAGCACGAAGAAGCTCCAGCGCGACCACACAAAGGGTAGTGAAAAATAGATCAGGGCTACCAGCCCGCCCCAACCCACGAGAAGGAGGGCGATCGTAGAGTAGAGATATCTGCGAAAGGTTGTTTGTAGCGAAGCCATTGAGTGAATTATACTCGGAGAATAAATACGTCATTGCGAGCCACAAACTAGCGACACTTGCGCCATCACTCCCACTCCGCTACGCTACGGGGACTTCGTGCCTTTGGTGCAGTGCAGGTGAGCAATCCCCCGGTTGGCATCGGGAAGAGCACCTGCTCGCAATGACACGAGAGGTTAACATGAACGTCTCAGAGGCCATTCGCACAAAACGTGCAATCAGGAAATTTCAAGCCAAGCCCTTGTCCGAGGATGTGACCCGCACCATCCTGAATGCGGGGCGCAGGTCGCAATCATCCAAGAACAAACAGACCTGGCAATTCATCGCGGTAAGCGATAAATCCATATTAAAAGAGTTATCGCAATGCGGTGAGTGGGCAACGCACATCGCCGGCGCAGCATTGTGCGTTGCGATCCTCACGCCTGACCCCAGCTGGAAATTCCAGACCCTGTTCGACGCCGGACAGGCCGCGGCCTTCATGCAGCTCGCGGCATGGGAACTGGGAGTCGGCTCGTGCCCGGCCTCCATCTATCAATTCGAGAAAGCGCGCAAAATTCTGGGATTCCCGGCTGAATGGCATTTGCGCGTCGCGCTTTCATTTGGATATGCATTGGATGAAGAAAAAATATCCGCGCCGCCAAAGAAGGGCGGGCGGATTTCATTAGATGAAATAGTCCATTGGGATAAATGGTAAAATGCAATAAGTATCCATCATGAAAACTTCTATGTTCTCAGTCAAAACAAAAATCCGCCCAACTGGGTTTCCTCCTGTGGCAAAGACTCTGCCACAGGCGATTAAGCGTATTGTGACTAAGCTTAAGCCAGAGAAGATTATTCTGTTTGGTTCATACGCGTATGGAAATCCCACTCCTGACAGCGATGTGGATTTGCTGGTCATTATGAAAACCAAAGCAAAAGAAATTGATAGATACGTAATAGTTTCCAATTTGCTTTACCCTCGCGAATTTCCAGTGGACATTATTGTGAAGACGCCAAAAGAAATTCAGGCAGAAACCAAGAAGAAAGGAAATTTCTTTATGCGCGAAGTTTTGAATAAAGGGAAGGTTATCTATGAGCAAGTCAAATAACGCACTTGAATGGGTAAATTACGCTGAAGAAGATTTCATCATGGCAAAAAGCGCACTGAAGCGGAGCAAGCCTCTGACAACCGCTTCCTGTTTTCATAGCCAGCAATGTGCGGAAAAATGTCTCAAGGCAATGCTTATTGCGAAAGATGTTGAATTTCCCAAAACCCACGATCTGTTAATTCTTAATACTTTATGTAATAACGCAGGGATTCTCACAGGTTTTACAAAAGATGATCTTGGGAGACTTTCTGGATATGCAATTCATACGCGTTACCCTGGAAATCAACCTACTCCAAAAGAAGCACTGGAAGCCTTTGAAATCTCAATGATTGTCCGAAAATTCTCGTGGGCATATTTAGGATTGAAAAAATAGTCTCTTAATCAGGAGGGACTCCATGACCGATCATTGCTTCATCAGCTATTCCATAGAAGACGCGTTAGATTTTGCACGCAAATTGGCGAACAAACTTGAAGGTGGCGAGGACTAGTTCACAAACGTGTGGTTCGATAAACGCAATATTGACTCTGCCCGCGATTGGGATGATTAAATTGTCGAAGGGATTCGCGCCTGCAAGTGCAAGGCGTTCGTGATGACGAAAGACGGGGCTGCGCAAGGCTCGATGTGCAAGAACGAATGGACATGGGCGCTGAAATACAAGAAAGTCGTTATCCCCATCCAATTACATAAAGACACTGAACAACCATTTGGACTTGGCAATCGTCAGTGGATTGATATCACGGAGGACTTTGAACATGGCTTGGCAAAACTCCGCAAGTTCCTGCGCGAGATGGACTCACCCGAAGGAATTCTGCAATCGTATAAAGATCGTCTCGCAGATGCAGAGCGCGCCTTGCGCCGCGCTAAAGGTGATGAAGAGAATCGAATCAAGGCTGAAATTGAAGAACTGAAATCGCAAATTCAAGTTCAACAAAAAATCGTTGACAATCCCCAAGCCGCAGAGGACCAAACCAAGAAAAACATCGAAGCGGGGTTGGAGCGCGAGCGTCAGCCTGAGAAACCCCTCGCGGTAAAAGCCACGACGAAATTTATCAATCCGCCGCCAGGCATTGCTCCAACCTATTTCCAAGACCGCGAGTTTGAAAACAAAGAAATCGTGAAATTCCTGAATGATGACTCGCAACGCTTGATGACCATCGTGGGACGCGCGGGCATAGGAAAAACTGCAATGGTCTGTCGCCTGCGCAAGGCCTTGGAAAGATGCGAACTTCCCGATGACCTCGGAGAGATGAAAGGGGACGGGATCGTCTATTTGAGCGAGACGGGCAGTCACAGAGTCAACTTTGCGAACGTCTTCGCGGATTTGAGCAAACTCCTGCCGAGGGAGACCGCCGAGTCGCTGGAAGGGATCTATAAAAACCCGCAAACATCCACAGGCGATAAAATGCGCGCGCTGTTGGATGCCTTCCCCCAGCGGACGCGTGATCCTGCTGTTGGATAACTTTGAAAACCTGATCCAAGCCGAAAGCCTGAGCCTGCGTGACAGCGAATTGAGCGACGCGCTGAACGCCCTGCTCAGCGGACAGCACCATGCTGTGAAAGTGATCATCACCACGCGCATCGCGCCGCGCGACCTGGCGATAAGCCAGCCAGGCAGGCAAAGTCTCCTAAGTTTGGATGAAGGACTCGAATCGCCGTACGCGGAAAACGTCCTGCGTGAAATGGACGCGGACGGACGCGTGGGACTCAAGACCGCGCCTGATGCGTTGTTGAACAAAGCCCGCGAAAAGACACGCGGCTACCCGCGCGCATTAGAAGCGTTGTATGCCATCTTGTCGGTTGACCGTTACACCACGCTCGAAGAACTGCTGGAGATCAGCCTGCCCGATGAAGTGGTGCAGAAACTGGTGGGCGAAGCTTTCAACCGCCTTGACCCAAGCGCACAAAGAGTGATGCAGGCGCTGGCTGT
>CAZSVR010000099.1:0-7135 GCA_964610295.1 uncultured Anaerolineaceae bacterium
TCTGCTCTCAAACAGAATCCACGCTCCGCCCCCACCGCAGCTAACGCTGGCCGTTGGGCGCTTCCTAGACTTCATGTGGAAGACCCGATGCCTGAGCTTGTAAATAGCGTTCCCGCAATCCCAGGACAGACAATGCCAAAGAAGCCTTCGATTTACATTTTCAAGGTCGCCCTCAAGAATGCCAAGAGCATTTGGCGGCGAATCGCCATTCGTGATAATCAGACACTGGATGACTTGCACGGAGCGATCTTCATTGCATTCGATCGAGAGGAAGAGCACCTTTACTCCTTCTATCTGCCCCGATATCGCGATAAAGGTCGAGCGCGCCTCGCAAACGCGCGTGAATACACACACCCTTACACTTTGGAAGATAATCCATTCGCTGACGAAACGGTTGAAGATGCATCCAAAACAAGGCTCAGTACATTGGGGCTAAGGCTGGCTCAGCAATTCGACTATTTGTTCGATTTTGGCGACTCATGGTGGCACGAAATAACTGTGGAGGAGCTAGGCGGCCAACCTGATAAGAAAAAATATCCCCGTGTCATTGAGACTCACGGTGAGTCGCCGCCACAATATGTTTATGAAGAGTAAGGTCCGGCAGAACTGCGCCCAACACGGCGTGAAGCGGACGGCGGGGATTCGGGCGCAATTTTGGCACTTTCTACGCCCTGGTAGAATTCTGGACGAAGCGGGTTCCCGGTCCGCCCGCCGCCGCTTACGCTAACCGTTAGCCCGCTCGTCGCAATCATACGGGCTTGTAAGTTCGGTGAAATTCAAAATCAGTGAGCAAACAAAAGGAGAAAAAGAAAATGTCAACCGCAAAATTGATCCGTTGGAGTGGACTGGCGAGCATTCTGGCAGGCGTGCTCTACTTTCTGGCTGTGTTGATTCATCCCGCTGGTGAAGATGTCGCCGCGATTGCTAGTTCAACCTGGGTGCCAGCCCATGCGCTTGGCGCGGCTGCAGCCTTATTCATGTTGTTGGGCTTGGTGGGACTCTATGCGCGTCAAGTGGAAAAGACAGGCTGGCTCGGATTGCTTGGCTTCGTACTGGCTTTCATTGGGAGCGCTATTTTGGGGTCAGAGGAATTCCAAGCCGCTACGCTCATGCCCATCATTGCATCCAAAGCACCAACCTTGATTGAAGAATCCTCAACTTCGAGTTCAGCTCTTATATTCGGACTCGTGCTTCTTCTGAGTTTTGTCCTAGGCTTTCTCTTGTTTGGCATCGCTGTCATGCGCGCGGGTGTGTTGCCTCGCTGGTCTGGCTTGGTACTGATCATCGGACTACTGCTTTCATTCGGCGGTGCAATATCGCATGTAATCGGCATCATTGCCGCGGCAGTCTTCGGCGCGGGTCTGGCATGGATGGGGTACGAGCTCTGGACAAGCAAGACTGCTTGAACAAAAGAAGGACCGAAAGGAAGCCTATGACAATTCGAATAGACCCCGAAAACAACGAAACCCGCGCCTTGTTCGACTTGGCGGATTTCAGCGGACAGCATGTATTGGAGATCGGCTGCGGTTATGGTCGTTTGACCTGGCGTTACGCGGACAAAGCGGCACATGTCACAGCCCTTGATCCCTTCGCGGAAGGGATTACACAGGCGAAGCAAAATACGCCGCCTGAATTACAAAACCGCGTCGAATTTCATCACAGCGCATTTCTGGATTTCGCCGCTGCGAGCAAGCCGTCAAAGTTCGACATTGCGATCTTATCCTGGTCTCTCTGTTGAATGGAACGCGCGAGCATGGTTCATGCTCTTGAAGAAATTCATCGCTTGCTCAAACCCGATGGCAGATTGATTGACATTCATCCAGATATTGAAGCGCAGCGGATTGAAATCTATCAGGATAATAGGCTTCTGTTTGTTGATTCCATGCAATGGGCAGCCGATGATCAACAAGCCACAAGACTGGCCGATGAGACGCTCGTGCAGATCGTCCGACGCGGCTTGTTTGCCCTCGAACACAGTGGCGAGTTTGACAACCGAACCTATTGTTCCTCCGCTGCCGAACTGCGCGACCAATTGTCAAAGCCATCTGGCGTCCACGCGACCACCAAAGATGAGGCTGAGGCGGCAAGTGAAGCAGAATTGATTGCACGAGTCAAAGCATTCATGCAGACTGCTGGCGACGGAGCAGAAGTCGCCATTAATGAACGAGCTCGCATCACGCGACTCAAGCCCGTGAAGTGAGGAGATGAAGTCAAGATGAACGCCCACATGCGGTGCTACAATAACAGGGGGCGGGCTAACAAAGCGTGCAGCGGATTTTTGGGAGTCTGCGCGGTTTACAAGCATTTTTCTGGCTTCGGGTTTTTTCTACATCTCAAACATTTTCTCAGCTCGCCCAAAATCCGCTAACGCAAACCGTTCGGCGGCTAGCCCGAGGAAATTTTCAGATGAAGATAAAGAAATCAAAAAGATATTTAGTGCTGTTTGGCTTGACATCATTAATTTGTCTATCGTCTGCATCCCCACTATGGTTAAATCAATGTTCACATAAATTTACTGAGTCAGAAGTAACATATTTGATGCAACGGTATGACGCAAATATCGAAGAGCATAAACAAGACCTTATAGGGTTTGGGAAATTCAGTGAGGATGAGATCAAAGAAAAGGTTGAAAAACATCGTCAATATCTTAAAATTGAAGAAGCCCAACAACGTCTGGAGAAAACTTATATCCCCTGTGGTGTAGGAAATGCGAGCCCAGAAGAGAAGGAAGAAATAGCAAATAACTATGCGGGCTTGTTTGATGATCAACTTTTCCTTCTTCCCTTACCAGCACTACGGATAGATTTAGACTACAGTTATCTTGACAGATCAACACCAAGATATTATTTTCAAGCCTACACTTTTTTCTATATTCCCGTATTTTGTATTCGGAGTATCTTGCCTGGGCGCTTATTAGAATTTTATGATTCCACATGCCCTATGGTTCAATAATTTGATAATCTATGGAATCCGTTCGCCTATGTAAATTTACCAAGCTCAAAACGCCGCCGAACAAAGCGTGCAGCGGATTTTTGGGAATCTGCGCGGTTTACAAGCATTTTTCTGGCTTCAAGCTTTTTCTACTCCCAAACAGAATCTCAGCCCGCCCAAAATCCGCTAACGCAAACCGTTAGCCGCCTCGGAGTTTAGCATGGCAGGAACTTTAATCGCAAAGAGGAGTACAAGATGAAGAACATCATTTCAAGATTTCCTCTCGTTGCATTTTTTGGCATGGCTTTCCTGTTTTCATGGATTGCCGTTTCGCCGCTCATTCTCAATCGCACTCTTCCTGTCGAGCCATTCCAAATTCTGGGCGCGTTAGTTGGGCCGACGCTCTCGGCCATCATCGTCACAGCGATATTGGATGGACGACAAGCCGTGAGCGCCTTTTTCAAACGGTATCTCCAATGGCGTACAGGATTCGTTTGGTGGCTTTTCGTGTTTTTCGGTATTCTCATCTCGCTAAACACCCTTGCAGCCTTTATTCTCGGCATATCCGTATGGACCGAATTTTTCAAGAACATCGGATTGATTCTCCCCACCTATCTGATTACATTGCTGGTCGGTGTGATTCTCGGGCCACTTTGGGAGGAGCCAGGCTGGCGCGGTTTTGCCCTGCCGCGCTTGCAGGAACAATTCGGACCAATCGTTGGCACACTTATCCTCGGCGTTCTATGGGCTCTATGGCACCTCCCTGGGTATCTTGGCGGTTGGATGACCATCGGGATCATTCCTCTCATCCTTTCAGGCATAGCATTTTCAATCATCGCAACGTGGGTTTACAACAACACACGCGGGAGCATTTTATTGATGATTCTTATGCACTCCTCTAGCAACGCCGCAATTTCTATTGGCAGTAGGGTGTTGCCAACCAATTTATCGGATGGCATGAATTCGTTTGTCTATGGCGGATGGATTCCAGCAATCACCTATTCAATCATAGCAATGGTCGTCATTATTGCCACGCGCGGTAAATTATCGTATGAGAAAAAATAATCCAAAGGCGGCTAACACAGCGTGCAGCAGACGGCTGGAAGGTCGCGGCTTCGAAAGACATTTTCAACGCTTGGAGAGAATCCTGCTCTCAAGTAGAATCCTCGCCAGCCGCCGCTAACGCAGGCCGTTAGCCCGCCCCTCGATAACATCGTTTTGTATGTGCGGCGAAATTCCGAAAGTCCCAATATCAATCGGTCATACATTTCTGTTCATTCAACCAAAGGAGAAAAACAAAATGTCAATTACAAAATTAATTCGTTGGAGTGGTTTGGCGCTGATGCTTGGAGGCATCACCCTCGCAGTGCATTTCATCACGCATCCGCCAGGGGAGACAGCGCAGTATGCTCTCTACTCACTTTGGGTGCCATCGCATTGGCTTGGGGGCATTGCGTTCATGTTGATTCCACCGGGCTTGATGGGATTGTATGCGCGACAGTCGGAAAAGGTTGGGTTGCCGGGATTGATTGGATTCATCCTGACCTATGTCGGTTGTACGCTATCAGCCGGGGCATCAATCTTTCTTAGCGTTGCCCTCGTTCCCTTCCTTGCAGTCCAAGGAATGGATTCGCTCGTTGACCCCAAGGGTCCACTGTTCACTTCTTCGGCTATGCAACTCGCGGCTGGCTTGGCTGGAATTTCGCTTCTGCTTGGCTTGCTACTTTTTGCAATTACCACACTTCGCGCCCGTGTGCTTTCACGTTGGGGCGCGTGGCTGATCATCCTCACCATCCCGCTCGCCATTGTGGGATTGGTGCTTGTCTTTTTCATCGGCACGTCGTTACAGGGTATTCTCCAGACGCTCCTTGGTGTCCTATTAGGTCTGGGCTTCGTCGCGTGGGGGTGGGCACTCTGGTCGGAGAAAGGTGAGACCGTCGCGCAAGCGAAACCCACGATGTAAGCCATATCCGCATTGTGCTTGCATCAGAGCATCTTCAAAACACAAGGCGGGCTAACAAAGCGTGCACTGGACAGGTGGGATTCGTCGCCATTTTCAGGCATTTTTCTGGCTTCAAGTTTTCCCTGCTCCCAAGCAGAGTCCACGCCCGCCCACCTGCCAGTAACGCAATCCGTTAGGCGTACAACAAACGAGAGGACACAATATCATGATTGGAAGATTTATATCCGGAAAGTTTCGCAATCCTACTGGATTCTTTGGCCGACTTGTTGGAAACATGATGGTCAAAGGCAACGAGGCTGAACAGGGTTGGACGATTTCACTGGTAAACATTCAGCCCGATGATCACATCCTGGAAATCGGTTTCGGGCCAGGTGTGGCCATCCAGCACTCCGCACAGAAAGCTGTTAAAGGCCACGTATCGGGAATCGACTACTCAAATACTATGCTCCAGGCCGCAGGTAAACGTAACGCTGTTGCAATCCGAGAGGGACGAGTCGACCTTAGGCTCGGAGAGGTATCATCCCTGCCTTATGTTGATTCATCGTTCGACAAGGCGTTCACCATCCATTGCATTTACTTTTGGGCGGAGCCAGTTAAGGCGTTGCAGGAAGTTCGGCGTGTCCTGAAAGCGGGCGGACTGCTTGCGGTCACGATTATGCCGAAAGAAAATTGGCCGAAGAAACGACTGCCACCACCTGACTTATTTAGCTTATACAGCAGCATTGAAATAGCGCAGTTGTTTTCAAAAGCTGGCTTTGGTGATGTGCGTGTGGAAACGCATCCCTCACCAGACAAGTTTCCCGGGGAATGCGTGCTTGGGATCAAGTAACAGCATAGATAGAAACGCCTAACAAAGCGTGCACCCGACAAGTGGGAGTCGCCGCGTTTTACAGGCATTTTCCTGGCTTCGAGTCTTTTCCACATCTCAAGCCTTTTCCGCACCCGCCCACTTGCGGGTAACGCAAACCGTTAGGCGCTTTTTCAGGAAATTTCAAATAGGAAGAAACCATGGAACAATGGATCACGGTCATAGCCGCACTTGCTGGGGCATTCATTGGCGGACTCATAAGTTACTTGGCCACCTTAGTTACCATAATTAGACAGGAGAGGTCTGAGAAGAGAGCGATAATTCTCGAAAAGTTAGAGGAGCTTCATCTAGTTGCGCGGTCAATCCGGCAAGAATACAAGGAAGTATACGGGGAATTGGCAGGTCGTCTTTTGGCGGGATTACGTTCTAAAGAAAACGTAAGCAAAGGTCCGTTAGAAATCGGCAGACTGGCCATGTTAGTAGGTTTTTATTTCCCAAGCCTCTCTCTCCATGTTGATCATCTTGAATTAGCGAGAAACAAATTCGGCGAAATTATTATGAAGTGCATAACATCAGACAATAAACCATCCAAGGAGCGGGAAGCGCTGCACGAAGTCCTAGATCAACGATATCATGCTGTAGATGAAAGATGTGTTCAACTCCTTGATGCAATAACCAAAATTGCTCGCAAGAAGATCAAGCTAAACTAGAGTCGAAGACCGAAAGCGCCTAACAAAGCGTGCACCCGACTGGTGGGATTCGCCGCGTTTAAAGAGGCTGATTCTACGCCTAAGCATTTTTCTGTATAATGAGCCTTATCCACACCCGCCCACCAGCGGGTAACGCAAGCCGTTGGGCGGCAAGCTAACGAATAGAATCGCTTTAGAAAGTTCAAAGGAGATATAGATATGAAACTTAATACTTTCTTAGCAGTAAATGCAGTTGTTGGGTTAGTCTTCGGCATCACTCTCCTAGTTATCCCGAGTTATCTACTAACTATCAATGGTGTTCAGACAGACCAAGCAGGTTTAGTCCTCGCACGGCTGTTAGGCGCGGAGTTCATTGGCTTCAATATTGTCACATGGCTCGCGAGAAACATTGGGAGTAGTTCCGAAAGACGTTTCGTGGTACTCGGTCATACAGTTTCTGAAACCTTCGGCTTCATTGTCGCTCTCATGGCTAAGTTGTCTGGGCTGGGCAACAATATGTTTTGGGGAATCGTCGCGATCTATTTTATATTTGCTCTGGGCTACGCTTATTACCAATTTGCTAAGCCTAATAACTCCTAATGAAGTAAAGTACTAAAGAGGGTCATGTCAATAGTCTCGAATTTATTGGGTGCTCACCTGCCGCCCAACAAAGCGTGCACTGGACGCTGGGGATTCTGCCGCATTTTCGAGCATTTTTCTGGCTTCGAGTTTTCTCTGCTCCCA
>CAZSVR010000100.1:0-7026 GCA_964610295.1 uncultured Anaerolineaceae bacterium
CGGCGGATTGCGCCAGCCACCCATGAATTCGGGAGGCGTAGCCGAGTCGCCTGCACGCTGTGTTAGCCCGCGCCCTGTGCCAATGTGCCAGCTAAGAGCAAGCGCCCTAGCCAAATAGCCCAGATCGGAAAACTGATTAACAGCACAAGGCTACCGAGGTAGTACAGCGGATTCTGCTGACCGCCAATCAGAAAACCGACGACCGTCAGCACATAGCCAGCACCAGCGAGCAGGCTTGCCCAGGCCAAGCCGCGGGGCCAAAGTTCACCAGCGAGCGCAAGGTAACTGATGCCCAATAGCCAGATTCCAATTGCGACAGCTGCCGGGAAGAACTTTAGCGATTGCTGGAAGTTTATTCGACCAACGACCAGCAAGCTCTGGCCAACCGCAATGACGAGCATACCGAGGATACCGAGTGCTGCCGCAAGGAGACCGGGAGTACGCATGTTGGCGGGGAGGAGCCGATAGAGCGCAATGGCTAGCGGCACCATAAAAAGCACTTGCAACACACTGGAAGCGTCGCTGATGGTGCCAAATGGCTGGCCGACAGAGAAGAATAGGATGGCAGCCACGAGCGTGACGATTGTGGCCGCTGCGCTCAGATACGCAGACCAGCCAACGTATCGGAGGAAGGGAATGGTGTCCATTTCGCTCCTCCTTTCTTGAAAGGTTGCGTGAAGTTCGGTTCGCCACAAGCGGGCTAACGGCTTGCGTAAGTCCCGCATGCTCTCTGCGGGATAGCGGCGACTGGGGAGAAAAATGCTCGGAAGCGGAAAAGAGTCAAAGCGTTGCAAAATGCTTGTAAATCGCGCAGAATCCCAGTCGTCCGCTGCACGCTTTGTTGGCCCGCTCCTCGATCTAGCAACGCTACCCCGGCTTTGTCGTCTCCTCACACCGTTACGCAGTAATGGTTTCGAACGCCACCTGTAGATGTGCTGGTTTGGCAAGGGAGAAGTTCAGCTTCTCAAAGCCGATGACCTTTCCAGTTTTGTCTTTCATGAGGATCACTTCATCGCCGGTTTCTTCGCTAATGTGCTCGTCCTGCGGATTGCCAAACCAAACGGTGAGCGTATTCCCTGTTTCGTCATAGAATACCTTTACCTGGGCCATACTTTCTCTCCTTCTTTTATTGCGTCGGTGGGGTAAGCCGTGATCAAAAAGCCGCTACCATCCTGTCGGCGTGCGACAGCGCACACCCATCGCCCGGCCCGTTCGGGCGAGTAGAATAAGAACACTTCTGGATCGCTCTTACTCCGCCGTATCTCGCCGGGCTCTCGTAAGGCGGCTTGCACCTCATTTTCGCGATGCGCCATAATCGGATGCTTGATCGTGACGATCAATTGCCAGTACGCGTGTGTGACACGCACGCGAAACCCCAGTGGAGTCAGGACTTCAAATAGCAAATCATCCGGCAACGGTGCATCGGCCATGCTTCCCATTGTATCCCGATTTGGAGAAAGGATTATTGAGAACGCGAACCCCTAAATTCTATGAGCGGGCCAACGGTTTGCGTTCGCGAAGCATGGCAGGTGGGCGGGCACTTCGACAAGCTCAGTACAAGCGTGGACTCTGCCTGGGAGCAGAAAAAATTCGAAGCCAGAAAAATGCTCGAAAATGGCGACGAATCCCACCAGCCTGCCCTGAGCTTGTCGAAGGGTCCAGTGCACGCTGTGTTGGGCGGCTGCCTGCAAAGGTACTGATTGCTAAGACAGATGGACTAATTTCCAGTAGGTTGGATCGCGCTAGTTTCCACCATCAACATGACAGTCTTGTGAGGTGCTCTTGGGCGGTGCATAACACCTTTTGATATTGTCACGCCTTGATTGGGATTCAATTCTATTGTCTTGTCTTCAAGGTCAATTAGCAATTGTCCTTCAAGGACAAAGAAGAATTCATCGTCATTATCGTGCTTGTGCCAATGATATTCACCTTGAACAATTCCAAGCCTAACAACGCTGCCATTCACTTTTGTCAGCGTTTGATTGAACCATTTGTCCTTGCAATCTTTTACAATTGTAGGAATGTCAATAAGTTCAAAGTGTTTGAATTTAACATCAAGCTTGGTCACGTAGGGAAACTTCTCGGTCATGGAAATCTCCTATTGGTTTGGTAGATAGTATAGCAAATAATAATTCTAAGTTTGATACGCCTCCATAGGCACAACAATCTGTTCGATGCGCGGTTTGGACAACGCCATGTAGTCACTCGTCTTTAGTGCCATCGAGCGGTCCAAGCGTGCGACGTTGAAGTAAATTTCGTCGTTCTCTAAGAGCGAAGGGTCGACGATTAATTCCAGTTCAGAGTTGAAGGAAAACGGCAAAATCGTGCCCGCAGTACTACCTGCAAGTTTTTCAGCAATGTCTGACGAAGCAAACGCGATATAGGTGCCCTGCATAAGTGCCTTAACGGCATTTAAGTCTACCCGTGCGTCACCTGGAATGACGCCAAGAATATATTTGGTCACCTTCTTGCCGATCTTGACCATCAAGACAATACACTTCGCCGCCTGTGATAACGCGTTCCCACGCATTGGGCTAACAATTTCCGTTCGTCCTTCAGGCGCATGGTCAATTAGTCTATACCGTGCATTGTGCTGATCGAGAAAAGCAATGAGTCGAGTATAAGTATCTTCTGAAGCCACAAGTCACCTCTTTACTGAATAAGTGTTTTCTGACCGTGCCGCTGCACGCCGTGTTGGGCGCTATAACTACTGAATGGACGCCACATAATCTGGGGGAAAATTAAGACGCTCCGCGAGTGAGCGGAGTTTGGCTGAGTAATCCGGGTTGCGCTCATCACCTAACGGCGGTTCCACTAAGTTGAAGCAAAGAGCAGCCAATGTCTCGCCGTTGGCCAGATGCACCAAGACCGCTTCAGGCCGATAGGCCCTTACGCTAGGCTCGGAGTAGAGCTGCTCAAGCTCAATGTGGGAAACCGATGCGATTAAGCCGAAAACGCGACTCGAAGCCTCCGGCACAAGCGTGGCGCGATTGCCGATCCGAAGCTGAAACCCCGGGACGGATGCGGCACGGAGCTGCGGCAGAGTTATACCCTTGGACTGAAGCAAAGCCTCATCCATAAAGAGGCCATAGAAGAACACATTGATTTTTCTCATGAGCTACCTCGCAACACGGACTCTTGATCTCGGCGCCCAACGGTTTGCGTTCGCGAAGCATGGCAGGTGGGCGGGCACTTCGACAAGCTCAGTACAAGCGTGGATTCTGTTTGAGAGCAGAGAAAACTCGAAGCTAGAAAAATGCTTGAAAATGCGGCAGAATCCCACCAGCCTGCCCTGAGCTTGTCGAAGGGTCCAGTGCACGCTTTGTTGGGCGTTTTTGCTTTGAAAGAACTACATGCTTTGAAGTTGCTGATGAATCAACGTATTTAATTTTTGCACAACTTCGTTGTAAATGGCAGGCGGCAACTTGCAAGCAAATTCTGCTTTTCTTGCTTTCCAATCAAGGCTTTTTAGCTGGTCAGACAAAACTGCTCCGCTGACTTCCAAGCCATCAGGTATTTTGACTTCAAAAGGATATCCTTTGACTTGGCTTGTGATAGGGCAGAGGATGGCTAAACCAACCTTTCCGTTATAAGCCTTTGGCGATAAAACTAATGCTGGTCGGTGTCCCGCTTGCTCATGCCCTGCTTGTGGATTGAACATAATCCAAATGATGTCGCCGCTATCAGGAACGTATGCCATAGACTTACCAAACCTCATTTCCTACGGCAAAACCAGTATCAATTTCGTGATGAAGATTGTTTTTACTGATACCTGCTAATAGTTCTTCAAGCGTCCAACTTGGTGCAATAACAGGCTTAATAATGATTTGACCTTCAACAATGCTAATTTCCACGAAGGAATCGTTTTCCAATTGAGCATCAATGGCAAATGCTTTTGGTATTCGTAGGGCAAGACTGTTACCCCATTTTTGAACTTTTGTGAGCATAAGGTTATCTCCTTTTAGTATCTACAAAAGATACACCTTTTTACTCAATTAATCAAGTGCTTTTTTGTGCAAAGAAACGCCCAACGGCATGCGTTAGCGGCGGACGGGAGGCGAGTGTGGATGATGATTCTAAGGCAGAAAACTGCCGAGGCGTTGAATCCACTTTGAGAGGCCGCGACCTCCCCGCCGTCCGCTAGTAAGATAAAGAAGGACACGGCAGGCCGATCGTCCGCAGGTCCTAGCGAGACCGTCGTTCAGCGTAGGTCGCCATGTCCTTGTGCAGTTGAGCCTCCCTGCGGCAGTTGGTGGGTCTTCAAGACCGTTTACTAGCGCGGGCACATTGCTATTATACGGACAGGAGAGCCAAATGACAATCACTTCAGATGAATACGTTGGGATCGATGTTTCAAAAGACATACTGGATGTAGCCGTCTTGGGCCAGAAGGCAGTCACACAGGCAGCCAATGCGAAACGGGGCATCAATGCATTGGTGAAGCGCATGCAAGAACTAGATCCACAGATGATCGTGGTGGAAGCCACCGGCGGGTATGAAGAAGCGCTGGTATTGAGGTTGTTCGAAGTGGGTTTGCCAGTTGCGTTAGTCAGCCCGCAGCGAGTACGACAATACGCAAAAGCACGGGGACTGTTGGCCAAGACCGACAAGCTCGATGCTCAAAACCTGGCGCAGTATGGGCAGAATATCCAGCCCAGGTTGTTTGCCGTCTCGCATCGGCGTGCCGCCGTTGTTCGCGGCACGAACGGTGTGGCGAAAAGTGAGGCAGGGAGAAGGCTTTCAGCCCTGATTGGCAGGCGCAGACAGCTCGGAGATATGCAAAAGGCAGAGAAGAACCGCCTGCGGATGGCCAGCGGAGAGATAAAAGGTTCGATTCAAAAAGTAATCGATTGCCTGCAAGGGGAGATCGAGCGATTGGACGAAGAGATCGGCAAGTTCATGCAAGAGCATGCGGATTTTGCAGAGCAGGAAAAGTTATTGCGTAGTGCCAAATCGATTGGGCCGATGACAGCCGCCACCTTGCTGGCAGACCTGCCTGAGTTAGGCAAGTTGGACCGCAAGCAGATCGCAGCCTTGGTGGGTGTGGCACCCATAAATCAGGACAGCGGCAGGAAACGTGGATATCGGAAGACCAAAGGAGGCAGGCCCGAGGTACGCAGCGTGTTGTATATGTCTGCCTTATCGGCGATCAGATACAACCCTGTGATTAAGGCGCAATATGATCAATTGGTGAAGAGAGGCAAGCAAAAGAAGGTAGCGATCACGGCCTGCATGCGCAAGATGCTAACCATCTTGAATGCAATGCTGCGTGATCAACAACCTTTCAAGGCAGTCGCAATGGTTTGAAATTCCCCCGCTTTTACCTTTAAAGGTGGTTTTGCTCTTGATTCTAAACACAGTTGCTGCACGCCGTGTTGGCTTGCTTTGGTTTACAGTCGATCGTAATCGGGCGGCGTAACCTTGGGAATCTTGGACATCGCTTTCTTGAATTTTGCCTTGCTACCACGCTTTGCGCGCTCGGCGAGATAATCTTCCGCGCCGAGGGCCGCAAGCTTTTCAGCCAATGCCACCGTGACCAATTGATTGACTGAGATTCTTTCTTTGCGCGCCAATTCACGCGCGAATTTGTGCAATGATTCAGGTAGTCTCAGACTTAATGTGCTCATGCTTCTCCTATGATTTTCAGAAACTCCTTGGGCGTCAAAACTTCAATGCCGAAGGCTTCACTGCCGCGGAAATCGGCCAGGTTGAAGGTAACGATGTATTGGCAGCCCGCCGTGACCGCGAGCTCTAACACCATGTCGTCAGCCGGGTCTTTGAGTTGAGGTCGCCACAGATAGTAAATGTTCCATTGATTGGACCGAGCAATGACGTAATTGAGGATGTCGTCAATGACAGAATGCGACACCTTTAATTCGGCCGCCATCCGTTTCGCGACGGCTTCGTACTCGAGCGCCAGCGGAACGGACAGATTGAGTTGAAAGGTGCCTCGATCGAGCAGCGACAACAATTTGTACGACGCGCCGAGTTGCGACCGCAATGCGGAAACGAAGACGTTCGTGTCCACGACGATCTGGCGCACCTTCATGCTGGTATTGTATATGATACCATGCGGATCGTCAAGCTCGAACTGGAATCAAAGAATTGCAAGGGCAAGCCAACGGTTTGCGTTCGCGAAGCATGGCAGGTGGGCGGGCGTGGATTCTGTTTGAGAGCAGAGAAAACTCGAAGCCAGAAAAATGCCTGTAAATCGCGCAGACTCCCACCAGCCTGCCCTGAGCCTGTCGAAGGGTCCAGTGCACGCTTTGTTAGCTGGCGTTTTCGTTTTAAGACCCCCGATGTTATTCAGTGACATCCTCATGAGATGCAATATATTCAAGAGTGGCCTGGGTGATTAACCCTGAACGAGTTTCACCATTGTCGGAGGCATACTTATCCATTAATTTCAGAACTCTTTCAGGCAAGGTAACATTAACCCGCTTTGATTTACCTGATAGTTTCGCTAAATCTATTGTAACCAGTGCCCAAACCCCATCTGCATAATCAGGATTGCTTTGGTGATGCTCCACAGATTGTGGAGTGGGAATAGATTCGCCATCTATCAATAATCCTTCTAGATGACATTCAATTGCTTCCACAACTTCCAGCAATGCTTCATCAAGTGTTTCCCCCGCGCTAAAGCAACCAGGCAAATCTGGAACGGTTACGCCATAATCACTTTCGGGATCTTTATGAAGAACGACTGGATAACGCATAGTTTCTCACTTTTTTTCTGACCAAGCCCAACCTGCTTGGCGATAAATACTTCGAAGTGTGCCAATTGGCAAATCTTTTTTTGGATGTGGAACAGTCACTCTGCCAAGTTTTGTTGGGTGTTTGAAGTGATGGTGACTGCCACGCACATGAACAAGTGTCCAACCATCAGCTTTTAGTTTTGCGAGGATGTCACGACTGTTCACCTCCCAATTATACACACCATACACACTTCGTCAATCTTTGCAAGGAAGCCAGCTAACGGTTTGCGTTCGCGAAGCATGGCAGGTGTGTTTCGACAGGCTCAACAAC
>CAZSVR010000101.1:0-6883 GCA_964610295.1 uncultured Anaerolineaceae bacterium
TGCGTGATACGGTGTCCCGCTCTGCGGTTCTCATTCTGTACCAGCCTCTGCCCCCGTCCGCGCGCTCGCGGACGCAGACGCAGGTCGAAAGTATTGCCATGCCCATTGCGCAGGGTATCGCCGGTCTGGCGCTGGCCGGCCTTGGCGTGCTGGCATTTACCACTTTGCAGATCAATTGGATCTTACTGGCCCTCTTAGCTGGATCGATGTTCCTGGCCTTCTCGCTTGGACGGGCTTATGGGCCGGTACTTCTCGAAGTTTTATCACGGCGCGCCCTAAAGCTGAGTGAGCAATCTTTGGTCTTGAATGATCCAGCTACGCGCGCGCTATTGCTGCGTGAGTTGCACAGCCCATATCCGGAGGCAGTCATCTATGCCCTGGATACGCTGGAGACGATGGAATATCCATTGGATTCGGAGTTGCCGGCACTATTAGAGCACTCTGCACCGAATGTCCGCCGCGACGTGCTGTTACGGATCGGGCGCAGGAAGACCGCGACTGCGGTCGCTTTTGTACGACAGTTGCTCGAGCGCGAGGAACATCCCAATGTCCGCGCGGCCGGGTTCCGTGCGCTGGCTTCCCTCGCAGGCGAGCATATGTCTGAAGAGATGGAATTGAATCTCGATAGCGCAGATCCGGCCTTGTTCATCGGCGCAATGGTCAGCCTGCTGCGCCAGAACCAACAGCGACCCGACCTCGAAAAACGATTAACCAAGCTGTTTTCATCCGAAAATACTTCAGACCGACGAACGGGTCTGCAAATTGTGGCCGAACTTGAGCAGGGCAGCAGGTATACCGCGCTGGTTTTCAATACGCTCCAAGATGCGGATTTCGATATTCGCCGCGACGCAATCTGGGCTGCTGCCCAGATGGATCAGGGCGATTTATGGGATGCCGTTTTCGAGTCCCTGGACGATCCGCACATGCGTGCCACCGCAATGGGAGCGCTGCTCTCCAGAAAGGAAAATGCCCTGCCTCTCATACGACAATATTTATTGAAACCGTCCCTGTCTCATGCCGCGCGGGTCGCCTGCCTTCGCACCCTTGCGCGTTTACGGAATCCCGAGGCCATCCCCGATCTGCTGACTCACCTGGAAAGCAAAGACGTCGAGTTTAGGCATAACGCCCTGCTTGCTCTGCGCCGCTGTAGCTATCGGTTCGACACACGCAATCTCGAGCGCTTCAAGAAGGCGCTTTATATGGAAATTGCAGACGCGATCCAAACTTCCGCTCTGCAGGCTGATGTTGAGGCGATGAACAACCCAATGCTCTTACACGACGGTTTGGAGATTGCGTGGGCGCATCATCGCGAGCGATTGTTTTTGCTGCTACGTATGCTTTATGACCCTTCTGTCATTCAACGCGTGCGCGATAACGTTGAATTGGCTTCGCGTGAAAAGCGGGCTTACGCGCTCGAGGTGCTGGATAACGTCCTGGCGGATGAATTCAAGCCGCTGGTTTTTCCTTTGCTGGAAGATATCGGTATTGCGCGGCGGCTTGATCTTTGGAATCGATCCTTCCCTGTGCTTGGAATTTCGAACCCAATCAAGATAGAGTCGATTCTGGAAGCTCCTGCTGACTATAGCACGGAGAGCCGCACGCCCTGGATCAAAAGTTGCGTTATTCAGGCGCTCGTTAGTGACCCGCGCTATAAGATGAAGATCGGGAGTCTTAGAGATGAAATTGGACTGGTGCAAAATACACTGGAATGGGCCCAGGCGTTCCTTTCTTCAAAGAAGGAGAAGAAAATGCTCTCTATTATCGAACGCGTCATGATTCTGAAAACAGTCAGTATTTTCGGCGACACCCCCGATCACTTATTGGCTGAAGTTGCCGATTTACTTGAAGAACAACATCTTCGGGCGGGAGAGACTTTCATTGCAAAAGGCGACCCCGCGACTTGCATGTACATTATTGTCAATGGGGAGGTCGGCGTCAGTGACGGCGACCGTGAATTGAATCGGCTCGGACCGCGCGATATTGTCGGCGAGATGGCCGTGCTCGACCCCGCGCCGCGTTCCGCCTCGGTGACGACGGCCGTGCCAACGCACCTGCTAAAACTGGATCGCACGCCTTTATTCGAGTTGATTGCTGACCGCGCCGAAGTGGCACAGGGAATTATCCGTGTGCTGGCCGGAAGATTGAGGAATGCAACGAACACAGGGGGCAGGTAGGTTAACTCAAATTGCCACCTTCAGCAGTGTGCACCGCATATTTGGACGGCGGAAGCGCGCGGTGGCAAGATCGTTATCTATCGCAGCGAGACAAGCGACTCGGCGTATTTCATTTTGAAAGGCAGCCCGGCGGCGGGATATCTCAAGGACGATGATTATGTTATTTTGAATTATTTGTATGAAGACGATTTCTTCGGCGAGCTGGCCGCGCTGACGGGCGCGCAGCGCACGGCGAACATCATCACGGAAGAGGATTGCGAGTTCCTGATCATCTCCTCCAAGGTGACGAAACAACTGGCAAAGCAATACGATGGACTGCGAGAAGTGTTTTATGCCACGATCGCACAGCGCTTGAGCAAGATCGAACTGCCGCGCGGCAAGAGTATGGATCAGCAGTTGTTGCGCGAGTTGCGGACGAATGTTGAGGAGTAATGTTATTGTGAGACCCCGAAGAGAGTCGAAGTAATCCCCCTCACAGTTGGGAGACACTTGCACCCCGTTCGGGCCGGGAGCCCGCCGGGGCGAGACGGCCGCACGCAAGTGCGGGTGTTGCTTCGAGTGGAAGAACCCCCACCCTCGCACAGCGTCCCCTTTGGGGAATGACATATAATAAATTGATTGACTTAAGACAATTACAACTGTAAACTCGCATAGTTCAACCAGAAGATTGAGGAGCACGGCCATGACAAAAAAGTCATCATCCGTAAGGAAGGCTGTAAAGAAATCGATAAAGACAAAACAGCCTGAAGCGCGCCTGGGTGCAAACAAGAAGACAACGCGTCTCAACGCGGCTACGAAAACGACCCAGGCGGATGCGAAAAGCCAGTTAAAAATCCAGAAGGCGCTGTATGAGATCGCGGATGCCGCCAGCGCGGTGCGGGATATGCAGTCGTTCTACAAAAAGTTGCATAAGGTTGTGGGCAAGTTAATGTATGCAGAGAATTTTTTTGTTGCGCTGTACGATGAATCTACAAGGGTCGTGAATTGGCCTTATTTCGTTGATTCGGTGGACCATACACCCCCCGAAACGCGTGTGATTGACGATAACCCGAATAGAGGTGGTACGGTGTATGTCATCCGCAACGGGGAGCCAGTTCATTCCTCGCGAGAAGATGCCGAAAGACTGGTCCGCGAAACGGGCTTCGAGGCGGAAGGCCCAATGTCGGAGGATTGGATCGGGATTCCGCTCAAGTCTGGGAAGGAAACGATCGGCGTCCTTGTCGTTCAAAGTTATCTAAGGGATGTTCGCTACTCCGATGAAGATTTCCAGGTGCTGATCTTCGTGGCGCAACACATCGCCACCGCCTTGACGCGCGCCCGCGCGCTGGAAGCGGAACGCCAACGCACAGAGGAACTCGCGCAAAGCAATAAGATCCAAACCGCGTTATACAAAATCGCGGATGCGGCCAGCGCATCGCATGATATGCAGGAGTTTTACGCCCAAGTCCATCGTATCGTCGGCGAGCTGATATATGCGAAGAACTTTTTCATCGCGCTGTACGATGAGCCGACAGAGATATTGAGTTTCCCCTACTTTGTGGATGAAGCCGACGCAGCGCCGCCGCCTCCACAGCCTCTGAAAAACTTTCGCGGTGCCACAGGCTATGTGCTGCGGTCAGGACAATTGAGCCACTATCGGCGCAACGGCATTGAATTGGTCCAAAGCGGGGAAATTGAGATCGTCGGAACGCCGTCGGAAGACAGCATCTTTGTGCCACTTAAAATGGAGGACAAACGGCTGGGCGCACTCGCTATTCAGTTTTACCAAAAAGGTGTCCCGTATTACACCCAACAGGACGAAGATGTGCTGGCGTTCGTCGGTCAGCATATCGCGGTTGCCTTGACGCGCGCCCGCGCTCTGGAAGCGGAACGCCAACGCACAGAGGAACTCGCGCACAGCAATAAAATCCAGACGGCGCTATATAAAATCGCGGATGCGGCCAGCGCCTCGCATGATATGCAGGAATTTTACGCCGCAGTGCACCGCATCGTCGGCGAGTTGATGTATGCGAAGAATTTTTACATCGCGCTGTACGATGAGCCGACGGGGATATTGAGTTTCCCCTATTTTGTGGATGAAGCCGACGCAGCGCCGCCGCCTCCACAGCCGCTAGCAAACTTTCACGGTGTGACCAGTTGGGTTATTCGCGCAGGCAAAATGTTGGAGCACGGGCCTGATCAGTATGATGAATTACTGGCGAACAAGGAAATAGAAGTGATAGGTACGGTATCAGGAGACGGGATTGGCGCGCCGCTCAAAGGGGAAGGCAAAACACTTGGCGCCATTTTCGTGCAAAGTTATACCAAAGGGATTGGCTATACAGAGCAAGATGACCAAGTGCTGGAGTTTGTTGCGCAACATATCGCCACTGCATTGACGCGCGCCCGCGCCATCGAGGCCGAGCGCCAGCGCACGGATGAACTCGCGATCCTCAACAGCGTGGGCGAAGCGATGGCACAGACGCTGGATGTCAAGACCGTCACCAAAATTGTGGGCGATAAAGTCCGCGACATCTTCCATGCTGAAGCCGTTTCAATCATGTTGCTCGACTCGCAGACCAATCTTATTCATATCCACTACGAATATGATCAAGGCGAAGGCGGATACATTGATTACATCGAACCTTTCCCGCTCGGCAAGGGATTAGCCACCAAAGTCATCCAATCACGCGAACCGCTTCTTATAGGCACACTAAAAGAACAAGCGGCAAACGGTGCATATCTTGCCCCTGAATCGTTAGAAAAAGGCAGCGGCGTAATATCAGAATCAATGATGATGGTACCGATCATTGTCAGCGATAAGGTCTTAGGCGTGGTCAGTATTAGCAACTACAAACAATACGCCTTCGATGACAATAATTTGCGCCTCCTGCAAACGCTTTCGTCCAACATGGGCGTTGCCATCGAGAATGCGCGTCTCTTTGATGAAACGCAACAGCGCAACGCCGAACTAGCTATCATCAACAGTGTGCAACAAGGCTTGGCTGACGAATTGGATATGAACGCCATTTATGAACTGGTGGGAGAAAAGATTCACACTGTTTTTCCCAACACAGCAACCGATATTCGCATCTACGATCCCGAGACCGGTGTGCACCACTTTCCATACGCTATTTCAAAAGGCAAGAGAATAAACTTTCCTCCTATCAAGCCAGGCGAGGCTGGGGTTGGAGCTTATGTACTTCGCACCCGGCAGACCCTCGTCATCAATCGAGATATGGCGCAAGCTATGGAAAAGTACAACAGTGCTTTGATGTCTGGGGCGACTGATATGGATAAATCTGCGGTATGGGTACCGTTGGTCGTTGATGGACAAGCGCGCGGCATCATCGAATTAGGAGATGTTGAGCATGAAAACGCCTTCAGCGAATCGGATGTGCGCTTGCTCGAAACACTCGCTTCATCAATGAGTGTAGCGCTTCAAAACGCGCAATCGTTCAAAGCCGAGCAGCAGCGCGTGGCGGAGTTGGCAATTATTAACTCAGTACAGACCGCCCTGGCCGCCAAGATGGACTTTCAAGGCATCGTCGATTCTGTGGGAGGCAAACTCACTGAAATCTTTTCAGGGGAAAACGTCGCTATCGGTTTTCTGGATAAAGCCCGCGGGTTGTTCAAAGTTCCGTATATTTTTGAAAACGGAAAGAGGATCGAGAACGTTGAGTTTCCGATTGGCGATAGAGGACTGACCTCACATATGATCAAGACCCGTCAACCGCTGGTGATCAACACAAATTTTGACCAGCGCGCCGACGAACTTGGCACGATTGTAGTAAGTGGAGAGCCAAATCCAAAGTCCTGGCTTGGCGTGCCGATCATGATCAACGATGAAGTGGTTGGCGGCTTTAGCCTTCAGAACTGGGAACGCGAGAATGCCTATACCGATTCGAATGTGCGCCTCCTGCAAACATTAGCGGGTAGTTTAGGAGTTGCGCTTGAGAACGCGCGTCTCTTTGAAGCCGAGCAACAGCGCGCCGCTGAACTTGCAGTCATTAATAGTGTGCAGGAAGGGCTGGCATCTAAACTCGACATGCAAGCTATTTACGATTTGGTTGGAGATAAAATCCGTGAGATCTTCAATGCAGATACGACCTATATTTGCAGTTATGACGGCGAAAAACAATCGGTCTATTCCCACTATTATGTAGAAAAAGGTCAGCATGTAGCACCTCAACCGCTACCATTTGGACGGGGCATCTATTCGCACGTCATCCAAACGCGGCAGCCAGTGTTGATTGGGACACCCCAGGAAGGGGATCAATTAGGCGCTACACATGTCCCGTCCCCCGACAGCACAGAAGACCTCAATCAGTCCTCGCTCTATGTTCCCATCATGCTGGGTGATGAGGTCACGGGCGTCGTCAGTGTTCAGAGCTATCAGCAGAATGCTTATGCTGAAAGCGATGTGCGATTGCTGACCACTCTCGCCAACAGCATGAGCGTCGCTCTCGAAAACGCACGTCTCTTCGATGAGACCCAGCGGCTGCTCAAAGTAACGGAAGACCGCGCCGCCGAGCTCGCCATCATCAACAGCGTGCAGCAGGCGCTGGCCTCGAAACTTGACTATCACGCCATTGTCGATCTCGTCGGTGACAAGATTCAGGAAATTTTTGATGCGCAAGGCGTCGACATCGGAAGGTACGATCATGCGGCTGGGTTGGTTGACTTTCCCTACCTGATCCAGAAAGGCCGCCGTGTGGATTCTGAACCCT
>CAZSVR010000102.1:0-2532 GCA_964610295.1 uncultured Anaerolineaceae bacterium
GGTGATGAACACAATTCAAAATACGTCCCACTTCTTCCACGCTCAGCACAACGGGCAGCTTCTTCTCTTTGGGTGGACGGATCAAGTCAAGCGTGTGCCAGGTGCGTTCCAAGGTGTGTTCGTAGAAGAACTTGATTCCGCACAGGGCAATCGTCTGTGTACTCCGCGAGACTAGCCTGACATTCTTCAGGTAGAGAAAATATTGACGGAGTTCTTCCTCGATAATTTGGTCTGGTGGTTTATGAAAGTGTTTTGCCAGTTGGCTTACTGCCTGCACATAGGATTCTTGTGTACGCACAGACAGACCCCTCAATTGCATGTTCTCGATCATCATTTGTCTTAAAGCAGTCATGGCTATACCTCCTGTATAGAATTGGAATCCGATACAGAAAATATAGCCTGATTTGAAAAGACTTATTCAGTTTTTGATAATGATTTTTGGAATGGAGTTTCCGCGCGAAGCGCTTAGTTCAACTAGTGTTTATGCGGACGATATAACCCCTTTTGGGCAGACCGTCTAAAACGCCAAATAGCGGATTAGGCGGCGAAAGATCAGAAGTCCAACGATTCCTACCGCACTTCAGTCATGCTCGCTTTTTTGTTGAATGTATTCCACGCCTTTGTGTGCAGGAATTTTTTGTGCGCCGGCACTTTCTCCACGCGCTTGAGCCATTCGGCTTCGGCGGCCAGGCTTTCACTGAAGCATTGCGCAGTGAAGTCCGCGCGTTGTTTGGGCGAGGTTTTGTTCAGGTTCAATGCAGCCTGGGTCAATTTCGCTTCCATCTCATCGCGTTGGCTTGCATAGGTTTTGATGCGTTCGGCATAGTTCAGCAGGGTGGCACGGTGCAGGCGTTCGTGAGTCCAGTATAAGGATTCGGCGTCGAATGTAGAACCAGGAAGCGGCCCGAGGTTGGTTTTGAGCGACGTCGCAGTATCCGATAAAGCCAGGGCGTCCATCCAGATCGGTTTGAAAATGCTCGTACACGGTGAGGAGGTGCCGGTCGCGAAAATGATCGGGGAATCCTTATCCAGATACACCACCATGGAGGCCGTGCTCTGGCTGCTGCGGATAGGGCCGAAGCCCGCGTGCATGCATACATCGACATCGGTGATGCTGGACTGCGGGTCGAAATCTTCAGCCTTGTGATTGCGAAGGGTACGCATCATGGATTCGACCGTGACTTCCCCCTTTTGTTCATCGAGCGCACAGAAAGTGGTATGGCGGCGTACGCGTCCCTTGCTAAAATTGGTGTAAATGAAATCTGAATAATCACGCGCGTAGTCAAAACCCTGCGCAGATTTGCTCAGGCCTTTTTGGACGGCGAAATCGATCAGGTTATGGGAGGCCAGGTCCCATTGTTCGTTGATCGTCAGGCAGTTCGAGATGGAGTAAACCTCTTTTACCTGCCGTGCGGCCCATTGTTTATCCACCGTTTCAAGCACCCAGGCGTCGTCTGCATTGGCAAGTAGGAAACTGTTATGGTAGTAAAGTTCTTCACCAAAAATGCAGTTACCGCCCTGGCCGAACTGGTCAAGCAGGTCTGTGATGACACGCACCCCTTCGCGCGGCGTGACAGCGCGTTCGAGCGCAGCGCGCAGCAGGTCCATGCCCAACAGGGCCGGTTTCTTGTTTGCCGGGACCTTGGAGAAGATCGCTTCGTTGCCGATCACAAGGCCGTGTTCGTTGACTCCTATTTCGGCACCCCACATCCAGAATGGTTTGGAAAGCAGCACTGCATGTGTCTTTTGCACTTGTGGGATCTCGATATATGTGCATTTGAGGCGGCTGTTGGCTGGGTATGTCGCGGCGGGAAAGTATGCGAGGTGCTGGCCCTCGTTCGGCGGTCGGTCGGAATTTTTGCCGAAGACGGCAATACCGTTTGACGTGGCGAGTTTTGTGGCAATTAGGGTGTCACACATGGGATGGCCTCAGGGTGTGGCTGATTGGCGAAGTATAGCATAACCGATTCTAAATCCACTGAATCGAATTGGCCGACTCGATATTGCGAGTCGGCCAATTCTGCATCAAGCTGTCGTCAAAACTTCCACGAAGGTATATTGTAGTTAAGGTAAAACTTTTTTCTATTTGGTCATAACAAATACAGCCTCGCTATAGTTTGTTAGCAAAAAAAGCAAGGGATTGTAGGAATAACAGGAATGATGAAAAATAGTGTTGGTGTAGCTGATGGGATAATAAAGATTGGCGGTAGAATAATGATCAAACCAAATGTAGGTGTCGCTGATGGAGGCGCTCCTGGCACGGGTGTGTTGCTTGGCACGGATGTGTTGGTTGGTGGAATGACCGGTGTAGGAGGCGCGGCGATCACGGCAAGTGCAGCTGGAATACAAGTTGCAGTGGTAATACTGCCTGCGACCCATCCATAACCACCGGGTCCACCGGCGAATTCAATATACCACCAGGTGCCGTCAAAATTCTTGCCGGCAACCGGCGCTATGCCGCCTTGTGGAATTTGTCCGAGAATGTTGTATACCTGGCCTGGCCCACTGCGCACGTTTGCATCTGTATTTGTG
>CAZSVR010000102.1:2542-6630 GCA_964610295.1 uncultured Anaerolineaceae bacterium
GTGATAATGGGGCTGCATGCAACAGCAGCGGCGGGAGTAGGTGTAGGTGTTGGGCTTGCAGCTTCCGCTGCGACCGGTGTGAAAGTGGGAGCAGCCGCGCCGCCGGGCAGGTTGCAAGCCAGGGTTGCTAAACTAATAATGAGTACTGAAGTCATGATTCTATTGTTCTTGGTCATGTGCTTCTCCTTGGGTAGACCGACTGCGTATACCACGATTATAGACGGGATGTATATTAATGCAATCCTACCTTTTTCCCCATTTCGAGATGAGCATTTTTACACGGATTCTCAGCCGCGCATCTGCATTTGCCACCGCCCAGGCCGATTTTAAGGCTTCAAACACGGAATCCTCCAGTTTTTCAAACCCTTCCCATTCGGTTTCCATGAATTCCTTTATTTCGGAAGGCGTGTCCCAATAATAAAAGAAGGGAAATTCCAGTTCCCGTTCTTTGACGAACCAGCCGCGTGATTCGGCTTCGCCCATGGCATCGGACGCGGCCCGATCATCCGCGATCGCGACGGGGAGATCGGTCAGACGTCCCACTTGCATGTGCCCCGAACCTGACGTGACTTCGAGCGGCCAGCGATCCTCGAGAGGGCGCAGGTCAATTAAGACCCCGTTGGGTTTGAGCGTCCTGTGAATTTCATCCAGAGCATGCACCATGCTCTCATGTTCCAGACATCAGAGCGACCAGGCCAGGATGGCGATATCAAATGTTTCTTTTGCCATCGGGATATTCCTTGCGTCGGCTTGTGCAAAATGGACATGCTTGCGCAGGTCGGTGGGAGAGTCCACTCGGGCGACGCGCAAAGCATCGTGGTCGGAATCCAACCCCACGGTCAGGGTTGGGGCGGAGGCGTATTTCCAGGTCAACCGTCCTTCGCCAGATCCGATCTCCAGCACGCGTTTTTTTTTGAAATCTGCAAATGTATGCAGATATTTTTTCTCGTTTCCTTCGGGATCTTTTTGTAAAGTCATGATGATGGCTTCATCGTCCTGAAAGCTTCCTTTGCAGCTCCTTTAAAACCTTGGTGTCCGCGTCTTTCACCCTTGCGCCGTTCTTTTTGGTCTTCAACTCAGCCATATTCACCTGCAATTTTCAGAACTTTTGCTCCATGAATTTTACCCTGCTTCATTTCAAGTAGTGCCTGATTGGCATCTTTTAACTCATATTCCTGGAACTCAGGTTTGATATTCGCTTCCGCCGCCAATACCAAAAATTCACGCACATCCTGGCACGTTACGTTGGCCACCGACTTGATCTCCTTTTCCATCCACATCTGCGAAGCATAATCCAAATTCATCAGGACGTCCTTGTCAACCTGCTCCTTGCGGATGGCATTGATGACGAGTCTTCCCGCTGGCTTGATCCGTTTCAACGCTTCATTCACGGGACTCCAAAGCGGTGTTGTGTCGATGACTGCATCCAACCCCTCAGGGGGGACTTCGTCAATCGCGCCAGCCCAGGCCGCTCCAAGCGATATTGCGAACTCGCGCTCTTCAGGGTTCCTGCTAAATACGAAGATCTGAGATTTGGGATATTCGTGTTTTGCAATTTTTAATACAAGGTGATTCGATCCCCCGAATCCCATCAGGCCCAAGGCCTGTCCATCTGCGATGTTGCTTAACCTCAGCGCACGATAACCGATCGCGCCGGCACACAACAAAGGCGCGGCTTCTGAATCAGAAAAAGATTCTGGAATCGGATGAACAAAATCCGACTTCACTTTCATGTATTCTGCATACCCGCCATTGATATCGCGCCCCGTAGCTATAAATTCCGCACATAGATTTTCATTGCCAGATAAACAATATTGACAGTGCCCGCATGCAGAAGCGATCCATGCCACGCCGACTCTTTGCCCTGTGTTCTCGCCCTCTTCAATGACCCCAATCACCTGATGTCCTAAAACAATTGGCAGGCGTGGTTCCATGCGTCCTTCGATTTCATCCAGTTCAGTATGACATACTCCACAGGTGGAGATGCGGATCAACACCTCGTCTTCCTTAATTTGAGGCCTGGGTAGATCGACGAATAAGAGGGGAGCAGGGTCTTGCGGGAGCAGCTTGGTCCCACTAAGGAGCATGGCTTTCATTGAGATTATTTGGGTGAGAGCGTCAATGCAAATTTCACACCCTCTTTGACCCATGTGCCTAATTGTTTGTCCGTCTTGCAGCCATCTGCTTCCACAACCAGCCAGCCTTTCATGGGCCGGCCGGTCATATCGAAGGGACGTGCATGAGCGCGTTTTAGGAGTTTTGCATGTTTGTCCGGCGATACGCGTACGATCAGGTTGTCCTTATTCACGCCGCAGGCCAGGTTGCCGTTGAGCAGATAGCCAACGCCGCCGAACATCTTTTTTTCAACAAAGGGCGTCCCTTTTAATTCCGCGCGAATGCGTTCTGCCAATTTCAAGTTGTAGGCCAAAGTCTTCTAGCCCGTCCCGAATTGACGGTCGCCCGCGTCGCCGAGACCGGGCACGATATAGGCACGTTCGTTGAGGTGATCATCAATCGCGGCGAGGTGGATGTCGATATCCGGGTGCGCGGCCTGCATGACATTGATCCCCTCGGGCGCGCCGATCAGGCCGACAAATTTGATCTTTTTCACGCTCCAGCGTTTAAGGATATCTGCTGTCGCGTTGGCAGAACCGCCGGTGGCGAGCATGGGATCCAGAATAAGGCAGAGGGAGACGCGCGGTTCGATGGGCAGTTTGTTGTAATATTCCACAGGCTTAAGCGTGTGCTCATCGCGGTAGAGCCCGATGTGCCAGACCTCCGCGCCCGGCATGAGTTCCCAAATACCTTCCACCATGCCAAGCCCTGCGCGCAGGATCGGAACGAGACCGATCTTTTCCTTCAATTGCTGCGCCTGCATTTTTTCAAGCGGCGTTTCGATCTCCACTGCGGTCGTTTGCAGGTCGGCAGTGGCTTCATACGCGAGAAGTCCCGCAATCTCTCGAACGAGCTCGCGGAACTTCTTGGGTTCTGTGTTTTTATCACGCAGACGCGAAAGTTTGTGAGCGATCAGCGGATGTTTGGATGCAAATACGTTGGACATGGCTCCTCCAAAATGAATTGATTGATTATAGCCTTGAAGGCCATGTTTGTACCATCACTTAAAAGAGGTCCTTCTGAATTTATTGTCTGTGTGGTGGCTTGGGGTTAGAATCAGATCAGTTCAACCTTGAGGAGAGCCCATGACGGAGAATTTCAACACTTCGACTTCGCTCAGTGCAGGTTTCGGCGGTGAGATCGTTTGGAATCCGACGCCTGAGCATATCGACCGCGCCAACCTGACAGCATTCATGCGCCTGCAGGGGATCAAGGATTTTGATGCGCTTATGCAAAAGTCCACTGAAGATGTGGCGTGGTTCACGGATGCAGTGTTGAAATTCCTTGATATTCAATTCCAAAAGCCGTATACGAAAGTAGTGAACCTTTCCGATGGTATCCAATTCCCAAAATGGTGTGTGGACGGCAGGATGAACATTGTCCACAATTGCGTGGATAAGTGGACGACAGACCGCGGACGACTGACGGCGCTGGTATGGGAAGGGGAGGAGGGAATTACAAGATCTCTGACGTATCAGGAGCTTTATAAAGAAGTAAATAAAGCCGCGAATGCCTTGCGTTTACTCGGGCTTGGCAAGGGCGATGCGATCGGCATCTTCATGCCGATGACGCCGGAGATCGTTGTGGCTTTGCTGGCTATTGCAAAGGTCGGTGGAATTATTTTGCCCTTGTTCTCCGGGTATGGGGCGGGCGCCATCGTTTCGCGTCTGACTGACGCGGATGCAAAAGCTGTCTTTGCGGCAGATGGTGCGTATCGACGCGGTAAGGCCGTGGAGATGAAATCCGTTGCAGATCAGGCTGCTGCACAAGTTCCAACTCTCAAACATATGATCGTGTTGAAGCGGACAGGCCAGGGTGTAAACATGACAAAGGGACGCGACCACTGGTGGCACGATCTGGTCGCGACCCAGCCTGATTCTGCGGAAACAGAGATCACCTCGGCTGAAGACCCGCTCATGATCATTTACACCTCGGGTACCACCGGCAAGCCGAAAGGCGCGCTGCATACGCAC
>CAZSVR010000103.1:0-6450 GCA_964610295.1 uncultured Anaerolineaceae bacterium
ACGCCGCCTGCAATTGCAGGGTTATAAATCTGCGTTGACGGCTTTATTGATGCGACAGCCGTCTCAGGATGAATTGGCAATTCTGCGTTTGGATTACGGGATTGAACCTGATGTTCACGATGCCGTTCTGAGAGAACTGCGCGGTGAATCCACCCTGCTGATGGAACGGATTAAGAATCGGCTCAAAAAACTGACCCGACTGCGCCTCGATATTTCTGCCCTTTCTGCCTTTCGTAAAAACTCACCTCGCATCGCATTCGTGATCGACATCCTGCTTCAAGCCCAGGAACCTTTCCTCAGGCTGACGCTTGAGAGCCTGCGCCCATTGAGCGATCAAAATTTTGAAACGGATCTGACCAAGCTCCTGAGCGACAATGCAGCAGCCCGCGCTTCGGCCTGGGAACACATGCGTTCTTCGCTCAAGCCTGATCTGGCGGAATTGATCTCGATCATTCTCGAACAGCACACCCCCCGGCCTCTAACTGGTTCCGATAATCTTTTCCATAATGCAGTGAGCGATTTATTCTCAAGCACGGACATATACCAGAGGGCTGGCGCGGCCCTGTTGCTTGGGGAAAAGATGTCATTGCCAGTTGAAGCGCTCCTCCGAAAATGTCTTGCTGATGAAAACGAATTGGTGCAGGAAACCGCCATTTATTCCGCCAGCGCGGCTGTGGCTCATATTGATCTCAGCGTAATTGAAACCTTATCGAATGATCCCAATCAAAGGGTTAGGCAGGCGGCGCAAACAATTCTAAACAGGCGCACCACCACCACCTCGTCAATGGTTTTGCGAGCCTCCATGAGTCCATTCGCGCGGCAGTCCGCTTTCGAAAAAATGCTGCACTTGCATCAGATCCCTTTGTTCGCTGATCTCAGTGTGGAGGTTTTGGATGAAATCAGCAGGTTAACTCAGGAGGTGGAGTTCCACGCAGCGGACCTGCTATTCAGCGAGGGAGATATCGCAGATGAGTTGTACATCATCACGGAAGGAAAAGCAGAAGTCTTGATGAAGCGCGCTGGCGCACTGCAGGCTGTGGAAACATTAGGAGCAGGCGCGATCCTCGGCGAGATGGCCGTGATCGATGGTCATCCTCGCAGCGCGACAGTCCGCGCCGCCACGCCCGATCTGCGTTTGCTGCGAATCAACGGTGCAGACTTTAGAAGGATCCTCGCGAATCGAGCAGACCTTTCGACCCAGATCATGCGGATCATTTCTTTCCGCCTGCGGCAGGCACTGGGATCGTTCTAAAGGTTCTTACTCCCCACCCCCGCAAGCGCGTGCCCATGCCAGGATTTTGTTATTGTATGAAAGTGCTATAATCATTCAATGCCGCTGACGCCAAGAGCCGTTTTATTCAGCGTAAATGTCCGCTCTGCATTGCAACAAGCATGGACAGATTCAAATCCAGGCTTAACTGGCGGACATGAGGAAGGCGGGTTTGTTGTCAGAAATACTGATGGACGTTTGAGCGTTTTTCGATGGCAAAAAGGATTACAAGACACAATTCAAGTTCCACCGCATAGAGATTGCACAATCGATAACTTGGAGATTGTCGCGTCGTTTCATACTCATCCCAACACAGGCAGTGACTATCTTCAAGAACCAAGTGAAACCGACAAGCGCGCACTTCGCGATGACCCAGATTTGAAAGGCGCTGATTACGTTGGAGAGTTCGTTATCTTGCAGTCAATTATTCATCTGATATCGCCCGCTGGACAAGTACGAGAAACGGACGATACGCAAGCCGTATTTACCGCGTAAGGAGTTTATCAATGGCCACTCTTTCTAGTGACGTTCTTCAAGACGATATGGCTGTTGCTCTCGCCCGCGTGATGGCAACCGCGAACAAGCGCGCCCGCGAATTAGGTGTCGACATTGTCCAGAGTCTCATCACAATTACACAGCATTTCGATAACGGTATGCTCTGGCGGATTAACTATGGACCCAAAGATTACATCGCTCGTCGCGGCGGCGACTTGATTATCGAAGTTGGCGGGGAGGATATGAAAATCAAACAGGTTCTGCGTGGACAGTGACTTTCACCGAGCCTCCCCCACCGTTCGTGCCGCGAGTAGCGCCACGGCGGTGCGAGACGCCAAAACCGATAGATAAACGCTCGATTCGCACAAAAATTTTCATGCCAAGACCCACTAGACTCCCATCTCCTTTAGGACGTATGCCCGTAAGGGTAGAGGGGCTGGGGGTCAGGTCCGCCTCTTCACCCCCGTGAGCGCGTGTCCATGCCAGGATTTTGGTCAGCGGGGCAGTGCTATGATTCCTGCATGCCCACTGTTTGGGAATCGGGTCCTTATCGGTTTTTTTCTACTCTGCTGATGGGGACGAACAACCACATATACACGTTGAACGTGAAAGAAACAAAGCAAAATTCTGGCTTGACCCAGTTAGGTTACAAAACAGCGGCGGCTACAGCCGCAATGAACTTAATCGTATTCAAAGGCTCATTGAAGAAAATCAGAATGGACTTCTGAGGAGTTGGTATGACTACTTCGGCAATTGAACTTCGTATGGCTTCAGTGCAAGGCGTCAATGTGACAGATGACGCGCTGACTGTGGATTTAAGCGATGGTCGCACAGTCTCTGTTCCATTGGCATGGTGTCCGCGGCTCTTACATGGAACTCCTGCCGAACGTAACAAGTGGCGTTTGATCGGCAATGGCGACGGCATTCACTGGCCCGACCTGGATGAAGACATTAGCGTCGAAAACCTGATTTCAGGAAAGCCATCAGGTGAGAGTCAGAAATCCTTCAAGATGTGGTTGGAAGCGCGAACGAAGGATAAGTAACAATCAGAATTCCAAGATCTAGGAAATCTTGGAGTTCTTTGCTTATGCCGCGAACGACCCCCACCGAAGATGGAAATGAAGCCAAGTTCTGGCTTGACCCTGTAAAGGTTGCTCGAACCGGAAGATTTCGAAAAGTTGACCTGAACGAGATCGAACGCATTATCGAAGATAACCTGGAGTTTCTCTTGAAAGCATGGAAAGAGGAAAAAAGCAAACATGTTAACGGTTAAAGCAAAAATCCCCGCGCACGCGGACTATGAGCCCATCGTTCCACTAGCTGTCCCTGATTTGAAGGAAGTGAAAGCATTGGCTAACCACTTGCACTTGCTTGACAGACACTGGCAGGGAGAGATTTTCGGCTGGCAAGCGGAGTACGCGCCCGAAAGCGACAAGAAGCCTGAAGATTCAAAAATGACTTTTACCCCCGCAGATTTTTGGATTGGCGAAAGCGGAATCTGGTTCTTCTCATTGATGTGGGAGCATGGCAAAGATAAAGACCCTGTTGAGTTTCTGGATGACCGCGGGATCATAAAATAACTTGGCTCAGCCTCCCCCACTTTGGGGGCGCCCTTCGGGTATGCTTCACGAAGGTGCCGCGCCTGTGCCCCGAAGGGGTATTAGCGGCGAAGGGGGGCATAACCCACTCCGCGGGCGCGTATCCTTGCCGGGGTTTTGGCGTTTTGCCTATTGAATCGCGCTTCGATAAGGGTTATCCTAAGCTCAACAATTGACATCAAAAAGGAGGAGATCACTATTGGCGGATGCCAACGGCGCGATAATTCAACCCAATTCGCACGGAGTAAATTGAGCGGGTCGGATGAATGGATTTGAAGCGTAAACTTGGGTGATGAGGATTCTCAATAAAAAGACGATATGCCTGCCGCGCTTGTTTTTGAACGTCGGCAGGCAATTCTGCGAAGGCTATCCGAAACTTGTCTGTAGTATGAGAGTTCATAAAGTTTCGGAGTCAAGTTTTTTGGTTTTCTTTTCGTTATGTTCCGCCAGGGCTTCATCTGCAAGTTGCGACAAAACATCGCTGGATTTGGAAAACAGTTTTGACCAGCGCTCATCAGAATGCAATTCTTCCAGGATCCATGCCACGAACTCTTTCTGTTCGGCAGGAGGAAGTTTTTCAATTTCAGAGAAGGCTAACTCTAACTGAGTCATTTCTATCTCCTTACTCATTTCAAATGTTACATATTTAATTATACTCTTTCCCTGTTGAACTGCGTTTCATACAACTGAGCATATAACCCATTTTGCGTCCTTCGGACAACTCGTCGTATGTGCCGCGTTCGACGATCCTGCCTCGATCCATCACCAGGATCAGATCTTGCTACTCATGACCATAATCTTTCAAGATATCAGTAACTTGTTGTTTCAGAACGGGTAAATCTTCTTGCGCGGTCAGCCAGACCTTTTCAATGTCAACGCCAAAATAATCATGGATGAGTTTATCGCGCATACCAGTAACATCCTGCCAGGGGACTTCGGAATAAGTGCGGCGAATGTCTTTTGAAATGTGCCGAGCTGCTTCCCCTACGATTTCAATTTGACGAATGACCCCATCTTGAAGCAGGCGCGTATTATTGAATCGACTCTCGGTCACACCTTGCAGGTATTCTTCGACCGTGTTGATGGCGTCCAAAATATGGCGCAAATAAACCAATTCGTCACGCGCCATAGACCACCCTTAATTCCTTCAACACCCTCTCGCGCATATATGGACTAATCGCGGCTTCGGTAAGTAAATCCACCTTACGACCTAATGCTTCGGAGAGTTCGCGTTCCAGGCGAACCATGGTTAATAAACTTTTTCGTTTTGAAAAACGAACGATCAGGTCAATATCGCTTTTCTTTTTTGATTCCCCGCGCGCCATCGAGCCAAATACGCCTACCATCGAAACATCGTTTTGGCGGCAAATGTCAACCAGACGGGTTACATCAAATGGATAAGTAACAGCCATGCATCTATTTTACTTCAAACACAAACATTATTTCAACAAAAAGGGCGGACTTCATGTCCGCCCCTACGAATCCGTGTAATCTGTGACTAAAGTTAAACGCGTTCCCCCCTGAACTGCGTCTCGTACAACTGCGAATATAGCCCGCCCGTTGCGAGCAGCTCATCGTGCGTGCCGCGTTCGACAATCACCCCACGATCCATCACCAAGATCAAATCCGCCGCGAGGATCGTGGACAGGCGATGGGCGATGACGATGCTTGTTCTGCCTGCCATGACGCGCTTCAACGCATCTTGAATCAATGATTCAGATTCGCTATCGAGATGACTGGTAGCTTCATCCAAAACCAGAATGCGCGGGTCTTTGAGAATCACACGCGCCAGGGCGATGCGTTGTTTTTCGCCTCCGCTTAAACGATAGCCGCGCTCACCAACGATGGTGTCATAACCATCGGGCAGGTCCGTGATGAAGTTGTGGATGTTGGCGGCGCGCGCGGCAGCCTCCACCTCAGCGGGCGAGGCCTCGGGGCGCGCATACGTCAGGTTTGTGCGGATGGTGTCGTGGAAGAGATACGTCTCCTGCGTCACCATGCCGATCGCATTTGCGAGCGAAGCGAGAGTGACATCTTTCACGTCGCGTCCGTCAATGCGAATGACCCCACCGGTCGGGTCATACAATCTTGGGATGAGATACGTCAGCGTGGTTTTACCGGCGCCGGATGGGCCGACCAACGCGACCAACTGACCGGGACGCGCGATAAAGGAGATCCCCTCCAAAGCGACCTCGCGTGCCTGGGACGCTTCGCGGGGATCAGCTTCCCCGTCGCGTGAAGCGCCGTTTCCGTTCGGACGGCGGACGACAGACGATGGTCCGCGGTCTACCGTCGGCTTTGCACCAGACAGGACCGCACCCACATCTTCCATTTTTCCGTAACGTTTGACATCCTTTAACAGCTTGGATGCATCGATATGATAGTTGAACGAAACGTTATCAAATTCGAGTTCGCCTTTGGCATCCTGCAAAACGATCGCATTTTCTTTTTCGACGATATCCTGCGGAAGATCGATGAGCTCAAAGACGCGTTCGAAACTGACCATCGAGGTCGAAAATTCAACGGGCGCGCCTGCAAGACCCTGAAGCGTGCCATATAAATTCCCCAAATACGAACCGAACGCAACGATGGTACCCACCGTGAACGAGCCTTGAATGACGTACCAGCCGCCAAGGCCATAGACGAGTGCGGTGCCCACCGCGGTGATGAGCCCAAAGATGACGAAGAACGACGAACCGACCACCGCGCGGCGGATGCCGATATCGCGCACGCCCGCGGCGCGCTCACGGAAACGTTGTTCCTCCTGCAATGAACGGCCAAATAATTTAACCAACAGCGCGCCACCGATATTGAGGGTCTCGTTCATGTGTGCGTTCATCTGCGCGTTCATGTCCATGGCCTGGCGCGCAATATCGCGCAAGACAAGGCCCAATCTCTGTGCAGCGATGATAAACAATGGCAGGATCAACACACTGACAATCGTCAATCGCCATTCGAGGCTGAGCATGACGATCAATAACGCAACGGTCTCAACCAGATTGGTGACGATGTTGACGATGGTATTGCTGATCGCATTCTGCGCGCCGACCACGTCGTTGTTGAGGCGGCTCATCAACTCGCCGGATT
>CAZSVR010000104.1:0-6243 GCA_964610295.1 uncultured Anaerolineaceae bacterium
GTGGTCGCCTCACAAATGGAATTGCACGCGCGCTATGGGGGAGTGTATCCCGAAGTGGCCTCACGCCAGCATGTCTTGAGTATCACACCAGTTGTGGAACAAGCGCTCGCGCAGGCGCGCCTCACGCTCAATGATATCGACGCGCTGGCTGTCACGCAGGGACCCGGCCTCGCAGGCTCGCTCGTGGTGGGGATGAACATGGCGAAGGGCATTGCCATCGGCGCGAACAAACCGCTCATCGGCGTCAATCATTTGGAGGGACATCTGTATTCAGCTTGGGTATATAACGCGGGTGAGAATCCGCCACCCGCGCCAATATTCCCCCTGATGGCTTTGATTGTTTCAGGCGGACACTCCGAGCTGAATCTTATGACCGATCATTTGACGTACAAACGTCTTGGCTCCACGCTGGACGATGCGGCTGGCGAGGCCTTCGACAAAGTGGCGCGCCTGCTTGGGCTTTCTTACCCGGGCGGACCGTCCATTCAAAAAGCCGCGGCAGAGGGTGACCCCAATCGATTTAACTTTCCGCGTTCCTGGTTGGAAGGGACATGGAATTTCTCGTTTAGCGGGTTGAAAACTGCTGTTTTATACGAAGTGCGTGAGTTGCAGAAGAAGAGTGAACCTTTGCCTGTAGCAGACCTTGCGGCGTCGTTCCAGCAGGCTGTCGTGAACGTATTGTTCAAGAAAACAATGAATGCTGCGCGCGAATTCGGTGCGAAGGAAATTTTAGTGGCTGGCGGCGTCTCTGCGAACCGTGTGCTGCGCGAGACATTTAGAGCACAGACCGAATTTCCCGTTCATATTCCCCCGTTATCTTTGTGCACAGACAACGCAGCCATGATCGCCGCGGCGGGCTATCATCGCTTTGCGCTTGGGCACGTCTCCGAATTGAATATCGATGTCCGGCCAACCTGGCCATTATCATGATTAAAAGTGCAAGCCCCGCCAGGACTTGCCCAAGTCCATAACGGGGCTTGCACAGGGAGAATGTAGTTATGATTATATTCACCAAGTTAAGCGAAACCTGAACAAGACTTAAAAATAGAATAAGAGTTTGGTCTCGACACTTGCACCGCACTCCCACTCCGCTTCGGGGGCTTCGTACGTTTGCTGCAGTGCAGGTGTATGCTTCGCTACTCGACCACCGATTACAGCACGGAAAGCAGGCTCGCGAGAGAAATCGGTCCTTCTCGCAGAATGATCGGTTGATCCCCTGTGCAGTCTACTAAAGTTGAGGGGATTCCGCCCGGCGTTTTGCCGCCGTCCAGGATCAGTGATATACGTCCATTCAGTTGATCATATACTTCCTGCGCGGTGGATGGGCTGAGTCCACCAGAGGTGTTGGCGGATGTCACGGCCATTGGGCCGGCTGCGCGTAAAAGCGCGCGCGCGTCCGCGTGGTCTGGAACGCGAACTGCGACGGTGGAGGTGGCAGATATACCCGAAGGGAGTGCCTGCTTTTTGGGGACGATGCAGGTTAAGGGTCCGGGCCAGAAGCGGGAGGCGAAGATGCGCGCCATGTCAGGAATTTCATCCGCGATCATGCTTAAGTCATCTACATCCCCAACCAAAATAGGGATCGCTTTTTCAATTGGACGACCTTTTGCCTTGTAGATGCTTTCGATGGCATCGTTATTAAAAGCCAGCGCGCCGAGTCCATAAACAGTGTCAGTTGGGAAGGCGACGAGGCCGCCTGCTTGCAATACTTCAAGCGCAGATTGGGTCTCAGTTGCAGGAAGGATCTGCGTTTTCACGGGAGTATGATCTCCAGCAGACGGTCCTGACCTGCAAGATCTTGATGCAGGTGGATGGTTGCGTTGGAGAATGTCTTGTAAGCGAGGGCAAGGGTTTGTACACCGAGTGTTGACTCGATTTCGAGTAACATCATGCCATGGGGAAAGAGCCAATCGGGTGCGAGTTTGAACAGTCGACGATATAGGTCGAGGCCATCTGATCCGCCATTGAGGGCAAGCGTTGGTTCGCGACCGTAGATCGGCAGTTTATGGAGCGTTTTGGTGGAGATATAGGGGAGGTTCGCGCAGATGAGGTTAACCGACGATGGACGACGGACGATGGACGATGACGAATCGTCTGCGGTCTGTGGTCCATGGTCTGGCAACAAATCACATTCCACAAAATCAATTCGATCGATTACATTAAATTTGATCGCGTTTCTTCGAGCTACTTCCAGCGCGGCAGGAGAAATATCCGTTGCGAGGATGCGCGCCTCTGGTATGTGGATTGCGATCGTCACTGCGATGGCGCCGGAGCCCGTGCCAATATCCGCGATGGTGCAGTGTTTCGGCGAGGCTTGAAGCCAGGCGATCGCTTTTTCAACCAACAATTCAGTTTCCGGGCGTGGGATGAGTACGTCTTTTGTGACCTCGAATTCAAGACCGAAGAATTCCCGTTTCCCCAATACATACGGTAACGATTCGCCGCGTTCCAAACGCGAGAGCGAGTCGTTGAGTTCATCCTGTTGTTCGGCTGTCAGTGTATTTTCGGAATGCGCCATCAACCATGTGCGCGGCTTGTGGAGGATGTGTGCAAGCAAGACCTGTGCGTCGAGCTGCGCTGTGCTGCTGAAGGGTGTCAGGCGCTCGATCGTCCTTTCGAATAGATCTTCGATCTTCATTCTTCGTGGTCATCCACCCCGGTGGCCGCCAGTCGGTCGGTCTCGTCGCGGGTGGAGAGTTCATCGATAAACTGGTCGATCGCGCCATCCATAACCACCGGCAGGTTGTAACTCGACAACCCCACGCGGTGATCTGTTACGCGGCTTTGTGGATAATTATAGGTGCGGATCTTTTCAGAGCGTTCACCCGTGCCAACCTGCGATCGGCGATCTGCTTCGAGTTCAGCGCGGCGCCTTTGTTGTTCAATGTCATACAAGCGTGCCCGCAGGATGCTCAAGGCGCGCAACTTGTTTTGCAACTGCGAACGTTCATCCTGACAGGTCACGATCATGCCCGTGGGTTTGTGATACAAACGTACAGCGGTTGAGTTCTTCTGCACGTTTTGGCCGCCGGCGCCGGAGGAACGATATACCTCGATTTCGATGTCACTATCGGGGATCTCAATTTCTACATCATCCACTTCTGCGAGCACGGTCACTGTTGCCGTGGATGTATGTATTCTTCCCTGTGATTCAGTGGCCGGCACGCGTTGCACACGGTGCACGCCCGACTCGTATTTCAATCTTGAATATGCGCCCTTGCCTTTGACCTCAAAGATCACTTCCTTATAACCGCCCACACCGATTGCACTCTCAGACATGATCTCGGCCTTCCAGCGTTTGCTTTCTGCGTAACGCGTGTACATGCGGAATAGGTCCGCGGCGAAGATGGCGGCTTCATCTCCCCCCGTGCCTGCACGAATTTCCACGATGACGCTCTTGTCATCGCGCGGATCCTTGGGGATGAGCAGGTTTTTGATGTCCCTCTCCAGGACTTCGATCTTTGGGCTGAGCTCGTCCACATCGAGTTTGGCAAGTGCGATCATTTCCGCATCATTTTCCGAGACGATCATGCCTTTGGCCTGCTCCAGGCTGTTCATCGCCTGACGATATCGGCGCGCCTTCTCGACCAGTGGTTGCAGGTCCACGCGCTCCTTGTTGATCTCCGCAGCGCGCTGATAGTTCCCGCCCACTTCGAGCAGTTCATTTCCAAGTTGTTCAAATTTTTCTTCTATGGCCTGTAATTTGTCGAGCATATAATTTCCTCATGTCACACCTGCACTTGCGTGCGGTGCAAGTGTTGCGAGGGCACTCTCCCCGACACTGCGCCGCACTCCCACTCCGCCTCGCTGCGAGGACTTCGTGCGTTTGTTGCACACTTGTCCTGCCGTCTCGCACCGTCGTGCTCGCGGCACGAACGGTGGATGCAAGTACCAGGGGTGCAGGTGAGCAATCTCCACGTCGGTTAGGAGATTGCTTCCCGCAGGTTCGCAACGACATATGCAAAATAATACGCAGCAGATTGCCGCGCGAACGGGATTATACCACCTGCATCCGAGGGGTTCTTAAGTGCGAAACCTAAAAATTCGCGACTGCAGAGAGCACCATCGAAAGGATCAGGATCACTGCGAAGATCGCGAACAGAATCTGTGCAACCCTGCGCTGACGTGTGTTATCCGCAGGTTTTGTCGGTTTTTTATTCCTTGAATTTTTAACAGCCATTTCTTTTCTCATTTCATCATATGTCGGTAAAAGGCCTGGGACATGACCTTTTCCAATTCATCAACTGTCACGGGTTTCATCACATACCCGTCGGCGCCGATCTGCATGGCTTTATCCACCGTCACATCTGCGGCTTCGGAGGAAAGCATGATGATCGGCAGGTCCTTCCATTGCTCACGACGGCGAATGAATTCCAGCATGTCCAAACCGCTTACTTCGGGCATGTTGATATCCAGGATCATCAGATCGGGGCGGCCGCCAGCCAGCAATGCCTGGGCGGCAGGCCGCGGATTCATGAAATGTTTCGTCTCACAATCCAGCAGCTTAAGCATCAAGCCGATCGCAAGGCCCATCTCTTCGTCGTCGTCAACGATCCAAACTTGTTTCACGTCAGTTCGCTTCATTCCAGATGTGCCTTTATGCTTTCCGCCGCGTTTTCGTTCATGCCCTTGACCGCGGCCAATTCCTCGGACGTCGCTTCTCTAATCTTATCCATAGAACCGAAATGTTTCAAGAGTGCTTTTCTTCTGGTGGGACCGATGCCGGGGATCGAATCCAGCTGGGAGGCCAGCCCCTGCTTCGATCGTCTTGCGCGATGCGCTGTAATTCCGTAGCGGTGCGCCTCGTCGCGGATGCGTTGCACCAGATACAGTCCCTGAGAATGGCGCGGCAGCATCAGCGGTCCACTTTTATGTGGGAAGAAAATTTCCTCCTCCTGTTTGGCAAGACCAACCACGGGAACTTTTCCGAACAACTCAAATTGCTCGAGGACTTTGACCACGCGTCCCAACTGGCCTTTCCCGCCGTCGATGATAATGAGGTCCGGCAGGAAGGAGAACGACGGCTCCGGTTTGGACCCTGGGGCGGAGCCCGCCTCCTCGGCAGATCGCCACCTGCGGAATCTCCTGGTCAACATCTCTTCCATCGACGCAAAGTCATCCGGCGCGCCAATGCTGGTGCTGTCGATGTTAAATTTTCGATACAGTTTCTTCGCCGGCACGCCTTGTTCAAAGACGACCATCGCGCCGACAGTGGCCACGCCCTGCGTATGACTCACGTCATAGCATTCGATGCGGTTCGGTGGAGCAGGCAGGCTTAACGCAGTTTGTAATTCGGTCAGGGCTTGTTCCTGCTTGTGGGTATTTGCCTGCCATTGTGCCCGCAGGGCCTGCAAGGTTTCAGATGCATTTTCTGCGGCCATTTGCACAAGCTCATGCGGCTGACCCTCTTTCGGCACAACGAATTCCATTTTCTCACCACCGCGCCTTGACCTGAGCCATTGACCGATGATCTTGGCCTCTTCAATTTCCTGCGGCAGCATCACTCGCTCGGGAATGGTCGCGGCCTCTGTATAGAACTGCTTGACGAATTCCCCCAGCACCTCGGTATCGGCTGCATCTTCAGTCCCTTCAAGGATGAAATACTCGCGCCCGATCAATTTGCCGCCGCGAATAAAGAAGATCTGCACGCAAGCTTCGCCATCCTGCCGCGCCATCGCCAATACATCCGAGTCTTTATAATCTGTCGCGAAGACGATCTTTTGTCTTTCAACAATGGATTGAATGGCCTGTAATTGGTCACGCAACGCGCCGGCCCTTTCAAAACGCATTTCCTCCGATGCCTTTTGCATTTCATTTTGCAAGCGTGTGATGATCTCTTCGCTTTGTCCGCTGAGGAAACCCATCAGGTCGGAGATCATTTGGCGGTAGCCTTCCCTGTTGACCGCGCCGATACAGGGGGCGTTACACAGCTTGATATCGTAATACAGGCAGGCACGCTTGTCCTGACCCGTGATCTCGCGGTCACAGGTCAGGTAGGGGAAGATGCGGCGCAGCACTTCCAAAGTTTGGTAAACGGCCCATGCGGAAGTGTACGGCCCAAAGTAGCGTGAGCCGTCCTCGACCATCTGCCTTGTGACGGTCACTTTTGGAAATGGTTCCTTCCAATGGATCTTGATATACGGATAGCGCTTGTCGTCCTTGAGGCGGACGTTGTATTTGGGCCGGTGGCGCTTGATCAGGTTCATCTCGAGGATCAGCGCCTCGAGCTCCGACCCGACGACG
>CAZSVR010000105.1:0-6072 GCA_964610295.1 uncultured Anaerolineaceae bacterium
GCCCATCACGAGGCATCGCTCGCCGAAAACGAGCGGCCCATGGCGCGTCTCGATCGCGCCGCGGTTCTCCCTCTCCCTCCTAGGGAGAGGGCCGGGGTGAGGGTTCGTTTGTCGCGTTTCGTTCATTCCGCAATCCGCATTCCCAATTCCGCATTCTGCGCCCCCAGCCTATCATTCGCTCATGCCACCGCAAAGCGCCACAATTCCAACCGGCATTTCAGCGAGACAGCGCAATCGGTGGACAGCCCTCGGATTGCTTCTGGTCGCCGGCGTCGCCATCGCCTTCGGCTGGCCGACGCGGCACGGCGGTTTCATCGCCGGCGACGACGAACGCCTGGCGCTCAATCATGTCTACGTCAACCACCCCTCCCTGGCCAACGCCGCCAAGCTGCTCACCATCGTCCACGGCGATCTCTACCAACCGCTGCCGGTCTTGAGCTTCCAACTCAACTACGCCCTCGCCGAACGCACTCCCGCCAACCGCTTCCCCGTCGGCCTCTACGGCTTCCACCTCACCAACATCCTGCTGCACGCGATCAACGCCATCCTGGTCTTCCTCGTCGCCTCGCGCCTGGCCGCTTGCCGCCGAATCGGTCTGCTCACCGCCCTCATGTTTGCCTGCCACCCCTTCGCCGTCGAACCGGTCGCCTGGATCAGCGGGCGGACCATCCTCCTGGCCACGATGTTTTCGCTGTTGTTGCTCCTCGTCATGCCTCTTCGCGTCGGACCGGAAAACAAAACCTACTTAATCGCATCGGTGGCCGCATGGCTACTGACGTTGGCCTCAAAAGTCCTCCCGACAGTCCCCGTCGCGGCGATCTGGTGCGACAACCGACTGCATCACGCGATTCCCCGGCGGCGATGGACCCTCTACTCCATATTATTATTGATGAGCGCCGCGGCGACGTGGATGGTCTACCGCGCAACCAGCGAGGCCGGTTTCATCGAAGCGATGGAGGCCGAACCGGCGGACCCGCTGCCCGTACGGGTGCTCCTCGCCGCCGGGTACTATCTCGAAAACTATGTCTGGCCCCATCGATTGGCCGCCTGGTCCCCGCCTCCGCTGGGTTTTGATCTCTTTTCGACCCCGGTCCTCATCGCCGGCGGCGAACTGGTCGCGCTCGTGGTACTCGTCGCCGTGACCTGGCGGCGGCATCGAACGATTTGCTTGGGGCTCGGGCTCTTCCTGATTTTGATCGCCCCCTTCCTCGCGGCCTCCATCGCGCGGAGGTTCCTCGCCGCCGATCGCTACATGTATCTGCCGATCGTCGGGCTGCATCTCGCGCTCGCATCCATCTTCGTCTCATCCTTCGACGAACTCCGCCGACGCTCAGGCCGCGCGATTGCATCGCTGTCGATCGGTCTGCCAACGGCGGCCATTCTCGCCGCTTGGTTTTGCGTCGGCTGGCAACTCGGCCCAACCTGGGCCAACAACGTCACACGAAACCAACGGGCCTTCGACGTGTACCACGACAACGTCTTGGCGCACGTCGAACTCGCAAAGGCGTACGTCGTCGAGAGGCAGCCCGATGCCGTGCTGGCCACCGTCGAGAAGGCTCGCAAACGTTGGCCCGACCATCCGCGACTGGCCGGCGTGGCCGGGGAAGCGTATCGCTTGAAGAAAGACTGGCCTGCCGCCGAGAAGGAGCTGCTCCGCGCCGCGGCCGGTCTGCCGCACCACCTGTGGACGCTCTACTACCTGGCCCGCACGCTCGAAGACAGGGGGCAAGCGGTGGAGGCCCGGCAGCTTTATGGTCGCATCTTGCGGCAGAACGCCGCGTACCTGCCCGCGGTCGTCGCCTTGGCTCATAGTTACGAGAAGGCCGGTGAGATCGACGCCGCCATCGCGGCCTACGAAAGTGCGATCAAGATCAACCCCCATGACCGCGATAGCCTTTCCTCCCTAGCCGTGTTGCGGATTCGGCGGCAGGACTGGCCGAACGCCGAGCCGCTTCTTCGAACCATCCTGAATCTCGATCCGGACGATTCGTCCGCGCTCCTCAACCTCGGCGTGGTCCTGACGCGCACGAACCGAGCGCCGGCGGCAATGGAAATCTACGATCGCCTGATCGCGATGGATGCCGACAACATCACGGCGCGACTCAACCGTGCGTCGCTTCTACCGCCGCTGGGACGCGCCTCTGAGGCGGAAGGCAACTACCGCTCCATCCTCACCATAGCCCCCGACAACAGGGCCGCGATGATCGGCTTGCACGAAGCGCTCCAATCAACGGGCAAAAATCAGGCCCTCGTCGATTTGTGGCGAAAATATGAAGGCAAGTCGATTTCGAAGCCCGAGCGATCGGCCTGGCTAGGCTGGTCGCTCGCTCTCACCGGCGATCAACAACAAGCCGTGCGAAACGCCTCGGCCCTGCCCCCGGATAGTGAAGCCCGCGACTTTGCAAACTGGACGATGGCGTACTTGGCCCTTACCAGGAAAGAAGCCCGCGTCATCCCGGAAACATTAGGCCCGCCCAAGCCGCCTTCGATGCCGTCGGCGCAGCGGCTGGAATGGCTGCACGTCGTCGCGATGGGCCTGGAAGCCCTCCCCGCGTCGCTCCGCGATTCGCCCGCCGGTCTGTATCTGCTGGCCCGATTAAGCCTCGAAAACGGAAACCCCGCACTCGCCGACCAAGCCGCCCGCCGCGTTATCCAAGAATCGGACGACGAGCCACTAAAAAAAGCCGCCGACGCCGTCCTGAAAGTGATCGCCGAATCGCAAAGCAAACCACGGCAACATTAGACGCGATTCCATCCCGACAACCGGGCAACGCCGCCACCCGAGCCGCGCGGCGCAAGCCCGTGGAGAATACCAGCAATCATTATCGCAAGCGCGATGCGTCGGAGAACGTTCGTTCGCCGCTCGGAGCCGATGGAATCGAGTTCTTTGCCCTGGAAGGGCAAAAGCCAGTAGCCAGGGGCGTAAGCCCCTGGGATGAGAAGTTGAAAACGTCCAAGCCCTGTAAGGGCGACAGAATTGCTCAATGCTCATGTTCCTATCGTCGTAGCATTTGTGCGGTTGCACATCCCTCACCCGCAACCGCGTACAACTCTCATCCCCCCGACGCCTTCGCCGGATAGCCCAGTTCCCGCAGGATTCCCACCAGCTTGTCGCGATGGTCCCCTTGCAATTCGATCCGTCCTTCGCTGATCGCGCCTCCGGCGCCCAACGTCGACTTGAACGTCTTGAGCATCGTCGGCAGGTCGGTCGCGCGAGCGTCGAGGCCACTGATGATCGTGACCATCTTGCCGCCCCCGCGCCGCTCCCGGCTCACCCGGGCGGGCTGGTCTCTCGGCAGAAGCACCTTCCCATCCGCGCCCCGCGGGCAACGACACTGCTTAACCCCCTGCCCGCACCGTTCGCAGGTCACAGGTCGCTCAAGCGGAGTTCCGTCGAAAAGACCAGGCATGAGGTAATGATAACTGCTTCCACGTGCAAAGAAGGCTTGAGAAACATTTCTGTACCGGAAAGATTTGAATCATAACTTACCGATCAACAAGATCACTGCCACTAAACGGCAGGATCGAACTTCCCGACTATCTCCTTGACACGATACAGGATAAGCGCGAGTGTTCCAAGTACAGGGCGGCTCCTAACCGGGATGCTACCTATCCCGAAATCTATGTGGGTGGATATATTCGGATACACATCCATGTTGAATGGCTCAGGAGACTCAATCTCTGCGATTATTGTCTCCTTATCGGTTATCTGGACATTGGGCAGGCTTGTAAAGCTAAATCCTCCGCCGCCGGTTATGTTGGCTCCGGAGCCGAGTTGAATTGCTGCGCCGCCGCCAGCGACGAAATTCCGGCCGAATCTGCCGGCTCCGAGAGATACCGAATCAACTTTTTGGATGACAGTAACCAACTGAATCAATCGGTGTTTGTCGGTGTTATTGATGTCTCTGAGAAGGCTGATGGGCTCATCAAGTGGGCCACGTTGGCAGTATGGTTGAAACGATTCGATGATTGTGCGATCCGACGGCGAAACCCCTTCAAGTTGTTTCTTTCCAACTCTAGCCTCGGCAAATTCGTCAGTGGTATCGCAGATCGGGAATTGAAGCTTTGTTCGCAATCGGTCGGCTGGATCAAGCCTGCTGAGAAGATAGACGAGCATGTCGAGACATGACCTTGCATTGTGTGCGAAGTCGCCGACCATGAGACTCCATTCGGCAGGGACGAGCCAGTCTCTGCGTGCGGTGATTACATACTTAGGGGGCTTGGGATTAGGGTTGAATCCTAATGTGTACCTTTTTGTGTTAAGGAAGGATTTTATGCTTTTTTCCAGCGCATCCTTGTGATGCTGTGCCCGACTGATTTTCAAAATCGAATTGGGGGCGTCCATTCTGAATAGTTTACCCCATCACTCCTAGGACTTCCGCAGCAGCGCCGGATTCACGACATCGACCCGATCCTGCACGTCCCCGCGCTTGCCGAAACCGATCTCGATCGTCAGCCGATCGACGCCCAAGACGGGCACATCGATCGATCTCGGCTCCTCGTTGCAGCGAAGGCCGCGCAGCGCCGCCAACTCCTTCCCGTCGAGCAGGATCGTCACGTCCGCGTCGGCGAGTCGCCCCGCGGAATCATCGATGCCCACCAGCGCGGTGAATCGCTCGTACGCCCCGCCCAGCCGCCAGCTCATCTTACAAGCCGAGTGCAGCCCGAGGCCGCGGCGATAAGTCGCCCCCTGCATCTTCAGCGGCCCGCCGAGCGCGTTCTTGTCCACTTGATAGGCCCAGCGCGTCTCTAAATACGGAACCGCCTCGTAGTTTTCGGGAGGTTGCCCGCTGAGCCACGCCCGACGACCGCCGCTGACTTCCACGCAGCTCAGAGTCTCCAGTGGAACGGAAAGCCGCGCGTCCGCGGTCCACTGAAGATGGATCTGTCCGTCCTTCCAATCCAGCTTCGACGCGACGATCCGCGAACCATCGTGGAGTCCGACGATCGCCGACACTCCGCCGGATTTTCCGCCCTTCGCGGTCGCCAGTGCAACCGATTGCACCTTGCTCCACGGCAGCGGCCGTTCCTCGCCGCCGTCGGACCAGCGCAGCGCACCCGCCGAGACCCCGGCGACCGCTCCCCGGACCCGGTCGCCGTTGGTCAGTTCGACGACGTCTTCGTCCCCGGCGACCGACGGTTCGCGGCCGACGGCCTTCCACAGCCGCGCGATCCGCTCGATGGGCAGCGTCATCTCGCCAAGCTCGGCATGATGCAGCGTCAGCCGCTCGTCATCGCCGCCCGCAATCGCTCCGATCACTTGAGAGCCATCCGCCAATTGCACCATCCATTCGGCCGCGCGAGCCGGCGTCATTGCCGATCGCCGGTCTTGTCCATCAGGGCGTTTGCAACCCTCAACGCCCCGCACCTGATCGACGTCGCCGGAGTCCATTCGTTCGGTTCGACCCGCTCCCGCGTCCAGTTCCAAGACCCCCGGCAATTCCCATGAACGGATGCGCGCAACGATCGCTTCCTTTCCAACGGGCGTGATGCACATCGCTCCACTCGCCGGTAACGACGTTGCATCGCCGCTGCCGCCCTGCGCGAACAGACTCGGCGTCGCAGCCGACACCAAACCGATCATGACGTACAAAACCGTTCGCACGATGAACACCTTGCCGCCCCGATCGTTCAACTACTTCTGAAAGATCGGCAGCGTCTGCTTCGGAATCTGCAAGACGATGAGCGCCATGGCCGTTCCATATTCGCTGCCCGCCTCGCCGGGCCAGAACCCATCCGGCGACTGCTTGGCAAGCAGCTCGTCGCGGATCGCCGGCCACCACTGCGCCCAATGCGTGCCGCCCGCCATGAACATCGCTTGCGCGGCGTAATATTGTCCATAGTAATAGTGCGTCTGCTCCTGCGTCTTGCCCGGCATGAACTTCTCCAAATACGCCAGCCCGCGGCGCGTGGAGGGGTCGTCGTGAATGCCCGCGTAATACAGCGCGGCCACGCCTGCGGCCGACCGTGCGAACATCGAACCGGCCGAATCGAGCATGTAACGAAACCCGCCGTCGGGATTCTGGCTGTCGTGGACGTACTGAATCGCGCGATCGATGGTGCTTTTAGGGA
>CAZSVR010000106.1:0-6068 GCA_964610295.1 uncultured Anaerolineaceae bacterium
TGCGCTCGGGACTGCCGCTTTGCGGCGTGCGCGAGGGACTTCGTGCGTTTGTTGTTGTGCAGGTGAGCAATCCCCAACTCATCGAGGAGATTGCTTCGTCGCCTTGGTCTCGATACAGCGGAAGAACGCCGCCTACTCGACCAGCGGTTCCTCGCAATGACATCAAAAAGGAAATCTGATGACAACCGAATTCACTTCTTTAAACCTGCGCCCCGAGTTGGTGCAGGCCATTACCGAACTTGGCTATTCCGAGCCGACACCCATCCAGGCCGCGCTGATCCCCATCATGCTCACAGGGGCAGATGTCGTGGGTCAGGCGCAAACCGGCACGGGCAAGACCGCCGCCTTTGCCCTCCCCATTCTTCAAAATTTCAAACAGCAGAAACAACCACAGGTGCTCGTGCTTGCACCCACGCGCGAGCTCGCCTTGCAGGTCGCCGATTCCATGGTCCAATATGGAAAGCATCTTAGCGTTCGCGTGCTGGCTGTCTACGGCGGGCAACCGTATGGCCCGCAGATCAACCAACTCAAACGCGGTGTGGATATCGTCGTTGGCACGCCGGGCCGCCTGATCGACCTGATGGAACGCAAAGTGCTTGACCTGAGCGATGTCAAAACTGTCGTGCTGGATGAAGCCGATGAAATGCTCAATATGGGCTTCATCGAAGACGTGGAGACCATTCTTGCGGCGACGCCCGCCTCGCGGCAGACCGCGCTCTTCAGCGCGACCATGCCCACGCGCATCCGCTCGCTGGCGGAACGCTTCATGCGCAGCCCCCAGTCCGTGCTCATTAAACGATCCACGCTGAATGCCCTGGCGATTGAACAGCGTTACTATCTCGTCCACGAATCGGACAAGACCAACGCGCTCACGCGTCTCTTCGAGATCGAACCGATCCACAGTGCCTTGATCTTCGCCCGTACGCGCGCAGAAACGAGTCAACTTGCGAATGAACTGGTCGTGCGCGGCATTCCCGCTGAAGCCATTCACGGTGACCTCGACCAGAATGCGCGCGAACGTGTATTGGGGCGTTTTCGAGCGAACCAACTCAAAGTCCTGGTCGCGACCGATGTGGCTGCGCGTGGACTCGACATTGACGACATTTCGCACGTCTTCAACTATCACCTGCCCGATGATGCCGAAGTTTATATTCATCGTATTGGTCGCACAGGTCGTGCGGGCAAGACGGGCATAGCCATTACCTTATTATCGCCGCGCGAGAAACGACGCATGCGCGAAGTGGAAGCGCTCACCAAACAGCCGGTCAAGCAAATGACCCTGCCAACCACGGCGGATGTCCTTCGTCATCGCGAATCACAGATTGTTGAGAATTTGAAAATATGGCTTGGTCGTGGACGGTACAAGCGCGAACTTGAAATGGTTCAGGAACTGATCGAAGCCGGTCATGACCCGTTAAACATTGCCGCGGCTGCCATCAAGATTGCGCGTGCCGATGAAAAGCAGCGCCCGGTGGCAGAGATCGCCGATGTGAAAGCGGACTATCCGCGCAAGACCGAACGCGAATTCACGCGCGGGAGACGCGAGCCCATGGGAAGGCGCGACGCGGGTGCGGGCAAACGCGAGCTCGGCAAACCCCGCCGCGAGGCGCATGAAGAGGGCATGGTGCGCTTAAAGCTCAACAAAGGGAAGGTAAATAACGTCCGCCCGAGCGATATTGTCGGCACGATCGCTTTTCATGCCAATATACCGGGCTATACCATCGGTAAGATACGCATTGAAGAGAAATATACATTTGTGGATGTGCCCGAGGATGCCGTGGATCAAGTCATGAAGCACAACGGTAATTACCGCATTGGAAAAGAAAAATTCAGCCTGGTAAAGGCGTAGTTTGTATCATTCTACCTGCACTATTGCCGCGGCCACAAGTGAGCGACCTGTTTTTTGGAAGCGAAGAATCTCCATTTATGTAGAAGAGACCCTACCCTGCGGGCACGCTCTCACTGCCCTGTGGGTGACACATGAAACAGCCCTCGAGTTTGGAGGGCTGAATTTGCTCACACAAAATATCATTGACATGACCCCGCCTCTATGATACAGTTGACCCTTACGGATACCAGTAGTTCGCTTTGGAAGTACAACCATCGGCTCATGGGTTCAAATCCATGGGCCGTTTTGTTTTGTCTGTTCTGGCGAAAGGACCGGGTCCTCCAATTTTCTTTTTTGCCAAAGGAGGCAAACAATGTCAGAACGTATCAACGGTACAGTCAAATGGTTCAATGGAAGCAAGGGTTATGGTTTCCTCGCACGCGAAGGCGGCGCGGATGTCTTCGTCCACTTCTCTGCGATCCAGGGCGATGGTTTCAAAAACCTTGAAGAAGGCCAGAAGGTCGAATTCACGGTTGAGAAGGGCCCCAAAGGCCCGCAAGCCACAAACGTGGTTGTGCTCAGCTAATTCCCACTGTTTCGAAAAATTCCCCGGGATGCAAATCCCGGGGAATTTTTTATTAAGGCACCCTACGAATAATGGGACGCATTTATGTCATGGGTAAACCGGCCAGTTCAGCGCTGACCTCCCATAGTTTCTGTTGGGTTGCGCGGTCGTACGCAAAAGGCGGCGGATCGATCTCCCTGGCTTTGTGCAGGAATTTTCCGTTGACCTTTTCAAACTCCGGCATGATCGCCACTCGAACGATGTCATTTGCCACGCGTTCCGGCGAAGCAGAAGCCAGCCAGGCGATCCAACGCATGAGCGCTGGGGATTCGTTCATCAAGTTGGAACGCGCCAGCCCCGGGTAGATCGCATTGGCTGTAAGGCCTGTCCCTTCCAGGCGGCGGGCCAGTTCAAAGGTGAATAACAGATTCATCATCTTTGTCGCGCTGAACACGTTCAAGTAATTGAAACTCTGCCTGCTTTGCAGATCTTCAAAGTTCGGTTTAACAGTGGATGGCGCAGTGATCTTCAGGATGCGGCCCGCGCCACTGGCCTTGCCGTCTCGCACCGGCGTGCCGCCGTGCTTCGCGGCACGAACGGTGAGCGGATCGAGCAGGAGATTCGTCAACAGGAAGGGACCAAGATGGTTGCTGGCGAACATCATTTCATATCCATCCGCGCTGACCAGGCGTTCACGTTTGACCACCGCCGCGTCGTTGACCAGAACATCAATCTGCGGGTACTTCGATTTGATGAAGGCCGCAAAATTTCGAACCGATCCCAGGGAGGCTAGATCGCAGGTCAGCAAGTCCACGTTGGGATTCTGTATCTGCGACATGATCTCCTCATACACCGCGTTCCTGCGGTCCTGATCACGCGCGACCAGCAGAACGGTCTCACCGGTTTTGGCCAGCCCAAAGGCGACCGCCTTGCCGATCCCAGAGGTCGCGCCGGTTACGAGAAAGACTCTTTGACCCATCCAGCTTCTCCCTATTTCTGTCTTTGTAGAGGTTCGGTGTGCGAGAGCTTTTCGGGGCCTGCCGTGAGGACGACCATGAAAGCGACCGCGATCAAAAGTATTTTCTGAATGATATCCGCGCTGCCTGTTAAAACCGGCAGGAACAACAGGAGAATGCCGATCATCAGAGAGTGGCGTTTCAGGAAATCCTTCATTTGATCATCCTTTGCTTGTCAACGCTTCAGAAAAAGTGGACCCGCGTACATCCGCGAACAACATGGACATTTCCACTTCATGCCGGCCGCGATGTTTATTTGCGAAATCCTCGCACAGATTGCAGAAGCGCGGATTTAACGTGGATTGCTTTTTCCCAAAAAACATGCGGACGATGCCCCTCCAACTCCCTGAAATGGCGAGTGACAAAATTTGCAGTGCGGGTGGTGCGGGAGCAGACTTAGAATGTGCATCATTCGCTTTTCGGACTTGAAGGCATCGGTCACGAACCAGTCGTGCCACATCTGGTTAATCGTGGATTGATCTTCGCTCATCGGCCACATCCTTTGCAACCTTATAAGTCTGCAACAATATTTGGAATTTAATCATAGATATACAAATGACACAATGTCGATGAGGAGCAGCCAAAGGCACAGCTTTTCACTGGATGTTCGTTGGATGCATCTTGACCGAAGGTTCTGCATCAATCGCGAACGGGGAGGATAAGGGCGGACCTGTCAACATTGCATTCTGCTCGAAGGTCTATAACAGATTGTTAACAGGGAAGAGCAAGCTTTTTCCTAGGAACCATCTCCGAAATATGGGTTAAAATGGTAAGTAATGATAGATTGGATACCATATGAACAATAATACAAATGAATCGAACGAAGCGGAGAATATCCGCTGGCAGCCGATCGTTGCCAAATATGCGAAACCCGATCTTGCCCGCAGTCTCTGGCAGGTGGCGAATACGCTGATCCCGTATTTCGTGTTGTGGTATCTGATGATCCGCAGCGTCGAAATTTCCTATGGGCTCACACTGGGGTTGTCCGTGTTGGCGTCGGGCTTCCTGATGCGCACCTTTATCATCTTCCACGATTGCGGACACGGCTCGTTCTTCAAATCGCAGAAGGCTAATGATTTTTTGGGGAGGATCACAGCCTTCCTAAACTTTACTCCCTACTACCGTTGGAAGCACGACCATGCAGTCCATCATGCCACAGCCAGCGACCTCGACCGACGCGGCACCGGGGATGTTTACACGATGACGGTCAAGGAATACCTCGCCGCGCCCTGGTGGAAGAAGACAGCCTATCGCATTATGCGCAATCCCATTGCGTTGTTGGGAGTCGGCCCATTGCTGGTCTTTGTTGTGACACAGCGGATCCCATTGCGATCGCAGGGAAAACGCGAGCGTGCCAGTGTGTGGTGGACCAATTTTGCACTCGTAGTTGGGGTCGCCTTGATGTGCTGGCTGGTTGGCTGGAAGACCTATGTTCTGGTGCAGTTGCCGGTCCTCATGATCAGTACATCGATCGGGATCTGGCTCTTTTACGTCCAGCATAATTTTGATCCCACCTACTGGGACAATCATGAGGGCTGGAAATTTGTGAAAGCCGGGTTACAGGGCAGTTCCTTCTATAAATTGCCCCTCATTCTTCAATGGTTCAGTGGAAATATCGGTTTCCATCACATCCACCATCTGAGCGCGAAGATCCCGAACTATAACCTGCCCAAATGCTATTACGAGAATTCTGTCTTTCACGTCCGACCCCTGACCTTGTGGGCCAGTCTTAAATCTTTATCTCTGCGCCTGTATGACGAGGAGCAAAAGATGCTGATCGGCTGGAGCGGACTGAAGCGTTATCGGGCACAGGCCTGAACGGGAATATCCAAGACAAAAGAGACTGGTGCAAGCCAGTCTCTTTTTGAATAGCGGTTAATGTTCGTTGCTAGCCTCGGACCTGGATTTGTCCAAGATAAAACAGCTTAAGAGCAAGACTCTTTGACTTATCACTCACCTCGCCGGTTCTTGTTTTCTTCTAAATTGTCTTTCCCTGATCCTGTTTCCAATCCTTATACTTGTGCAGGTCTCGCTCAACCAACATCAAACAGGCGCCCATGACCGCGACATCGTCCAACTGACCGATGAAGGGCAACATATCCGGGACCAGGTCGAAAGGATTGAGGACATAGATCAGTGTGAAGACGATCGAGGCGATCGCTCCATAAGGGACCTGGCGATATGCCCCAGACCAGTAATCCTTGACGATCGCGATCAGCAGTTGCCCATCTTCTATAAACCGGGCCAACAGACCTTTGGTGCTGAATTTCTTTTTGATCTCTTCAGACCTGTTGACTACTTTTTCAAGGTCCTTTTCAGTGACCTTTTGAGCCCCTTCTTTTACAAGCTCTTCCTCCGCTTTGTTCAAGATCGTGTCATACTCCTTTTCACTCGACCATTAATAAGAGAGCGTCGCGATTTGATTGTATCAAAAAAAGGTAACTGCCTACCGCTTGTTGCATAATTTGCTAAACTCGTTGAAAGAAATTACGAGTGAAAATCATAATTCTGGTTTACTGCTTCTTGCATAAATACGTGAACCTTGAATCATCAAAATACCGGTGGTCATAGTAATTTGGGTTCACATCTTTGCGCAGCACACAGTAGAACCTATCTCAAAAATACCTTTCGTGTCTCTCTGAGGGAGCGCAAGCGACCG
>CAZSVR010000107.1:0-6011 GCA_964610295.1 uncultured Anaerolineaceae bacterium
GGACATGTCCGAGGAGTCGATATATTCCAAGTGAAGAACGGTTCCATCTGCGAAAGGCTGTCCTACATCAAGAGATAGTGTGGATGCAAATAATGAAAATGACTCTCAAATGGATTTCACTCGAGTACAGCTATTATTCGACGAAAGCGTCGCGCACGCAATTGTGCTATCCTATTGATCTGACACCTTGCGGTAGTCCCTACTGGAGAAGGAGAAACTCAAATGAATGACAGCCTAAGTAAGCTCCATCGTGCGTTGCTCTGGCTCACTGTTGTTCCCTGCGCTACGGTCGGAATCGGATCCTTCTTGGCACCCGTTCAGTTCCAGTCCATGCTGGGTCTGCAGACCCCTGACCCTACCTCAACTCGTAGCATTGGCGGCTTCCTGCTAAGTGCGGCGATCGCAGCCTGGTATTCGCTGCGCTCTGGCAAGTGGAGCGAAGTACGCCTTGTAACTCTCTACCTCTCCACTTGGAAGATTCTCGTTGCAATCGGAATCCTCTTCGGCCTCCTTGCACGTACCGCATCACTTGCACTCCTTCCCAACCTGATCCTGCTGTCTGTTGTCGGAACGGGCCTTGCGTACGTGTACTGGCAGCGAAGGTAGTATCACTGGAGATCACCTTCCATCTCGCGCGGCAGAACGCCGCCTACTCAACCAACAGCCCTCGCAACGATATGGTTTTTACTTCTTCGTCGGTGTGCTCATCTCGTGCTTCACGGCAATATATAAATTTTCGGCTTTCAATTCGCTGAGCGCGTAACATGGCGCTTCGAGATGGTTGGCCAGTTGTTTCGCGAGTCCCTGGTCAAAGGCGGCGTGTTCCATGTTGATCACCACGGAACGCGTCTTTTCGTGTGCGATCATTTCCGCGAATTTGAACGACTCTTCCTGTGGAGCAAGTGTGCCCACCGAGACGTTGCCCGCGCCGTCGGTCATCACGATCAAAAGTGGTTCTACATCCGGGTGGATGTGTTTCTCGTGCGTGAGCACATCATGTGCCATGAACAACCCGGCAGAGAGCGGGGTTTTTCCGCCGACGGGAATATCCATGAGTGCGCGTCGCGCAAGTTGAACCGAGTTGGTGGGGCGCAATACCAAAGTGGCGCGGTCTTTTTGAAAGACGATCAAGCCTACGCGGTCACGGCGCTGATAGGCATCTGTCAACAGCGAAAGGATCGCGCCTTTCGTCGCGTTCATGCGTTCCGCGACGGCCATGGACCAGGAGGCGTCCACGAGGAAGAGCACCAGGTTGGCCACGCGCTTCACGCGGACCTTGCGTTGCAGGTCGCTTTTTTCAATGGCGAAGGCGAGCTTTTTGCGTTTCTCTGCGCGTTGATTTTGGAAAGGCGCGGCCGCACGGAAGGTGGCATCGAAGGCGATGTCGTTCAACTTGTCGCCTGCGGGACGCGCCTTGATATAACGTCCATGTTTACGCTCGGTCTTGGTGAGCGAACGACGGCCGGCTTGTTTGCGGGTTAATTTATCAAGCGGAGTATTTAACTTGCGCGGTTGGAAAGTCTCGCCGGCTTTTACTTTTTGCCCGCCCTCCCACCAATTCGCGTTCGTGTTCGCGAAGACGTCCTGCGGCATGGGTTCTGGCTGGCCTTGTTGCGCACCCTCCTGTGTTTCATCTTCGAGTTTTAAGTTTTTTTTTCCTGCTGCTCGCCTTCCGGCTTGCTCTCAGACTCATCATCCGCTTCGCTCGGGACGGATTGGCCTGCCAACTGCTCGATGCGCTCTTGCAGTTGTTCGCTGGTCATTTCGGCCTGCTGGAAAGGCGTACGTTTAATGCGGTGCGGCAGGGCCAGTTCTGCGGCGAGCGCGATATCGTGGTCGTTGATCTTCGTGCGGCCCTCGAAGGCGGCCTCGGCACGCGCAGCTTTGAGAATGACAAGGTCCGCGCGGTGGCCGTCCACATTAAGGGATGCGGTCAACGCGGCGATGGAGAGCAAGTCGCGGGTCGTGTGAGTGACCTGGTCGACGAGTTCACGTCCAAGCGCGATTTTCCTGGAGAGTTCATCCTCTTTTGGAAGCCATTGCTTACGGAAGATCTCCGCGTCCTTCTCGAACGAGAGATTGCGTTCCATAATGGTGACACGCTCGCGCGCATCGCGGATCCCAACGATGTCCACGGAGAGGGCGAAGCGATCCAGCAACTGGGGGCGCAGATCGCCCTCTTCAGGATTCATCGTCCCAACGAGAATGAAGCGGGCGGGATGGGCGAAGGAAATGCCTTCGCGTTCGACCGTGTTCACGCCCATCGCAGCCGAGTCCAGCAGAATATCCACGACATGATCGTCGAGCAGGTTGACTTCGTCAATATAAAGCAAGCCGCGGTTTGCGCCGGCCAGCACCCCGGGCTCAAAATGACGTTCACCCTTTTGAATGGCTTTTTCGATGTCGAGCGTTCCCACCACGCGGTCTTCCGTTGCAGAGACCGGCAGGTTGACGAAGGGCGTGGCGCGTTCGGCGGTGGGAAGGTTTTTGGCCACAGCGAAACGTTCCTTGCATTCGGTGCACCAAGTTGCGGGTTTATCCGGGTCGCATCCGAAGCGGCAGTCCTGCACGATCTTTACGTGAGGAAGCAATGCAGCCAGCGAACGAGCAGCGGTTGATTTTGCAGTGCCGCGTTCACCACGGATCAAGACACCGCCGATGCGGGTGTCAACGGCATTGAGAATGAGCGCACGCTTCATGCGCTCCTGTCCAACGATGGCTGTAAAAGGGAAAATGGCGGGCATACATACTCCAGCCCGTGATTATAACGCTTGATTTGCCGTTCAAGTAAGATGAGGTTGATTTTAATGAGATCGCAGGCATCAGGGTTGTCAACTTATGCATTCACTTGTATAATCCACCTTACATTTCTTTTAATTGGAGTCACGCGTGATGGATCAAAATGAAGCCCAGGGGGCTGCGAATGCGCAGGGCGATCAGCCTAACAACCAAACAATGGAGTCACTGCTCGAGTCTGAATCCCTGAGTGTTGAACTACCTCAAACGGGTGAGATCCGTAAAGGTATGATCGCGAGTATTGGGCAAAGCCAGATCCTCGTCAGTATTGGTGCCAAATCTGAAGGCGTGATCAACAGCCGCGAACTGGAACAACTCAGTGCGGAGGAGCGTGAAGCGCTCAAGGTGGGACTGGAAGTCAACGTGTATGTCATTAATCCCGAAGATCAGAACGGGAATGTCGTCCTTTCCTTCAAGCGCGCCCAAGAACAAATGTCCTGGGAAAATGTTGAAAAGATGATCACCGATGAAACCGTGATAGACAGCAAGATCATCGGGTTCAACAAGGGCGGGCTGATCGTGGGTATTGGAAGTTTGCGCGGATTTGTGCCCTCCTCCCAATTCAGCGCGGCCCGCCGTTCACAGTCCACCGGCGATACACCCGAGCAACGCTGGCAAAAAATGGTCGGTCAGGCCATCTCCGTTCGCATCATCGAAGTGGATCGCGAGCGCCGCCGCCTGATCCTTTCCGAGCGGGCCGCCAGTTCTGAGTCGCGCGCTTCGATGAAAGACCGCGTCATCAACGAACTCGAAGAAGGTAAAGTGTATGGCGGCCGAGTCACAAGCCTGGCGGATTTCGGCGCGTTCGTCAACATCAACGGCGCAGATGGTCTCGTCCATCTCTCCGAACTTTCATGGGATCGCATCCAACATCCCAGGGAACTTCTCGAAGTCGGCCAGGAAGTCCAGGTCAAGGTCATCAATATTGACCGCGAGAAGAAACGCATCGGCCTTTCCATGCGCGCCCTGCAGGATGATCCCTGGAAGAGCCGGGTGGAGAAGTTCAGTGTGGGTCAACTCGTTGAAGGTGTCATTACCCGCCTGACCAAATTCGGCGCGTTCGCCCGCCTCGAAGGCGATATCGAAGGTCTCATCCACATCTCCGAATTAAGCGAGAACCGGGTCGAACATCCCAAGGAAGTGCTCAACGAAGGTGACGTCAAGACCCTGCGTGTCATCCGCATTGACCCGGAACTACATCGCATTGGCTTGAGCCTGCGCAAAGTGGACTCGGCCGCCTTTGCCGATAAGGACTTCAAGATGCTCACACAGGAGTTCAACGAGCCAGGCGATAAAGAATAAATCAAAGAGAGCGCGCACCGGGAGGTGCGCTTTTCAATCATCCCCATGTCACTCATTGTTGACGGACGCGATTACACGCGTTCCGCCGACGAAACGCGCAAGCTCGAAGTGGGTTCACTTGCCGTACAGAAAAATGGCGATTCGCTGCTGGGCTGGGCGGATTACCAGCGTGGCCAGGTCGCCATCGTTTTTTCCACGCTCTTTGCGTGCCCGCTTCGTTTTAGATCCTCCGAAGGTGATAAACAAGTTTATAAAAATTTTGACGAGGCCCATCGACTGTATCATGAACAGTTGCTGACCTATCATCGGATGACGGACTCGACCCCTGATAAATTTCGTCTTATCGCCTCCAACTCGGACTTGAACCTGATCCTCGACCATTGGAAGAAACCCAGCGAAAGTGGACACCCCGTTGGTATGGTGGTATTGATGGAAGGCGCGGAGGGTGTGCGGCAGCCCTCCGAACTGGAAGAATGGCATGAACTTGGTGTGCGGCTGATCGGCCTGGCCTGGGTGGGGACGCGCTATTGCGGCGGCTGGCGCGAACCGGGCCCGTTGACCGAGGACGGCCGCGAATTATTGTCGGTCATGGCCGATTACAATTTCATCCTCGATCTCAGTCACATGGATGAACAGGCCGCCATCGAGGCGCTGGATCTGTACCGCGGGCCCATCGTGGGTACGCATGCGAATTGTCTTTCCCTGATGCCCAACTCAAATTCCAACCGTCATTTTTCCGACCGCATCATTCAAGGCATCATTGAACGCGACGGGGTGGTGGGCGTCGTTCCATTCAATGGTTACCTCAAGGTCGGTTGGGACCTGAAAAAGAACGGCCGGCGCGAAGAGGTTCCATTGGATGTGGTTGCCGGTCACATTGACCACATCTGCCAGCTGGCCGGCGATTCCCTGCACGCCGGCATCGGCTCCGATTTTGATGGTGGCTTCGGTTTGCAGCACGTCCCGGCTGAAATTGACACAATTGCCGATCTGCAGAATCTAGGGCCTCTCCTCCGGGCGCGCGGCTATACTGAAATGGATACCACCAACATCCTGGGTGGAAATTGGATCACCCGCTTGAAACGGGATTTACCGAGCTAATGGGCCTGCCTTCATCCACCCGCATAAATACAACACCCCGAGACGATGCCGCCACGCCGCGCATCAGTATGAGCCTGATCGTCACATTCCTGGGACTCTTGTTATTTATGATCGGTGCCAAACCTGACTGGTTTGGTTGGGATCGCAGCCCGGTGGTGGGCTTTGTTCAGATCGCTGTATTTATTGTGGGTCTCGCCATCATTTGCCTGGGTGGATATATTGGGATCGTGACCCTCTGGTGGGGACATGAACGTACGATCATCGCCGATATCGGCTCAAGGTTGGTTGGCACCGGATATGTGGTTGCGGTCTTTGCGGGCATGGCGGATGTTTTTGGCATGGGGTCGCACGTCTCCGGCGTCCCGTATTTTGGACCCTTGCAGGCCTCCGGGGTGTTGATCGGCCAGGGTATTATTGCGCTGGGATTCCTGCTATTGACCCCTTATCATTTAAGAAAATCAAATTAACGAACTGAATAAAAAAATAAGAGACCACCTTGCGACGATCTCTTATTACCCAGGTGCCCCCACGGGGATTCGAATAACATCCCCTGAATGGGGGCCACGGTTTTAAAAAATAAGAGACCACCTTGCGACGATCTCTTATTACCCAGGTGCCCCCACGGGGATTCGAATAACATCCCCTGAATGGGGGCCACGGTTTTAAAAAATAAGAGACCACCTTGCGACGATCTCTTATTACCCAGGTGCCCCCACGGGGATTCGAATAACATCCCCTGAATGGGGGCCACGGTTTTAAAAAATAAGAGACCACCTTGCGACGATCTCTTATTACCCAGGTGCCCCCACGGG
>CAZSVR010000108.1:0-5812 GCA_964610295.1 uncultured Anaerolineaceae bacterium
GAGCCGGTCGATCTCCTGGAGACCGAGCGCGACCAGCAAGTCACGCAGATGTTCCTCCCACTCATGAACCGGATTGCCGATCTGTGGAGGAAGTGCGTCGGCCATCGTGGTCGTCGGGATGCGGTCAAAGCCATAGCCGCGTGCCACTTCTTCGAGCACATCTGCGAGACCAACGTTGCCTTCGCCGATGTCCATACGATGGGCAGGTGTTTTCGCTTTGACTTTGTCTTTTTCAACCGTGCATTTGAATTCAAGCCGCGTGAGCAACTCCGCGATTTGTTTGGCAGTGAGTTCAATGCCAAGCAGACGTTTGACATCATTCGGTGTAACGCTGATGATCGGGTCTTTCGGCTTGAGCGGATATTCATCCACAAGCCCAGGCGCGACTGCGCCGCCAGACCATTCGGCCATATATTGAAGCCCGCGTTTTACACCTTGTTCCGCTACCGCAGGATGTACGCCGCGCGAGAATCTGAAAGAGGCTTCGGATGGAAGATTGTGTTGCTTTGCCGTACGGCGGATGTTGATAAAGTTCCACGCCGCGCCTTCGAGCAGGACGTTGCGCGTCTTGTCTGTCACCTCAGATTCCATGCCGCCCATCACACCTGCAAGTGACAACGAACCTTTTTCATCGCAAACCAGAACATTCATGGAAGTGAGCGTACGCTCCGTGCCATCCAGTGTGGTGAGTTTCTCGCCATCTTTTGCAGCGCGGGTGATGATCTTTATTTTCGCTTCGACTGTTTGCTCACCGTTCGTGCCGCGAGCAGCGGCGGCACGCCGGTGCGAGACGGCAGCGCGAGCTTTTTGCGCACGTTCCTTGAGTACATCGTAATCGAATGCATGCAATGGCTCGCCAAGTTCGAGCATGGCGTAATTAGTTGCGTCCACGATGCTGTTGATGGCGCGTTGACCTGCGAGTTTGAGCCTGCGTTGGATTTGATAGGGGCTGGGTTTAATCTCCACATTTCGGATGAGTCCAGCCACGAAGCGCGGGTTAAGTTCGGGGTCGGTAATGTCAATTGCGACCAATTCTTCCACGGACTCGCCGGATGTTTTGAATTTGATTGTTGGCTTTTTAAGCTGACGGCCAGTCAACGCGGCGAGTTCACGTGCAATCCCGATCACGTTGGCGTTGCGTGCCATGTTTGGCAAAATGCTAATATCGAGCACCGCGTCTCCCATGTAATCCGCCAGTGGCATGCCAACAGGTGCATCGTCATCGAGCAGGATGATACCATCATGATCATCTGCGAGGCCGAGCTCTTTCTCGGAACACACCATGGAATAGGAATCTACGCCGCGGATTTTTGCACGCTTCAGTGTGGTTAGCACCACTCCCTCTGCATGGCCATCGTAGATCGTCGCGCCCTCTTTTGCATACGCTACTTTTAAGGGCTTGGGTAATTTACCTGTGCCTTTCAAGTGAAGGATGTTCGGCGCGCCCGTGAGGACAACTTGAGATTGCTTGCCATCGTACAGGTCGAGCAAGGTCAAACGGTCTGCGTTGGGATGCGGTTTCACTTCCCGAATTTCTGCGATGACGATCTTTTCGCGGTCCCACGAAATGCCGTTGGTCTTGAATTCATGCTTTTCACCGTCTTTGTATGTTGGCATTTCAAGGCCGGCATACAGGATTTCGTCAACTTCCAAACCGGCCAGGGTCAATTTGCGTGAAATTTCCTTGATCGACAACCCATCGAGATCGATGAAGTCTTTTAGCCAGGATACAGGTATTTTCATAGTAACTCCTTCGGAGTGTGATATTTGTTATTCGATATTCGAGTCTGATGACAGAGATGAGTTCGCTTCGATTGTGTAGTCTGATGACAGGTCGCGAACTGCATTATTTGCGCCAGGTTCATTGGCTCCCTGCTTGCTCTTCTTTAGAAAGCCGATGTAACCATTAATCAGACGATTTAGTTTTTCTCCATCAACCGCAAGCTCTGGTATAGGGCCTCAGAAATGTAACCAACTTTGTTTGCATAATCGATATGACTTAGTGTTTCTTCGAGTGAGCCACGTGCAATGTAGCAAAACCTCAGATTATCTTGAAAATAAAACCGACCATGTCCTTCGGCGATATTAGCGGGAATGCTTTGCGACGAGCGACGGAGTTGTTGGTTAAGCGACCATTTTTCTTCAGGAGGAAATAAAGGCAGCACTTCTTTATGAACACGTACTGCCAAATCTCGCGCCTTACACCAAACATCCAGTTTTTCTAGTCCGCTGATGCTCATCGCAATCACTCCGAATATCTAATTTCGATTTTCGAATATCGGCAATCCACTAAAACTGCTCCAAAAATCTCAAATCGTTACCCCAGAAATATCGAATATCGTTGATCTTGTTTCGCAACATCAACTGGCGTTCAGGGCCCATGCCCCAGGCAAAGCCCGAATAAATTTTCGGGTCGTAGCCGCCATTTTGCAGCACATTCGGATGGACCATGCCGCATCCAAGGATTTCGAGCCAGCCTGAATTCTTGCAGACCTGGCAGCCCACCCCGCCGCATACAAAACATTCCACATCGACTTCGGCCGATGGTTCTGTAAATGGGAAATACGACGCGCGAAAGCGCAGGTGCGCTCCCTGGCCGAACATGCGACGCACAAAATCTGCAATTGTGCCTTTCAGGTCGGCGAAGGTGATGTTCTTCCCCACGGCGAGTCCTTCCACTTGATTGAACTGGATTTCGGAGCGCGCTGTGATCTGTTCATAACGGAAGCACATGCCGGGTAATGCCATACGAATGGGCGGAGGCTCTTTCGGATTCATTGCAGCGTATTCACGCATCGCGCGGATCTGTCCAGGCGAGGTGTGCGTCCTCATTAGAATGGGATTATCGGCGTCTCGCCCTGAGCCTGTCGAAGGGTCGCCAGCCTCCACATAAAATGAATCCTGCATTTCGCGCGCGGGGTGATGCGGCGGGAAGTTGAGCAACTGAAAATTCATTTCGTCTGTCTCAACTTCGGGCGAGGTGTAAACCTGAAAGCCCATCTCGGCCAGGATCGCCAGCACGCGGCGTAATTGTTGCGTGGACGGATGCAACCGTCCGATGTTGAGCGTGCGCCCGGGTAAGGTCACATCCAGTTTTTCTTCCTCGAGGGATTTGGCCAGGGAGGCGGACTTGATCGCTTTGGAACGTTCCTGCAACGCGAATTCAAGCGCGACTTTTACACGGTTCGCAGCTGCGCCGACAACTGGTTTCTCGTCCTTGGAGAGTTTTCCCAACTCGGCAAAGACCATCATCAGGGGGGAGCTGCGGCCGATGTTCGCGACGCGCCAGGCTTCCAGTGCGGCTTGATCGTTGACGGATCCCAAGGAATCCAATGCAGATTTTTCGATCTCGTTTAGTTTGTCCAGCATACGTGCCTCCAAATTTCGATATTCGTTAATCGGGAATCGGGATTCGGAAATGGGCTTTCTGCCCAACATTCCGATTCTCGAATATCGATTCCAGAATTCGCACAAGCAAAAACCTCCCGTCCACTATGGGACGGGAGGCGCCTTAGCGTCCCGTGGTGCCACCCAAATTAGCCATCCTTCGACCATGCTCAGGATTGACTCACTTTGTGCCGACGGTCATCGGCTTCCCTGATAACGCGGGGATCGCGGCGCAAACTACTAGCGATCATTCACCTGCACGGCTCAAGAGGGAACTTCAACTGGGTTCGGGCGAGTACAACTTTCAGCATATTTGTTGCACATCTCTGGCGGCTTCTGCCAGGTTACTTTCCTCTGTCACAGCCTGTGATTTGATGCCGTAATTATCTGCGAAAACGAAGGGATGTCAAGGCTTGGATAAAGTCCGGGTCGGCCGAGCAGGCGAAGGCGCAGAAAGAAGCGTTAAGTCCCTTTGCTCAATTGGTAGGAAAGATATGTCCGCTCGCCGCTCACCAAACTATTGTATATGCTCGATCCTTCCACTGCGGCAAAGGTTTCCATGATTGGGTGAAGAATTTTTGGGGCAAATTTATGCACAAGTTCGCGATGGCGTTTTGTGGTCCGTTGCAGTGCACGGACGACATGTTCGTTGATATTTGTTTTTGATGTGATGTTAAATCCTGCATTCGAGATAGCCTGGTCGAGCTGGGATACTTCCGCTCGCGGATGAAAATCCGCATAAAGCAAATGCCCGCCGGGTCGAAGAACGCGATATACAGATTTGAAAAACGAATCCTGGCGAGGATAACAATGAGATGCTTCCACGTTCAAGACGGCATCGAAATGATCCTTGGGAAACTCAAGAGCCTGGGCATCGCCCGTACGAAAGTCGATATCCAATTCACGGTGAGTTTTGAGGCAGTAGTCAATTGCTTTTGGATTTTGATCAATACCGCTGTATGAAGCCGGATTGTGATAACGCATGATGAAGGATGCACCTCCGCCATGTCCGCAACTTACTTCAAGCACATTTTTCCCGGCCAGGTTCCGACCACTTGCAACATGATGATAGAGTTGAATGGCGGGTCGATTGCGTTCATCCTCCAGATTAAGCTGGATCGTTTCGCCCTCTTCAGGCCAGTAGCCATAGTTCATAAAAGTGACAGGGTCGCTGCCAATCCGACCGGAAAGGTATTGGTACCAGTATTTCCAGAAAGTTTGTTTCAAGGATGGCACGAATCGCCTCCATCAGGAAAGCGGATGAATATCATTTTCAATTTTGACCAGTTTTGGGGTGAGCGTCCTCTTCCTGCTCCCGGGCGTGCCGTGAGGGATTGGGCCTTTTGAAATACATATCCACAAGATTTCCCAAAAAGAAAACGAACAGTACTGCGATGACCACTTCCGCCAGCCAGCCAACTACCGGGAAGAAGGTAAGCACCTCCAGCGCAGTATCTTTTAGGACGGTGGAAATTCCCCAGAGCGCCGCGGCGGAATACCCGATCTCCTTGAAACCAAGTTTGAACTCGTGCGTCTTTGCAAGATGTACGATCATGAATACTTCCAGCGCGGTGAGCAGCAGAGACGTGCCGGGGATGGGTGCGGTCAGCGCCGAGATCACGCCCGCGATCAGTGTGTAGATCAAGATCAGTTTCATATGCTATTGCATGAAGAAGAAAATTCCGGCTGCAGCAGCTGCGAGGCAGAAAACCATCGCAAGGCCGGTGATCACCCAAACCATGATGTTCGGACCTTTATCTTCCTGAATGGTGGGGGTGTATTCGCGCGAGACGAAAGGCTGTGATATCGCCATCGGCTCCTGGCTGATCTGTGGACTGTTCGCTTGCGCCATCATCGGGGCGTTCTTTGTCACAATACCAAGGTCAGCCAATTTGTCGAACGCGCCCTGCACTTTTGCGCGTACAGCGGGCGGCAATTCGTTCATACCGTTGTAGGTCTGCCCGTTGAAATTCACACTGCTGGTGAAAGCGCTCATCACGTTCTTCACCATATCCCCTTCAAGAAAATCAGGGATGCCGTTGCCGTTCTTGTCCACCAACATGTTGGCGACCTGTTCATAGCCGGCGCGCGCCTCGGGGAGCATTTCCTCGATGTTGTTATAGGTCTTGCCGTTGAAAATGATCGTGGCCATCGGATCTCCTACTTCAAAATATTTTCTGTTTGCGAGAGGGCATTGGCAATCGAGTGCCTTTTCTCATCGTCCAATCTTAACTCCAAATCATGGCGCTGCAATCCCACAGTGTAACCATTCTTTCCTATTTTAATCGCACGAACGCTCTTACGGGGAATGTCCCCGCGCCTTTAAATTTGGCCGGAAATGTATGTTTTCTCTCTTGGTTTGCTCGCCAGGGGCTGAGCCCCTGACGTAGCGGGTAGGGCCATTGGTGAAGTCAATTTCGAAATC
>CAZSVR010000109.1:0-4214 GCA_964610295.1 uncultured Anaerolineaceae bacterium
AGCATTTTTCTGGCTTCGAGTTTTTCCTGCTCCCAAACAGAATCCACGCCCGCCCACACGCAGGTAACGCAAACCGTTGGGCGGCCCGCATCAGGATAGCATTCACGGAGTAATTCAATATGCAATGGAAAACTGTACAGCGCGATTTCGTTGAGAGAACGGTAAAGATTATCGAGCAATATGACGACTACATTAAATCGAAGCATGCGATACAGGAAGATTTTGACGAATTAGAAGTGACATTGCTGGTGAATTGCCTGACGGGACTCATTGTAGTTCCTTATGAGTACGCCAGTCGCGGCAACAACAAACCAGGCTCAATAGAGATTTGCCCAGGCGACACTATAGCTATAAAAGACTTAAGCGCGGATTGGGGGCTAAGCAATGCCCAAATCGACACAATTTGCGGCTTCGACCATCTGCCCATCTCGGCGGCAAAGAATGCAACCCTAAGGATTTTCATTTATAGAATGAGAAATGCTATCGCACATTCAAGGTTTGAAGACGGCACAAATTTGCAGGCCGATGGCATTGGCGTCGTTTATCGGGTGGCTCAGTATGATCCAAACCATAGCCGAATTGAAAAACTGATATTCAAAGATAAAGACGACCGTTTCAAGTCGGTTATTGCCGTGGGCGATTTACGACAATTTGCCAAAAAATTCGCGAGAGAAATCTTGGGTCCACTCTAGTGCATATAAAGCCGCCCAACACAGGGTGCGGCGGACGGCGGGCAGTCCTGCCAATCTATTAGGAGAGCGACGGCGCTTGTACCAAGAATGATGAGATATCGAGCAATCCGCTCGTTTCTTATCTTATATTCACTCTATAGGAGGCGAAATGAATTTCCTTAAGATCTTCCGGAGGGCGGATGTAAAATTCAATGACGCGGCGGACCTGTTCAAGTCGCTGAAGCAGTACCCTCTGATGTCAATCGAGTATCACAGAATCCTCAGAGACGTTTTCCGTACATGCCAGTCTGCAATCAAATCCGACAACCGAGATGGGGATGCCCATGCATTACTCGCTAATGCGTACTATCTGGTCCATACGATCAATAATTTAGTCATCTCCCAGACGATTTCATTGAAGCTGGCTGCGGCTACTATTCAACATTGGAATGCCAGCCCGATCGCGACGTATCCGAGCACAAAGAATCGCGACAACGGCATGAAAGTCTACCAAATGGTTTCGGAAGACATTGATCGGCTCCTGCGCAAAGGATCATTGGACGCGACTATGAGCGGCCTTGAACTGGAATTATACGAGACGGCAATTGGCAGCGTGCCGGAAATCGACGAGTTTGCGCACGCAATGCCGTCTCCGCTTGGAGACTGGATTCCTGAGGATGCACCAGAGCCGCTGCGTAAAATCATCGAGAAGGTATACGTGACGATAAAGAGCGGCGGCACACCAGATCAGATCGGCAGCGTACTGGGGAAGGCTGGTTTCAAGACAAACGAAGCGATGATAACGGATGTTCGGAATCATTTCGATGATGACTGGAATGACCATGCCATTGTTGGAAGTCGCATTGCGAGCGAATTGGGGATTAAATTAACTGGCGACTGGAGTGAGCTGTCGTTCGCCATCGTGTACTATTTCAAGCGGGGTCTTTCTGGCGGTACAATCAAATTAAGAGCGCTCACAGACCAATTGGGTTTTGGGCACGCCGCTTCCCTTCCAAGAGAACCCCTGTTAAGGTTCATTGACAGGTACGTTGAAGAGTTGGCTGGCTGGTTGCCAAGAAAACCGCCATACCGGCCTTTTCCGGGTTAGACGACCCGCCCAACAAAGCGTGCACCTGACTGGCGGGAGTCTGCGCGACTAAAAAGTATTTTCTACACTTTAGGCTTTATCTGCTCTCAGGCATTTGCCTCCCCGCCAGCAGGTAACGCAAGCCGTTGGGCATTACCTTGCAAAACAAAGGAGAGTGAAATGAAAAACAGTAGTCAAATCAAAATAGGAATAGTTTTGATACTGTTTGGCATCTTTCTCGCTGTAAAAGAAAAATTTCCCGCAGTAGGACAATGGGTAAACACAAACACGACATACCCATTAAACATTATTCTGATTGCCGCCTTAATTTTCATTTTTAGTATTTGGTCAGGTATAACAGGCTGTGCATCAATTGCTACACTTGTGGCGGGCGTAGGCGGGATTCTTTATTATCAGAAAATCACGGGATATAATGAGCCAATTTTATGGACTTTAATTCCTGCGTTTTTAGGAATAGGCATGATTCAATCTGGGCTATTTGGCGGAGATACGACAGAAGCAAAAACAGGTACACAATTTATAGGGTGCGGTACAGTGTTGTTCGTAGTTTCTGCGGTTATTTTTGGCAAATTGCAATTACTGGGCGGTGTTTACGGTTTGGCAATTATCTTAATACCGATAGGTCTATGGTATTTTATTCAAGGCTTGCATCCAAAAAAAGATAATCACGATACCGATATTTAAGAACTCGTTCAAATTACAACTTTTTCAAATCAAAATTTCACTGAGAGGTTCACATGGGTCAACTAATAGATGAATTAAAAGCACTCCTTGACAAAATGCCGCCGCCAAATATTGCCGTGATAGGCAGAACAGGTGCAGGCAAAAGCACACTAATTAATACAGTGTTCGGCGCAGAACTCGCAAAGGCAGACGCAGGATTGCCTGTCAGCAAGGCATTTATCCGCTATCCAAAATCAGTGGAAGAAAAATCCCTTGTCGTGGTTTACGATTCAGCGGGATATGAAATGGATAAAGAACAGAAATTTCATAACGACATTATTAGTTTTCTAAAAGGCAAAAAAACTAATACAAGTGTTGAAGAACAAATTCATCTTGTCTGGTATGTCGTCAATTTGGGCGTAAAGCGTTTTGAACACTTCGACGCAGAGATTATTTCTTTATTACGGGAAGAAATAGTGCCAGTAATTATTGTCTTGGCACAAGCAGACCTTGCAGATGAATACGAAACGCTAAGAGTTGAAGAGACCATTCGGGATTATGGTACAGAATTCAAATTTAAAGATTTTAGGATATTAAGAGTTGCGGCAAAGCCAATGGGCGGCAGACCACCTGTTGGTGTAAACGAACTTGTTAATTTGTCAGCCGAATTATTGCCAGAGTTGTATACTGAAGCATTAATCGCAAGACAAATCGTTAATTTGGAAATAAAAAGAAAAAAGGCTTTAGAGTATGTAAAATTATCTGCCACTACTTGTTTTGCCGTAGGTTTTATTCCCATTCCTGGAACAACTTCAACTAATGCAATAGCAACACAAGTTGCGTTATGTACAAAAATAGCCTCGCTTTATGGGTATGCAGAATGGGTGCAAATATTGGAAAAAGTCAGTGGAGTTACCATCGGTTCAATCCTAACTTTGAGTATTAGTTGGGTGTTAGATTTAATTAACACTGTCTTTCCTCCAGCCAGTCTCATTGGAGGTGGATTGAAGGGAGGAATGGCGGCGACTTACATCACAATTGTAGGATTAACCTATATCTCTGTCTTTGACAAACTTTCAGAAAAAGATATAAAAGGTAAAACAAAAACTGAAATTGAAGAGTTTATCCAAAAAACATTCCGTGAAGAATTTAAGAAAAACTCAAGAATTAAGATTGGCAAAAAGAAGGATATAGAGAAAATAGATTTGCTTCAAACGGTGGAATGACACAGATAATCATGGTGGTTTTCATTCACTATTGAGTCTTGCGTTCCGTGAAATGCCCAACAAAGCGTGCAGCGGATTTTTGGGAGTCTGCGCGGTTTACAAGCATTTTTCTCACCCGCCCAAAATCCGCTAACGCAAACCGTTAGGCGCAACCAATATCAAAAAAATATGGCAAGTAGAACCGTTAAGTTCCTTCAATATGAATGGCTTCCTAAATCTGGAGACAGGAGGGAGTACGCTCTCAGTTACTCCATTATTGGGACTGATTTAGTTGGACAACCCGATGAAGCGACGCTTACACAAAAGGGGCGAATAGTCGTAGGGATATCAAGGTCGCTAGAGACTACTTGGAGACTTGACAAGGAAGACTTGGCGAAGGTTCTGTTTGAATATGCAAAGCGCCATATTCAAGGCAAAGTGATCGATAACTCGCTCGGCGAGTATGAAGAAATTCAACTTTCCTCATATAACGCACCGTCTGAATGCCCCTTTGACCCCTCAAAGATAGAGAATACCGTTGGGAAGGAGTTCCTGTTCGCTGAGGCT
>CAZSVR010000109.1:4224-5665 GCA_964610295.1 uncultured Anaerolineaceae bacterium
AAGCAAGCGCTACCAGAAAGAATAGATACAAAGCTAGCATCCAAGATCATTGATTTACGTGATAATGTAAACGCATTGTTTGCCGAGAAATTCCAGGGCCCTTTGCTAAATCTCCCTCAAGAAAGGAGTCTCTTGGAATTGTTCAGGACTTGCGACAATCAAGAGGAGTTTGTATATCGTGTGGCGTCATTGTGTACGCTTGTTACTGCTATCAATACAACTTATATCAAATCCATAATCCAAACTGCCAAAAACGATGGGCCTCTTGACGTCCTTGGTAAATTTCTGCGGGAAAATTTTCCTCTCTCGCAGGCAAATCAAGTAATGGATACATTCCAGTCTTTTAATCGACTGCGCAGGATGTATCCAATTCACACAGATCGTGCTAATGGCGTGATGAATGCACATACGTATTTTGGACTCGAATATCCAATAGAGGAGTTCAATTTTGCGTGGTTGAAATTATTACAGGTGTATTCTGATTCGCTAAACATTTTATTGGAGTTAATCAAGTCGAAAATATGATTGCGCCTAACACAGCGTGCACCCGACTGGTGGGATTCGCCGCGTTTAAAGAGGCAGAATCTACACCCGAGCATTTTTCTGTATAATGAGCATTATCCACGCTCGCCCACCAGCGGGTAACGCAAACCGTTGGGCGCTCGCAACCCTTAGCAATTTACGATGCGAGTTCCAATACTCGCGGCATCGCCGGAGCTTAAATGCCAAGAACACTTGAACACGCAATAAACGTTCTCGCATCCCTTATTACAATTGGGCTCTTTGTGGTCTCTATTATTCCGGGCGCGATGGCACCTTCACAAGCGATTCTTGTGCTCCGCTTGGGCGAGGAAACTCGCGTCGCGGCTCTGCTGCTTACTCAACTGGCACTTCTTTACATAGCTAGAGTTGCGTTCAAGCGCGTCATGACATCGGCTCCGGTTGATTCCGATCAAACGACAGGCGCACTGGTGGCACTGGCCACGCTGGTCATCATTGGCTGGGCAAGCAGTCTTAATCAAAATTTCTTCTTTCCCCCTAACGAAGCATCGGTCAGTGTCCTGAGGGGCATATACGTGGTTGTCTTCGTTCTATTTGGCGCATCCATAATTTCGGACGGCCTAGAAACGACCGCTGAAGGCGGCAATGTCAATTCTGATTCCAAGTGACCATGCTAACCGGTGTCATCTCATTCCTCGACAGCGCCGTCGAAAATACTTACATAGCGCCCAACACAGCGTGCACTGGACGCTGGGGATTCTGCGGCTTCGAGAAGCATTTTTCTGACTTCGAGTTTTTCCTGCTCCCAGCCCCTCCCCTACCCGCCCCAGCGCCAGTAACGCAAACCGTTAGGTGCTTAACAAATAAAAAAGGTTAATGGTGTCCTATGCCCCAAAATAAGAAAAAAGCCAAAATAAAAACTCATGACTATGGCAAGCAT
>CAZSVR010000110.1:0-1117 GCA_964610295.1 uncultured Anaerolineaceae bacterium
CTCGAATGGCACACGGTCAAGGAGCTCGAGAAGCAGTACATGCGCGAGCAGCTGCAGCGTGTCGGAACACCCGGGCCGAAGGTCATCGGCATCGACGAGATCTCGATCCGCAAGGGTCACACCTACCGCATCGTGGTGAGCGACCTCGAGCGCCGGCGCCCGATCTGGTTCGGTGGAGACGGCCGAGCGGAAGCCGACATGGACGGGTTCTTCGCATGGCTCGGGCCGCGTAAACGCGCGGGAATCCGACTCGCGGTCATGGACATGTGGAAGCCGTTTCGCAATTCCACACAGCATCACGCGCCGCAGGCGAGCATCCTGTTCGACAAGTTCCACGTCCTGCGCCACCTCGGCGATGCGCTCGACAACGTGCGCAAGAGCGAGTACGCGCGGCTCTCGGGCAAGGACCGTCGCTTCATCAAGGGCCAGAAGTACACCCTCCTCGCCCACCGGGCGAACCTGACGCTGAAGGGCAAGCGGAGTCTGAAGCTGCTTCTCGCCGCCAACAAACGGCTGCACACGGCCTACCTGCTCAAGGAATCCTTCGGGCAGCTCTGGGGCTACCGCCGCGAAGCCTGGGCCCGGCGGTTCTTCGAGAACTGGCGTGCATCGCTCAAGTGGCAACGGCTCAAGTCCTTCGAGCACTTCGCGGCGATGATCGAGCGCCATTGGGAGGGAATCGCTGCCTACTGCCAGCCCGAGAACAAGGTCGCACTCGGCTTCGTCGAGGGGCTGAACAACAAGATCCGGGTCATCCAGCGCCGCGCCTACGGCCTACGCGACGAGGAGTACCTGCGGCTCAAGATCCTCACGACCATGCTGCCGCCCCTCTCGCTTGACGGAACTTGACGAAATTCACCCACACGAATCCCCGAAGACCCGAAAATTCAAGAGGTGTTGCGCGGCCTACGGTAGCCGTGTCCGCGAGGACGTTGTGCAATCGATCTGGGCGAGAGCAAATGGGGATCTCCTGGCTCAGCCACTTCGGCCGGCAAAGGCCGCGGCAATCCTCCTCCATACCTATGGCAAATGCCCCGTTGATGCGGACATGGATCGCCTGGCCCAACCCACCCCGGGTTAGCTGCGGTGGCTGCCGCGGCCGCACATCCTCCGACGA
>CAZSVR010000110.1:1127-4190 GCA_964610295.1 uncultured Anaerolineaceae bacterium
CTCGCGTCGTCCCTTGGCTCAAACAGCATCCTGCCATTCGACAGCAATCCTCTTGCTTCCCGCGGGGCCCACGATGCGCCGCCTGCCTCCGATCTTTTCTCGGCCGACGACCAGCCCGGATCGTGATGGTCAGCTCCCAAGAGCACCAGCGTTCTCCCCGCCCCGAGGTGGAGCCCGATGAATGGCCCTTCCATCCGGCGCCGTGCAACGCATCACCTCGATCGTAGGGAAAGGAGGAAGACACGTGAGACGCCACCTTCTTCTGGCGAAGCTCGGTCTGAGTCTGAGCGGATTGCTGGTGTCAATCACCCCAGCGCTCGCGAGCGACTATTTCCAGGCTCCGGCATCTGCCGCATACAGCATCACATCGAGTGGGTTCACGGCCGAGTGCTGGGTCCAGATCCGCTCGCTTCCGGGCGTCTTCCGCGTCGTGCGGCCGGATGACGGAAGCATCCCTAGAAATGAGCGAGATCAAGAAGTCGCTTCCACCTGCCTTGGAAAGCCAGAGCGCATTATGGGCGGAAAAGGGGTGGTCTGATGCCAAATATTCTTGTGCTTTCGGTGGTTCTCTTGCTCAGTTTTCGTACTGGAGGCAGTATCGCGACGGCGCAGTGTCCACCCGGGTCGTCGCCGATAGAATATTTCCCACCCTACCAAATTTCAGAAGGCAATGACGACCCTCCGGCAAGCATCTTTGGAACTGAACTCTTGGGAGCATTCATCGACGGCGGGGTGAGCATCTATGACGCAGCAACGCTTCGCGCGAGCAATCAGCCCCCGACCAGATACGAAATTTATATTAGCACAGTTTGTGGGTATGTTGATGGCATTCATGTATCGAAAGCAATTGTGAGGGTCACAATTTATGAGTTCCAAAATATATGCTTAGACAACGTAACCTACCAACCAGTGGTCGCGTGGCCAGTGATTCATACAAAAGACTGGGAGGTTCCAGGACCCCTGGGGAGTCAGCAGTATCGAGACGCCCGGGATGCATTTACAGCCTATTATTTCAATCAACGCTTGGATTGGCCAAGCGTTACCGAGCTGATCAACGATCCCTGTGCTGTGTGTGCTTGCACCACGTCCACGACCAGCACCACCACGACCTCGTCCAGCACCAGCAGCACGTCTGGAGGTGGGGGTGTGACGTGCAAGCCGCTCGTCAGCAGCTGTCCCGCGACGCCGATCACGAACACGTACAGGGTGACCAGCCAGGCCGGCCCGAGGAAGTGCGTTACGAACTCACCTTCGAACGCGTTCGGGGCGTGCACCGACGACGCGCAGTGTGGCTCAACCGAGGGCACCTTCAATTATTGCCTCGCGACCCCTTGGGAGACCATCGGCCCGGTCGTTGCGCCGTTCCCGACGGGGGTGGTCACGACGTTCAGGCTGGTGGAGAATCGCCCGACCTGCAGGCACCCCGCCTGCATCGCCTGTGAGAGCTACGGGGCGTGCTCCGATCTTTCGAACGAGGGTAGCGCGACGGGCGCCTGCCAGGGCAAACATTGCAGTGTGACTACTGGGGCATCTTGCAATTCAAACGGTAATTGCAAACATTGCAGTGTGTCTACCGCGATAATTTGCAGTAGCGCTGCCAATTGCCCCGCGACGGAGGCCTGCAACAGTACGGGGGAGACCTGCGTCTGTTCGGGCGTGACGCGGACCTGCTGTAACACACCGAGTTTCGACGTGCCGGCCGTCTTTCTCGACGTATACGGGAACGGGCCGGGGGGTCTAGGCGCCTGCCAGCTTGTCAACCAGACCGGCTGTGGGGACGGCGTCGTGGACAGCAGTCCGACCCAGCATATCAACAACGTCGTGGACGTCGCCAAGGACGCCGACACCTCGGACCCGGGACCGGACTGCACCTACCAAACTACTGATCCCACACTTGCGTGCATTACGGCAGCCGCGGGTGCGGACAGCATTGGGAAGATCATCCGCACCGTTGGCAACCTGGCGGCGGCTCAGGTTGGGATTCACTCCCGCTTCCACATCCCGGTCAAGTGGACCATGTGGAACGTGGCGGATGCGACCGCCTGCCCGTCCACCACGACGCTCCCAGCGAATGCAACTATCATTACCCAGTTCGATTTGATGCTCGAGCCGACCACGGGGACGGCAACGGCCAGGTTCACGGACCAGGACGCCGACGCCTGCTCGTTCGCAGGAACCGGCTTCACGGGCCCCTCGGGGCCCACACCCGCGGGGCCGTTCACCTTGACCGGTTCGCCGTCGGCCTATGTGCCTGGCGTCAGCACGCAGGTCTTGATTGGCGCGGCGCTGACCGGTCACGTGCCTCTCAACGACTCGGGCTTCGTGTGGATCACGCCCAACGGCGCGGCCGTCAAGGTCACGGACAATGGCTGCAGCTGCATCGTCACCCCGGCCTGCCCAGAACTGTAGGGGGGTAGGCAGAGCAAGCTCCGTTCAACGGGCGGGCCGAGCCGCCCGCCCGCCGGGCCCGTCACGCCTGCCCCTCTGCGGGGACACCGCACGCGAGGCAGCGGAACTCCGTGCCGGCGGCGGCCCGGCGTGCCCAGGCCTCGGCCCCGGCGGCCGTCGTCCGGCCACAGCCGCCGCACGCGACCTCGCGGTTGCACACCACCCGCGCCCACGGCGACGGGCCGCCCTCGGGGAACAGGCGCGCGAGCAGCTCGTCGACCCCGTCGAGCACACCACCCAGGATGGTGCGGACCTCGTCGAACACACGGCGCAGATCGTCGCCCGACGGACGCCGGTGGGCGCGATCGTGGCGTGGCCCGCAGGGCCACTCGTGACGAGCGTCGTCGGCTAGGCCGGCGAGATGGGCTTCGAGGCGCGCGGCGAACCGGCGCGCGTCGCGTGCGACGCGATGAGCGAAATGCTCGGCCGCGCGTCCGACGTGCTCCCAGCTCCGTTCCGAATCGTGCCCGCAGTCGTGAGCCGTGGTCATGGGGATACCTCCTCTTTAGTCAGTGGCGGGTCGACGTAATTTGCGGACGCACACCACGCACAGGAAGACCGCCGGGCCAGGTTGGTCACGCAAGCCGCGGTAGGCCGCCGCCCCGGTGGCGAGGG
>CAZSVR010000110.1:4200-5486 GCA_964610295.1 uncultured Anaerolineaceae bacterium
GGGTGGCCGAGCAGCTCGCGCAGATCGCCCGCCGGTTGAGGATCAGCTCCTGCCAGCCGTACACGTCCTCGAGCGGTTCGGCACGGGTGCTCGAACCGCGCGCACTCCTTCCGAGGCTGGTCTCGACGACGTCCTCGACCAGGTCGAGCGCCCCCTCCAGGACGTTCCGCACCAGGAGGGAGACGGGGAGCCGACGGCGTCGCGCCTCCCGCTTGAGCGCCTCCTCGAGGGGCTCGGAGATGCGTGCGTGCAGCCAGCGAGCGTGCAGGTGGCGATGGTGGCGCACGCGCTGATGTGTATCACGTGGTGATACATTGTCAAGGTCCCGACCATGGCCGCGCTCTTCGGCGCGCTGCCGATCGCGCTCGGCGGCGGCGCGTGGTGCCGGCGACCGTGACGATGCCCGCCGAGTCGGATCCGTCCGGGCGCCGGCGCGTCGCGCTCAGCTGCAGGTCAGGTTGGCGCTGCCGGGGGCCGGGGTGCTGTCCCAGACACAGGAGCCCCACACCGCCCCGGCGTGGGCGGCCGTCGCCGAGAAGCCGCCGAGCTTCTTCGCCGTGCTGCAGCCGACGCCCGGCGATGGCACGAAGCCGGGCAGGTCCCGGCACGCGCCCGTGAAGTAGGTGCCGTGGGCCGTAAAGTACGCCTCTTGGGCCGCGGCGGCGTCCCGGAGGTCGCACACCATGAGATCGTCCGGATCGCCGAGGTGGCACGGCCCGACGGGCGGCGGCCCCTCACAGGTCGCCCGGTCGCCCGACGCGCTGAACCCGCAGTGCGTCGGCATGACCGAGGAATACCAGCGCTCCCCGCACTGGGCCCCCGCAGCCGCGGCCGTGGTCCCGAGCGCGACCGCGACCTGCAGGAAGCTGCCCTGGGGCAGCCCGCCGACGAGCTCGGACGTGACCATGTCGGGCGTGAGCGGGTAGCTGCCGCGCCGTCCGGTGAACGACAGCGCCACGGTGACCAGTTACATCGTGGACCGCGCCCGCAACGGTGGCGGCGAAATCGTCAAGCTGCTCAAGACAGCGCCACGGTGGTGAGGCGCGTCGTCGGGACGATCGGCGGGAGCAGCTTCACGTCGACGCGCCGGATACCCGAGGCGCGCCCCTTCGCGTCGCGGTACGTCCAGCCCGTGCCGCCGCGACGTGCGGACCACCCGGTGCCGCCGGGAATGATCGCGTCCATGAGCGCGGCACCGCGCGGATCGCCGGCGGGAGCGAACATCCGCAGCCGCACGCCCGACACGCTCGGATCTATGGCCGGCGTGTTCGGGACGGTGATCCGGC
>CAZSVR010000111.1:0-5376 GCA_964610295.1 uncultured Anaerolineaceae bacterium
GGAAGACCAAAATCGAGAGCCCAAGGAAAGCACTCGCGCTGAAGGGGACCTTCCACCATTGGTGGAAGATCCGCATAAACGGGATGATCAGCAAACTACGTCCGATCAACTCCGCGGGGTAGGCCCGCGAATTGATCAGTGTGATCTGAAAGATCGACCAATATTTTCCAAGGCTTTTCATATTCGCGTGGCAATTTACTGTCCCCCATTTATTCGACGGCAATCATCGTCCACCCAAACTCCATTGACGAAAATGGCCACGTGAATAACGTGGCTTATGTGCAATGAATGCAGGATATTGCAGTGGAGCATGATTCGTCCATTGGCGGCATCGAAGCACAGGGAAAGGATTCAGCCTGGGTGGTAGGGGAACACAGAGTCGAATACTTGCTTCCAGCGTTCGTTGGCGAAGAAATCGAGATCAAGACATGGGTTGAAAATATCCGTCGCGTTAGGTCGTTTCGGAAGTATGAATTCGCGCGAATATCGGATGGGAAAATTCTAGTTAAGGGTGAAACAGATTGGGTGTTTGCAGATGTAAAAACCGGGAGTCCACGTGCGATACCAGCCGAGGTGAAGAACGTGTTCTCCAAGATAAATAACCCTAAAGTTCACAAAAACTTTCAGGGTCTAAGCCAATAGCTTTTCATACACTTTCCCGAGCTTCTTCTGCGACTCGTGCCAGGTGAATTGTGTCAGCGCACGCTCCGAAGCGGACTCGGCCAATCGCTTCGATAACTCAACGTCATTTAACAAGGCCAGGGCTTGGCGCGCCAGGTCGGCTGGGTCATTCGGGGAAAATAGCAGCGCATCCACATCTTCTCTCACCAGTTCGCGCATGATCGGCATATTGGAAGCCAGCAAGGGACGTGCAGCAGCCATATATTCCAATACTTTGATGGGACACGCCCCTTGTGTGACGTTACGATCATTTAATCCAAGTGGCGCCACGCAAATATCCGCTTGGGCGATCAGCGCTGGAATTTCATGATGCGGCACCGCTGGCTGCACGACGACGTTTCGTTCCACCCCCAATTTGCGGATCTGCTTCGCGAGCATTTTCCGCTGTCTCGAGCGACCGCGCCCGACAATTTGAAGGCGAACCGGTTGTGCTGCAAGAATTATCGGTAACGCCCGGATGACTACATCCAGTCCCTGCCAATCGGCGAGCGTGCCAATATAGAGCAGCGTGGGCACACGGCCCGCGCGGTTTGGCAGTGGGGACGCCGAGAAATCCGATGGGCTAACCCCGTTAGGGATTACCGTGATCAGCTTTCGGTCAAGTCCGAGCGAGGCGATATAGTCGCTGGTCACATTTGAAGGGCAGATAATCGCATCGCTTAAATGCAAGGTTGCAATTTCCTGTTCCTTGATCTTGGAGAGTAATTCGTGATCGAGGCCGGGATAGTGATATTTTAGTTCTATGGAGGGAAGTCCATTGACCTCAAACAGCGTTTTGTAACCAAAGACTTTTTTATTTTGGGCCACCCGAAGCCCATCCCAAATGTTGCGATAATGAACGATGTCATAGTTTGAATTAAAGGTGAGGTGTGTGACCACGGCTTTCCCAAAATGCATGGCGCGTGCCAGAAAATTCTGGGTGAGGTCCTGGGCAATGCGTGTCACACGCGCCCCTTCGAGCGAATCTTCCAGTGGCAGAACGCCATCGCCTGGAGTGAGCAGGTGTGCGTCAAAGTTCCTATTGACCAACCCCCGTAAATTGTGGAGAATATGAGTTGACGCCCCTTTCGGGCTTGGTACAATATCAAAGGCTGTGTAGAGAATTTTAGTCATTGTTTTGATTATAAAGGATACCAGGTGTGATAAATGGCGAACAAAGGTTATTTCATTATTACTGACATTTCAGGTTACACCGAATATCTAACTCGTTCGGAACTTGACCATGCAAACGAAATTCTACAAAGTCTGTTCGATGTGCTAATTGCCGCCATCAAGCATCCCTTCGTTATTTCAGGCTTTCGCGGAGACGCAATTTTCATGTATGTGCCTGAGACGAACTTTGTGCAGGCGCAAAGTTTTATCGAAGCGATTGAAAATTTTTATATTGTCTTTTCAGGCACGCTTGAACAAATGCAATACAACACAACTTGCACCTGCCGCGCCTGCAAGAACATGGGAATGTTGGATTTAAAGATGTGTATTCATTACGGGGAATATCTGGTGCAAAAACTGGCTGACCGCGAAGAGCTGCTCGGCGCAGATGTGATCGTGCCTCATCGCATGTTGAAAAATCAGGTGATTGAGAAAACGCAAGTTAAGTCTTATGCTCTGTTTAGCAATACCGCTGCACAGGTATTGAATTTATCGGAATATTGTCGCGGCTTAATACAACATAGCGAAACCTATGAACATATCGGAGAAGTACCAATGTCCGTGCATGACCTGCGTCCGATTTGGGAAGCGGAAAAAGACAAACGACGAATGTTCGTACGCGCAGATGAAGCCTGGGTAAAATATGAAGTGAACCTGCGCTTTCCACCTGGATTAATCTGGGAATATCTGACGACTCCCGCGCTTGAAGCGGGCTTCCTGGGATATGATTATGCAGAGCGCACTGATCTATTAGGCGGGCGCGTACGTGAAAATGCGGAATTCCATTGTGCACATGGCGAATTGAATGTCCACGGTAAAATCCTTGACTGGAAACCTTATGAATATTACACACTGGATCAGTCAGTTATGGGAATCACATACATCCAAACCCGCCGCCTCATGCCCCTAGAAAATGGGACGTGTGTTGCGATCTATTTGAGCAAACCTTTGCAAGGTGCAAGCGAAGAAATACACCAAATGTTGCAAATGGCCATGGTCGCGGGCTTTAACGGACTAGGTCCATTTATCGAAAAAGACATTGCAAATGGCAAGGTCACAATAGCTATATAAACAGGGAATTCGGAGTAACTTATGGAAATCTTGTGTGTAGTTGCAGTAATCGGCGTTGTCATCTTTTCGTTGTTCTTTTATCTTTTGAATACTGCGCGCAAAAAGACCGCACCGACAAGTCCAATGGGAAAAAAAGATTTCACACCTGTGTATGTTTCGATCGCGGACCAGCCTGATTCCATCATACGGGGCATGGATAAGTTCGTGGCAGAAGTGCAAAAAACTGAATCCGCCGGCGATAAATGGCGTTGGGTCCCCATGCTCATCTTTTTTGCAGGGCTGGGATTGGCGGCGATCGATGGCCTGCTTTTGCTGTTCGGTTTTTTCTCGTTTATTTTTACGGCGGGTGGAATATTGCTTTGGGTCGCAGCCTTCGTGATGGCACGCAGTCTACGCAAAAGCGATTCGTTTGACTTTTCACCAAGGTACAAAGGCACGAAGGAGATCCTGCATACCTTACGCGACGATCTGAAACCGAACTCAACTTTTCTCGGTCATCTCGATCTGACGGGATCCATGCTGCAAACCAAAGTGGCACGCGAAACCAAGGATACGCAGGATCGCACCACACAATATTTCAGCGATCAATGGCTTTCGCTTAAGGCGAAATTGTATGACGGTAATATCCTGCGTGTTTCAGCGCTACAAAAATCCAAGAATCGAAAATCCTACTGGAAGCGCAGCCGCATCAGCGGCAAGACGAAGATGAAACCGGAAAAATTCAAGGGCACTGAACAGGAATTGAAAGTGCGCATTGTTGTAAACCCTGAGGCCTACAAGATCGTCCAAAATGCCGCCTTCAAGCCGGGCATCAACTTCGGCAAATACACCCTCTCTGAGCTCAGCACCGAAGGCGGCATGATCAATTTTGTCGCCAACTCTCCCTTTGATGAAGTGGAACAGGAACACATCCTGACTATTTTGAAATCCGCATATTCTCTGTTGAAAAGAAAGGCTGCATAAATGAGTCGCAAAATCATTCCCTTTATGGTCGCGTTCATCCTGATCTGTCTTGTCATGGTCGTGGCCGGGATATTCGCCTTTAGCGGCGTAGTGACTGCCGAAAAATTCGGTAGCGATGTCGCCTGGACACAATCGTATAACACTGCTGAAAGCATGAAGGTCATCGACCTGACCGGAGATGGGCAGGACGAAGTATTCATGCAGAATGCAAGCGATGTAACGGCTTTCGATGGCAGTGGCAACGTCCTGTGGAGTTACCCTTATTCCTCGCCCAAAACTACGCTGGCGGATGTGAACGGCGACGGCGTGGATGACATCGTCGTTTATTATGTAGGCACCGGCATGTCCGTGGACGTCATCAGTAATGGCCAGATCACTACTCTCGCGCAGAGTCTGAATATTGGTTTTCCGTCGCGCGTTGCAGTCATCCGCTTCACATCGGGACCGCAAATTGTGCTTGGCGATAACGGAGGCAGCCTGCTTTCTTTGGATCTGACCGGACAGCCTCTCTGGAACACTGCTCTTGGCCTGGCTGAAGTCCGTGGCATGGATGACGCCCGCATCGACGGCCAGACCTATCTCGCCGCGGCCACAAATAACGGGGTTGTGCGCGTGATCGACTCACAAGGTCAATCCGTCTGGGAAAACAGCCAGGAAACTCTAAGACGAATGCGCGCGTTTGACTTGAACGCGGATGGGGACAGTGAGATCATCACTGGCGGCGAGTACGGCGCGTTCAACATTTACAGCGCAAAAGATGGCAGTGTCTGGTTCAACAAGTCGCTCGGACAGGCTGTCAGCGAGGTGCGCGAAGTGGAGATGAACGGCGACCCGGCCTCCCGTGAGATCGTGGTCGGCGGAAAAGATGGCGGCGTGTGGGCCTTCTCCTTTGACGGAACAACTGCCACACAACTGTGGACAGGCTCGTTATCTGATAAAGTTACTGAGATCTCAGGTTCGGATATTGATGAAGATGGCAAGCAGGAAGCCGTCATCGGCGACGACCAGGGGAATGTTGCGATTTTCACGGACAACGGCTCACGCAACAATTTACCCAAACATTCAAGCGGGATCACGCGCATCGACATCGGCAAACTCGGAAATGAGCGTTATGTAGTGATCGCCGATGGAAGCGACGTACAAGATAAAAACCGCGGTTTCAATGCGAATCCCGTATTCCAAGACACGCTGTTCATGGTGGGTCTGATCGTGTCGACAATCATACTTGTGATCGCAGCTATCCTCGCGTCCATTCCGCCAAAACCTGAGATGAAAGTATCGTTCCAGGACAAGAGCAAGGAATCACTTGAAGCCGAGCGTCGCATGTTGAAGGAATCCATTGCGGATGTGGAACGGCTGCGCAAATCCGGCGAAGTGACCGGCGACGCGTATCTCGCACGTCTCAAACGCCTGCGCGGGGACCTGGCCGAAAACGAAGCCGCCACTAAAACCGCGGGCTTCCCCATCAAGGTGCAAACTTTTCAATGCCCAAACTGTGGCGGCACGCTT
>CAZSVR010000112.1:0-5211 GCA_964610295.1 uncultured Anaerolineaceae bacterium
GCGGACTAAACGGCTTCGAGCAGGAATGGAATCTGCTCGATGAAGAACTGTTGGGTTATTCTATGAAGGATAGGACAGCCGTCAACACTTGTGGAATAGCCACTGGCGGATTTGCTTTGATTTTTTCCCCAACATGCAAATGGTCCGGGTGTGTTTTGACCTCAGGATGATGCGGCGCATTGTCCCACCTGACAATCATTTTGCTATCGGATGTTTGAAGATGGAAACGATATTTCAGTCTTTTGAATTCTGGTTCTGTGACGATATATTCGGCGATATGAAGTTCATAGCCCCCAGTAAGTGTGAGTACGCCTCGGATGTAGCACTCCTCTTCCGAGACTTCATCAAAGGAAATATCGGATTGAATGACATACGGTGCGGCGAGAATAGCCGCTTGCACCGAAGCATAATACTCACGGGATTTCACACAGAAACTCCCGAAAGGATTTCATACCGTTCTCGCCACAAATTCAATCCACGCGCGGCGGCGTACCAATCGAAGAATTCCTGTTCGTCGCCAAGTTTGCCCGCGTCAAATTGCTCCATGAATTTCGTCGATGTCATCTTATGTTTTTTCTCGAACTTTTTGCAAATGCCCGCGTAATGTTCAAATCGCTGACGAGCATTCGAAGCAGCGCTATTCAACGCAAACGACACCGCATTGCGGATACTGCCTTTTTCATAACGTGATTTATTTGTTTTCACTTCCAGGTTCATAGCGCACCTCTATGACACAAATTTTAGCACAATCCAACCTGTTTACACTTTTCAGTGGAGTAAAATCATGTATCATACCTTCGGCAATGACTGGGTCCGCTTCTCGTATGCCACCCCCGCCGAACGAACCGAAGGCGAGTTTACTCGATTGGTGGAAGGGTTGAGTTCACTGCAAGGATAAATGTTATGCTACCTCGGAAACATTCTCATCCAAAATTGCTCCAATTGTCTAAATATGCTCTTGCGGTATTTGCTTTTGCTTTTTCACCTTACACGATTTGGAACTCGTTCACCAGTGCTGTCCCGATTCACACTTTGACAGAAATAGTAGTAACTATCATCATGTCGTTATTCATGATGATTCCCTTTTTAGTGTCAGCTTATTTCTGGCAAGATATTTGGATTGATGAAGCAGGTTTGCTTGTTGAGTTTCTATGGAAAAAGATTAGAGTGCGATGGGTAGATCTAATTGAAGTAAAACCTGCTTGGGGATTTATTGGACAAGAGAGTAAACGTCCAGTGATTGTATTGGTAAATGGTCTTACACCTTTTCATCGTGCCTTTGGAATTATTTATGCTTTCTCAACAAAACCAGGCTTTGTAATACATCCCTCAATTCGAGATTTTCAGATAATCAAAGAGAATATTCGAAGTCATATGAAAAGATAACGAGTGATTGAACTTATTACTTATTACAGGAATCTTTATGCCTCAACAATTCGCCGACAAATATCTCCTCGCCGTGGAGCAAGCCCTAAAAGAAAAGCCTCAAGGCGGACTAAACGGCTTCGAGCAGGAATGGAATCTGCTCGACCAAGAACTGCGCCCTTTACTTACTGTCGGTGCAGGGCCCAGCCAGAAATCCTTTGTGGATTATCTGCGCGCAGAATGTATTCCGCAATGGCAGGCGCAATTCAGCCAGCTCGAAGTCTTTCACTGGATGGTCGAGTGGGCCACGCGGCCCTATTACACTCCGCGCGGCGCGATCTATGAAGCACGTCTCATGGAAGCTTCACTGATCAATGCACTGCAGCGCGCAGGCCTCAACTTTGGCGAACGGCTTCACTACTGGCATGGCAATCTTTTATTCCTCACTGATATCGGTCGTCATTCCATTCCTGGCAATTGGGGAATTGCCAAGCGCCGCTATCTTGAAAAATGTGTTGACCTGTACGGCGACACCCTCGCAACTGCGGGCATTCACACCAACCTCTCATTGCCCGATCCGCTTTTTGCGTGGGACTTCATGCACCTGTCCGCAAGGGAGCGCGGTGATCAGCACCTCGACGAGTTCAAATCCGAATTTTATATAACGGCGACTCGTCTCTTGCGCGCGTTCGCGTCGCTCTTTATCGCGACTGCCGCGTCCACGCCGTTGCAGGCCCAGGTTAAGGATAGGCGCGCGGTGGTTGTCCTCACAGAGCATGATTCGATTCGCAATCTCACATTCCCGAATCCAAGCGAGTTAGATCTTCCCAATCTATATCGTTCGTATAGCGATTATCTGCAAAATTCTTATGACCTAGTACGCCGCGGCGTTCGTTTTGGAAACAACAATTGGACTCCTGTGCGCGCTCGTTCATTTGCTGAACCGGTTGAGCGACTGATCTCCACGACCAGCGAAGAACTCACGCAGCTTTACAGCCGCGGCTTGTTCGCTGTGGGTCAGGCGGCTCCGCCCGAGGAGATGGCCCTGCAGATCGAAAAGCAGAATCTCATGGCCCGAATTAATTTGCCGATGGGACGCGTTGAAGTTCGCGTGGACGATGGGGGACACAGCCTTGATATTGATGTCGCCAACTTAACTATTAAGCACCTCCTGCTTCTGCGCATCTATTCGGACCCTCAATTTGCGCGTGGCTTCCGATACGACCGCGAAGACATTAGCCGCGCCCGCGCCAATGAGAATCTCGCTGCGAAATTCAGCATGCGCGCCGAGATCGAGAATCCGCTGACTGCCAAACCGATTGGCCTGCGCGACTTCCTCAAATGGACTCTCAACGAAGTGAAATCGTTGGCTGAAGCCCTAAACCTGTGGAGTGACTTAACCCCATTGGTCGAAATCTCCGAGGGTGCGCGTAACACTGCCGAGCAAATGCGGGCCCGCCTGCAAAGCGAATTGGGCGATAATAACGAAGTCCCATTTGGCGTCTTGAAGGAATTACATTTCGAACGTGAAACACAAGTGAAAGGCGATGTGGAGCGGATCGCGTCCGAACATGGCGCTCTTGGCGAAGAGGTGAGCAAATTAAGCGAGTTCTTGCAACGCGGGCGCGACGCCGCGCGTCAAGTATCACAGGCGCCGATTCAATTCCGCCCGCGTGCTCAGGCTGTAATTGAAGTTTCGTACCCCGATAAAACCAGTGAAATTCTTGATCTTGCTCAACAACTGATCCGAATCCCATCTGTCACCGCCTGCCCCGATGAACGCCTCGATGAAGTTCATCGCGCCGGGTCTCTAATTGATGATTATCTCAAGAGTTCCGGTCTGAATGTGAGATTCTTCGATGGGAAATATCCCGCGCTGTACGCAAAGTTCCCCGCTCCTCGCGAGGCGTCCCGTAGAGGCAGCGGGAGAGGGGCTAGGGGTGAGGGAGAAATCCTCCTGGCCGGCCATTTTGATGTTGTTGAACCGGAGCCTGACGATTCGCAATTCATTCCGCACATCGAAGGTGATTATCTCTGGGGTCGCGGCGCGGCAGATATGAAAACCGTGGTTGCAACATATCTTGTTTGGATGAAGGATATGATAAAGACCGCCTCGCCCTATCCGAACATAGCATTGCTCTTGGTTGGAAATGAGGAGAATGGAGAATCCGAAGCCTGGGGGACGCCGCATGTATTGAAGGAATTAAGTAAGGGCGACCCGTCAGGGATGAGCAATGGCATTGAATCAAACATGGCGGGTCGCCCCTACGAACCTGCGTTATTCATCGCGGGGGAGCGGACAGGTGAAAAAGGGGATGAGCTCTTTGGTGAGGTCTGCGTTGAAAATCGCGGTGTCATGCGCTTTGACGTAATCGCACGTGGCGCGAAGGGTCATTCTGGTGTGGCACCGTCCCCTTATGTTGGGGGGACCACAAGGGGGTCAGGCGACTTAAGCGAGAGATTGATTAATGCACGCACAGCATTGAATGAAATCTTTGCCAAACACCTCACGCTCAAATCTGCAGATGGATGGCAATCGCAAGCCAAATTCCCATTTATCAACGTGGGAACAATTGGCGTGTATAACGTCACTGCCGCGGAGGGAATTTTGGGAGTTGAGATTCGTCCCATTCCACAAGATGATACGTTCAAACTCAAGGATGAAGTATTAGCTTATTGTGAAGCCAATGGACTCGAAGCGCACTTCTCCGTTATGGAAAACGGCGTGGCCTGCGACGCGAATAATCCAGCGTTGAAAGCGCTGATCGCAGCAGTCAAACAGGCTTCGGGTGGAGAAGAGGCGAGAATCGGGAAGAAGCTCCCCGGCACCAGCGCAAGATTCGCTCCAGGTGGTCAGGCGGTTGTGTGGGGGCAGTCTGGATTAGGTCCACATGCAAAGGATGAGCGGCATTACATCCCCAGCATTGAGCCGTATTACAAATCGCTGAATGAGTTGGCAAAGTTGTGGAAATAAATTTTATGTCACGTTTCAAACGTGACCTACTGCTAACTCGATCGCCTGCTCTATCGTCATGGCGCGACCCTCCGCCCAGAGCGAGTTGAATTCCGTTTCAGCGAGCATGGCGCGTAATTGAGCAACGGACCGGTCGTATTCGACGCGTTCCAAATCTGTCATCGGGGATTGAGCTTTATCGCGTAAAGCTTCCGCCGCGCTTAGAAGCTTCAGCGCCCGTTGCGGCTCTTCATCGGTGACGGCGAGAAAGGCAAAACATTCCAGTTGGTTGGCGATGGCTCCACGATTGCCCGATTCCTGCCAACTTCTAATGGTTTCCTGGTAGATTGCTTTTGCTTCACCCAGGTCGCCTGTGTGCCGGGCAACGTGACCCAGTTCGCTTTGTATAATCAATTGAAAACCAGTGTGGCGCATGCGCTTGAAGATATTCTGCCCGTCTTCAAAGATTGGTTTCGCGGCTTTGTAATTGCCCTGCGCGCTTTCGATCAGACCTATCGCAAGTAAGAACAAGCCAGCCAGGTGTGAATCAGTCGCCTCACTGGTTGTTGCCTTCAGTTTCTCGAAATATTTCTGCTTTTCCACCTCGTCACCCTTCTTTGCGGCGATCACAGCCATACACATATAAGCGATGCTTAGCCCAAAACGGTCGTTGATCTCATGGGTGAAAATGTCCAACCCTTCCCGCGCGCGCTCCTGTGCGTCTGGCACATGGATGAACCTATCAGCGCCAGCGTAATATACTAGGCTGTAGCCCAATATCTGTTTATCGCCTGCCACGCGCGAGATGGCAATCGCTTCCTTCAAAGCCTGCAACGCAAGGAGATTGTTTCCAAGTGCTAGGCTCGCATTACTTTGGGCAAATAAAGCCCGCG
>CAZSVR010000113.1:0-5087 GCA_964610295.1 uncultured Anaerolineaceae bacterium
TTGACCCACCTTCGACAAATTACCCATTGCTGGTGGGTCAAGACCTACCCTACGAGACTCGCTTGCGCTTCAGGCTCTACAAGTCTGGCTTCTCATTTATGATTTCTTTTTCGTGGTGGCGCGGCGGCGAAGCTCCGCCTCGATGAACTCCTGCACGTCGCCGTCGAGGACGCGCTCCGGGTTGCCGGTCTCCACGCCGGTGCGATGGTCCTTCACGCGGCGGTCGTCCAGCACGTAACTGCGGATCTGGCTGCCCCAGGCGATCTCGCCCTTGTCGCCGTACAGCTTGTGGATTTCCTGATCGCGTTTCTCCTGTTCGAGGCGTTCGATCTTGGACTGGAGGATGGCCAGGCCCACGCGTTTGTTCTGCTGCTGGCTGCGTTCGTTGACGCACTCGACGGTGATACCGGTGGGGATGTGCTTGATGCGGACGGCGGTCGATACCTTGTTGACGTTCTGCCCGCCGGCGCCGGCCGCCCGGCGAAAGAAGACCACGTCCAGTTCCGGCTCCTTGAGCTCGATATCGAGATCCTCGAGGACCGGCAGCACGTCCACGGCGGCGAAGCTGGTGTGCCGGCGCTTGTTGGAATCGAACGGGCTGATGCGCACCAGCCGGTGCACGCCGCGTTCGCAGGACAGATAACCCATCGTGTAGTACCCGGACACCTTCAGCGTGATGCTGCGGATGCCGGCCTCCTCGCCGTCGGTCCGGGCCAGCTCCTCGACGCTGTAGCCGATGCGCTCGAAATACCGCAGATACATCCGCAGCAGCATCTCGGCCCAGTCGCAGGCCTCCGTCCCGCCGGCGCCCGCCTGAATACTGAAGAAGCAATCGCGGGCGTCGTTTTTGCCCGACAGCAGCGTCATCAATTCGACGCGGCCCAGCTCGTCCTGGAGCTTACCCAGCTCGCCGTCCAGCTCGGCGAACGACTCCGCGTCATTGGCCTCACGGGCCAGGTCCAGCAGCGCGCGGGCGTCCTCGGCGCGGGCCAGCAGGGCCTGTACCGGCTCGATGACCGCCTTCAGCGTTTTCATTTCGCCGACGACGGACCTGGCCTTGTCCTGGTTGTCCCAGAAACCGGGCTGGCCCATCATGGTTTCCAGTTCGCTGCGGCGGGCGATCTTGGCGGGGAAGTCAAAGAGAGTCCCGAATGGAAACGATGCGGGCGGTCAGGTTCTCGAGCGTACCAGCAGGATCTTCAAAACGCATGGCTGATTTTCCTCAATGGTTTGGGCCGGTGAACTATAGTGGTTCCGCCTGCCGATGACAATGGCCCCCGTTCGTGTATGATCCACTGCGTGCACACCGCACGTCGTTATCGCAGGATCGCGATCGCCGCGGCGCTGACCGGTACCGTCGCCGGCGGCGTCTGGGTGGGCCACGATTATCAACGCCGGCCGCGATTCGTCACCGGCCCGATGGTGCAGAATGTCACCACGGAGAGCTTCACGCTGGTCTGGCAGATGCACCCCGCGCGCGAGACGAGCGTGCAGCTCGGCGAAGGCGGTCAGCAATTTCTCATCAACTATCTGGTGACTCCGGGCCCCGACGGCCGTTGTGAGGCCGGCATCAAGGGCTTACAGCCGGGGCGCGTATACCAGTATAAAATCGACGACATGGCGGAAGGCGGCGGCAGCGTCATGACCGCCCCGCCGAAGGGTAAGGCGTTCCGGTTCCTGGCGTTCGGCGACAGCGGCGACGGCGAAGGCCCGCAATGGCTGATCGCCCGGGCGCTGGCGCGGTTTCAGCCCGATCTGATTATCCACACCGGCGATTTGATCTATCCTGACGGCGCTGTTGATGATTATCCCGCGAACTTTTTCCGGCCTTATGCCGAGTTGCTGCGGCACGTGCCGTTTTATCCGTGCCTGGGCAACCATGACGCGCGCACGGAGCGCGGACGGCCGATGCTGGATACCTTCGCCCTGCCGCGGAATGGCCCGGCGGGTATTGAGCCGGAGCGGGAATACTGGTTCGACTTCGGCGACGTGCGGTTCGTCGCGTTGGACAGTAACGAAACGCTTCCCAACCTTCAGGACAAGATCGCTCCCTGGTTGGATCAGGTGCTGGCCGATGCGGCTGACCGCTGGAAGATCGTGTTTTTTCACGAGCCGATTTTTACGCACAGCAAACACGACACGGCCGAAAAACTCCGTTTGGCCATCGCGCCGGTGCTCGATCGCCGTCACGCCGACCTGGTGATCTGCGGTCACAATCACCTCTATGAACGGACGTACCCCATACGCGATGGCCGGCTGGCCGCCGATGGCGACGGCACGATCTACATCACCTCCGGGGCCGGCGGCGCGGGTCTGTATAAAAAGAAACCCAATCCGCCGGATTACATCGCGTTTGCGGATGACACGCAGCACAGCTTCACGGTGGTGGATGTCACGCCGACGATGTTGAGTTTGCGTCAGATCGGCGAAGACCGCGGCGTGCTGGATGAATCGTTCATCACACGACACCCCGAGCCTAGAACCATCGCAGGTGATAGCCGCCGTCGACGTTGATGATCTCGCCGGTGGAGAAGGGCAGGTCGCCGCGGGCGACGGCCGCGACGGCTTTGCCGATGTCGTCGGGCCGGCCCCAGCGCTTGATGGGGGTCATGCCGGCGGCGATGAGTCCATCGTACTTCTTGTGCACGGCGGCGGTCATGTCGGTCTCGATGAGACCGGGGCGAATCTCGTAAACGCGGATGCCGTGTTCGGCCAGGCGCGTGGCGAACAGGACCGTGGCCATGGACAGACCCGCCTTGCTGATGCAGTATTCGCCGCGGGTGTTGCCGGCGGCGTAGGCGCTCACGGATGAGATGTTGACGATCGTCGCGGTGGGGATCGACTTCCGCTGAAGTTGCTGAATCATCAGCCGGGCAGCGGACTGCGTCAGGAAGAACGGCCCCTTGAGATTGGTGTTCATCACCAGGTCGTAACCGGCCTCGCTCATTTCGAGCAGATCCATCCGCTGCGGCGGGGCGATGCCGGCGTTGTTGACCAGCAGATCGAGCCGGCCGAGATTTTCAATACAGAAATCGAGCAGCAGGTCGCGGTGTTCCCTCTCGGTGATGTCGGCCTGGCACAGCTCCGCCTTGCCGCCGGCCTGTTCGATCAGCTCGCGCGTTTCTTCGGCCGCCGCGATGTTGTTGTTGTAATTGATCAGGACGGTGAAGCCTTCGCGGGCCAGCGCCAGGCTGATGCCGCGTCCGATGCCGCGCGAGCCGCCGGTGACCAGGGCGACGGGTTGGGATTTCATAGTGCAAGCTCCTCGGAGTAAGGTGGGTCAAGACCCTACTCAGTAAGGTGGGTCAAAACCCACCCTACTCAATCTTATCGCATTTACTCCTGCCCGTCAGTGACGCCGCATTCGTCGATTCCCGGCAGCACTTCGCCGATGCATCGCTCGATCGTGTTCATCAGGTGATCGAGGTTGGCCGGCGAGATGATCAGCGGCGGCATCACCACGATGGTGTCGGCCAGCGGACGCAGGATCACGCCATATTGGCGGGCGCGGGCGCAAATCTGAGCGCCGACTTGCAGTGCGTAAGGGTATGCTTCCCGCGTGGACTTGTCGCGCACGATTTCGATCCCGGCGATGAAGCCCCATTGCCGGACATCGCCGACGTGCGGATGCCTCGCCAGTCGCGTCAGGTGGGCGGCGAGGCTCGCGATTTTGACGGGCAGCTTTTCCAGCGTGCGGTCGATCTGGAACAGGTCGAGCGAGGCGAGGGCCGCAGCGCATCCCAGCGGGTTGCCGGTGAACGTGTGGCCGTGATAGAACGTTTTGCCACTATCGATGGGGCCGAGGAACGCCTGATAGATATCATCTGTCGCCAGCGTCGCCGCCAGCGGCAGATAGCCGCCGGTCAGACCCTTGGAGAGGCACAGCAGATCGGGCGAAATGCCCTCGTGATCGCAGGCCAGCATCCTGCCGGTGCGGCCGAAGCCGGTCGCCACTTCATCGGCAATCAACAGCGTTTTATATCGATCGCAGAGTTCGCGGACACGGGTCAGGTGTCCGGGCGGCGCGGTGATGATTCCGCCGGCGCACTGCACCAGCGGCTCGACGATCACTGCCGCGACCTGACCGCGATACTGCTCCAGCAGTGTGCCGATCTCATCCGCGCAGGCCAGCCCGCACGTGTCGGGCGATTTGTGCAGCGGGCAGCGATAACAATACGGCGACGGCGCGAAGTGCGTCTCGAACAGCAGCGGCTTAAAAATGCTATGGAACAGATCGATGCCGCCGACGCTGACCGCGCCGATGGTGTCGCCGTGATACGCGTTCCGCAGGGCGATGAAGCGAGTTCGCTGCGGCCGGCCGCGATGATGCCAGTATCCGAACGCGAGTTTGCAGGCCACCTCCACGCTGGTGGAGCCGTCGTCGGAAAGGAACACCTTGTTCAGCCCGGGCGGCGCGATCTCGACGAGGCGCCTGGCCAGCTCGATCGCGGGCGGCGAGGCCAGCCCCAGTTGCGTGGAGTGGGCGACGCGGCCCAGTTGCGAGAGAATCGCGCGATCGATCTCCGCCCGCCGATGCCCGTGAATGTTGCACCACAGGCTCGAATGCCCGTCGATGTACCGTCTGCCGTCCGCGTCAATCAGGTATTCAGCTTCGGCGGCCACGATGATGAGCGGATCGACTTCGTTCCACAGCGCGTGCTGCGTGAACGGGTGCCAGACGTAGCGGCGGTCCCATTCGATCAGACGCCGCTGCTCGTCCGCGGAGAGTGTGTGTGATGATCGGGATTCGGACATCGCTGATCGGCTGCCTCGCTTGACCTCATCTCTGGTGGCAACGTAGCGGCGGGAGTACGGCTGTCAATGGGTGCATCCGAAGTTTGGCGGCACCCGCAGTGGAGAGTCCAAGCCCGTGAGGGGCGTCAGTGGTTAGCCTGGGGCGTGAGCCCCAGGTCCGCGATGCGTAAACATATCTGAGCCCGCGAAGCGGGCGACAGAACGTGGCGCAACGGAGCCTCTTTCGCCCTCTTCGAGGGCTCACCGGCGCGGAGGAGGTCGCTTTCATTCCCAGGGGCTTACGCCCCTGGCTAAAGACTCACGCCCGCTTCGCGGGCTCAGACGAGTGCCAC
>CAZSVR010000114.1:0-5054 GCA_964610295.1 uncultured Anaerolineaceae bacterium
AGCGCGCCGAATGGCGGGAGGCCCTCAATGCCCTAATGCAAAACGACCTGTCCCGTGCCGATGTAGTCTCGCATTTTGCCGTCGCTGCCGATCGGATTCACAAGGGCATTGTCACGCCCGCCGCTTATCAAAACTGGACAGGGCGCGCCATCGTACTCAGCTCTGAAAACGACCCGACCCAGAGCAAAAAGTATATTCCTCGTTACGAAAGGCTCCTTGGGCGCACCGTGGAAGTGGTCAACATGGGTGATATGAGTCACTCAGCAGCGTTCTTCAACCCGGACAAATACGCCAAATTTCTCGAACAGGCGCTCGTATGAGAAGTTTACCTTACAACCCAATCTTTCCATTTTCACACAAACGCGTTATGGAAATGGCTTTTGTATTATCTGTTGCTACGCCGGTTGCGCGGCGATATTGTATGCGCAAGGCATGTTATTTCAGCCAATTAGCGGGCTAACACCGGGTTGCAGCCGACTCGCTTCGCTGGGCTCCGCGAGCGGCTCACGCAAACCGTTGGGCGGCAGCATAGCATGTCTCCAATAATGGCACTCACAAGGTGGTGTGGAACATAGTCTGAATTCAAATCTGATCATGTTGCTTCTCTTGTTAGAAAGGAAACCGCTATGGAATTGATAGACTTGCGCTCCGACACTGTTACCAAGCCTACGCCCGCAATGCGCGAGGCGATGGCGAAAGCTGAAGTGGGCGATGACGATTATGGCGACGACCCCACTGTCAATCGCCTGCAAGAAATGGCCGCCGAAATGATGGGGCAGCAAGCGGGCCTGTTCGTCCCCTCGGGAACGATGGGCAACCTGGCAGCCCACCTTTCCCACTGCAGCCGCGGGGACGAGGTCCTGCTGGGCAAGAAAAATCATACCTGCCTCTACGAGGCGGGCGGGCTCTCCGTACTGGGTGGCATTCATTCCCGGCAGTTGGATAATCAACCCGACGGCTCGCTTCTTCTTTCAGACCTTGAACTGGCCATCCGCCCCGACGACGCTCATTTCCCGGTCACGCGGCTCATCTGTCTTGAGAACACGCACAATCTTTGCGGCGGCACAGTACAGTCGGTGGAGTACACGCGCCGAGTGGCCGAGTTCGCACATGCGCACGGATTGAAGATTCACCTGGATGGGGCGCGAATTTTCAACGCCGCGTCTGCGTTGGGAGTATTGGCGAAGGCGCTGGCATCGCCGGTTGATTCGGTCATGTTTTGCCTGAGCAAGGGGCTTAGCGCGCCGGTTGGGTCGCTGCTGTGCGGCTCGAAGGATTTTATCCGTAGAGCACGCCGTGCCCGAAAGATGCTGGGCGGTGGGATGCGTCAGGCAGGGATTATGGCGGCGGCAGGAATTGTAGCCTTACAAGTGATGGTGAACCGTCTGGGTGAAGATCACGCGCGGGCGCGAAATCTGGCCGAGGGTCTAAGTAAGAACCGAGGCATCATCCTAAACGCGGACGCGCCAGCGACGAACATGATCTATCTGAGCCTGGCGGCCCACGTCAAAATGACTGCGAAGCAAGCAACAGAGAAGTTGAAGGCGCGTGGAATCCTGGTCAATGCGCTAGGTGAGCGCGGTTTCCGCCTAATAACACATTATTGGATTGACGATCAGGGAGTGGAGAAAACGATCGCAGCGTTTGGCGAAATTCTGGCCGGATAATGGACTAGGCGGGCTAAAGCCTGCACACAGCGTTTCCGGTGCTCGCCTGAATAGCCGGCCGGTACTGAGTTACTTCTTGAGCCAAGTGACAACCCGGCTGCCAAGACATTCAAGAGAGCTATTTTTGAGCAGGGGATGGTCGCAACTGCATTTGCTGTTGATGCTATTCAGAAAGAGTACGAAAGAATGAAAAAGCTGGGTGTAAAGTTTACTATGGAGCCAACAAAAACGGGACCGGTAACCCAGGCGGTATTTGAGGATACTTGCGGTAACCTCATACAGATCTATCAGGTCTAATCACTGTCACAAAAAAAGCTGACAGAAGGTAGAACTATGAAATACACATTTGAAACCGAAATCAATGCGCCGATAGAAAAGGTCACTGAACTTGCCGGCAACCCCGACAACAGGAAGGAATGGATGGAGGGGGCTCGAAAGTGATGAGCATGTCAGCGGCACACCCGGAATGCCGGGCGCAAAGTCTCGGCTCGTGTTCAAGACCGGAAAAGTAAAAATCACATTTATTGGGACGGTGACTGCCCGAAACTTCCCCAATGAAATGAGTGAAACTATGGACGCTTCCAATGTGCTGACTACGATAACAAGTAAATTCGTTGCCCTGTCTCCCCAAAAGACAAAACATATTTCAGAACAGGAATATGAATTTAAGGGAATAATAAATAAGATAGTTGGCTTTTTACTGCAGGGAGAATTCAAAAAACAAACGCTCACGCACATGCAGAACTTTAAGCGGTGCGCGGAAAAAAAGCTAGTGCAGAAATAAGTAAGGTTCCAGGTTATTCTCAAAATACGCCAGCACAAACCAAAACTTGTTTGTAGGCGCGGCAATCTCTTTGCTAGAATGGCGAAAAGGATAGGCTGCCACGAACGCAAAGCATGAAACGGTCGGCGACTTACGCGAGTTGAGTGGCCCTAATAAACCTTATATTTCTGGGAGCGGCGGTGGACGTAGGGGCACAGGAGACGATTGAATGAGTGAAGTTGTTGTTGTGCCAAACAAAAGAAATCTATCGAGGATGCGGTCAAGCTGATCGAGGCTTGGAAGATACACCTTAAGAATGAAGCAATCCTCTCCTGTGACACGGTGACATTCCGCAACCTCAGGAATATTCTCAGCGAGTTCGGCCAATTTAGGCAATTGTCCCGGATTAGGACGAATACGAACATAAGCCGCAATCGGTAACCCGAGGGCCGCAGGATTGACTTCAAGGCGATAGCCCTGTATGACATTCATCTCCTCTAAACGACGAACTCGCTCAGTAACAGCCGGCGATGAAAGCCCAACTCGACGACCAAGCTCGGTCATGGTCAGGCGCGGGTTACGTTGTAGTTCGGTCAAGATTCGTAGGTTGACTGCGTCGGCTACACTGTCCGATGCAGTATAAGTCAAGATCGGTTTTTGGTTTTCATTTTTAGGCATAATAGCTCAATTACCTTAATATAACCCTGTACTTTCCTTGCGTGACATTATATCATATATGTGTTTGAGGAGTTTAATGTGCAACTTCAGCAACTGCGCATGACAGATCGGATTCCGCCGCATTTTTTCTTTTTTGTAAGCGCGGTATTTCACTATCTTGGACCTGCCTTTGCAGTGCTCCTGTTCAGACATGTGACCGTACTTGGTGTGGCATGGCTGCGAATTGCAAGTGCAGCTGTCGTCTTTATACTCTGGCGTCGTCCTTGGCGGATTATTGCCACGCAATCATGGGCGCAGCGACGTATTTTGTCTGCTTTAGGCATGGTGCTCGGCCTGATGAATGCATGTTTCTATCAGGCCATCGCCCGCTTACCCTTAAGTACCGTAGGGGCCATTGAATTTATCGGACCAATCCTCTTGGCAGCTTTAGGCGCACGAACGCGGCGCAATGTGGCTGCGCTTGTACTTGCAACGGGAGGGGGCTGGGTCTTGACCAATGTACGATTTGGAGGCGAACCTCTCGGTTATCTGTTCGCCTTTGCCAATTGCGCGCTTTTTATGTTGTATGTCGTGTTAGGACACCAGATTGCGCAAGAGGGTGGCGCGGCAGGCATAGATCGCCTCGGAGTGGCAATGTTGATCGCACTGATGACGGTAAGCCCGATAGGGTTTACTGATGCTCTGCAAGCGTTTCGGCAGCCAAAGCTGTTATTGGCAGGCATTGGTGTCGGAATTTGTTCATCGGTGATTCCTTACGTCTGTGATCAACTGGCGATGGCGCGGTTATCGCGCCCAACATTTGCGCTCCTTTTGTCATTACTGCCTGCGTCGGCGGCGGTGATCGGTATTGTTGTTCTGCATCAAATACCAACGACCGTGGAAGTAACTGGCATTTTGCTTGTCGCGGCCGGCGTTGCTTTGCACAAGGAGCGGGATGTGCCTGCAAAGCACGTCTAACTGGCAGATAGGCAAATCCCAGCCTCAATAAACCGGGCGACCCCTTCCCCGCCGCCACAGAGGAGGGCTTGCGCAGAGAAAATTCTTGCAGGAATTACCAATCGACGTTTTGGCTGATGCGTCGGAGAAGAAAATGGATTATGTCAATCTCGGAAAAACTGGTTTGAAAGTTTCACACTTGTGCCTGGGCATGATGAGTTATGGCTCGAAGCAAGAGCGCGAATGGCACCTCGAAGAAAAAGAAGCCCTGCCCTTTGTGAAACGTGCGCTGGACGCGGGCATTAACTTCTTCGATACTGCTGATGTCTATTCGCTGGGTGAAACTGAAAAGATCACAGGCAACACCCTTAAGAAACTCGGCGTACGCCGTGAGGACGTGATCATCGCCACCAAAGTCTTCTACCCGATGGGCGATGGCCCGAACGAGCGCGGTCTCTCGCGCAAACACATTCTGGACTCGATTGACGCCTCCCTCCGCCGCCTGCAACTGGATCACGTGGACTTGTATCAAGTCCACCGCTGGGATTATGAGACGCCCATCGAAGAGACCCTTGATGCTCTGAATGACGTCGTACACGCAGGCAAAGCGCGTTATATCGGTGGCTCGTCCATGTTCGCTTGGCAGTTTGCCAAAGCGCTTTACACTTCGGATTTGCGCGGCTATGAACGCTTCGTGTCCATGCAAAATCACTACAATCTGGTCTACCGCGAGGAAGAGCGCGAGATGATCCCGCTGTGCCTTGACCAGGGCATCGGTCTCATCCCATGGAGCCCGATGGCGCGCGGTTTCTTCGCCGCCAATCGAGCACGCGGCGGAGGCGGCGAGACCGTCCGCGCCAAGACCGACCCATTTGCGAATCAGCTTTATTTCCGCCAAGAAGATTTCACTGTTGCGCACCGCGCCTGGGAAGTTGCCAAGCCGCGCTCTGTGACCGCTTCGCAGATTGCGCTGGCCTGGCTGTTGAACAAGCCGCACATCACGGCTCCGA
>CAZSVR010000115.1:0-5039 GCA_964610295.1 uncultured Anaerolineaceae bacterium
GGGTCGTTTTCATTCATTCGACCGGGGGAAGACCCGTCGCTTGCGCTCGGGGCTCTGATCGACGCATCGTCGGCGAGGTCGGGCGAGCGGCTACGTTCGTCGTGCGGGGGCGAGGATTTCCAGCCACGGGGCATTCGCGATTTGGGGTTGATGGGGGGCAGGCCGTAGATGTCGTTGATGGCCTCGTTGAGGGAGTCTTTGAACTCGTCTTGGGTGTAGGCCGTGCCGTCCTTCTTGCGGCCGTAGGGGGCGGTGGGATCGTCGTCGTCGCGCTGGGGATGATCGGCGGCGTTGCGATCGCGCTTCGAGAGAATCGCTTCCGCGCGGAGGCGGGCGATTTCGAGGGCCGTATCGTTCTTTTCGCGGGCGATGAGAAACCTCGCGTCGATCCACTTGCGATCCACGTCGAGCTTTTCGCGCGCGACGTCGTGTTTGTCGCGCTCGGTTTCTCTGGCCGAGACGATCTTGTCGCGTTGGATCACGAGCTTTTGGAAATTGCAGATCGCGGTGGAATAGATGCGCACCTGGCCGTCGGTCAGGGCGCCTTGGGACTGGGCGATGATTCGTTTGACGAGAACGCGCTGGCCTTCGTTGAGCAGGTCGCGGTCTTGTTGTTCTTGTTCGGAAATGAATTGCACGGGACTCCTCCTTTTGTCGTCGGCCAGGGGCCAGCTTCCTCCGCCCCCATCCGGGGCGGGGATTCCCTCACTTCTTAACCACGGGTTCCGCTTAGGCGAAGCGCCTTCGCTCCACCCGCGGCTATGGTCCTGCACCCCTTCGGGGTGAATACCGTTGGTTACGCACGACATTCGGTGCGTAAGCGTCGGCGAAGGCGAGTCATTCGCCAACCCTTGACATCCCTGCGTGACGTCAAGGGCAAGCCGGCAAGCCAGTTCGTCGGGGTCTATCGCCAAGACGCGAAGAGGCAAGCCGGGGCGAACGGTTTTGCGTTCATTCATGCCGTGTCATTGTTGTGGCCCTCGGACGAGGATAGGCGCGCGGTCGGGAAAGGCAAGGCGGAGGGCTGGTGATTTCCGGCGAAAACACGGTCATGTCGTGACCGGGTCGGAGGTTGGGGCGGAGAAAAAAAAGTCGAAAAATCGAAACGTCGAAATAAGAAAGGAAAGCCGAGCGGAGAATGGTGAAGAGCGAAATGAAGAAAAGTACCCACGGTCGAAAACCAGCGACGCATTCGATAACGCCGATGTCACGCCCGCCCACAACATCGCAAACGGCCTCAATAAAGTTGAATGACTCCTTTAATTCTCCGGACTGCTAGAACTATTCCTCCGGCGAATAGTTCAGTACGCGATACTCGACCTTAGTAACTGGACACCGCGCGAACTTGAGGTAACTCACTTCGCGCGTTGTCAGCCGCTTGACACTTTTGTCGACGTGTCCATTAACGCGCTTGGCAAGGCCTGGACCGATGTTTCCAAAGTACGCAAGTGAGGTTGTGTCGAGGGGCTCTCCCCGCGTATCGTAAAAAATCATAAGTACAACGATGTCTTTGATTTGCATCCCCGTCGCATTCTTAAAGGATACAGTGAATCCGCTCTCAAAATCCCAGTCACCCTCCCACTCAAACGTATTCACTGTTACGCCTTGGCGGATGTCATTTCCAAATTCTGTCACAACCGATTTGGCCTGGCTTCGCTCTCTGCCTCTGTCATCTTTAAGGGGCTTAGGATCGGTAGCATTTGCCACAAGCACCTGCAGCACCGACGCGGGAATCGCGAAGTTGAGGTTCTGACCACCCTTTAGTGTCGCAACAGCCACTCCGACGACTTCTGAGCGCGCATTCAGCACAGGTCCACCGCTGCTGCCCGGGGAAATAGGCGCTGTGATTTGCAAAAGTGTATCGCTGCCGCTTTGGCGAACTGCGCTTACGATTCCCGCAGAGAAGGTCCCCTCCAATCCACGCGGATTACCAATTGCATACACCTCCTCGCCAATCTCTGGCGTTGCCTTTGCGAGCCCGAGTATGGGCGCGCGCTTTTCTTCAGTGGCCAGAAGCGCCAAGTCGTGCCTCGCGTCGATGCCAGCCGTACCCGTGACGCGAAGGATGTCTTTTCTTCCGATGAGCCGTATTTTTGCCGAGCCAGCGCCCTCGATTACATGGAGGTTGGTGGCCACGAGTCCGGGCGCGATAAAAAAGCCGCTTCCGATTGCCAGAGGCTGACCTTTTTTGTCGTCAACCAATACCATGACAACAGATGGAAACGCCCGTTTGGCGATGTCTTTCGGTTGAATGGAAGTGCCCGTGGACTGGGCGCGTGATTGTTGTCCGGCCGAACCGCCAACTTGAAATATGAGAACAACCACGATAACTGAACGGAACAGTTCACGTCGAGTCATGGGGCAAGCGTAAGTTAGGTAATCGGTTAGTGCTAACATCGCTACACCAAACCTTTTTGCAGGACCAGTTCTCAGAAACTTGTTATTCAGCGATACTTGTCTTGCCTCGGCGAGATTGACCATAATCGAAACAACCGTAATTGAATTCTTCCGACACATCACAGAGGAACAAGGCCGACTGAGCCGTGGAAAACTACCAGGGCACTAAACGGGTTATCACTCGGCAATTCAAGTGGTTTCTGCAACCAAGAAACTGGCCCAGAGCGGGGCCATAGCGGAACATGCATGTACTGCCACAGTAAGAACCGGCTCGACGGAATTGGGTTAAAGGCCACGAGAAGCAATAGGTGGCAGAGTTGAAAGCAGATTTTGTAAGCGCACGCCCGAAGTAATTTAGTCTCGTCAGACGTCAATTCCCGTTCCTGTTGGTGAATCCACCAAGATGGGCTTTGGACCCAGCGAAATCCGTTCGCGAGCGGCCAGTTTTTCCCAGCGACGAACACGTGAGCAGGCAAGCCGAAACACTGTGTCGCAAGATGCTGGTAGTGATCCTTAGGCACCAACCTTCTGTAATTCGACGCAGCGTGCAGAGCGAGTGCCGTCTTGAACGCCCAAAGCGCTAGATTCATGGCCTCAACGTCGTTGAGATCTAGGATGTCTAGTCGGCTCCGTGCGAGCTTTGTAATAACGATCTTGTTTCTGGTCTCAAGGTTTGACATCCAGCCGCTGTTGCAGTCAGCACACACGCGCCCCAGCACAATTTGACTTGCGCCATACAAACGATCCGAGAGAACATCTCCCGTTTCACTGAAGTGTGTTGCCAAAATATGGTCTTTGTCCAAGCCGAATTCACGGATTACCCATTGTGGGACGACGTCCTCCTTCGTCCGGTGTCCGGCGCTGAGACCATCACAAAAAGGACATCTCGGCTCTTTGCGATTCATCCAACTTCACCAACTCCCGTGGGACAGGCGCCCATTTCCGGCTGGCCAAACGATCGGCAAAGCCTTGCGCCCTACGCACTCCACGATCCACCCAAGCATAGTCGCCCGACTCACCGCCGAGTAGCGACGGAAAGCCAAGAAACGACGGCCCGCCGAGGTATCAGGCGTCCGAACCTATCGCGCCACGCCCCAACCCTTTGGCCTGCCGCTCTTTGCGCCTTCGCCCCTTGGCGTACGACTTTAGACGGTGCGCTGAGCACGGGTAATAGGTGTAGCAAGGAAGGATCGCCACCGCGTGCCGCGGCAGACCGGCCCTCCTCTGTTTCGACGTTTTGACTTTTTGACGTTTCGACTTTTCGTCGTGGCGTTTGCCATTCGCTATTTCCCCAGCAACCGATCCCACAACTCCTCTGTCGCCTTCAGATCGACCTGCGAGCGTGCATCCGTTGTCAGCAAATGCCAGTTCCAGAGTTTCCGGCCGTCCAGGAAGACGGCGGGGGTGAACTCAACGCCCAGTTGGTGGGCCAATTCGATGTCCTCGGCGAGGCGCGCGGACGGGTCCGGGCCGGCCAGGGCCGCGGCGAACTTCGCGGGATCGATGCCGACGCCCTTGGCCAGCGACGCGTACGGCCGCTCATCCAGCCGCCCGAAGTTTTCGAAAAGGCGGGACTGAAACGCCAGCGCCTGCTGGCCCGTGCCGGCGCTGCGCGCGGCGACGGCCGCGTGGGCGGCCTCGCAGGCGAAGTAGTGAAAGCCCTCGTGGACATACTCGTTGCAGGCGCGGGACATGGGATAGTGCTTGAAGACGAATCGCACGTCGGGATGGCGCTTCAGAAGCTGGGCCGTGTAGCGATGAAAGCCGGCGCAGCCCGTGCATTGAAAGTCGGCGAAAAGGACGACGGTGTTCGCGGCGTCGGCCGGGCCGAGGGTCAGATCGTCGGGCCGGATGGGAATCTCGCGGACCTCGCCGCGCGAATAGCGCCACGCGATGTAATCCACGTTATTGACGATCTTGAGGAATTCGCCTTGGAGCCGCGTCACGGTCATCTGTGCGCCGACGGCCACGATGACCGCGATCACGAGGACCGCGAAGCCGCCGCCGCCCGCGATGACGGTCAGCGCTCGGGCGGCCGACGGGACCGGCGCGATCGGAGCCGCATCGGCCGGCGCCGCTCGCGGCCAGCCGCCGAGCATCGTGAGATACAACAGCGCATTGACGGCGTGCGCCGCCAGACACCACGTACACCAGACGGGCAGATGCACTGCCATGACATCGACGAAGTAGATCGACGCGCAAAGGCCCAGCGCGCCGGCGGCGAGCGGAACGAGATGCCAAACGCGACCGGCGCGATTGGGAAACCCCACGAAGGCCAGCCAGGCGGCGAGACCGACGAAGTAGGCCAGCCCCAGGGCCGCCACGGGCAGGGAACCGACGCGAGCCCATCGGCTGGCGAGAACGAAGTCGCAGTTCACACTTTGCGTCGGGGCGCAGAGACTCGCCCCCAGGACCGGCCCGCCTGTTCCGTAGCCGAGACGGAGCAAAACGCCGCAGATGACGCCGCCGAGGATCGCCAGGGCCAGCGCGATGGTTTTTAAGAGCGGTTTCCTTGAAGACGAGCGCGACGAAGAAGCCAATACTCGCGCAGCGGGCGGGACCTCGTTAGGCGGGTCAACCGGTGGCAAAGGTGTTTGCATCCGGTCATTGTGCGCGAGAAGGGGCGGGCTTCGCTACAGGGG
>CAZSVR010000116.1:0-4898 GCA_964610295.1 uncultured Anaerolineaceae bacterium
TCTTAAAACAAAAACTCGCCCGCGAAGATTAATTTCAGGGTGAGTCATGTTTATTGAGCAGTCAACCACGATCAATGAGGATTCCGTCGCCCTGTCTATAATGCCAAAACCAGCGTATTTTCTTATGGAATACCCCACTTTGGTAATGGTTGTAAGGTGCGTGTAAGGTTAAACTGCTTGTAGTGGGAGATTCAACCCATAGTCTATTAGTACTAGTACAGGCATAATTACTTTGTATTTTAACCCAAGAAGAAGGAGTGAAAAAATATGAAGAAAACGATGTACTTATTGATGGCGATGAGCCTGCTCATGGTTGTATTCGTCTCCGCCTGCGGGGCACCTGCGGCCACCCAACAGGCTGCTCCACCCCCCGTGGAAAGCGCCGCGACTCAAGCCCCCGCTCCGGCGGACGTAGCTCCGCCTGCAACCGAAGCCGCACAGGCCTTTGCCCCCGCCTGTCAGACGTCCAGCTCCTGCACCGCCCCGGCCCTGCAGGATACGGCGGCGAACTCAACATACTGTGTGAAGAAGGTCCCGTGGCAGAATATCCTCGCTCCCGCCGGAACGATCTTCGAACCGTTGCCCAAGCCCGAGGACCCCAAATTTTTCCCATTGGTCTGTGCGGATAGCGGCACACGGAGCGGTGGCTTGGAGGTCTTCACTTGCCGAGGCGGGGAGCTTTGGACCTACGACCTGAAGATCACCAGTCCCTCCTGCGGTGACGGTGCCAACCTGCAAACTGGCACGACGCAATGTGCGGATGGCCAGGGCTATGACGCCGCAAATAATTGTTGCGCCGCCCCAACCAGTGGCGATGGCGGCTCGGTGACCATCAAGGTCAACATCGGCGCCTGCCCGACCAAATAATCACAGTTCATAAGATAAGGCTTGCCCCCGCTGAAAAGCGGGGGCATTTTTGGTTAGGTGGGTGCTTGAAAACGCAATAAATTATTGCGGATCAAGCAACCCCGCTATGTCATTCCGGTAGTGATTGTTTTGGTCGTGATCATCGCGTCTGTGGGGGTAAGGGATTCATAACGCGCCACTGTGGGAATGTCAATACTAAGGATAACGATCACACCCACTTCATCTATGACTGCAGCGACGCCTCACCCGCGCCGAAGCTTGGTCCTGGTTGAATTTTTTGTAGGTTATTGAAAAGAGTGTGCAGCGATGCAGCCCATCGTGAATGGGATCACGAAACACCGCAGGGCTTGTATGAAAGTCGAGCGGGTGAATTTCCACGCTGAAACGCTCTGGCACGACCTGATCGGACCGATCGGTTCTCCCGAGTTCGCCTTGCTGGATTCAAATAGAGAATATTGTCTATCGCTGGATTGGATTCACGGAAGAGGACGAGTCCGAGGCGGTCATGGGGCCGTTATGTGGCGGCTGAAATATACATGCGAAGTCCCCCGAAATTTTCGGGGAACTTCGTGTTTAAGCTTTGTTTAGAACAACCCGACCACTTTGCCGGTCTTGAGATCGAGGTCAACATCGTAGAAAACAGGCCGTGTTGGCAGGCCGGGCATGGTCCTCATGTCACCGAGAATCGGATAGAGGAAGCCGGCACCCACCGAGGCGCGGATCTCGCGCACGCTCACGCGAAAACCGACGGGTGCGCCTTTCTTGGTCGCATCCATGGTGAACGAGAGATGAGTCTTCGCCATGCAAATTGGAAGATTGTCGAAACCGAGGCTCGTGTAGCGCGTGATCTGTTCTTCAGCCTCGGGGGAGTAATCCACACCGTCAGCGCGATAGATCTCTTTGGCGATCGTTTCGATCTTCTCTTTGATCGACATTTCCAACGGATACAGGAATTTGAATTTGCCGGGTTTCTGCGCGGCCTTTACAACCGCTTCGGCCAGTTTCTTCGCCCCCGCGCCGCCATCTGCCCAGTGCGTGGAAAGAATCGCATCCATCGCGCCGAATTTCAAGGCAGCCTCGCGGATGAGTTCGATCTCTGCCGGGGTATCTGTTGCGAATGAGTTGATCGCCACGATCACGTTAACCCCGAATTTTATTGCATTCTGAATATGGCGTTCGAGGTTTGCAAGGCCGGAGCGCAGCAAACCGAGGTTTTCATCGGTGTATTCCGGTGCGAGCGGCTTGCCGGCCACCACCTTCGGTCCGCCACCGTGCATCTTTAGCGCACGGACCGTGGCGACCATCACAACCACGCTTGGGATCAAGCCGGAATAGCGGCACTTGATATCGAAGAACTTTTCCATTCCGATATCCGCGCCGAAACCGGATTCGGTCACGACATAATCGGCGAGTTTGAGCGCGATCTTGTCCGCGATGATGGAGGACTGCCCGTGCGCGATATTGGCGAACGGTCCCGCGTGAACGAAGGCAGCCGTCCCTTGGAGGGTTTGCATCAGGTTCGGTTTGATGGCGTCCTTCATTAAAACAGTCACTGCGCCGGCCACGCCGAGGTCTTCCACAGTCACAGCTTCGCCGCGTTTGTCCGTAGCGACGACCATGTTTCCGAAGCGGTCGCGCATATCTTGGAGTGAAGTCGTCAGCGCCAGCACGGCCATGATCTCGGAAGCTACAGTAATGTCATACCCGGAACGGTGTTCAAAGCCGGCTTCATCTTTACCCAGGCCGACCTGTACTTCCCGGAGGAAGCGGTCGTTGATGTCGATCACGCGTCGCCAGGTGATGGTTGTGGGGTCAATATCCAGACGCGCGAAGCGTGCGCGTTCTTCAGTCGTTAGGTCGTTCGGGTTTGTCTTGTGGATACCCAACTTCTTCAAGCGGCGCAACATTGTGGGGGAGAACTTGCGATTGCCCTTCTTGTCAATCGGGCAAAGCGCATCGAACAGTTTCGTGTCATCCTGCTGCGCCTCATGCATCATGCGCGCGTCCAACGCGGCGGAGACCAGGTTATGTGAGGCGGTGATGGCGTGAATGTCGCCAGTGAGATGCAGGTTGAAATCTTCCATTGGGATAACCTGCGAATAACCACCGCCGGCCGCGCCGCCTTTGATGCCAAAGGTTGGGCCTTGTGAGGGCTGGCGGATGGCTGTGATCACTTTCTTTCCCAAGTGCGCGCCGAGCGCCTGTGAAAGACCGACAGTTGTGGTAGTCTTGCCTTCGCCAAGCGGCGTAGGTGTGACGGCCGTCACATCCACATACTTGCCATTCGGTTTGTTCTTGAGTCGTTCCAAAATCTCAAGTTTTACTTTTGCTTTATAGGGGCCGTACAATTCAAGTTCATCGGGGCGGATACCAAGTTCTTGAGCCACCTGCAAAATCGGTTTCACGCTTGCGGCTTGCGCGATGTCAATATCTGAGGGTACAGGTCGCAGGAGCTTAAGCTTTGTTGGCTTAAACGTTGCTTTGGATTTTGCGGGCGAGCCCTTCTTCCCTTTCGGTTTGGCTTTTGCTTTCACGGTCTTCTTGGATCCCTTTGCTTGGGTTGCCATAAACTCTCCTTGAAATTATATATAATCCTATTATCTAGATTTTTCACAAAAAAAGCAAGAGTGGCGAGTCACCACTTTGTACATCAGGCTTTTAGCAATGTGCCCACATTCTCGCCCAACAAAGCCCGCGTCAAAAACCCCTTTTTCTCGGCCGAGAAGATCTGCACGGTCAGGCTTTTATTTTTTTGGATCAATGCGAGCATTTCCTCGACCTTGGCCTTCATCCCGCCAGTGACATCAGCGCTGGCCGAGCCGCCGATCGCTCGTCGCATCTTTTTGTGGACTTGGGAACTGATCTCGCTCACCAGCTTTGTTCTGGCTGGGAAATCCTCCCACACGCCGGCCTCCATGCCTGCAAGCAGGATACGCGTGGGGCAGAATTGTTCTACGAGGAAGGCGAACACATCCTCCGTGGAAAGGATCGTGCCACCGCGGGTTTCATCGAAAGCCACATCGCCATAGACAACCGGCAAGAGCCGCGCTTCCACAGCCTTGCGTAAAGCCAGGATATTGTGATGGATCACTTTTCGATCATCTGAAACCATGGAAGAGGATGGTGGGAATGAGATCGCAGGCAAGCCCGCCTGGATCAGTGATTGCAACACGAAGCGATTTAACTCCGCAGCCTGAAAGCGCACCTCGGCGAATCCCTGCCATTGTTCCGGCGTATGGACTCCCTCGCGTGTGCCGTGTTTCTTCGCGGCAGTGTGTCCGAACGAGCCGGAACCATGCCCGAGGATCAAGAGCAGGTTCGGGTCCCGACCTGACTGGCGTAGCCGTGTCGAAGGTTTGAAGTCCAGAACTGTTTTTATTTCCTGTGCAAGGTCGGCAAGTTTGGCGAGTCTCGGGGTATAGGGTTTGTCCTTATCGGTAATCAATGACCCACCCAGTTTCAGAAGGACGATTTCTTTTGTCATGCGGGGAGTTTTACCACTGTTAATCAAACTTCGGAAGTCTTTTAAGCAATACTGCGATCGTCCAGGCTCACTGCGAGAGACTTCCGAAGTCTGCTCCGTTCGTGCATGCTATAATCGCGCGCATGGATATCCATGCTGGCGTCATTGTCATCGTGATCTTTTCGGTGATCGGGTCATATTTCGCGGTACGCGCTGCGCTCGCGATCATGCAGACCGCGCGTAATTTGTCATTCTACAGTTTACGCCGGCAACACAATTCCGGCGCCTGGCGATTATTTTTCTTTGCATTAATTCTGATAGCCCTTGCCATCTGGCTTCCCTTTTACGGCGAGCCCATGATCTATGTCTATTTCCCTCCATCTCCCATCCCATCTCTGACGCCGACGATCACACTAACACCCACGCTCACGCTCACGCCGACCATTACCTTAACTCCCACGTTTACCAGCGCACCCGCGGTTTCAGATACACCCACGCTCACCACCACTCCCTTTTTGCCGCTGGCTATTGAAGCCTTGTTCAGCGGGCCGGTGACTCCCAACCCGGA
>CAZSVR010000117.1:0-4854 GCA_964610295.1 uncultured Anaerolineaceae bacterium
TGGTATCTTTCTCCAACCACGGCCAAGTGGGAAGGAGACGAAGAAAACCATGCCTGCCGAAATTGTAACCGAAACCAGTCCGGCACCTGAATGCAATTTGAGCAAAGAAGATTTTGAGCGATTTTTGGAAGAATTGACGAAGTATATGAAACTGTTTGAACCTGCCTTTCGGCGAGTGGAACAAGTGAAGCGAAGCCAAGCCTATCTGCACGGCTTGCCGTCTCGCACCGCTGACGCGGTGTTCGCGGCACGGACGGTGCTGGGCCATGCCGCGCGCAAGAATGTGGAACAGATGGCGCTTGGATTGGGTGAGAAAGTGCGCAGCCTGCAGTACTTTGTGGGACAAAGTCGGTGGGCCGAGGAACCGGTGATTGCCGTTCATCAAAGACTGGTCGCTGAAACATTGGGTGAAGAGGATGGAGTGGCGCTGATCAATGAATCGAGCGTGGTCAAGCAAGGCCATGAGTCGGTGGGGGTGGCGGCGCAATACTGCGGGTCGGTAGGCAAGATCGCAAGTGGAAACATTCATTCTCCTGAATGTGCTCTTGTTCAAGCTTCGGCGGCGAATCGCCTCAATTTGATTCATGATGGGGAAACTTTCTGAAGCGATTGCATGGAATGCTCGATCAGGATTGCTAATATTTCAAACAAAAACAGGGCAGGCATCAAACCCCGCCCTGTGTCTATATGTCGGTCTGCTGATCTCAATTATGGCATTGGAACCCCAAGTTGAGATAAGATGCCCGGAATGCCTCCGCTGGGTCAAGCGCTCGCGTCGATCCGTGTGAGTTTCCCGTTCTTCACTGTAAAGGTGGTTTGTTCCGTCGGCTACAACTTTCCAAATATCAGGCTTTTGTATGTCCAGCGTCGCCAATCACTTTTGCCGACTTTGCCTGTCCAGCCAGAGATGGGTGACGATGAATGCATCCAGCGTCAATGGGAGCGCGGAGACGAAGACGTATGTCATTGGATTCGCCTGATCGAAATCGTTCCACATGCGCGGCAGAGCAAATCGGCTGCATGCGGTGGTTGGGTTGCGCCCTATGCTGAAAGGCCGCTATAGTCTGCTTCAAGTTATTATCGCTCACCCAACGGTTGGCGTTGTTTCACCAACTTATGCTCGAAGAGTCTTGCGCACTTGCGCTAGGTGATCTTCTGCATGGGATACCACAAAGGTTTCCAGGATGTCCGCAATCGTCATTTCGCCTCGGCGAATGTGAATGCCTTTCTTATCACGCTCCACCGGTGACATCGCACGGACAGTTTCTGTTGCGATCGTGATTTCTTGCTTTAGCAAGCGCATTAACTCATCTGGATTTCTAGTTGCGCCACGTTCAACGCCTTCAAGCCGTTCTGGCGCATCAAGTGTTCGGCCAAACTGCGGGGGATTACCAGTTGCGGCGATAAGTGCCTGGCACTGGCGGAGCCAATATGGAATCATCTCAACCATATGTCCCAATATCTGCATTGCAGACCATTCATTGTCGCCAGCCGGGTGACGAAGGCGCTGTATCACTGCCGGCTGCTGTAGTTCGGCTTCCAGTTGTTCATATACCTGTTCGAGCCGGCGAACTTGTGCCTCGGCTGTGGTGACATCATTTTCCATGGTATTTCTCCCACAATTGTTGCAATAGAGCAAACTGTATATGAAGCAACCCAACGGATTGCGATATCATCCCCGAAGCGCAGCGAGTGGGACATCGTCCCCGAGGCGCCGCCGAGTGGGATACCCGCTGGTGTGTCTCGACAGGCTCGACAACCAGGCGGGCGTGGACAAGGCTCATTATACAGAAAATGCTCGAGCGCAGAACTAGCTCCTTTTGGCGGGGCGAATCCCACCAGTCGGGCCGCCCCGCACCATCCCACGAAGTGGGTGCGGTGTGCACGCTTTGTCGGGTGCGTTTTTGGCTACGAACGAGCTAACCGAATTTGGAGATTAGCGCCAACTGCATCGGCATAGCGTCGCAAGGTTGAAAGACGCACATCATCGGCATGATTTTCAATGCGAGAAATAGCAGATTTCTGGGTCTGCAATCTTCGAGCCACTTCTTCTTGAGTTAACCCCGCAGATTCTCTCGCCTGACGTAAGATAACGCCAATCTTGAAATCGGCGTAACCTGCTTCATAGTTTTGTGCGAATTCCGCATCACCTTTAGCGCGTTTTTGAATATACCGTTTTACATCGCTCATGACTTTTTTCTCCTTGCTTGATATTCTTCCTTACGGCGAACAGCGAGCGCAATTTCCTGCGGAGGAGTCTTTTGTGTTTTCTTGGCAAAGCCATTTGTCAAGATTAACAAAGTGCCGCCATCAAAAAACCCCAACAATCTGAAAATGTCATTTCCAAATTGTATGCAGACCTCCCAAATACCTTCGCTGTCAACCAGCTTTTTGAAATACTGACGAGGTATTACGTCCAACTCTTCAATCAACTGTAATACCCATAAAACTTTCTGCGCTTGCTTGCCAGCCAAAGAATCAAGAAACTCTTCGACGGGGCTGTTGCCGTTAAGAAGGCGATAGAAACTTACTGTCCGCATATCCCCATGTTATCATAAATGTGAACAAGGCGCAAAAGGTTTTCTTATGTTAATGAGGAAGCACCCAACGGTTTGCGTAAGTCCCGCAAAGTGCTGGCGATCGCCCAGTATGCTCTCTGCGGGATAGTGGCGGTGTGTCTCGACAGGCTCGACCACCAGGGCGGCCGTGGACTCTGCTTGCCTGCACCATTGCCGCAGGCACAGGTGAGAGCAGAAAAAACTCGAAGCCAGAAAAATGCTTGCCTGTACCATTGCTGCAGGCACAGGTGAAAATGCGCAGACTCCCAGCCACCGAAGCGACACTGCGCCGCACTGCGCTTGTTGCAGTGCAGGTGAGCGCAGGGACTGCAAAGTGCTGGCGCTCGCCCAGTACGCTTTGTTGGGCGCTGGATTATTGGAGACTCGCTAATTGAATTATATTACCGTCATCAATTTGAAAAAGTTGCCTCACAAAATAGTTTGATTTTTGCTTGACGGTGTTTTCGCAAGAAATATGTGTCGCCATAATTTCTTCGCCTCAAGCAGTATCCTCAGTTTTTTCAATCGCTTTTAAGTTATCCGTAAAAAATAACACGAGCAAAGTCGTTGCCCAAATCAGGGGAAGACCAACCACGGCTGTGTTCCATCGCATCGTTTCGGGGACTAGCACCAAAACCCAGGGTGAAAGAGTTGCAACCCCAGCCATCACCGATTGAGGCAGTGAAAAATTTCTTCTTTCGGTAAGAATTAGAATGCCTAAAAACAGATCGTAGATCCAGCGCATGGGTGTTAGCGCAATTCCCGCAAGAATAACCGCAGAGAACCAATATTCGCGCTTTCTCTTGTGTGCTAAATAAAACGATAATATACCGATGCCAATAAAAATGCCGACATAAAGAATATTCCATGGCATTGATAAGATTTCGATACTCCACAAAACTGGCATGCCGCCCTTGATCCCCAGCATATCCAAATAATCGGGAATCCAATTTCCAACCGCCAAATAACTCGTCGCTAGTAATAGCGTCATAATGCCTGTAAAACCCGAAAGAAACTTCCAATCTTTTTGCAACAAAGCCCATAGCAGGAATCCTACAATGGGAATAACCGTGACAGTGGGCTTAATCAAGGCAAATCCTAAAATAATGCCTGCCAGGAGAGGCCGCTTTTTCGATATATGATGAGCCGCAAACAAAGCCAACAGGCTGAAGTAGCCGAGTTGCCCCTTTATCACTGAAATGACAAGAAAAGGCAGACTTCCAAGAATGAGCAAAACCAACCACAAGGACTGTGCCAGGAAGTTCTTATTTCCCAAGATCGAGGCAATTTTATACAAAAAATTAAACATTGCCCATAACAAGGAACCTGTATAAAGGATGACCGCCCATTTGTAGGGCAGCAAAGAAAACGGAGCAACGAGAATAAACATCCAGGCAGGAAAAACAAACATCATTGGGTCTTCCCCCAAGGCGGGGCCGCCATACACCACATCCTGAATCTTCAAAAGTGTTTCTGGACTGTATGGATTGACGCCACGAAACATTTCACGTACTCCCACCCAAAACGGAGCAATATCCATCCCCACCCAGCGATATGGACCGTGTGGGCCATCCAACATCCAGCGATCCCATAATAATGCCATTGCGAGGAGTGCCATACCCCATAAAAGAAATTGTACCGAGATGATCAAAATTTTATTTTTTTCCATTTCAATACCCTGCTCTTAAAGTTAGTAAATACATATCATTAGAAAACAACTGGCAAGATTAGGTTTCTTCTTTTCATTTTATCAAATAAGGTTTTCATGATTTGTCTGTAATCCGCTAGATTTTCCTTTACAATTTTGGTTGGCAAGTTTCCAAGCACCCAACGGTTTGCGTAAGTCCCGCAAAGTGCTGGCGATCGCCTAGTATGCTCTCTGCGGGATAGCGGCGGACGGGGGCGAGTGTGGAAACTGCCTGAGAGGCGAAAAATGCTAAAGCTTATGATTCTGCTCTTTAAGGCCGCGCCTTCCCCGCCGCCGAAGCGACACTGCGCCGCACTGCGCTTGTTGCAGTGCAGGTGAGCGCAGGGACTGCAAAGCGCTGGCGCTCGCCCAGTACGCTTTGTTAGGCGTGATTTTGTCCAACTATTACATGTATCTTTGGTAAACCTCTTAATCTTGTCCTTGAATTTTAATACCTGACTCTTTTCGTTTTTCATCCAAGCCATTGACCACCTTTGACCATATTGACAAATCGGATGAATAGCATATACTTTGACTTTATTAGAACACTCGTGCTATAATGCTTTTGGTCGCATACAGAGGAGTAAGTTACGATATGAATGCAAATGC
>CAZSVR010000118.1:0-4846 GCA_964610295.1 uncultured Anaerolineaceae bacterium
CCTTCACCTTGGCGATCTGCGCCGAGAAGTCAGTTGCGTTGTCTTCGTAAGTATCCTCGAGGGCGAGCGTGCCCCCGAGTTCGGTGAAGCGCGACTTGAAGTAGCCGCCCAACAGGGTGGTATATTCTACGCCTTTATCCGTCAGCAGATAGGCGGTCTTGCCGTAGTTGTTGAACCCGTACTCTGCACCGACCGCGGCCTGTACGTTGTCGCCGAAGCAGGCAAAAAACAACAGATCCCCAATTTGGGTGGGTAACTTGGGCGAGGTCGCGCCTGCGATGATAAACGGCAAGCCGGCGGCCTGGATGGTCGGGCCGGAGGCCAGCACTGAGTCGGAGTCGGTGAAGCCAACCACGGCGACAACCTTATCCTGCTCGACGAACTGCTTGGCGACTTGCGCAGTCACGCTCATATCGTACTTGGTATCGTGGACAATGAAGTCAATTTGCCGACCCAGTACCCCGCCGGCTGCGTTGATCTCTTTCACGGCCAACTTCGCGCCATTGGCGGCCGGCAAGTCGAGCGACGATTCCGCGCCGGTGAGGGCGAAACCGCCGCCGATCTTAATCGGCTCTTGCGCGCCCCCACCTCCTCCGCCACCCCCACAGGCTACGAGCACCAGGGCGGCAATCACAAATAGGGCAAAGAGTTTGTATTTCATTTTCATGTTCATGTTCCTTTCTCCTCTCAACATTCAATCAATCGTCATGGGTGATGATATGTCATTCCTCTGCGCCACCTCCATTCATAAACAATCGGTCCAGTGCAATTTCGCGTTGTCCCAGAAGGCCCTCAGGCCGGAAGATGATGATGAGGATGAACAAAATCGCCAGGACCATACCGCTCATCCCATAAAGTTGGCTGGGGTCTTCGAGGCGGCGTAGCACCTCCGCCAGGCCCACAACCAGCACCGTGCCGACGATTGAGCCGCTCACCGACCCCATTCCTCCGACCACAAGCATGGTGATCACTTTAAAGGTCAGGTCAAAATAAAATACGGTAGGGGAAAATGATGTAATGAAGTGGGCATAGAGTGACCCGGCAATAGCGGTGAAGAACGCGCTGACAGTGAAGGCCAGCAGACGTGGCGACATCACCTCGATGCCGATAGACTGCGCTGCCCACCGGTCTTCTCGCTGTGCGAACATTGCCCGCCCAAACGGTGACCGCTTGATGCGCCAAACCATGTACACCGTAATCAGTGCCCACGCCCACACCCACCACAGGTTCGTGTATGGTGTTACGTTGGAGAAGGTGCGCGAGCCACGCGTGAGGCTGTCGGCGTTGAAAAGCAGGACACGGACAATGACAAGAAAACCAAGTGTTGCGACGGCGACGAAGTGGCCCGACAAACGCATGAGGACCAGGCCGACTAACAGAGCCACAAGCGATACGAGGAATGCGGCGATTACCGTCGCGACCAGAAAACCGAGCGGGAATTGGCCTAGGCGGAAATCAAAATGCACGCCGGCGAGCCAGGTTGGCAGGTTGGGTAGGTACTCCTGCTTTTCCCGCAGGGGCAGGGTCAGGATCGCCGACCCGTACGCGCCGAGTGCCATGAAGCCGACGTGTCCAAGCGAGAATACGCCAGTGAAGCCGTTGGACAGGTTCAGACTCAACACAAGAATCAGAAAGATACCCAGATTGACAACAAGCCCTTGCCAGAAAGCAAGACCTGTCACTTGCAGTAGTGCCAGCAAGACCACTAGCGCCAAGATGGCAACAACTGGCCCCGCCGCGCGTTCCAAGTTCCAGCTTGCGGTCCTCAGCCTCATCCCATCTCCTCTCGTTCGCGCCGCCCAAGAATCCCATTGGGTCGAAATAGCAATACGAGGATGAGCACCACGAACACGAATGCATCCCTGTAGCTGGTGAGTGAATTGGGGAGCCACTGCTTCAGCCATACCTGCACTCCAGGCGATACCAGACCGGGCGGCAGGATGTCCCCGATACCGGGAATAGCGGTGAGCAACACTTCCAGCCCACCGAGCGCATATCCGCCGACGATGGCCCCGCCGATACTGCCAAAGCCTCCGATCACGGCGGCAATGAAAGCCTTAAGCACGGGCGTGAAGCCCATATACGGCGTCAGTTGCCCGGCCTGTACCGCGAACAGCAAACCGGCCACAGCCGCGAGCCCCGACCCGATAGCGAAGGCAGTGGCGATCACACGGTTGATATCAATCCCTACGAGCTGTGCTGCAGGTAAATCCTCTGCAGCGGCCCGCATGGACAACCCCAGATTAGTGCGGGTAACAAACAGCGAAAGTAAGACTAGCAGAATTATTCCGAGGACTAGGCTCACCACGTTGACACGCGGGACGGTGATGGAACCAAAGGTGAACACTCCGCTTAATGCGGCGATCACGGGGAAAGCGAGCGGATTGGGCTTTCGCAGGAACCGGGTTACCAGTAGAGTCCCGTTCTGCAGAATCTGGCCCACGGCAAACGAAGTGAGCAGTGCAGCTACATCTGGTGCGCCCCTGATGGGGCGGTAGGCCACCCGCTCCATGAGTAGACCCAACAGAATACTTCCAGCGAGCATCAGCACAATCGTCACGCCGAGGGGCAATTTACCGAGGAGGGCAAAAGCGGCAATGTAGGCAGCAACCATGATCAGGTCGCCGTGCGCGAAGTTGATCAGCCGCAGGATGCTGAATACCATCGCCAATCCCACCGCCATCAGGGCGTACAGGCTGCCGATGCTCAGGGAATTGACGAGTTGCTGGAGGATATAGAAGACTAGATTCATGGATCGTCCGACGAATAATGACAGATTAAGGATGCGGCCTGGCTCCTATCGTTCTTCTTCCAGCTCAAGTTCCAAGATAGGTGTGCTCCACCTGTGGATTGTGCTTCAACTCAGAAGCCGGACCTTGCAGGATCACGCGGCCTGTTTCCATCACGTACGCCCGGTCGGCGATATCGAGTGCGAGCCGTGCGTTCTGTTCGACGAGCAAGATCGTGGTGCCCTCCCGTTTGAGTTGGCGGATTGTGTCGAAAATGACACGCACCAGTAATGGCGCAAGACCAAGGGAAGGCTCATCGAGCAAGAGCAGTTGAGGGCGGTTCATCAGTGCGCGGCCAATCGCCAACATTTGCTGTTCACCACCGGAGAGAGTCCCGGCCAGTTGCGCGCTCCGTTCTTTGAGCACCGGGAACAGATCGTAGACGTGCTCGATGTCGCGGCGCACATGCTCGCGGTCGCGGCGCTGAACCGCACCGAGCCGCAGATTTTCGGAGACGGTTAGTCGCCCGAACAGGTGACGCCCTTCAGGGCAGTGTGAGATCCCGAGAGCGACAATCCGGTGTGGAGGCAGGCGGTCAAGCGGATGATCCCGATACAGGAGAGTCCCTGCTTTCGGGCGCAGTAAACCCGAGATCGTCTTCAGCGTTGTGGATTTGCCTGCGCCATTCGCGCCGATGAGCGTCACCAATTCTCCGTCGGCGACCGTCAGCGAGATGCCTTTGAGAGCGCGGATATTCCCGTAGGCAACTTCGACCTCGCGCAGTTCAAGCAGGGGTCACCTCGATCGGTGAATGGTCTTCACCCAAGTAGGCCGCGATGACCTGAGGGTCTGCTCGCACGGCTTCTGGCCTGCCCTCGGCGATGATCTTCCCATAGTTCAATACGATGATGCGCTCACATAGATTCATCACAAGTCGCATATCATGCTCGACCAGCAAAACCGTCAACTGGAAGCGCGCGCGCAAATCCAGAATGAGTTGATGCAAGCTGTCGCTCTCGGCAGGATTCATGCCGGCCGCGGGTTCGTCCAGTAGAAGCAACTGTGGCTCGGTGGCTAAAGCGCGCGCGATTTCCAAACGACGCTGATGTGCATACGGCAAACTCGCCGCAGGCCGGTTGGCATATTCAGTCAGACCGAGCAGGTTGAGCAGTTCGTAGGCGCGCGCTGTCACCAGGACTTCTTTGCGGCGGAAGCCCGGCGCACTGAGGAGTAATTCCACCAAAGAAAAGTGCGTCCGCAATTGTGCTGCTGCCATTACGTTCTCCAACACCGATAAAGAGTTGAAGATGCGGATATTCTGGAACGTGCGGGCTAGGCCCAACCGCGCGATCTGCGCAGGGGATCGACCTGTGATGTCCCCACCTTTGAAATGAATCCGGCCAGCCGTTGGGATTAGAAAGCCGGTCAGGAGGTTAAAGCATGTCGTCTTCCCAGCACCATTCGGCCCGATCAGACCCAGGATTTCGTTGACGTTGACAGTGATGGAGAAATCCTGCAAGGCTTGCAAGCCCAAGAAAGACTTTGCCAGCCCCTCCGTCCGGAGAATCGACTGAGACATGTTCTGTGACTGGGAACTCATAACAGTAAAAGTCGGCTGTGGGGTAAATCAAAAGACATTATCGGTAATAGTAAAATAAGGCTATGATGACCTATGAAAACCTGAAAGAAAAGCCAAAAGAATTTCTAGCGGCGACGGGATTGACGGTGAAAGAATTCGAGCTTGTCTTGCCAATATTTCACATCAAGTATACAGGCTTGTTTGAAGCAGGCAAGACGCGCAAAGGAAAACCGCGGCGATGGCACAGCTTGGTTTATCGGCGTGCGTCTCATCTGATCCTGAAAATAGCGCATACAATCGCGAATCTAAATGGCAGTGAAGAGGGCTTGACCTTGCACATGGGGAAAAGGCGAAAAAGGAATGGAGGGAGAACACAATATTCATCGCGCTTTTTGTTATCGTTATGTGCATTTGGATTATACACCTAATATTACAGCGCAAAGTTGGCAGCAGGCAATCTGAATAGCCTGAGATAAGAAGGCATGGTATCTTTCTCCAACCACGGCCAAGTGGGAAGGAGACGAAGAAAACCATGCCT
>CAZSVR010000119.1:0-4716 GCA_964610295.1 uncultured Anaerolineaceae bacterium
GATCCTGGCCCACATGCGGCGCGCGGCGCGGAACTTGGCGACTTCTTCGAGCAGATTATTATGCGCGTTGAAAAAAAACGAGAGTTGCCCCGCGAAGTCGTCCACTTTGAGACCCGCCTTGAGAGCGGCTTCCACATACGCAATTCCATTTGCCAAAGTAAAAGCGACTTCCTGGACAGCCGTTGAACCTGCTTCACGGATGTGATAACCAGAAACTGAAATCGTATTCCAGGACGGAACTTCTTTCGCACAAAATGAAAATATATCCGTGATCAATCTCATCGAAGGTGCGGGCGGAAAAATATAGGTCCCACGCGCCACATACTCTTTCAGAATGTCGTTCTGGATTGTGCCGCGCAAAGACTTCATCTCCACGCCATGCCGCTTCGCCACCGCGATGTACATCGCCAGCAAAACACCCGCAGGCGCGTTGATGGTCATCGAGGTCGAGACCTCCTCGAGCGGGATCTGGTCGAACAACTGCTCCATATCGTGCATGGACGAGATCGAAACGCCCACCTTGCCCACCTCCCCTTGCGCGATTGGGTTGTCTGCGTCGTAACCGATCTGGGTCGGTAGGTCGAAGGCGACGCTTAATCCGGTTTGCCCGTGCGCTAGTAAATAACGATAACGCTTATTGGTCTCCTCGGCCGTGCCAAAGCCCGCGTATTGACGCATGGTCCACAAGCGCGAACGATACATCGTTGGCTGGACTCCGCGCGTAAACGGATACTCACCTGGGAAGCCTAACTTCTCCAAATATTCGGATTCTTGGTGGTCGAGTAGCCCTGCTGGTTGAGTAGGACGAGAGCTCGTCTTGTCCGTATCGAAACCAAGGGGAGGCAGCGCCAGGCGCGGGACCTCAATGCCTGCCGAGGTCTCGAAGCGCGCTTTTCGCTCTGGAGATTTATCCAATGATCTCTTGAGGGTGGAGTCTTTCCATTTCTTGTATTGCTCTTTGATGGTCATTTTTTCACCATGATGAACGGAGATGAACAGAGATTCATGACCACAATGACACTAGGTCGCTAAGGCACAAAGCTTAATAAATCTTTGCGTCTTCGAGTCTTTGAGGCTTTGTGGTTAATTTGTTCCAAGTATACAGCCAAACACTGCTTGTGCTAAACTTGAGCATAATACAAAGAGGAAACCATCAAAGACAACTTCTCCCTTCCATCGAAAGCCTGATGGAACGCCTGCAAATGTTTGGATGGGTCATCCTGCTGATCGGATACATCTATTTATTCCTGCTGGAGGCAGGCTAGATCACCCTCCCGTAAAGCTTCCCCGGGTGATCTTTTTCCAGCCCCGCGGATCGAAATCAGAGCCTTTCTTAACTGTCGGGATATTGCTCTCCCAATTATGATATCCTCGCAATAATTTTTCACGGAACGTGCATGCCCCGCCTGAAGCCACTATTTGGTGCTCTTGTGCTCTTCATTGCCAGCCTTGCCTGTGAGACAATCATGGGTCGGGATCCTTCCGAAATTGAAACTCCTGCCTCCTCGATCTCCGAACCTGCCGTGGAGGAGTTGCCTCCAGAAGCTGCCGCATGCCCAAATATCACAGACCGGATCATCGAAAATGCATTCTCATCGACCGAACCCGCTGGGGAAGAAACCATGGACTTCGGCGCGCGCGATCAGGATAACGCAACCTACATCATCACCTATCTTGTCTCCGGGGATGAGATCAGTCAGCCGTATGAGGAAGATGTCCCTGCCGATCTGCAGGACGAACAGGTTGACACGTCCGCGCACAAGCGGATCTGGGATTACTTCGCCGCACTGATCCCGGCTGAGAACCGCGATATCCTGACCCAATTCACGATCATAACCGACGGGCCTGATAAGGTTCTCGCGGCGGTCGGGCAAACTTACAACGATCCCTACTTGTGGTCTCTCGAAGTGGATATCGTCGACTCACAGGATCGTGATTCCCTGACTTATACACTCGTCCACGAATTTGCCCATTTGCTCACGCTCGGATCAGACCAGGTGCCGCCCAGTGAAACGATCTTCAATAATCCCGATGACAACGATATCTATTTGAAGGAAGTATCCGCCTGTTCCAACTTCTTCCCCGGTGAAGGCTGCGCAAATGCAGATTCGTACATCAACGAATTCTATAACCGGTTCTGGGTGGAGGTATACGCTGAATGGAACGACATCAACCTCGAGCAGGACGATGACATTTATTACAAACGGCTCGACAGCTTCTATCACAAATATCGCGACCAATTCGTCACGGACTACTCCGTAACTCACCCTGCCGAGGATATTGCCGAGTCGTTTGCCTTTTTCGTATTGAGTCCACAGCCGGCCGGCAATACCGTTGCAGATCAAAAGATCCTTTTCTTTTATCAATATCCCGAACTCGGCGAACTGCGCGCGAAGATGCTCAACAACCTTTGCACTTCGTTCCCTGAATAATATGAACCGGCCCATTGCTGAGTCCTACTGGGTGGAACCCGGGCGCTTCCTGGCAGGCGCATATCCCGGCAGTTTTAATACTGAAAGCGCACGCGCACGGATCGATGCGTTCCTCGATGCTGGGATCGATGCTTTCATTGACCTCACTCAATCTCACGAAATAGTGCCTTATGAAACCATTCTTAAAGAACAGGCGGCTCTGCACAAGGTCGATGCGCTTTATCATCGGATTGCCATCCGCGATCATGACATCCCTTCGAATGAGACGATGGTTCACATCCTCGATACGCTCGATGCCGCGCTGCGCGCAGGGCGCAATATGTATCTGCATTGCTGGGGAGGCATCGGTCGTACCGGCCTAACCGTTGGGTGTTATCTTGTACGCCGCGGCAGGACCAATGAGCAGGCCCTTACACATATCGATAGATTGTTCAAGACCATGCCCAAAAACCTGCAATTCACTAATTCTCCAGAGACTGAGGAACAGATCCAATTTGTGTTGAACTGGCGGGAGATTCCAAGCGCGCAGCATAAAAGCAAACAGAATATTTGTGAGGGATGAACTCGCTGAGATCGAAGCCAATTTGGCAGGAATCATCCCTGGCATAGTCGTCCGGGAGCGGATCAGTAAGACTTAAGTATGGGCGGGGTATCTGGAAATGGAAGTATAATTTCGGCGAAAGCATGGAGGCATTTTTGGAATCAACCCAACCGGAAGGGCAGGTCGAACCAGGGTCACCCGCGGAAGAAAATGTGAACTGGGGCCGCGTTGCCCTTGATATTTTGGAAACGCTGGTACTGGCTGTGGTCTTATTTTTGGGAATTAATGCGGTTTCAGCGCGCGTGCGGGTTGACGGGTTCAGTATGCGGCCGACACTGGAAGATGGGGAGTTCGTGCTCGTGAATAAGTTGAGTTATCGCCTTAACCAGGTGCAACGCGGTGATATCATTGTGTTCCATTACCCGGTAAACCCGGATGAGGAGTTGATCAAGCGCGTGATCGGGTTGCCCGGCGATCGTGTCACCGTGCAGGATCAACATGTATCTGTGAACGGTCGGGTGCTTAGCGAACCGTACATCGCGGCCGCGCCCTTATATTCAGGCGAGTGGACGATTGCAGATAGGCATCTTTTCGTGCTGGGTGATAATCGCAACGACTCTTCCGATTCCCATTCATGGGGTCTGTTGCCGTTTGAAGGCGTAGTGGGCAAGGCGGTATTGATCTACTGGCCGCCGCCCCTCTGGGAAGTGATCAAACATACCGAGAACCCTGCTGTGCAGTAAGGAATGAAGATGGACAAAAACGAGATCAAACTCCCACAACCGGTCCCTTGTAACGAGTGTCCTGCAGGTATGATGCACGCACGCATGATCACCTACTTTACCTGGATGGGTGAAGAGTTGATCACCGTGCCGCATTTTCCCGCCTGGGTTTGCGATATGTGCGGCAAACGCGAGTATGACGAAAAAGCCATCGCCTGGTTGAACATGCTGTTGAACCCGAATGCGGGCAAGCCCACGCCTCATCATCGGCGCACACCGCCTCCCGCGCGGCCGCGGGCCGGTTCTCCACGCCCCTTCTCGGATTCTTGATTTCAGAGGATGATTAGCGCTCATGTCGATGGACACTTCCCCGCGCACCTATCGGTTCCTGGCTTCAGATATTCTGACATCCAGTTATCGCATCGTTGGCAAGATCATGGTCACGAATCACGGCGCCATGGGCATGTTGAACGATACCACGCATTCCGCCATGGAGATCAATGACGCCCGTCTCGCGCGACTGCACATGCCCTCAAAACTGGTGGATCATTTCGAGCTGGTACGCCTGATGAAAACACGTGCCCATGCCGTTTGCATGTCACGCCGTGAGGATCTCGGTCCACAAGCCCTGGTACGCGGCGGATACACGAACACGATTGAATATCCGGTACGGGTCACCACGCCGATGTTCGAGATCGAAGGCACCATGGAATTGCCCGGACGATTCGATTTCACCTCACTAATGACGGAAGGTACGCGTGAGTTCATCCCGATGTTCGGCGCAACGTTGAGCGGCATCCTGATCCCGAACCTGCGCGTGGAAAGCGCCGGTATGCTGATCAACCGCCGGCAGATCGATATGATGGCCTTGCTCAGCCAACGCGTGAAGCCAGAAAAATAACCGTTCCATTCGCTTGACTGACAAAAGACGGAATGATACAATCCGCCCGCTCAAAATAAAGAGCAGCTTGCCCCCATCGTCTAGGGGCCTAGGACGCGGCCCTTTCAAGGCCAAAACCGG
>CAZSVR010000120.1:0-4462 GCA_964610295.1 uncultured Anaerolineaceae bacterium
GGATGCGGTAGATGCCGTAGGTGTCCTTGCCCGCCGCCCCGGCCTCCCGCCGAAAGCAGGTCGAGACCGCCGCCAGCTTCACCGGCAGCCTCGCCTCGTCGAGAATCTCGTCGCCATACATCGCCGTCAGCGACACCTCGGCGGTGCCGACGAGCGATTTTCCGTCGCGCTCGCACCGGTACGCCTGCTCCTCCCCGCCGGGGTAGTACCCCGTGCCGTACATCATCGCGTCGTTCACCAGGATCGGCACCGTCACTGGCTCGAAACCGCGTTCGGTAATCACGTCCATCGCCAGCCGCAGCACCGCATGATGCAGCAGACTTCCCGCGCCGCGTAGCAGATAATTCCGCGCCCCCGCCAGCTTTACGCCTCGCTCGATGTCGATGATCCCCAGGCTCATGCCCAACTCGACGTGGTCCTTCGGCTCGAATTCGAACTTTCGCGGCTCGCCGACCCGCCGCACCTCGACGTTCTCCTCCGCGCTCTTGCCCACCGGGGTCTTGGCCGACGGCACCTGCGGCACGGTCAGCATCAACGCGCCGAACTCCTCGGCGACAGTCTTCTCCTCGTCCACTAGCTCCTTGATCCGTTGCTTGATCCCGGCGGACTCCGCTTGCAGCTTGTCCCCCTCGGCCTTCAACTCGTCGGCGGTCCGCCCCTTGGCCAGCGCCTCGGCGTACCATTTGCTCTTGGGGTTCTTGTAAAGCCCGACCTGGCCGGAGAGTTCGTTGCTGCTGCCGCGCAGACGGTCCGCTTCCTGCTGAATCTCCCGCCGCCGCGTGTCCACGGTGAGCAGACGATCCAGGTCGCAAGCGAGGCCTTTGTTGCGAATCGCTGCGCGGACGGCCTCGGTATTCTCGCGAATGAACTTGATATCCAGCATGGTTGATCGTCCCTTAAATCACACGCCTTGCAAATAATACGGGATTTCCCGCCCCTGCAAAGCGACGTACCGCGATCGGACGAGTATAAAGAGGGGGTTACTATCTCGCTCCGGAGACCTTCAATGCGCCCGACGCCCGTTCGATTCACCGCCGGTTTGCTTTCCATCGCGATGATGGGCGGCCTGACCTGCCTCGGCACGACTTCAAGTTCCGGTTTTCCTAAGACGACCACCTGGGCCTTTCATACGGTCAACACCGGCGCGGCCGTCCGCCCGACCGCCGTCGACGTCTTCGACTTCGACAACGACGGCCGCCTGGACGTCGTCGCCGGTTATGCCGGTCTCGACGCGCAGCTCCCCGCCGTCTTCATCCACTTCCAGACCGACGCGGACAACTTCACCGCCGTGCAGCTCGCCTCCAGCGCCGATTTGGCCGGCATCACCGCGCTCGCTGTCGCCGACCTCGATGGCGACGGCCATCGCGACGTCGTCGCCGCGTGTAACGGCAGATTGCTCTACTTGCACAGCCCGGCGGACCTGCGCCAATCGGCCGGCTGGACCGTCACCACGATCGACCAATCGATCGGCGCCGACATCGGACAATGGAACGATGTCGCCGTCGGGAGCATCGACGCCGCCAACGGTCTGGACGTGGTCGCCTGCAACCAAAGCACCGGCCGGCTCAGTTGGTTCAAAAGCCCGGCCGCCGATACCGCCAACGGCACCGGCTGGACGCGCATCGACATCGACGCCTCGACCCGGGCGAACGCGGCCGGCGTCGCCCTCGCCGATTTCAACGCCGACGGGCGACTCGACGTGATCTCCACTGCGCCTGGCGAAGCCGGTGGCTCTGCGGCGCCGCGCATCGCGTGGTATCAAAACCCGGCCGACCCCGTGGCCGGGACATGGACGAAAGTCCGCATCGGCGATCTGACCTCCGCGACTCGGTTGACCCTCGCCGATCTCGACGCGGACGGCCGCTCGGACGTGATCTCGCTCAACGGCCCCGGCCGGCAGGTCGGTTGGTACGTCCGTCCGGTTGACGCGACAACGACCTGGTCGGGCTTCCTTATCACGCTATACACATCCAACACGCCGGTCGATGTGAAAGCGGCCGACATCGACGCGAACAATCAACTCGATCTCGTTGTCGCCACGCAGTCGGCCGGCACGCTCCGCTGGTTTACCCCCGCCCCCGGTCACGTTCAGACCGATCAATGGATCGAGAATCAAATTCGCGATCTGGGCGAAAGCCCAGGGCGGATCGCCCTCGGCGACATGGACGCGGACGGCAAGCCCGACGTGATCGTGCCGCTGCAAGGCTCGACCACGGCGCAGGACAGCATCGCGTGGATTGAGAATCCCCAGTAGTCGAGGATCAACCGGTTTACAATTTCTCGTCGCCGGATTCCATCGTGTATAACCACCACCGGCTCTTCGGGTTTTCACCAGGCTTGACATGCCGAGCGGCATAAAGCGTCATGATCTCGCCGTTGTCCACTCGCACGCGCCAATAGTGCTTGCGGTAATACCGCTCCCCCCGGCGGTGGTATTCCGCCTCGCTGGACTTCCATTCGCTGAGGATTTCGACGATGGCGTAATGCCGCTCGCGCCAGGTGAACCCCGACGGCAAGCCCGGTCGTCCCGCCGCCATTGCCGATGTGTCAAAGGTCCCCGCGTCAAGTTCGATCTGTTCGGAGATGAAATCTGTGTTTTCCGTCATGGCCCTTCATTCACCATTCCGTAATTAACACGCGCGTGCCGATCGGGCACTGATCGAATACGTCAATCACGTCGCGGTTGGAGAGCCGCACGCACCCCCACGACGCGGGCGTTCCCAGCTTGTCTTCGGCCGGCGTGCCGTGGATGTAAATATACCGCGCGTGCGAGTCGATGCCCGGCCCGGCGTTCATTCCCGGCTCCAGCCCGGTCAACCACAGAATTCGAGTGAGCACAAAGTCCTTCGTCGTCGGCGTGTCCGGCATCCAGACATCGCCGGTGTATTTCCGTTCGTTGAAGATCGCGCCCTGCGGAAGCCCCTCGCCGATCCGCTCGGAAATCTCATGCCAACCCAGCGGCGTCTGGAAGGAGTTTTCCAGATTGCCGGTCCCGCGCGCCGCCGTCGAGCACGGGTAAACGAACTTCACGCAACCGCCGTCGATCCCCATGAGCCCCCGGTGAGCCACCGACACCCATAGCCCCAAGCTGTCGCCAACGCGCTCGCGCCATCCCGCCGCATCCAGCGCCGCCGACATCTCTTCCGGCAATGGGCTCCCCATCGTCGGCATGGGAATCGGCTCCCGCTCCCGCGGAGAATGCAGGAACTTGAAATCGAGCCACAAGGCGATGAAGGACAAAACGAAAAAGGCCGCGATCCGTCGCTTCATGGGTGTGCGGTGATTCTAACGCTGGACACATGCGCTCACAATGCAAAAATCGCCGAATTCGGCCTTACACGGCGTGCGCGAGCAAGTCGCATAGCCGCGTGAAGTGAAATTGTTCCAGCAGGCGGTGCAACCGCTCCTCCATCCGCGAGCGAAACAGGCCCTGCGTGATCCGCAACCCGAGCGGAACGCGAAGACCCGCCGCCGCATGGGCGCCGACGCCTCCTACATCCAGCTCATAGGGGTGCAAATACAGGATGGCCGGGCGAACTTCACGATGAACCCTCGACACCGCGCGTCTGGCCATTCGACCAGGGAGCAATCGGAAGTAACCGCCGCCGGCCACCGGCCAATTGCGGCCCAACAGCCGCACCGTCGCAGGGGGGCACTCGATCAGCGGGCAATCCTTCCATCGATGAATCTGCCTCGGCGCGTCAGAGATGCCGTAGCGCCGGTGGCGAACCGGGAAAATGCTTGAACTGTATTTGAAGCCCAACTCCGAAAGGATCGGCCCGGCCCATCGCGTCGAAGCCACGATGCTGAACGTCGGCGCGCGATAGCCGAGCGGTCGCTCGCCGATCAACTCTGACAAAATATCGATGCTACGTTGCACGTCCGCGCGAAACTCGTCCGGTCTCATCGCCGTCAGCAGCTTGTGCGAATGCCCGTGCGACGCGATCTCGTGACCGGCGGCATGCACCTCGCGGATTAAGTCGGGGAATCGCTCGGCCACGCAGGTCAGCACGAAGAACGTCGCCTTCACGCCATGCCACTGCAGGATTTGCAGCAATCGCCGCGTATTGTCGACGACGCGGTCCGTCACCTCATGACCCGGCCCGAGTACGGCAACCGGCCAATCCTCCAGGTCGATCGTGAGCACATCGGCGATACTCGAACCCGCCGCCGGCGCGAGCCAATAGTCCATCGTCGGCAGCGTCGTGGAGGACTCTGCCGGTTCGACGGTCGTCGAAATGGTGGACGAGGCGTGCCGGATCATGATCTCTAGCGATACATCGGCGATGCGGCACAGCAAGGGTGCCCCACCCCGTACCGAAGGTCGGGGTGGGGGACCGATGTGATGTGCGGATCGGCATCTTTTGCGCGTCGTCGCGCAGAACGGCACGACATGCCGATTTTACCCACCGCCGATAGGGTTGAGCCGGCGCAGCAATCGACCGATAAACGTGTATGCGCA
>CAZSVR010000121.1:0-4106 GCA_964610295.1 uncultured Anaerolineaceae bacterium
CCTGTGCGTCGCCTTCACGGGAGTTCATACGCTCACCCAGGACTTCGGACTCCTCGTTATGCTCCTCCGTCACGCCACCGGCTCGTAGCACAGCAAGACATTCCCGTTGCCGAAGGTCCGCGTCTTTGTCAGCTTGAGGGTCAGCTTCTCTTTAATGCCGTCGAACATCGACTTCCCCTTGCCGAGAACGACGGGGTTCACCACGATCTGGTATTCGTCGATCAAACCCTCCTGCGCCAGTTGCGAGACGACGGTGCCGCTTCCGAAAATCACCATGTCCGGTCCGGGCTCTTCCTTCATCCTTCGCAGTTCCGCCGCCATGCTGCCCTTCACCAGCTTCGTGTTGTTCCACGACGCCTGGTCCAGTGTTCTCGAAAACACCACCTTTGGCAGATTATTCATCCGTTCGGCCACAACGGGCATACTCTTCATCGCTTGTGGTGTCGGCCACCAGCTCGCCATCATCTCATAGGTAATCCGACCGAACACCAGCACGCATTCGCCTTTTGCATTGCCTGCCACAAATGCATTCCACTCCGCATCCTGTTTGTGGGCCCAGCTCATGTCGCCGTTCACGTCCGCAATGTAACCATCCAGCGTCACCTGATTGAAAACGACTATGCTCCGCATGATTCTTCTCCATTCTTATCCTGGTTAAGAGCAGTTCTCGAGTTGGTACTCATGGGCGGGTATCGATCAAACGCTGTATTTGCGGGTCGTCGGATCTGTCCAGGAGTGGGCGCACCTCGACGACACCGTGTATTGCGGTCGGGCAACGGGCTGCCCACGAGATCGCGGCGTCGAGATCGGCCACATCGATGATGTGAAATCCAGCCAGCTGCTCTTTCGAGTCGGCATAGGGGCCGTCCAGCACCTGGGTCTTGCCATTCGCCACCCGCACGGTCGTCGCCGCCGAGGTGGGCTGGAGGCCGTTGCTGCTCCGGAGGACGCCCGCCTTCGTCATGGCCTCCATGTAGGCTCGATAGGCTCCCAACCAGTGTTCTTGCTCGGCCTTTGTCAGTTGGGGCCAGCCGGCCTCGCCCACATAGTCCATCAGAATGAATTGCATGCGGCGTCTCCGTCAGGGGTTGTAAGCCGGGGGGTGTGCTCCGCCAGCACAATGACGCTCGAAGCCCTGCGATTTGGACAGCCGTGATGTCGTAGGCTGGGGCTGAGCGCCAAAGCGCTTGTGTTGCGGCCGTCATCGGGCGCCCGCACAGGACAGTAGCGCGCGAAGGCGGATGGACTCCGCCTCCTCTCTGTGTCTCGGCGGCATTTGCTAAGAATGAGGCCTAGCGCGCTGCGCTTCTGCTGCGGGGGGCCTGCCGATGCCGCCGCCAAGCAGCTCCATTGAAGGTAACCGGCGGCGGCTGAGGCGTTGAGGACCCCGGCGACAGCAAGCGCGGGTTAGGCTTCCGCCCGGTACAGACCGGGTACATGGGTGACAGAATAGACCGGGTACATGGGTGACACTCAGGGTAACGTCGGGCACCACGGAGGTGTCTCATGCCCTGGAGCCTTGCGACCCCCATGACCGAGCGCCGCGATTTCATCGAGGACTACTGCCGCCAGCTGTATTCGTTCACGGAGCTCTGTGCCCACTACGGGATTAGCCGCGACACGGGCGACAAGTGGGTGGACCGGTTTCGCGAGGAGGGCTGGCCTGGTCTCGTGGATCGGCGGCGCGTGCCGGGCTCCTGCCCCCACCGGACGCCGGAGCGGATCGCGGTGGTGCTCATCGCGGGGCGGCAGGCCCACCCGACGTGGGGGCCCCGCAAGTTGCTGCCCTATCTTGCGGAGCGACATCCCGGTTGGACGTGACCGGCGCCCAGCACGGTGGAGGCGCTCTTCAAACGCCAGGGCCTGGTGTGGCCGCGCCGGCGGCGGCCGGCGCCGGGCCATCCGGGGCGGCCCGGCACCCCGATGGACGGGCCCAATGGGGTGTGGACCGCCGACTTCAAGGGCCAGTTCCGCCTCGGTACGGGCGCCTACTGCTATCCGCTGACGATCGTCGACGGGGGTCAGCCGGTACTTGCTCGCGTGTCAGGCCCTCGACGCCCCGACGCTGGCGGTCACACGCCCGGTCTTCGCGCGGCTCTTTCAGGAGTACGGCCTGCCCGAACGGATTCGCACCGATAACGGCGCGCTCTTCGCCAGCTGTGCACTCGGGCGCCTGTCGCAGCTCTCGGCGTGGTGGATTCGGCTCGGGATCACGCCCGAGCTCATCGAGCCGGCGCATCCGGAGCAGAATGGGCGGCACGAGCGCATGCACCGCACCCCGCGCACTTCGAGGTGCGCTTAGTCAGTTATCCATCCGATTCACATAGCAGACGACTTGCTCAAAGGTTGAGAAAGAAAACGGGTGCAAGTGCTGCGAGCCCGGCGCCGGCTTGCAGCGCCAGTACCTGCAGCGCCTGCCGTGGATTCCGCGGTAGCCACTTGATCGCAAAGAACGTCACGATCGGTACCTGTGCAATCAAGAGCAGCTGAAAGATATGGGCGGCGGTCCCCTCATCGGGCTCGCGGACAGCGCCGAACATGGCAACGTGACCAAGCACCGTCGCGAGCGCGGCGAACGACATTGCCAGCGGAAGAAAGGCGCTCGGCTGCTTCATCATTGTCAACATGTTCATTTGGAAGCCTTCAGAACGGGTTTCAAAGGCAACGACGCACGGCGAACCACACAGATGGTGAATGTAAAGTACTTTGTAGTAGAAAGCAATTCGTGGCTTGAAAATCACCATCGGTCGCGCATCGCCTCGAAAACGCGGTCTAACAGGTTGCTGAAAAAGTAAGCGCAAACGGTCTGGCGCGGCTGGGCGAATCATATACGTTGGAGGAACCCTCCCAGCGAGAGCACCCATGCGCGGTCCCGACGAGCGACAGGCGATCCTGTTCAGCTATCGGTCGATCGAAGATCGGATTCCCGCCGACCACCCGCTGCGGGCGATGCGCCGCCTGGTGGATCCTCTGCTCGTCGAGCTGTCGCCGCGCTTCCAGGCGCTCTACTCGGCGATCGGGCGGCCGTCGATCCCCCCCGAGCAACTGCTCCGGGCGCTCCTCCTGCAGGTGCTGTACACGATTCGGAGCGAGCGCCAGCTCATGGAGCAGCTCGACTACAATCTGCTCTACCGGTGGTTCGTCGGCCTGACCCCGGATGATGTGGTCTGGGTGCCGACGGTGTTCACCAAGAATCGCGACCGGCTGCTGGAGGGCAACATCGCCGAGGCGTTCTTCCAGCAGGTACTTGCCCTGGCCGACCAGCACCAGGTCCTCTCCCACGAGCATTTCACCGTGGATGGTACGCTGCTCGAGGCCTGGGCCAGCCACAAGAGCTTTCGGCCCATCGACGAGCCGCCGCCCCCGTCGGACGACGATCCCAGCAACCCAAGCGTGAACTTCCGCGGGGAGAAGCGGTCCAACCTGACGCACCGCTCGGTGACCGATCCCGAGGCGCGGCTGGTGCGCAAGACGCACCATGGGGCCGCCTTCCTGGGGTATCAAGCGAGCGTGCTCACCGAGAATCGACACGGTTTGATCGTGCAGACAGATGTGCGCGCCCCGGAGTACCACGCGGAGCGGGATGCGGCGCTGGAGATGCTCACCCTCTTGGCGCCGACGCAGCGCCGGCGGACCCTGGGGGCGGACAAGGGGTACGATACGCCGGAGTTTATCGCCGGTGTCCGCACCCTGGGCTTCACGCCGCATGTCAGTCCCAATCTCCATCGGTTTCGCCGACGGAGCCTCGTCGATGGCCGGACCACCCGCCATGCGGGTTATGCCATCAGCCAGTGGAAGCGCAAACTGGTCGAGGAGAGCTTTGGCTGGCAGAAATGTGTCGGCCTGCTGCGCAAGCTGCACCACCGCGGGCGCGAGAAGGTGAGCTGGGTCTTTGCCTTCACGAGTGCGGCCTACAACCTGGTGCGCCTCCGGACGCTGCTCGCGGCGGCTCCGGCGTGACCACGACCCCCGGACGGGCCCCACAAGTGCCGCGCAGCAGGACCGAGGGGCCCACGACGGAGTCCCATGCGGCATCCGTCCCACTGCTTGCGCGCCGAAGACCGGGGATTTCTCGCGTCGGCTCTAGTTTTTCAGCGACCTGTTAG
>CAZSVR010000122.1:0-4062 GCA_964610295.1 uncultured Anaerolineaceae bacterium
CCGCTCATGTCTGATAGTTGGATTGTGCCTTCTTTTCGATTTATGCACCAATGCCGTTCGACTATACTATGTTTAGTACACCCGCCAAGCCTCTATTCTGTTGTGGAATATGCTCAAATGTGGCGGGTTTTTTCTTAGTTCGTCGCTAGAGCGTATCCACACGCAAACGCTGTGAGTTCGCAAATAAAGGCATGTCAAGCCTGCTGGTTAGCAAGCCCGCAGGGACAAGATAACTAGCTTCACTGAATATCCAATTTCTCAAAACATCCTCAGTCACTCCCAAAGGCTGTAATATCTCGAGAACTGCACGAAAGAGAAGTTCCTTATATCTGAGGACATCAATGCTCGCTGTATCAAGTGTACCGGGTATATCCCATGCAGATACCCCTTGCTCTGTTTTGGTGTAAATAAACTGTATTCTTTGCCCCATGTGAATAACCTTCCCAATCGATTGCAGCTGGCCTGCTGCACGTGCAACAGGTGACGGTACGCGGTATTCATCGAGTTCACGGCTGAGTGTTTGTGTGATCAGCAATGCGCTAAAAGGAATGGTTTGATTATCTAAAGCATGATATGTCTTCTGCACCATGTTCAAGACATCGGGAAATAGTCGACTGAGTTGATCCGGGTTTTTTTCTTCTGCCAGTATCTCCAAAATCTGTAATTGTGTATTTGCTGCAAACAAGGGGGTATCTTCACGGCGCAAGGCCAGCCCGCGTATTTTGTATTCTCCATCGGATTGCAAACCAAAGAATCGATTTGCAACCGAGATATTGGGGTTTTGCCGCGAGGAGACAAAAGCCATCCATGAATAGACTGCTTCCACTTCGATTGGTAATTTTGTTTCCCGCTCGATCGCTATGAGAATAGATCGAAAATCCTCCTCCTTTGTGGCATCCGGCTTGCAGATAAATAGGCTGTCCACATATACATGTAATACGGTAAAGCCGCGATCCTCGGCGATCTCTTTGGCGCGCAAGACCATCTTCCTGCCGATAAACGACACCACCTCATGCGCGTTAATGCGCCCGAAGGTGGCATTGGCAAATCCAATACGGCCATAAGATACCACACACAACCATTTGAGTGCATTTGAAAGCGACTTGTCGCGTGCGTAAAGGGTGTCGCTCTTATCCATCTTTTTCAGGTGTCGTTTGATTTTTACACGTTTGTCTACCATGGGCCGCAGCGTGGCAGGGACAAGCCCTTCACGTGAACTGATCTTTACACCCAATTCAGGGATTTCCCATGCATCCTCTTCATCAACTGCAACCGTTTCAGGTGAAATGTTGTATTCCACGATCACGGACGGATACATTGAGATAAAGTCGATGATGGCGACATTGCGGAAGACACCGGGCGGGGGTTCAAAGACCAGCCCACCGCGGTCTGCCATCACGAGTTGGTTATAGGTTTTGGGGACTTCCCCTTTTTGTTGTTGATAAGGAACAAGCACACCGCGCCGCAATGCAGTCAGTGTTTGCATGGCGGAAATGCCCGCACCGGGCGAACGTCTTGCCATTTCTTGTACCGGCAAACCCGTCACGCGTGCCTGTTCGATGGCGCCCATCAAACCGTAATCGCCAAAAGTCATGCAGTTCTGTTCGTCAATGTGCCAGCGTCCAAAGAGATGCACCTGCTCCCCGCGATAATGTGCCTGACCATAATTGTGAAAACTGACTTCCTTCTTCCTGCGAATGGATTGCAAAGGGTCACGATTGGGATTGAAAGGGAAGCCAGTGTCTTTTGAGATTTCGTCGAGGCGCGAAAACAACCATGTATCCCCATAATTACTGAGGATCACATCCGGGTTATATTGGCGCAGAACCGCATTAAAGCGGGATAGCAGTTCACGAGGTCTGTCAAAGGAAAATTGATAATGGAAAGGATGAAAATTGACAGATAGGTATTTTGGTTCGGCATGGGATGGGTCAACATCGGGCTTTACATGCAATATCTTCAGATCGGGAAGTTCGGGGTCGAGTTCCCAGGGAGTATCCAGCGGGGTGATGCTTGAAATATTCCAGCCTTTCCTTACCTTTACCTTGCAGTGCGCCAGTGGAAAGACATTGAAAGCGGCGGCATAATGCAGGATAAGCGGAATATCAACGTCATAATAGAGCAGGTCTGGAAACTGCTGATTGACTTCCTTAAATAGTTCAGGATAAGAGAAAGGCTGTAGAACTCTCACCTCCAGCACGTCTTTTGTTCCTTCGTGAAGGTCTTGGCGCTGAGTGCGGGACAATGTGACAGGCTTATCTTTCAGGTATATCCACAACTGGCGTAAGCGATGAGAAGGGCCGCCTGCGTAGAATGTGATCTGGAATTGCTGATAAAACGAATGGGCTTTTTTATCCTCGCCGATCAGCCATACCACGATGCCGCGCTTGGGATGAGCATACACATCAAATAGCCAGCCTATATATTCTTTCATGGCTGACCGCCCCGCATCTTTTCTGGATACCCTGATCGTTTAATATCCTTCTCCAGCTCTTCAATTTGATTATAGAGGTCGTTATAAATTTGATTGTTTCGCTTGCGTTCTTCAAGCATGATAACCAGCGGAATGATCTCCATTGGGAGCAGATTGGCAGCATTGCCGATGGCCGCCCTGTGTTGCAGTACGGCCTCAAAGAATTTATCGACGATCAACTGATCGCTGCGTCGCAATGCATCGTAGAGAGGTCTTAATTCCGCAAACAGGTCAAAGACGATTTGCGTAGTGGGTGGAAGGGTATGTCCCATGGCGGCTAAAGAAGCGTGGGTTGCGAGGCTTGCTCTGGTTCAGGGTCTAGATAGAGAGTCTTATCTGCAATGGAACGGAGAATAGGCAAAAACTTATCGTATTCTTCGACCTGCATCTCTTGTGTCATCACAATGACTGGACGATAAAAGGCGAGGCGTTCGAGGTGACGGCAACACTGCTTTAACACTCGAAAACGAACTGGCAGATGCAGGTTGGGATCATAAAGAGTATGGAGCAGGTCGAGAACGAGGATGGGTTCACCGTTCAGAGGGATATTTGCCAGTGAATCCAATAAGCGAAAGCATGTGGAGGTGCGTGCTGTTCGCAGCCGATTCGTTGTCCCTTTCATGTCAACTGTATGGCCTCGCACAATGCGTGGCAGGGCAGAGGCCGGAAGCCAATCACTGGCGGCAACGACAAAAAGCGAACCACACAGGATAAAGCGGGCGATCAACTCAGTTATACTTTCGCGTGCCTTGTTACTGGTTAAGATCAAGGTCAGACCGCGTGAATGTGTAATATCCTTGGGCAGGTTCAATAATGTATTCATCCATCCAGAATAGCCTGCCTTCATAAAAATAAAAAGTCCCCGTCGGGTATGAAACGGGGGGAATTTGGGGATACCCATCGGGTATATGGATCTGAATGAGCGTAATCTGATTAACTAACGCCGGTTCGGGATAAGACCAAACCAAATCTTTTGGACATCGTTCATGCCGCGCACAACGGCGGCACGTCGATGCGAGACGGCACGGATCACACGGATTATACGGATTTTTCCGTCAATTTAGACGACGTCCGTGCCTTCCGTGACATCCGTGTCCAACAAAAGACCTTATCCCGAATTCACGTTAAATAAGAAGAGTGGATTTGATAACCCATTCTTTTTATACTACGCAGTCCACTCATCCCAAAGTTTTTGGTTTGCATTCAGGTATTCATCCATGATAAAAATCCTCCCGAAAATTTATAGGCCTATTTCAGAATCCATCTTACACCAATTTCATGGATTCCGAAAATTATGTGGTACACTCTTGCCGCTCTGCAAAGAGCGAATGTCTTGGGAAATTGTTTTGATTATTCCGAATGAACGCCCCAGCTTTTTCGGGGTGGCCCGACGCACGCAGGTCGGGTCTTTTGTTGGGCGGACGAGTCTGCAAAGGCGAGTCTGGGTTGGCAAGAAGGTAGTTAGACGGAGTCATCAGAACATTTCATGTAGTGTCATTGCGAGGGCGTACTTTGCCCGACACTGCGCCGCACTCCCACTCCGCTGCGCTAGGTCCACTCGCTGCGCTCGGGACTGCCGCTTTGCGGCG
>CAZSVR010000123.1:0-3902 GCA_964610295.1 uncultured Anaerolineaceae bacterium
CTTGTTCGGTTTCGAGAATCTTTTCGATGAACGCCGGCGTGATCGGCTCGATGTAGGTCCGATCCGCGAACTCCGGATCGGTCATGATCGTCGCCGGATTGGAATTGAGCAGGACGACGCGATAGCCCTCGGCCTTCAGCGCCTTGCACGCCTGCGTCCCGCTGTAGTCGAACTCGCAGCCCTGCCCGATCACGATCGGCCCCGAGCCGATCAGCATGATGGTATGGATATCGTCGCGTTTGGGCATACTTTCTCCGCTCCACGGTCGCACGGATTATATCGAACCGAGCCGACGGGGACACAGAGGATCGCCAAGCGAGGTCGCCACGGCGACTCGCGGTGGCGATCGGCGGCAGGTATATTCCCATGTGTGGAGCGTAACTCACAGCCCGCCATGCAGCCCCGCGTGATCCATCTCGATGGCTCGCCGGTGACTCTCGAACAGCTCGACGCCGCCTATGGACGCCCTCTCCAAGTGACGATCGCGGACAGCGTCTGGGCGAAAGTCCGCGCGTCTCGGGCAAAGATCGATAAGCACCTGGCAAGCGGTGAGGTCATTTACGGCGTCAACACCGGCTTCGGGAAACTCTGCAACAAGCGGATCGCTCCCAACGAGGTCGAACAGCTTCAGGAGAACTTGATCATCTCTCACGCCGTGGGCGTCGGCCCGCCGATGCCGCCTGAATTCGTCCGCTTGATGATGCTTTTCAAGATTGTCGCCCTCGCGGCCGGCGCCAGCGGCGTGCAGCCCGACGTCGTCGAATGTCTAGCGGCGATGCTCAACGCCGACTGCCTGCCGGTCGTGCCGACGCGCGGATCGCTCGGGGCCAGCGGCGACCTCGCCCCGCTGGCGCACTTGGTCCTGCCCATGATCGGCCGCGGCGAGGTCTGCGTCGGCGGCAAAGTCCTTCCGGCGGCCGACGCCCTGCGGGAGCGCGGAATCAAGACGGTTCGGCTCAAGGCAAAGGACGGCCTCGCGCTGGTCAACGGCACGCAGATGATGCTCGCCTACGCCGCGGCGATCTGCGTCCGTGCGTGGCGTCTAGCGAAACAGGCCGACCTCTTCGCCACGATGTCACTCGAAGCCCTTCGCGGCAGCTTGCAACCCTTCGACGAGCGGCTCATCGCCCTCCGGCCACACCCCGGCGCCGTCGAGGTCGGACAGAATGTCCGCCGATTGATGGCCGACAGCGAAATCCTCCTCTCGCACGCCCACTGCGACAAGGTGCAGGACCCGTACAGCCTCCGATGCGTCCCCCAGGTCCACGGGGCCTGCCGCGACGCGCTGCGACATGCCACACAAACGATGCTTCTTGAACTCCGCTCGGTCACGGACAACCCGATTCTGGTCGACGGCGACGTGATCAGCGGGGGCAACTTTCATGGGGAACCGCTTGCGCTCACGCTCGATTATCTGGCGATGGCCTTGACGGAATGGGCGAGTATCTCCGAGCGGCGGACGTATCTGCTGACCCTCGGCCACGACGGCTTGCCGACTTTGCTCATGCAGAACACCGGCCTGAACAGCGGGTTCATGATGCCGCAGTACACCGCCGCCGCGCTGGTCAGCGAGTGCAAGGTCCTCTCGCACCCCGCCAGCGTCGATTCGATCCCTTCGAGCCTCGGTCAAGAGGATCACGTCTCGATGGGCGCGACCAGCGCGCTCAAATGCTGGCAGATCATCGAAAACGCCGAGACCGTTCTAGCGATTGAAATGCTCTGCGCCGGTCAGGCCCTCGACTATCGCCTGCCCACCAAACCCGGCATCGGCCCGCGCACCGCCTTGGAAACGCTGCGCCAATCGATCCCCCACGCCGAATCCGACCGCCCCTACGGAGAGGACATCCATACCGCCCTTAGACTCCTTCGCGGACAGGATCTGCTCAACGCAGTACAGGCCAAATTAGGCGGCTTACATTAACGACATTTCCCAGATTGCCCTACCGGCTAGTCCTCACATAGCTTTCAGTCGAAAGGTCTGTCCCAGCTTTCAGCCCGACGGGCTGGCATGGTTTGTAGCCCAAAAGGTCGGCATGTTTTTCAGCCTGAGGGCTGTCTCGGTTCTCAGCCCGAAGGGCTGGCCTTTAGTAGCCGGTGGCCAGCGCAGCGCCGCCACCGGGTCGCGGCCCGTCGCGCGTCCCCTCGACCCCGCAGGGGTCGAAGAAGGTTGTCACGCGCCGCCGGCGCCCGGACCGCGATCATCGCCAGGCGCGCATGCGACCCTTTCAGGGTCGGGATGTTTTGGGGGAATGCCTCACCACAGGGGCGATGCCCCTGGCTACGAAATTGCAGCCCGTCGGGCTGGGGGAATGAGTGACCGCCCATCGTGACGCGCGGCAAATTGAACGCGTTTCCCCTTGGATCACGTCCCGGTTTGCGGTACACTGTTCTTGCGGGTCGGGCACACCGCATCCCAGGTCTTTGTGCCCTTTGAGGAGAAAGAACATGTCATCGATTTCCTTGCGCCGTGTAGTTCGCGCGAATTCGCTCGCTGTTTCCACCGACGCATCGACACGCCGCGCTGCGGGAGTTCGGCGTTTGGGCGTGCGGCCCAAGGCCCTCGCCGCCGCGATGGTTCTGGCCATCGGCGTGTTGGCATCCACCGCGAGCGCTGATGTGTGGACCGTAACCAACCTCCACCCCGCCGGGTCGAGGGAGTCGAAGGCCCACGGCGTGAGCGGCGGCCAGCAGGTGGGCACTGCTTACGTGGACGGCCAGTACCGCGCCAGCTTGTGGAGCGGCACCGCCGCCTCGTGGTTGGACCTCACTCCCGGCGGGGCGACGAGTTCGAACACTTACGGCGTGAACGGCGGCCAGCAGGTGGGCACTGCTTACGTGGACGGCCAGGATCGCGCCAGCCTGTGGAGCGGCACCGCTGCCTCGTGGGTGGACCTCAACCCCGCCGGGTCGTTCCATTCGGAGGCCTACGGCGTGGGCGACGGCGAGCAGGTGGGCCTTGCCGATGCGGACGCTCAGTTTCACGCCAGTCTGTGGACCGGTAGCGCCGCCTCGTGGGTAGACCTCAACCCGACCGGGTCGACGTATTCGGAGGCCGACGACGTGAGCAGCGGCCAGCAGGTGGGCCGTGCCTACGTGGGGTTTAGCCAGTATCACGCCAGTCTGTGGAGCGGTACCGCCGCCTCGTGGGTGGACCTCAACCCCGCCGGGTCGACGTACTCGGGGGCCTTGGGCGTGAGCGACGGCCAGCAGGTGGGCTTTGCCGATGGTCGCGCCAGCCTGTGGAGCGGCACCGCCGTTTCGTGGCTGGACCTCAATCCAGCCGAGGCGACGGGTTCGATTGCCTACGGCGTGTTCGGCGGCCAGCAAGTGGGCTTCGCCAACGTGGGCGGCCTGCAACGCGCCAGTCTGTGGAGCGGCAGCGCCGCCTCATGGGAGGATCTGAGCGCGTTCCTCCCCGCCGGCTTCTCCTATTCCTTGGCCGAGAGCATCTGGAGCGTCGCCGGCCTCACCTATGTCGCCGGGTACGGCCACAACACCGTGACGGGCAGGGACGAAGCATTGTTGTGGTCACAGCCGGTCCCCGAGCCCGGCGCCGCCGCGCTGTTCGGCTTGGGTGGCCTGCTCGCCGCGATCCCGGCGCGCCGGGATCGGCGCACTCGCTGACCAATCCGCCGTGCGAGTAACTCTTAAAGCGTGTCTGAGAAGCCCTTTCAGAGCCGCGACCGTAAGGGAGCGCCGCGCGACTTCCGGCCGGAACCGGCGCTCCCTTACGGTCGCGGCTCTGATTCGTTCGCCCCTTCTCAAACACCCTCTGTTCTAGGCCGACGCGCCGCTGTAGTGGCGCAGGCCGTATTGCCAGAAACGACTCGAGAGCGCGAACATGACGGCCGCCAGGGCGACCGCCCAGGCCAGCGCCGCCGTCGGCATCTTCGACATCTCGC
>CAZSVR010000124.1:0-912 GCA_964610295.1 uncultured Anaerolineaceae bacterium
GAGGTGCTCCGGGAGGGGTTCACGTACCCGGGGACGGCGCTACTGGCGATGGAGGCCATGCCGTCGGAGTTCCTCTCGGGAGGCTCGCTCCGGGTCTCCTGCGTCGCCACGCGGGGGAAGATCTACGACCCCCGCACCGACTCCCACTACGGTCGCCGCGACCTCGGCTCCTCGCAGAACGCCGCCCTCGCGCTTCGGGACCTCGTCACCTCGGCCGAGGGGAAGGCAAAGGAGCGCTACGGGGGAGGGTTCTTCTTCGCGGGCTCGGACCTCTTCCTCGGGACCGAGGGCTTCACGGGCACCCCGCCGAACGAGGTCCCCGCCGCCACCCGGGACTCGTTCCTCGCCTTCGCGGACTTCTGCGACGAGTGGATCCACCGCCCGGGCGACGACGCCACGAAGCCTCCCTACACGGCCACCTACGCGAGCGCGCCTCCCTACTCCTCGAACAACGGCGAACGCCGCTGCCGCCTGAACCTTGTCCTCGACACGCCGCAGTCCCTCATGGAGGCCGTCTCCGACCTCGCCTTCCTCGGCTACTGCTTCGCCACGCTCCAGGGGGCGAAGTGGCGTTTCCCCCTCGACCAGGACGGGGACCCGGTCTTCACCTTCGTGGACGACGTCGATCCGCCGAACCAGAACATGGGGAAGTTCGTCCTCAACCTCGAGGGGTGGTCGAAGACCCCGAGCCACGTCCAGGGCTCCTTCTGGAGCGAGGCGCTGGACTACGAGCGGGACGAGCTTCTCTTCCCCGTCGAGGACCTCCCCGAGGGGCGCCCGCTGAACGTCAAGGAGGTCAACCTCGCCGGCTGCACCCGCGAAACGGAGGCCGCGCGCATCCTTCGCCACTTCGCGGAACAGGCGAAGAGACACCCCTTCCCCTGCTCCTGGGAGGCCCACCCGGGGATCCAG
>CAZSVR010000124.1:922-1932 GCA_964610295.1 uncultured Anaerolineaceae bacterium
TTCGTCGAGGCGGGCGACATCGTCACGGTGAAGACCCGCGTCCCCTACTCCACGGGGAGCAAAGCCCTGGAGCTCAAGGTCCGGGTGCTGGCCTGCCTCGTCTCCCGGGACGAGGAGGGCCGCCTTGCCGTCCGCTACGCGGGGCGCGTCACGAGCGGGGCACCCTACAACCTCAAGCCGGTCACCGTCCCCGTGAGCACACCGACTGTCACACAGACTGGAACCTTCGGACTTCCCGGTGCCGGGACCATCAACACCGCGCTCGGCAACTCCGGGTTCTCTGCCGGGGTGCGACTCGTCACGAACCTTCGCGCGAGGGTGACCTGACATCTACGCGGAGGGCGGTGGAAAGCGGGAGGTTACTTCTTGGAGAATAGGGATGAGGTGGAAGTTTTACGCCCGTTGAGGGCAACCTCCCGCTTCGTGTCCTATGGCTCGATGATTTGTTCTCCGCGACGCGGGCCTGGGAGAGACGGCTGTCGAGCGACCGGCGCTTCTCCCTTAAGGTCCCCGTGGTGATCGTCCTCAAGCATACCACGCGGTTGAGGAGGCAGATCCGGTAGGGCGGGAAGGGCAGGCTGACCCTGCCGAGACGCCGGGCCCGCGGGTGCCAGCAGAACTCCGGGTCCATCCTCCCGACCGGTTTGTGCATCCGCTACTCCCTCGGTCCGCCGGGGGCGTTCCTGCCCACCCCCGGGGACCGACCGAGGCGCTGCGGCCGAGGCGCCACGCCTCCTCTCCCAAGCTGCCGCGTCCTCGCAATTTGAGGGACCAGCGCGGCGACGGGGTCAAGCAATCCCCGGCGCGACCCCGGCGGCGAGTCATTGCGGGGTAGGATCGCGCCCCATGACCCTTCATCGAGGCCGCTGGCTGTGGGTGACCGCCGCGGGGCTCGTCGTTGTCGCAGGCGCTCTCCTCGCCCTCAGCCAGGGCGGCTGCGTCTCCGTGCTCCATCCCAAGGCCTACGGGCGAGGGGTGCAGGCCGCCGAGAGCGATATCGCCAAGGGCGA
>CAZSVR010000124.1:1942-3833 GCA_964610295.1 uncultured Anaerolineaceae bacterium
GCGAGCCTCGCCTCGTCTTCATTGGGCTTCCGCGCCGCGACGCGGGCTGGCTGGACGAGGAGACCGGGCTCCCCCGCTCTACGCTGGGATGCGTCTGGAGCGAGGAAGAGGGAGCCTTCAAAGACGGGTACAACGACACCGTCCGCGCGGCCCTGCGCAAGGGAAGGCTCGACCGCTGGGTGCTGAAGCACAAGGTAACGACACGAGAGGCCGTGGCGGCCCGGTTCGCGGGAGAAGGGGCCTGCCCGCTCACCCTCGGCGGGCCGCCCGTCGAGTCCCCAGGCGCGCGGTTCCGGATCGAGGCCGCTCCCCGGAACAACCAGGGCGACATGAGGCCCTACGTCTTCGTCACGGACAAGGAGACCGGGAGGCAGCACGAGCTCCACTGGCTCAACCCAGGTGCAAGGGTGGCGTTTGACCACGAGGGGACGACGCTCCTCCTCCGTGACGAGGAGTTCAAGGCGTACCTCACGTTCGACCTCCCGAGCCGGCTGAACATGCAGACCTTCCCCGACTCCAACCGCGGGAGGTAGTCCGCGCGGTGGATCCGACCCGCGCCGGGCCGACGATAGAGTGCATGCCCGCGGAGAGCCTTGAGTTCGTGGACGTGGTGCTCTCCTGGGCCCGCGAGCAGCCCGGGAAGACCGCCGTTCTCCTGAAGGAGGAGGACGGCAACTGGGACGAGCTCTGCCGCACCGAGGCGACCGAGTACGCGGTGGAGGGCCTTCACCCGGAGCGCTCCTACGACTTCGCGGCCGCCCCAGTCCTCGCGGACGGGGGACTCGCCCCGCAGGCGGACTGGGAGACCGTTCGGGTCGCTCCCCTGGCCGGCGAGGGCACCCCCGCCCTCCCGGCGGCTCCCACGGGCTTCGCCGTGGCGCAGGACGGAGCGAACCTCAACACCATCTGGGACGCTGCCGAGGACGGCGTGACGGCGGCCTACGAGATCCGGGACGGCGCCTCGTGGGAGGACGGCACCCTCGTGGCCGACGGGGTCGATGGCTCCCCCTACTCGTGGCCCTGGTGGGCAACGGGGACCCGGACCTTCCTCCTCAAGGCCGTGGACAAGACCGGGCGCTACTCCTTGCAGGCGGCCTCGGTCTCGCTCACCGTCCAGGCGCTGGACTCCCACGCCACCGCCGCGACGGACGACCAGGCCGGTCAGGGCTGGCCGGGGACCGCGACGCACCTTGAAGACGACGGCACCAGCGCCCTCCGGCTGGAGGCCATCCCCGCCTGCTTCGGGGCGGCGACCGCTCCCTTCGGGTCCTTCACCGGCGTCCCGGCTCTCGCCCGGTACTGGCCGGAGGGGATCTACGAGTCCCCGCCCATGGATCCAGGCCAGGTGGAGTCCCAGCGCCTCGAGGTGGACCTCGGCAGCGCGCAGCCCATCGACCCGAACCTCCCCTTCGGCGCCTGCCGCCGCCCGGCCCTTGGAGCACGGAGGCGCCGGGATGGGTCCTTCGTGCCTCTCGGCACCAGGGGGTTCGCATCGAGGAACTCCTGGCGAGCCACACCGCTGCCTCCGGTGGATGCCACGGTCGAGGTGGACACCTCTCCGATACCCGCCGGCGCCTGGGACGGGTGGCGCCCCTTCGCGCCCGGGACCTACACCTTCCGTCGGGTCCGCCTGCGGGTCACCGTCCGGGGCGACGGGCTCCGGTTCGTGCGGGTGCCGCGCCTGGTCATCACGCGCCGCAAGTTCAACCGGAAGCAGGAGGGCGAGGTCGTCGTCAACTGCCAGCCCGTGACGGTGACCTTCCCCGTCCCCTTCCAGAACGCCCCGAAGGTCACGGCCCACCTCATCGGCTACCCCGGGACCGCTGAGATCGTCTCCGTTTCGCCGACGGGGTTCGTCGTCAAGGGCGGGGCGGCGGTGTTCACGGGGGAC
>CAZSVR010000125.1:0-3810 GCA_964610295.1 uncultured Anaerolineaceae bacterium
TGTTCGTTTGCCTTGATAACATCTGTATCACAATCGCGATTGCCGAAGCTTCCATGCAGTAGAGGCGAAGCGATGATCCCCAAAACGAGGATTGTCGATGCATAAAACGCACCAAAACCCAACTTGCCTGAATTTCGCAATATTCGACGCCAGAAAACATAGGCAAGCAGTGTAATAAATCCGCCGGCAAGTAATCCGAACACCATCGAAGCATACTTCTTCGCCAGGTTGTAATCAAGGTGAAAGCGATTGGAGAGGATATCCCACCACGTTACGAAGCCCGGCAGGATCTGCAGATCACGTACACGCGGGGCCGGCAAACGCAGGAGAAAGGAGCCAATATCCTCAAAAGCCGAGAAACCCATGCCCGAAAAAATGAGAAGCAAGAGGGTGATCAGAGTGATCTGGGTAAAGAGAGAAGGTTGCCAATTCCAGGAACGGATCGTTGAGACCAGTAACAGGATCCCTGCAATATTGAAGAACGCGACATAAGGTGCAAAACAATAAACACAATAATCCAATCCTATCGCCGCCCTGGAGTGCATATACACCAATCCCCAGAACAGCGCGAACAGGAACAATCCAATGCGAAATTCAACGGGTGATTTCCAGGCACTCGTCCGCGGCCATAATAAAAAACAAAGGATGCCTCCGATCAGGGCCGCAAAATGAATACGGGCCGCCTGAAAAACTGAAAGCAAACGGGAGCCCAGCTCGATCTCGGGGGACCAGGAAGATGTGCCTCCACCCGCGTAGCCCAGCTCGAATCGCGCCGGAAATGAAATTGGCAGCCACGTCCATATTGTGAGAATCTTCGGCCAATAGAGTATGTGAATCGCTGCTACCACAGTCACACCCGCTAACAATAACCAGATCGCCCTCCATTTGTGCTGCCAAAAGGCATAGATGATCAGCAGTGGAAGTACGGGCATCATATTCTGACGAACCAGCATCATCACGCCCGCCAGAAAACCGCTCAATGCCAACTGCCATATGGGACGCTTCTCTCCAAGAGAAAGAACAAGCGACCAGGCCAGCAGGAACGCAATCGTACTTTGAGTCGCGCCCCCGCTGTAAAACTTGATCACGGCCGGACTAAGCGACAAGATCCATACCGATACAGCTGCCAGCCACTTTCCGCTTAGCCGATGTGCAGCAACCCATGTTCCAAGTACAGCCATGCTTCCAAAAAAGACTGCAAGGTAACGACCGGTACGCAGACCTGCGCCAAACAGGAACTGCACATATCCGGGGATTAGAAAGGCTAATGGAGCCTTGTTCGTCCAGATGCCCGGATCAAAAGGACGATACTTTCCACTTGCAAAGAGGATGCCTTTCAGTAAATATGCCCCTTCATCCAGATTTGAAACCGTTGTGTGAGCAAATAAAACTGCCTGGATAATGTAAGCAATGAATCCTAATAACGCGATCACATATGCAATCCAATCCGGCCATTTTTGTTTTTGAAAAAAATAAAGTTTATGCATGATCGCAAAAATTGAGATAAATTCTACCCTTTTTTCAAGCGCGCCAGATCCGAATCCACCATCATGATGACAAGCTCCTTAAACGAAACAGATGGCTCCCACTTCAAAGCCAGACACGCCTTGGAAGGATCGGAGATCAGCAAATCAACTTCCGCGGGGCGGTAGAATTTTTCATCCTGCACAACAAACTTCTTGTAATCCAAACCAACATGCGAGAACGCGATCTGGCAGAACTCGCGCACCGAATGAGATTCACCTGTGCCGATCACATAATTATCCGGATGGTCCTGCTGGAGCATTAACCACATGGCTTCCACATAGTCACCCGAAAAACCCCAGTCACGCTGTGATTCCAAATTGCCAAGGCGCAATTCCTTTGCTTTTCCAAGCTTTATGCGCGCCACGCCATCTGCAATTTTACGCGTGACAAATTCGAGGCCGCGACGCGGGCTTTCGTGATTAAACAAAATACCCGAGGTCGCGAACATATCGTACGATTCACGATAATTTACGGTGATCCAATGGCCATACACCTTCGCTACGCCATACGGACTGCGCGGATAAAATGGAGTATTCTCATTTTGCGGAACCTCCAACACCTTGCCAAACATTTCACTGGATGAAGCCTGATAAAAACGGATCTTGGGATTCACAAAACGAATGGCTTCCAAAAGACGCGTCACACCGATCGCAGTAATGTCGCCTGTTAATGCAGGCTGCGTCCATGAGGTGGGCACGAATGATTGTGCCGCAAGGTTATATACTTCAGTGGGTTTATATTCCTCAAGTAGTGAAAGCAAAGAACCCTGATCGTGCAAATCACCCTGCACAACTGTAATATCATCCAAAATATGTTGAATACGTTCGTAGGTCACGGTGCTGGAGCGACGAGCTACTCCGATCACACGATAGCCTTTTTTTAATAGCAACTCAGCAAGATATGAACCATCCTGGCCTGTAATACCAGTGATAAGGGCGGTGGGCATGTTATCTCCTAATCCAAAATTCAGTCGCTGAATTATACACCAGGTCTGGCGCGCCGCGTTCGGTCACGCCATACTCCCCCTAAGAAGATCAAAATCCACGAAGCAACGATGATCACCACCATTTGAGCAAATGGCAATTGTGGGCCGAAATGATAATAGCGGTTTGCATACCACTGACCAAAAACAAGAAGAAAAACAATTTCCATGGTCATCACACGCACAAGCCATGGACTACGCGTCTCACGCCACCACACCCACACATGTCCCGCCAGGATCGCCTGCCATAAGAACAGGATCGTCCGATAACGTGGATTATCCCATTGGTCCGCGCCGCCACGCAAAGATGTGAGCAGGATCCAGCCCCACGCCACCAGACTTAACCAAATCAACAACTTTCGATCTGCGCCGGACTTTTGACTTGCTGCAGCTACAAAAGACAGGATCAAAGCTGGAAGCAATGTGTACCAACCCAACGCACGAGTGATCGCCATGATCCGCCATGTCAATGTTGTGGGTTCAACAAGTGCCGCAGGTAGGACCGGTTGAAAGATTCCATATACCAAAACAAACGGCAGGCGCAGCCATTCGGGCATCTCATCGAATAATTTTTGCACCCAACCAGACCCGCGCTCCAAATGATGCACATCGAACTTGATGGCCTCACGCAGAAAATTATTGATCACAGCAAGTGGCGTGCCACCACCCAAATTCCCCTGACGGTCCAACGCGGAGGCGAGCAGAAATAACCCGGCGATAAACACAATCGCGATGGTAACAACTCCCCACCACGAAAGCTGACTACGTTCGCTGGTGAAATACATGCATCCTGCAAAAAGGACGAGAGTCACCAACGCCACAACAGGCGAGACCAGCAACATTCCTGCAATCCCAAGCCCAAACCATATCATTGATTGGTGGTTGAGTAGCCCCGAGTGTTTTTCGAGGGGCGTATCGAAACCACGAGTACTCTGCCAGCTCACAAATCCCCACAATGCAAACGCGCTGAACAGCATCAAATACGGCTCACGCATGGACGATCCACCAAGCAAAACGCTTTCGGGATACAAAGCAAAAATCCAGCCTGAAGCGATTGCCACCTTCTGCCCCCATTGTCCACTCACAGCCTTCCATAAAAACGATAAGCCTAAAGCGCCTACAAATGCTGAAAGTAACACCAACATCAAAGGACGATGTGCATCAGGTGAGATATAACGATAGACGAAGGCGCTGAATGCCAGCAAGCCGCCATATTGATCAAACGCATAATTCTTGTTAAATGCGTCAATGATGGGATCCTCTGATTTCGCCAGATCCCAGGCTTGATCATCGCGGCGATG
>CAZSVR010000126.1:0-3790 GCA_964610295.1 uncultured Anaerolineaceae bacterium
ATTGGCCCCTTAGGAAAATACTGAAGGTGCTTCGCACCCTTTTGCTTCAATAAAGAGTTTCGCGACTCCTCTGGCAATTTTAATGCTAAGCCGACTGGGGTTAACGATATGCAAATCCGGCCGTTTGCGTAAAGGGCAGCGCCGCTGAAGAAGTGTTTGCACTCCAACTTAGCGCCTGTAAATCTTCCGGAAGTTGCTTGCGTGATTAACGTAGTCAATTGGTCAAGATGTTGCTTTGTCATTGGACATTATTCTTGCGCCAGATGATGGTCTCTGCACGAGCCGCCGAACGGTTTGCGACATCGTCCCCGAGGCGCCGCCGAGTGGGATACTGGCAGGTGTGTTTCGACAGGCTCAACAACCAGGCGGGCGTGGACTCTGCTTAGGAGCAGTATAAACTCGAAGCCAGAAAAATGCTCGAAAATGGCGACGATTGGGCGAGGGAGCAGTCCGCTGCGACCTTCGCCCATCCCAGCGCAAGAGCGCCAGGGATCCCACCTGCGCTCACTGAGCTTGTCGAAGTGTCCAGTGCACGCTGTGTTGGGCGGTTTTGCTTCTATCTTTCGCGTTGAGCGTCAATCGCGGCTTGTTCAGCATCACGTGCCGCTTCAGTTGCTGCATCTGCCGCTTGTTCAACGCGTTGTATTTGTTCTCCGAGGTCTTGATGAACTCGATTTATTTGTTTTAGCAATTCATCTCCTGCGGCTTTGAGACGACCAAGAGACTACTGACGTTGCAGGATTATTGGGCAGCCAAAACCACAGCCTAACGTCAGAGTGTTGTTCTGATTGGAGAGTGTGAGAGAGAATGGTGCCTGCACCGTCTTGCCATCCCAGCGGGTTAGATTGAATGTCATTTGTGCCGTTGTGGTGGAAAGCACTGTGCCTGAGCCACTTCCCTCATACCCAGGCGGCTGAACGTTGGGGCTGTAAGTGTCGTTGAATGTACCCGTTAAACTACTCTCCGTCTGCGCCAAAACCAGTGTGGTAATACTGCCGTCAGCCGGGTCGGGACCTTGCCATGTGCCAGTGAATAGCGCTGCCAGTGGTGTTTCCCCTGCGGGAGACTGGGTGACCTGCAACGTGTCAGTGGCTTGCGCTGTCAGTGGTATTTCAGTTGCTGGAAACGGGGGGCCGTTGCCGAAGGATTGCTGGCCGAAGATATCTCGAACAATTTCCAACATATCGAATTGGTAGTTGCCTGTCGGATACTTGGCTCCTTGATTGGCGGTCGGTTCAATAGTGGTGGCCTCTGCCCAATTGTTCCATGTGTTGATCCAGACCAGCATCTGATTCAAACTACCAACGGGTTCGGCGTTGTCGCGCGCGACCTGAGCCATTGCCGTAACCTGATCCTTGCTTAGGGCAGGGACGTAAATCGGATTCCCATCTCCAAACAACCGGTTATCAAACTGAGGAGCCCAGCCAGGCTGAAAGTTCACTGTCTCATTTCGCCCGACCACTGTTAGACCTTGAATGTTCTTGCGCCATGTTTGAAAGAACTTATCAATCGCTGGAGCAGTCTTACCCATGTCTGAATAGGTCGGAAGCCCCGGAATGAGAAAAGTGAATGTGGTGTTGGCGTCAAACTGTGACACAAGTTTTCTGCTGAACGTGTCGGCGCGAAGCGCGTCGCCGACAATGAATACATCGTAACCTTGAGCCAGCGCCTTTGCGCGCGCATCTTTGATTGCGCCAGCAAAGTTGCCGTGGAAATTCCAGGCAGCGTAAATATAGATCACAGGACGCCCGTCGATCTTTAGATATTGAGGTTGGGCGAAATACTTGGTAGCAAAATGATCGAAGTCTGACACAAAGGCGTTGTAGACCTTTGGATCGTCGAAGTTGACGCCATTGCTAATGTTGGCGTTGACTGCCGGATCCTGGGTTATGCGCAGAATGGTATCGTAGAAGATGCACCAACGAATGCGGGCAAGGTTTGGTGCTTTCAAAAACGCATCGTCAATGTTGTCTTCGAGTGACCCTGATGTGCCGACGCCGCGCGGTGTTGTCCATTCGAGCGAGAACGCATCCACGCCATAATCGGCAGCCCAATCGATCTGTTGCTGGATGACGCGCGAATCCGAACTAGTGTACGTATGCCCGAGCGCAGGCTCGAACGGCGTCGTGCGTCGGCCGCTGCAATGCATAAAATCCTCGAAGCCGCCATTGCAGCCAGCTCCGAAATACCAGAGATTCAATTGTGCGATCACGATATATTCATTGGGGCCGGGTATATTGGTTGGTGAAGGAGTTGCGCTAGGAGCAGGACTATTTGTTGGAATTGCAATTATGGAAGATGTGGGGATGTTGCAGGAGTTAACAAAGATACCCAATAAGAAAATAGCGATAAGCCTTTGAGTACGGTAGTCCATGATAAATTCTCCTTTTGTTTCTGATGCTTATTCAGCAAGGGAACCGCCCAACGGTTGGCGACATCGTCCCCGAGGCGTAGCCGAGTGGGATAGCGGCGGCTGGGGAGGATTCTACTTGAGACGAGGATTCTCTCAAAGCGTTGAATCCTCTCAAAGAGGCCGGCGACCTTCCAGCCGCCGAAGCGCAGCGCAGGGACTGCAAAGTGCCGGCGCTCGCCCAGTACGCCGTGTTGGGCCGCCGGGTGTTTTGAAGAAGGCCCTGATGCAAGTGCAGAGCGGATCGGCCTACATCTAGCGTTTCGCTTGCGCGACCATCTCAGCTTTTTCCGACCAGAGTGCCCACCCCCACGCGGCGAAGCCCAGACCTAACCACAGCCCAGTGATTGGATGGAGAATGCCCTGCAACAATGGGCCTCCAAACAACGCCACGTCCAGAACGAAAATGGGTACGCCAAGGATGACCAGCCACGTACCCCAACGTGGAAGGACGCGGGCGCGGAGTGTGGCAACCCCAAACAGGAGCAGACCAAGCAGAAGGGCCAGCACACCCCCTCCCGCGGCGAGCCGAAGATCAAAAGATGTGAAGAGTGCGCCGTTGGGGGGTTCCATCCAATCCAAACCTCGGGCCACACCAATGGGCCTGAAGACGACGCTAATAAAGATCGTTGCCCCCGCCGACAGGGCACCGCCGAGAAAGGTCAGGACAAATCCAATCAACCCGAGTAGCCCGACCTTTTCCGATTGTCGCGCATACAATCCCACCAAGCCGAGCGGGATCAGCAGGAAACCGATGCCCCCAACCCAATGCGACAGATTCCAAAGTGGATAGGCGACGTATTGCGCTGTATCCGCCGGCGGATGAATAATGTAACCCACTGCTACGCCAACCCCGCCAAGCATCAGTACCAACCCACTCCAACGAATTAGTTTTTGAGTAGCCATTTTATTTTTGTCCTTTTGTTAAATGAACAGAAGTGTGCGACCAATTGATATTGGGACTTTCGGAATTTCGCCGCACTTGCTAACCGATGTTGTGGTGAATGCGGGCTAACGGATTGCGTTAGCGGCGGGGCGATTTTGCAGGACTACTCCATCATTATTGCACGAAACTTTGCCAATCGCGCTCCGGATCGCGGGGCGAAGCCCCGTCCGCTTCACGCTGTGTTAGGCGCTCTTTCTCATGGCAGCCATGAGCCTCCGACGCCGCAGGAAGGCTACGACACCGTTAGCATCGAAGAGCAGCCAATGCCTGTTCACAAATATCAGCGTACTCATAGATGCGTCATTAGCCCTGTTACCGTAGCAATGAATCCTGCTGCATTGAAGATGCCATGAATGAGTATGCCGACCCATGTATTTCGTCTGCGCTGGACAATCCACGGCACAATGAGTGTAGTTGGGAGAATCAGAACCATG
>CAZSVR010000127.1:0-3736 GCA_964610295.1 uncultured Anaerolineaceae bacterium
CTGCACGAGAGTGATGTGCACAAGAATGCGACTGTGCATACCTTGCGTCACTCGTATGCAACTCATTTGCTGGAAGCGGGTGTGAACCTGCGCATTATCCAAAATTATCTGGGACATGCCTCTCCGTCAACCACAGCCATCTATACTCACTTAACTTCCACAATCCACGCACACACCAGCGATAAGATCAACGAAATGGTGGCAAGTCTGTGGCTCTAGAACTGGCGGACATCTTCCGTGAATATGGAGCCGCTTATCGCCAGAAGTATGCAAGCAAGATGTTACCCAGTCATCGCCAGGCTATGCACGCTATTGAGCAGTGCCGCACACAAGCTCTGGGCGGTCAGCTTTACACTTGCTCCACTTGCGGCGAGCTGGGCTACAGTTACCACTCCTGCCGCAATCGTCATTGTCCGAAATGCCAGCATGAACAGGCTCAAGAATGGCTCCACCTGCAAGAGCGGCTTCTCTTGCAGGTTCCCTATTTTCTCTTGACCTTCACCATCCCGTCAGAGTTACGCATCCTTGCCAGCCGAAATCAGAAGCTCTTTTACACCACCCTCTTTCGCGCTTCTGCAGAAGCCACCCAGGAGTTGGCGCGCAACCCACGCTTCATTGGAGGTCAGATCGGTCTGGTGGGCGTGCTCCATACCTGGACCCGCAATCTGGCCTATCATCCCCATGTTCATTATCCCGTTCCTTTCGTTGATTTTTCATGTGAGGAACGGGATTATCTCGTTCCGGGCGGTGGATTGAGTTCCAATCAGAGCTGGCTCAGGGCGCGAAACAATTTCTTCCTGCCGGTCAGAGCATTATCCAGATTGTTCCGCGCCAGGTTTCAACAGCTCCTGAGCAAAACATCCATCTTTCCTCTGATACCAGCTGATGTCTGGTATCGCGATTGGGTCGTGCACTGCAAAGGGGTGGGCAACGGGCAAACCGCGCTCCAGTATCTGGCTCCCTATGTCTACCGTGTTGCCATCAGCAATCGCCGTTTGATCAAAATGGTGAATACTGGCAAAATGGAATCTTCCCAGATCACCTTTCAATACCGCGCATCCGATACTGGAAAACTCAAACTGTGTACGCTCTCTGCAGAAAAATTCATTCAACGTTTCCTCCAGCATGTGCTACCCAAAGGCTTTGTGAAGGTGCGTTACTTTGGTTTCTTCGGTGCATCTGTTCGCCCTCGCTTGCTTGCTCTGCAACAAAGACTTAAGCACATCCCACCGATTGAGAATGCCAAGCCTCTGTCTGGGATTGACATTGACTCTGATCAGATCCCCTCTGAGGTTTCCCACCCCACATGGCCCTGCCCCAAATGTGGCAAGCCCATGCTTTTTCAGCGAGCTCTTGCTCCCTGCCCTTGTCGTTCCCCATGAAGCAGTTTTCTGCTCCCCGCTTGAAACAGATCACCTCGACATCGGTCTGGATCTCCGCTGTCTCTGCCTTCGCATTCCTTGAAGTTGCCACACTGGCAATTAAAAGCTGTTTCTGCTCCAGGTTCGTTTGCAAAAAGTTTCTTTTTGCATGTACAATTATCTTAATTATTGGTGGAGGTGTGTTTGGCACGGGTAACCCGCCAAGTGTTTGAGCTCTAATTTCCAACTGAAAGGCGCAGTTACCTCGCAATTGGCTGGTCTGTGTTCTCGTGCGTGCGGCTTAGTTCAACTCGGACAGATGCGGCGGCGCCGACTACCACAGTTTTTATTTTCTCGCCTCCCGCCGCATCAATCCTTAATTCGTTGGGCGGCTGGCAAGTTGAACATCACCACTGTTAAAAAGGAGAAACGTTATCAACATGGAAACACTACCTCAAAACTCTGTTCTATTAATCATTGATGTTCAAAAAGGCTTTGATGAGCCTATGTGGGGTAACAGAAACAATCTTTACGCTGAACAGAATATTACTCGGTTGCTGGAAGCATGGCGGAAAAGCAATCGCCCTGTACTTCATGTCCAGCATTTATCTTTATCGCCAAACTCACCATTAGGCGCTAACCACTCTGGCAGTGCAATCAAAGAAGCGGTAATGCCGCAGGAAGGCGAATTATTATTCCAGAAGCACGTCAACAGCGCATTTATCGGTACTGATTTAGAACAACAATTACGAGAGCATGGTTATAAAACATTAGTCATTGTTGGTCTCACTACGCCGCACTGTGTTTCTACGACAACTCGTATGGCTGGCAATCTCGGATTTGAAACTTACCTCGTCTCAGACGCTACCGCCGCATTTGACATGATTGGACACGATGGGCGAAAATATTCAGCAGAAGAAATTCATGCTGTGTCGTTGGCGACGCTAAACGGCGAATTTGCCACAGTGGTTGAGACAGAAGCATTACTTAATGCTTTATAAGTTTTATTATCATGGCGGCTTTATTTTTCATATCTTGCACTAGCCATTGTTCTCGCATGGCAACGCCGCCCAACAAAGCGTGCAGTGGACCCTTCGACAGGCTCAGGGCAGGCTGGTGGGATCCCTGGCGCCCGTGCGCCAGGATGGGCGATGGTCGCAGTGGACTGCTCCCTCGCCCAATCGTCGCCATTTTCAAGCATTTTTCTGGCTTCGAGTTTTTTCTACTCCCAAGCATTTTCTCAGCCCGCCCAAAATCCGCTAACGCAAACCGTTGGGCGGCTAATCCTTTTATATTGAGAGCCATAAATATGAGGAGGTAAATCAAATGGAACCATCCAGGATAAAAAACCCGGAGCTTGCTGCCCAACTCGATGAGGGACAACTTGCATGGTACCAATACGTCACACCTATTACTGAACATTATGCTCGACAAATCGCTCAACGAGATTATCGTGGCAAAAAGTTGGCCTTTTGGGGACATATTACACGTCAAATTACCATGATGTTGGCCTTGAAGCAGGCGGGTGCTGAGATCGTGATAGGAGCCTGCAATGTTGATAGTACGGATGATGTTGCCGCTGCCTATGCCGTCTCAAAGGGGATCAGTGTTTTCGGGTGGCAAGGGATGAGTCAATTAGAATATCAGGAGAACTTGGCGATTGTCCGTAGTTTCGACGCTGATTATCTATGTGATATGGGCGGAGAACTGTGCGTAGCGTATCTTGATAAAACGCCTCCCGTCAAGGGTGCTCTTGAAGCAACAATGAGTGGGCTTCATCGCTTGAAAAAACACAGGCTACCGTTTCCTGTTTTTGACTGGAATAGTATCCCCCTGAAAGACTTGCATAATCGGTTTCATGTTGGGGATAGCGCCTGGCCTGCATTTAGCCACGTGACCGGAATGAGTTTGTTTGGGAGACACGTTCTCATACTCGGTTATGGACCTGTCGGAAAAGGAGTAGCTGAGCGAGCACGCGATTTAGGTGCGATTGTGCATGTTACTGATTTGGATCCTGTGCGACTTCTGGAAGCACGTCATCTTGGGTGCGATACAGTTAGTTTGGATGAAGGAATTGGTCGTTGTCAAATCATTGTGACAGCCACAGGGGTTGAAGGAGTAATGAGCGAAGAGCATCTTCGCCAAGTAAAACCTGGAACCATTCTTTTCAATGCCGGCCACTCCAATCGTGAAATTGATATTGATTGGCTATATCAGCAACCTCACCAGCGAATGAAAGCCCACATTGAGCGGTTCGATATTGGAAACACACACCTGTACCTATTGGCACAGGGAAGTCTGTTGAACCTGGCAGCCGGAGCGGGCCCATATAGCAGTGACCAGTTTGATCATTACACCGCTGTGATGCTTCTGGG
>CAZSVR010000128.1:0-3718 GCA_964610295.1 uncultured Anaerolineaceae bacterium
ACGGAGACGCGGACGACTTGGCCGACGAGGCGGACGATGTATTCGGGGTCGTCGGCGCGGTTGGGGTCGTGGGTGATGCCGCTTCGTTTGTCGGTGGAGACCTGGTACTGGTCGATGACCCAATCGAGGGCGGAGCGGTTGCCGAGGCGGTAAGGGTGCGGTCGTCGTGTGGTTTTCGCGGAATCAGGTTTGCTCAACCGGAGCGCCAGCTACAAGGAAGATGGACGACTCGGGTTGACCTGTGAGTAAGTCGCCTTCACTGGCGTACTCGCAGACGGCTTCATCAGAGACGGCGACGATGCGGCCGTCGCTACGGCGCACAACGGCGAGCCAGATTCCTCCGCCGCTGTTCCACGCGTCTCCGCCCAAGGCATTTGCTAGGATTTGCGCTTGACGCTCGTCCATGACGCACCTCTTTTCGTTGATGTTTCTCATTGTACGCGCGGTGCTCTGAGTCGGCAACTTTTTTCTTTGGATTCTGCAAAAAAAGTGACAAACGTGCGATGAGGCGTGCTTCGTCACGCGTTTGGCATTCCCAAACAACGAGCACGCGCCAGCCCTGTTGTCGAAGGTTACGCCGAACGCGGCAATCCCGGCGCTGGTTGCGTTCGCGCTTCGCCCGCCAGTAGGAAGCATTCGTGACTGGATCGCGCCGCTTGGCCTGACAGTAATGTCCATGCCAAAAGCACCCATGCATAAAGACCACAGCCCGATGTCGCGGCAATACGAGATCGGGCTTCCCTGGAAGGTCGCGGCCATGAAGGCGAAATCTATAACCCATGCAATGGACGGCACTACGCACAATCCTCTCCGGACGCGTGCTGGTACTCCGGATTCTCGACATGCAGAGGGAGCGCTGTTTTGACGTGAGGTTATCTGCCATCCAGCGGTAAGGATACACGCGCCTACCGAGGGCGGCAAAGCCGCAGGAAGACGTGACTTATAGTCCGTGGACGAGCAGTCCACATGAGCTTGGACTGTGGACATGCAGGACGACTTCTCCGTCTTATTCGGCGACCGGGTGCGAGCGCTGCGAACGAAGCGCGGGTTTTCACAAGAAGAGTTTGCCGCGCGCTGCCGCCTGGATCGAACATACATCAGCGGTATCGAGCGAGGACGCCGTAACCCAGCGCTTCGCAACATCCGAAAAATCGCCAAGGAATTGGGTGTCACCGTCAGCGAACTCTTTAGAGGTCTTCGCTAGGGCCGGCCCATGTACATTCGCAAGCAGCCAAGCGGTAGCACAGACGCGAGGGCGAGCCAGAGCCAGCGAGGTCGAGGCGAATACGAGATCAGCGGCGAGTTTGAATCGATTCCCCCGATCAAACCGACTCAACTCTTCGATAAGCAGTTATTCTTCAAGTTTGGCCGCTATGGCTACAAAGCCAGTGGTAATGTCCTTCGATCGCGGCACGGGAAAAAGCGTGTGCAGCTTCTGAAAAAGACATTCATTCACACCGCGCGCCAAGTGCAGGCCGCGCTATTGTTTCCGAAGTCGCGGCGTGACGAACACGGGCTGCTCGGTGGTCGCCGTACCATTAAATAAAAACGCTACATCGTCCGCCGCATGAACTTCCTCGCGGTCTCTGTAGTCGACGCCTCGGCTAAAGTGCAGCTTGGCAATCTGGATCTGTTCAACGGGTCGCAAGAGGATACAGTAGATTTTGGGTCTCGCATGCGAGACGTTGAACTTTTGCATGACCGCGCCGACGAATTCCCGCCCACGGTGCGTAAACTCCTTCTTGAGCACCGCGCAATCCTGAAGGCTCCGCGCCCCATCCAAAAGCGCGCTGAAAAAGTAGTCGAGGAGTTGATGGACGAGACCGAAAACGTAGCTCCCGACTACAACATCGACTACGTCTACGGCACTGATGTTGTACAGCCGCTGAAGGAAATCCTAAACGAGCCGCGGATTGAGGAACCGATCCCGATCGACGCGATCCCGCCTGATGACGTCGAGATTCGCCTGCGCGAGGCGGCGCAATGGCGGCGCATTGCTGCCAGGGGGGCGGCAGGTGCAAAATTCCGTCGAATGGTTCGCGATGCTTATAACTCGACTTGTATCGTTTGCGGTATCCGTCTCCCCGCGAGCCCGCGCTGCCGAGTGCCGGGCGTGGATTCGGCGCACATTCTTCCCTGGGCTACGTACGATTTACAGGTAATCGGGAACGGCGTTTGTCTCTGTAAGATTCACCATTGGGCTTTCGACCAACAGCTTATAGCAATTAGCCACAAGGAAGGGCAATACCATGTGACGTTGACGGATCGTGCGCGTGAAGCGCTTGGGCCCGAGGCAGTCGCGTCGTTGGAGATACATGCGGGACCGATCGCGCAGGCGCGGCTACCTCAGAACAGGCAACATTGTCCGCGCCCGCGATTTCTGGCAGAGTTGTATAATTTAACGTCTGGTTAACCGACAGCTGTGCGCCTGAGGGGGAGCGATCGCGGCTTTTCATCGGTCGCCTCGATCTGAGTAGTTGCAGCAATCCGTCGCCCGATCCACTCTGCGACGCCTACGGTAACAGCATTGCCGATAGCGTGATAGCGGAGACTATCGAGTCGGTCCACGTCATCGATTTTCATCTGCGGGATAGTCCAACCGTCGGGGAAGCCTTGAATGCGCTCGCACTCAAGCGGCGTGAGCCGTCGTACACGGCCGTTTGGATAGCTAACATAGGTGCGGCTCCAGTCGGTACCGGTATGGCGCGCGGAGCAGGCATAAAGGCAGTAGGCTAACCCCTGGACGATCGGACCCTTGCGAGTATCTCCAAGAACTTTCTTAAAGGGGGAAACAGAGTTCGACCCATTCGGTCTGCTCGGCGCAGCATCCCTTCTGCGGCGTTTGGGCTCAAAAAGTATCTCTGCGGCACGTTGCGGGTTTCGATAGCATCCAACAATGTACACTCGTTGGCGCGATTGGGGGACTCCGAAGTAGCGGCTGTTAAGCACGCGCCACGATACGCCATACCCGAGTTTGGCCAGCGTTGAAACAACGATTTGGAAATCTCGTCCGGCGTGGGAAGAGAGTAAACCTGCGACGTTTTCGATAACGACGCAAGGGGGGAGGCGGCTTTCAATAAGCGAAGAAAACTCGTAGAATAGTCCCGAGCGCTTCCCGCGAAGTCCTTGCCGTTTCGACATGCGGGCAAGCGAGACGTCTTGACAGGGGAATCCTCCAACCCAAACATCAGCAGTTGGTATGGTGTGTCCCGGTGCTTTCTCATTCGCAACCTCCTTGATGTCCTCGACGCAAGGTACGTCCGCCCAGTGTTGGAGCAGAATGTCTCGGCAGTAGGGTTGGATTTCGCATTGCCAGACTACTTTCATCCGTTTGGTGCGCTCGAAACCGAGGTCGAAGCCACCGATCCCCGCGAAGAACGAAGCGACCTTAATCATTACGTCGTTCACTCCTTGAACTGGTCCGCCAAGGTTGCTTCGGTACACACTTAAACGCATGCGCTTGTGAAGGGCGCGTTCATCCCATATCTAGGCCAAGCCCGTCCTTGATCCCCCTGCATATTGTGGAGGCGGGCCAAGCTCCCATGGGGCATGATACGTGAGGCCAGGGAATGGGCAAGTGCCGTGTGGTCGGTGGTTGGGGACTCGGTGAGCAAATCCACGAGACCGCGGGCCAGGTCGGGGACGCGCTGCTTGAACTCGTCGACGGCCTTTTCGAAGTTGTCGTGGGCGGGCTCGGTGTGGGAGAAGAAGGCGGTCA
>CAZSVR010000129.1:0-3714 GCA_964610295.1 uncultured Anaerolineaceae bacterium
GGGGCTGAAGTAGCCGAACGGGATCCTGTCGTCCATGACGTCGTGCCACTGCGACGGAAAACGCAGGTTCGCGGGATGATCGAAGATGGTGATACCGGCCGTTGTGCCTGTGGTCGCGCCCACCAGGCTGAAGTCGGCCCATCGCGATTTCTGACCATGCGTGTACTTGGTGACACCCCCCGTGGGCAGGTCACGACGGTGTTCGCTGTCGAGAAGCTCCCAGCCTCGCGAGTTCTTCGTGATCCGGACCGACAACCCCGCATAGCCGCCGCCCGCAGTGCCGCCTTTCATATGAACGTCTTCGCTGCCGGCGGTGAATTCGCCTGTCCAGTTGATGCGGTAAGAACCATCGGCGCCGGGCGGGCTGACGCTGATCACTCGCTTTTCGGTCAGTACCGCCGGCCTTCCGGCCGGATGGTAGCTGATGGCCAACTCAATGCGGGCGGAAAAATCTGGATGTGTGGTCACCTTGGAATCCGTGATCTCGGTGGAGCCGCCGCCCGGCACGTTACTCGTTTCCCAGTAGTTGATGCCGTTGAGTTCCTTCCACGCGAACCACAGGGCATGATGCCACGGATGATCAGGCGGAGACAACCAGACCAGTTCCGTCCCGTCCGGCAGGTTGACGGGGTTGAAATAGGGCTTGGGCTGTGTCCGGGCGTAGTTGAACTGCCAGACCGCGCGATCGTGATTCATCAGCGCAACGGCCGAGTCCGTCTGTTGCCATCTGTACGATGCCGGACCGCTGATCGCGGTCGGCAGAGTGCTCGCCGAGCCGGTGCCGACCGCATCGTAGACTTCGAGCTCGCGAATAGCGGGCGAATCGCCGTAGTGGCCGGTGATCCTCAGTTCGAGTGAGGTGCAGGTCGTCCGTGGAAACGTGAAAGATGCCGTGACGTCTTGACGATCGTAAACGGCGTTTCGGACGGTCTTCACGGTCTGCTCGTCGCAGACGATGTCGAAGTCCTTCGGGCAGAACGATTCGAATGCGTGGCCCCTGATGGTGATGGTCGAGCATCGGACGGGTTGCTTCCAGGTGAGCCTGAGAACATAGAGCTTCTGGTTGTTCACCTCGTCCCAGTAGGTATTCGGATCGCCATCGATGGCGGCCTGGTCGCCGCTGGCCGCACCGTCACTCGCGAGGTCGTCGGGGCTGCTCGCCTCGGCGCTGCGGGCGAGATTGATCGGCTGCGAAACCTTGCGCAGCATGGCGTCCGCGGCCTTGATGGTATCCGCGGATTTACAGACGCCAATGATCTCCTGCATGGCTTTCTTAATCTCCTCGCGCTGGGAATCGTCCAGAGCGAGAGCGACTTTGACGGCCGCCATCCCCGCAGCGTCAGCCACCGATACATCGTTCAGGTATTTCATTGCTGACCGCATCGCCGCCGGCGTGCGCTGGTTCCCGAGGATTCCAAGCATCGCACGCTTGTCCTCCGATCGGTCGGCCGTCTGCATCACCGCATCAATCAAATTCAGGATCCTGTCGGAGGCGTTGCGGCCCACCAGGATCGCCATACATTCGTCCCTTGTTCCCGGATCGCCTGTTTGCACCAGTTCAGAGATGGCGTTTTCCATACCGGCCCCTTTCATGCCGACTAACGCAGCCCGCACGGCGGTCCGCTCGACTTCGCTGCCCTTGGCACAGTTGACCAGCTTCGGCACGTCAGCCTCATCGCCCAGCCTGGCGAGGGCAGTGATCGCGGCGACTCGCACCGGTTCGTTGTCGCTGGCGAGAGCGTCGCGCGCGACGGCCGCGGCAGCCTTGTCGCCGCGGTCGCCCAAGGCGATCAGCATCAAACGCTGCAAGTCGGGTGACAATCGTGCGACGCAGTTGGCGATCTCTTTCGTGTCACCGGCCTCGGGCAGATTCCGTACGATGAACGCGGCCATGGCGTGAAGCTCGGGCACCTTACCATCGAGCGCTTCCCGCACGAGCTTCGTCGCGTTCCCGGGTTGCGTCAGAACCAGGCCCCGCAGCCCGGCGGCCCGTGTTTGACCGGGCTCAGATGAGTCGTAGAGCAGCTTGTAGATGCCGGCCGCAGCATGCTGGTCATGATGGGTCAGTAGTCGTTCGGCACAGGTCAGACAGGCCTCCGTGATGGCGGCGTGAAAAAAAGGGGTCAGGTACCTTTTCTGCGAAGCACCCTCCGGGCCGTTCCGGGAAAAGGTGCCTGACCCCTTTTTTTCACGAGCGTCACGCAGGACGTCCGCGGCACCGGCGGTACCGATCTTTCCCAGTGCCGCGATCGCGGCCGCGGCGAGCTCCGCATCCTCATCCTTGACCAGTGGCGCGAGCACCGCGACTGCGTCGGGATCGGCCTTGTCGCCCAGCGAATTGACCACGCCGATTCTCGGCTTGCCTTGCAGGTTCGGCAGGGCATCGCGTAAAGCCTTGGCCGACGCCGGACCGGCAATTCGCTCCAAGGCGAAGCAAGCCATCATGGCGGTTCCTTCGTCGGCCAGCAGCGGCGCGATCGCAGGCACCTGGTCGACCGTCCCGATCCGCGCCAGTTGGCTGCAGAAGAAGGCCTTGCCTTCCGGCGTTTTGCAGCTTGGGATCGTTGCCGCGAGCTTCGCTGCGAGTTGCGCCCGCTCAGCGACAGCTTTGTCGCCGCTCCGGGAAGTCGAACGAATCACCAACTGCTCCACGACGGCCGACGGCTGCCGGGCCTGGCCGAAGGCATAATCGGCGGCTGCTTTCAGAGCGAGATCGACATCCACGTCCACGGTATCCGCGGCGGCCGCGGTGGACGGCCAGTCCTCGGGAACCGGTGTGGTCACTGTGCCGGTGGCGGCCCACTCCGTCGCCCGGAGCATGATTGTCTGCCAGGCGATGTTGTGCATGGCGTGCACATCGTGGCCGAGCAGAAAGTTCACTCCGCGGCCCTTGCCCATCTGCGTGGTGATCAGCATGGGTTCCCACGCGCCCGTGCCGGCGAAGAAAGGCTCAGCAAATGCGTTCATGAGCAAGTGAAAGTCGGATTTGCCCATCTTGACCATCTTCTGGTACAGCTCATCGGTGATCCAGAAATCCGGGACGCCTTGGGTGATCGGGTGCGAGGCGTTGCGGTTGACGACCTTGAACGTGTGGTAAGAGGTGTGGTTCGTGTAGGCCCACTTCCAAGTCAGGCCGGAGATCTCCTGGAACTCGGCCCAGTCGTTGCAAGCGGCACAGGCGGCGTGGAATTGCACCATCCCTTTGCCGTTGTCGATGGCGTCGGCGAATGCCTTTTTGCCATCGGCCGTCCATGGCCCGCCGGTCATCACCGGGTGGCATGTCCAGTTGCTCACGATCACGTCGCACTGGGCAAACGTGGAGGCAGTGATCTTGCTCACGTCGTTGACGGTCTCGATTACTTTGAACCGTCCGGAATCCGCGTACATCTTCTCAATGAACGGCGTTGTCGCCTTCCAGTCGTGTACGTTCGCCCCGCTCAGAATGAGGACGCGCACCGGGCGAAGAAAAGGGGTCAGGTTCATTTTCTGCGAAGCACCCTCCGGGCCGTTCCGGGAAAATGAACCTGACCCCTTTTCTTCGCACGCCCCTCCCATCATGGCCGCCACCAGGACGCATCCCGTCAATCTAATCCGACGCTGTATCATCATGGGGTCATCTCCATCCAGTTTGCTCATCCGCCAAAGTCGCAATCGCGGTTAAAAAAGGGGTCAGGTACCTTTTCTGCGAAGCACCCTCCGGGCCGTTCCGGGAAA
>CAZSVR010000130.1:0-3701 GCA_964610295.1 uncultured Anaerolineaceae bacterium
TGTGGCGAAGCGTCCGCTGCACGCTTTGTTAGGCGCAGGCTAAGGGAGTGCCTTGGCGCTTCTGATTTGAATCAGATTTGCGCTAAGTTGTCCGCCCTCAGGTAATCTGTAGCCGACCCAAAATGCTCGGCTTTGGAACGGAAGAATCTTTTGCGCGATCTGCACACCATCAATGTAGATAGTTAATTCATTGCTGGAAGAAATGTTGAATGTTACTTCCTGCTTCTGGTTTTCAACATATGTGAGGTGTCGGCCACCAACAGAAACATAAGCAGGCTCACCGCAGCACTCATGCCGCTTTACAAAGATGGGATAGCCGGCCGTCGGGCTCTCCCGCTGATAGATTATCAGTTCGCCGGCCTGTGCATCTAGTGGATTGGTAGGGATTATGCCTACTGATAAGTTTGCGAGGTTATTCTCAACCGGTGTGACGAGCGTGGAAATGTTGACAGTCAAGATAATTTGGGTACCACTGTTGACGGGCGTGTAGATTCCTTGACGAAAACCGTCAATAGAAGTCGTGGCGGCAACATTCAGATCAGTAGACTCTGCGAACAAACCCCATTTGTCGAGCGATAGGCAATCCCCGGTTTGCGAAGGCTTCCCTGTGAAGAGTGACCACTCTTGAGCATCGAGACATGACGCCTCAATGAGAAACCTGCTCGAATTCGTCGTGACCGGGCTTTGAATAGTTGCGCTTGGTGTGGCCTGTAGCGTTTGGGCGGTGGGCGATAGTGACTGATTCAGTCTTGCTTCAGCAGTTTCGGTCGCGTGAATTGGTATTTTTGCGATCGCCGCGTCCGAGAACGCCTTATAAATAACGCCCGCCAGCGCAAGCAATCCGGCGATGATGACGGCGACCGCCGTTGGTGTGCGTAGTATCCTCATGAGATTCTCCAACGGTTTCTCCAGTGGATTGGATTAGATTTTGGTCTGCTTTTGCGCCTAACGGTTTGCGTTCGCGAAGCATGGCAGGTGGGCGGGCACTTCGACAGGCTCAGTACAAGCGTGGACAATGTTTGGGAGCAGGAAAAACCCGAAGCCAGAAAAATGCTTGAAAATGCCGCAGAATCCCACACGTCAGGTGCACGCTTTGTTAGGCGGGGTTTTGGGATAATGACTTCTTCATTCGCAAGAGTGGAACTCCAGCACCACCGCGGTCATCAACAAAGTTTTCGAAAGGTTCATATCCGCAGGCACGATAAAGTGGCTCTCCTGACAAAGTTCCTACCAATTCCATTTTTGTAAAACCTTCAGACCTTGCTGCCTCTTCACATAGTGAAATGATAAACCGTCCAACCCCTTTTCGTGCATGATTTGGATGAGTATACATCGCGCGAATTCGCGCCGCGTCTTTCTTTGGATCAAGAAGGTCAGCACTGCGCCCTAGTGTTTGATCTCCACCATAAAGAGTTGCGCGGCGACTCCACCCGCCACAACCTGCCAATTGATTATTAGATTCGACAATGAAATACGTTCCATCATCAATAAGTTGAGTGTCCAACCCCATAATCGTTCGACTTGAAACGATTTGGGATTCATCGAGGAATGGTTTTTGCAGTTCAGAGATCGCCGCGTCCATTAATGCCTTGAGCACGTCAAGATCAGTTCGGTGAGCAAGCCTATATGTTAATGTATTCTTGGTCATAATATACCTCTATCGCTGAGCACACTTTGTTATGCAAATTGTTGTTTTATAGCCACAGATCTGTACTTAAATATTTCAATCCAGAGTCGCCTAACAATACAGCGATAGTTTTTCCTCTACAGGTGGTTTTGAGTAATTGCATGGCTACCGCTACATTAGCGCCTGACGAAAAACCTGCGAAAATTCCTTCTTCTCTAGCCAGCCGCCTTGTAAAATCCATCGCTTCTTCGTCTGTCACTGTAAGATAACCGTCAACCAAATCCTTATTGATGAGCGGTAAATCCGTCATAGTATAGCCGCCACCTTGAATACGGTGATTTTGATTTGTCACTTCTTTGCCACCAAGTATCGGAGCACCAGCAGGTTCAATGATGTAACAAAGAATGTTTGGATTGTGTTCCTTGAAAGCCGCAAAACAACCCCCAACTGTGCTCCCTGTTCCGACAAAATCACAGAAGATATCAATTTTTCCATTTGCTTGTCGCAGAATTTCAGGGACTGTATGCAGATAGTGTCCGCGGGCACTGCTCGCCAAACGAAATTGATCTGCGCGAAATGCGCTTCGTTCTTTCGTAATCTTTTGAGTGGCTTCTTCTACGAGAGCCAAATCTCCACCTGAAACCTGACCTGGCTTTGAATCGGGCAATTGGTCAATGAGTATCACTTCCGCGCCAAATGCTTTCATCATGCGTGCGCGTTCGGTCGAATTACCCTTTGACATTACTGCCACAAATGGATAACCTTTTACAGCACAAACAATGGAAAGTCCTGTACCAGTATTGCCACTCGTTAATTCAATAACGGTTTGCCCTGGCTGAAGAGTTCCATTCATTTCGGCTTCTTCGATCATTTGCAAAGCAATACGATCTTTCTTGGAAAAGCCTGGATTGAGATACTCTAATTTTGCAAGGATACGCCCCTCAACCCCATGTGTAATGCGGGAGAGTTCTACAAGCGGTGTATTGCCAATTACACTAAGCACAGAATCAAGGCAGGCGTCTTGTCGAGAATTATCCATGTTGCGTTCCTATACACTTTTACAAAGTAACTATTGCTTATGACCAACCGCCTAACGGTTTGCGTTACCTGCTTGTGGGTGGGCTGAGATAATGCCCGAAAGCAGATAAAGCCTAAAGTGTAGAAAAATACTTTTTAGTCGCGCAGACTCCCACAAGTCAGGTGCACGCTTTGTTAGGTGCCCGAGCTCGAGGCTAAAAATCTTCTCGAATTTGACTCGAAGATATGACGCGCGAGGTAAGAAGTTTGACATCGTTGGCAGGATACCGCTGCTTGATTTGCGCGATTCGAGAGATCATATCAAGTATTTCGTTTTCCCGTTCAACAATAATATATTTGATGTCGTTGGGCGTAAAACGTAGCACGGAGTGTTCCCAAAGAAGGCGTTGAGCCCTGTCGCGGGTGGTCTGATCGAGCAACTCGTCTTTTGTGAGGCCATAGCGCATGGGTAAGCCTTGGAGATCGGGCACAAAGCGCCATTCGCGTTCATCATAGAACCGCCACGGTGCATGATTGGGATCCTTAGGAGAGATGCCTTCGTATGGCTTTATGTACGCAGACAAGTCGTGGAAGCGATCCAGCGCCTGGCTATTGCCTACCGCATCGCGTGGAGGCTTACCGAGTTGTTCCCCAATCGAGTAGAAGATTGATGCAAGGGGTGAGCCTCGGACGAGGTATAGCACAGGCGCAAGGCCATTCTGTATTGCCCAAGCCTTGGTTAGCCCAATCCCGTAGTTCCCATAGTGCTCAAGATGCGGCGATACCTGCGAAAGTGGAATGTCGCAGAAGCAAACCATTGGCATCGCAAACTCTAGATCATCTTTGTGACTCGAGTCAGGCATCACAACCGTCAGATCCTCGAGACAAAAGTGAGGAAGGAAGTCGGAAGTCAAAATGTTGATTAGATGGTCTGCACTGCTTGTGAAATGGAAAACAGTGCCTGTACTAATGGGCATCGGGCGTATCCTTTTCGAATGGGCACCTAACGGTTTGCGTTACTTGCGGGTGGGTGGGCGTGGATAATGCTTGGGAGCAG
>CAZSVR010000131.1:0-3684 GCA_964610295.1 uncultured Anaerolineaceae bacterium
ACGCTTTGTTGGCTGGCTTTTTGTTTTGCAATACTCTACTTGCTGTTAAGAACAGTGCGAATATTCATCAACTTCCGGTTGTGATTGCGCCTGCACGCTCGTAATTCACGACAATGACGCCATTCGGGGTGACTTTGCTTTCCGTCACCTTGAACGTTATTGGGATTGTGCCATCGGCAAATAACCGCTTTCCAACGCCCAACGTTATCGGATATATCATCAGCCAGAACGCATCGACCAAATCATGCTTGATAAGCGTCTGAATGAGATTACCACTTCCCCAAACGTGCAAATCCGGCCCTTGCTGTTGCTTGATTTTGGCGACTTTTTCTGCAATATCTGCGTTTAAAAACACGGACGGCTGCCATTCGCCAGACGTCATGGTATTCGAGGCGACGTACTTGGTCGCCGCGTTGACGCCAGGCCATGCGTCCGCATGTTGCGGCCAGTACGGTGCCCAAATCTCAAAGGTTTTGCGCCCTAACAACAGGTCGAAGGGCATGTTCATCTGCCTTCTCAGGGCCGTTCCAAGAATCGCGTCGGAATATGGGCTTATCCACCCGCCATACGCGAAGCCACCGCTGGTATCTTCGTCTGGCCCGCCTGGGGCTTGTATGACACCATCAAGGGAGATATGTTCAAGCACAATAACTTTTCTCATGACTAAGTTCCTCCAACATCTGGATTACTATCTGGTTGCCTCGTTCAAAGTAGGTAAACGACGTCTCAAATACTATGTTGTATCACAATGCCCAAGGCAGCTATATGTTGGAACGCGACGAAGCCAGCCAACGGTTTGCGTTACCCGCTGGTGGGCGGGTGTGGATAAGGCTCATTATACAGAAAAATGCCCAGGCGCAGAATCAACTCTTTTTGGCCGGGCGAATCCCACCAGCCTGCCCTGAGCCTGTCGAAGGGTCCAGTGCACGCTTTGTTAGCCGCCTTCATGCCTTAAGTGGCTTGTACTGGACTTTGGGCTTCTGCGATAGCGGATGAGATTATCTCATCCTTTACGCCCTTCTTTCGTAGACTTTCAATCAACGCCGAAATTTCTACACCACCTTCAAGGCGCTCAAGGTCTGTTCGCAATCCCTGACCAATATAAGCCTTAATCAACGCTTGATACCCAGAAAAACCGAGCATGGGCGCAACACGTTTCAAATCTTCGATAACGTCATCGGGGATGCGAATGCTAACCATCGCCATCGGCCGATCTTTTTTTAAACGTTGGGCAAGTTTATTGATTTTCATAGATTTCTCTCTCTGCTTTTGTTACTAATCGGGCGGAAATGATACGAATAACATCATCACGCATGGCATAAGCTATGTAGAGCAATTGCCAACTGGTAGTTAACCCGCCAATTCTTTCTCGAAGTTCACTGCCAACAATTTCATCGTCGAGATAACAGACAAACGGGTCAAAAAACGATTCGCAAGCCAATTCAAACGTGACATGATGCTTGCGGAGGTTGGAAGCCGCTTTCTGGCCTTCCCACTCAAAGGCAATGTTATGAAGCGTGTATTTGACATGCATCAAGGTAAAGTATATTCTGCCGTATATGCTTTGTCAATACATCCGATTGAGCGATTTAGCCTTTGGCTGGTAAGGTTTTGATAATTGTGCGAAGGGGGGCGGCTAACGGTTTGCGTTACCCGCTGGTGGGCGGGTGTGGATAAGGCTCATTATACAGAAAAATGCCCAGGCGCAGAATCAACTCTTTTTGGCCGGGCGAATCCCACCAGCCTGCCCTGAGCCTGTCGAAGGGTCCAGTGCACGCTGCGTTAGGCGTTTTTATGTTGTGCAAGACTAGCTGACCAAAAAAAGATGCCATTGGAAACTTGACAAGATTTTGATACACAACACAATCTTTAGCAAGAACCAAAAACTACAACATGCAAAAACGCCAAATATCAAAAGGCAATCTATTAATCAGCCAATGTTGACAACCAATAAAGTAAATACAGAATCGCGCCGTTGGGAAAAATTGATTGAACGCCCATAGACAGCCAAAATGCGGCTGGTTCAGTTTTGCGGAGCCTGCTCCGCGGCTGCTCATACTTCTGAGCGGAAAACGCAAATGTCTCGCATCTCCAGATCTGATAGACGATCAGGGCGTCCCAAATGACACAAACAATCAAAACAATTACAAGAACAACTGCCTCACTAGTCGTCATATCAATCTCCTCAGGGCTACAAAAAGTCTTCGTGGGGAGCTAGCCCTAGGCTCCTCACGGTGATTAGAGAGACAAACACGATTTGCAAGACGAACGCCTAACGGTCTGCGTAAGTCCCGTGCGATCGTCACGGGATAGCGGCGGACGGGGGCGAGTGTGGATCCTGATTCTAAACCAGAAAACTGCCCGGGCGTTGAATCCTCTTTGAGAGCCCGCGACCTCCCCGCCGCCGAAGCGCAGCGAAGGGACTGCACGCCGTGTTAGCCCGCTTATGACATTAATGCATCATATCTCGGATACGCACCAAGCCATGGATAAATCAAAAAAACCAACCAACAATAGTCATCATTGAAATAACTTGACAAGATTGGTACACTTTATTATACTTAACTTCTTAGTTAACTACGATGACCAAGAATCAAGACCCACCAGACTTGGACAAAGTTTTTGAAGCTCTCGCCAATAAACACCGGAGAGAGATCATTTATGTTTTGAGTCTGCAACCTTGCTCCATCAGTAAGTTAGCATTTTTGAGAAATCTCTCTCTGCCAGCAATTCACAAGCATATAGAAGTGCTTGAGAGAGGAGGGATGGTCACCCGCAGGAAAATCGGGCAAACCAATTTTCTCACACTCAACCGAGAATCATTTCGTGGTCTTCAAGATTGGCTTATGCGGTTTCGCCCCGAATAGGGCAGCGATGAAGCTGCCTAGGAAGCTCTGCTCAATCTTTGAGCAGAGAACAAATCAAAAACAAGGAGAAAAGAATGAAAAAGTTCATAATTTTTCACTACGGATTTGAAACCCCAACCCCGGACATAATGGACGCCTGGAGCAAGTGGTTCGCATCTATAGGAGACAAGATGGTTGATCCTGGCAGCCCCCTCGGTCCTGGAAAAGAAATCTCACGCTCCGGAACTAAAGAACTGCCACTGGGAATGGAGTCATTAACTGGCTACACAGTAATAAGTGCAGCCAATATGGGTGACGCAGAAAAAATTGCTAAAAGCTGTCCAATGATTACAAGTGTAAGAGTATACGAAGCAATGTCAATGCACTAGCCATGTACTTCTTATAGAGAGCTACTTCTATCTTAGCGGTAGCTCTTTATATATTGGTTAAAAGAGATGCAAGGCTTGTCGAAAAGTTCAAACACGAAAGATCGTCGGTGTTCGAGATTCGAAGGGCGGAAGCAAGATCATATCTGTTCAAGATTGGCGGGCTAACGGTTTGCGTTCGCGAAGCATGGCAGGTGTGTTTCGACAGGCTCAACAACCAGGCGGGCATGGACTCTGCTTGGGAGCAGAAAAAACTCGAAGCCAGAAAAACGCCTGGGATGTGCGCAGAATCCCCAGTGTCCAGTGTACGCTTTGTTAGGCTCACTCTTTGAACGCCAACGAACCTGCTCGAAAATGAACTACAAACCCATATTGATAAGATTTTACCCACAACTGATGTTTACTTGCGCGAAATATGATTTGCGTCTATTCAGTTACCAATCACCTGCGTA
>CAZSVR010000132.1:0-3676 GCA_964610295.1 uncultured Anaerolineaceae bacterium
TTTGAGGGCGTCGTCCCGGGATGCGGCCACGGGTGTGTGCGGCACGTCCGCGGGAGGGGGGACGGCGCCGTCCCCGCCCGAACCCAGATACCGAACCACCATGCGGCGGGCTTTGGGCGCGATGTCGGTAAGCGCCTTGCGCAGCAGCGAGACGTCGTCGCAGGCCTCGAAGAAGGCGATGGCGCGGGCTACGTCGTCGCGGCCGGGCATCAGGCGCGGAAGATGCCGCGCGGACCGAGCGGCGTCAGAGGCGACGGTCCGGGGATCGATTTGGGGGCGTGGGCTTTGTCCAGCCTCTCCGTGCCCAGGACGGCCAGGATCATGCCCACCATCGCGCCGTAGATGCCGCCAACCACGAGGTCGAGGAGCAGGAGGGCGAGCAGGCCGGTTACGTCGCGCTCGTAGGTGAGATTGAGGACGTTTCCGGCGCGGTCCGCCTCGGCCTCGACGGCCTTGTAGAACCAGCGCGCGGGGTCGAGGCCGGAAGCCGCCGCCACCTTGCGCTCGGCAAGGTAGACGCTATCGCCTGCGGCTGAGAGGCCCGTGTACTGGATTCGGAACTCGCGGCCGTCGCCGGAGAGCTGAGGATAGACGTAGGCGACGGGAAGCGGGAGTTCGCTGAACTCCTGCGGCGAGACCTTCACGGTCTTGTCCCTGAATTCGCCACGCGCTACGGCGTCGAGGACGGCGAGCGCCTCCGGCGCCACTGAATCGAGGCTCTTGGCGTAGGAAGGCAACCAATCGTCGACGGTCCTGACCAGGGTCTTCTCGGTGGGGAAGGAGACCCAGCCGAAGAGCAGGGCCACGAGGATGCCGGCGGCGATCGCGGCCCGGTAAGGGTTGCGCACCATCCAGCCGAGCATCAGGCGCGCTCGAACTCGACGCCTGCGCCTTCAACCGAGTGCGCGAAGTACGGCTCTACCCGCGCCCAGTCGAACGCAGACCTTAGTTCGGTGGCCACTTCGTTGAGGTCGCGCTTCTGCTGCTCCTCGAGCGAAAAGCCTGGCTTCCGCAGCCAGGTCATGAACCCTTCACGGTAACGCGAGCAATCCTGGTGGGCGATGAGGATGATGCGTGGCGGCAGGTGGTTCTTGAGCACGAACTTGAGCATCCTCATGCCGACCTTGAGGTTCTTGGGCAGGGCATCGGCGAACGAGAGCATGTAGACGCCGCCGGGCACGGCAAGGACGTCGTAGTTGTTCAGGCCGAGGTGCTTCTCCAGGAACTCCTGGGTGGCCGCGCGGTAGCGCCGGTCGGAGCAGGCCAGCACGAGTGCGTCGGTCTGCTCCGGGCCGAGCGTCGTTGTGGCACGGTAGGAGGCGCCCGCGCTCAACGGCGTCTGGACCACGCCTACTCCTCGGTCTCGTTGGGGGTGGGGCGCGACTGTCCGCCGGTCGGGGGATTGGCCCCGCCATCAGCGGCGTGGCCGTTGCCCAGGCCCAGGTTGTCGACCACGCGGCGAGAGGCGGCCTGGATGTCGATGCCGGTGGTCTCGCGCACGACCTCGAAGGTCTGCTTCACGGCGCTGGTGGCGCTGCTCAGGAAGCGGTTCATGCCACCACCGCCGTTGCCGCCGCCCATGTCCAGGATCGTCACCTTGTCGATCTCGGCGAGGTGCCGGGTGATGCGGTCGGCGACTTCGGGCACGGCCTCCATGATCGTGGGCAGGATCTGGAGCAGTTGGGCGGCCTCGTTCATCCCGTTCAGAGCGAGTGCCAGCTTCTCCTTGCCTTCGGCCTCTGCCAGGAGGCGGGCGCGCTCGCCCTCGGCCTGAGCCAGGAGCTTCATGCGTTCGCCCTCGGCCTCGGCGAGGAGGTTGGCCTGGCGCCCGGTGGCCTCGGCGGTGAGCTCCGATTGGCGCGCGTCGGCGAGGGCCTTGCGCTTCGAAGACTCGCCGGCGCCGTCGGCGATCAGAGCCTCGCGGCGGCCCTCGGCCTCGGCGATGGTCGCTTCGCGGCGCGCCATGGCCGGCACCACGATGTCGGCTTCCTGTGCCTTGCGCGACTGCTCGATGCGCTTCTCTTCGACGCCGATGCGGGCCTCGGTCTCGGCCTTCTCGACCTCGACCTCGGCGATTCGGACCTGACGCATGGCCGTGGCGTCCGCCAGGGGACCGGCCTGGGCGCTCTTGGCGACGGCGGCCTGGACCTCGGCTTGGTACTCCGCCTTGGCCACGTCGCGGGTCTTTTCGGCCATGGCGATCTGCTGGTCGGCGACCGCGCGCGCCTGGGCGGCTGCAAGCTCGGCGCTGGCAACCTTCTCCGTCTGCTCGCGGTGGGCGTCGGCGGCGCCGACCTCGGCATCGCGCTTGACCTCTGCGGTGCGCTTCTTGCCCAGGGCCTCGAGGTAACCGACCTCGTCCCAGATGGCCTGGATGACGATGTTGTCGATCTGGACGCCCATCTTGGCCAGGTCAGCGGAGGCGGCGGCCGTTACCGACTGCTGGAACTCCTCGCGGCTGTCGTTGGCCCTCTCGATGGTCAGGACGGCGAGGACGGCGCGCAGCTGGCCTTCGAGCGTCTTAAGCACGATAGAGCGTATGTCCTCGACCCTGAAGGTGAGGAAGCGCTCGGACGCCGCCATGATCGAGGCGTCGTCAGACCCGATGCGCACGTTGGCGACGGCGTCGACGTTCAGGGGCACACCCTCGCGGGTGATGGCCTTGCGCACTTCGATGAGCAGGTTCATGTTCTCGAGGGACATGTAGTCCAGCCGCTCGATTACCGGCCAGACGATGGTCGCGCCACCGCGCACAACGCGAAAGCCGATGGCCTGCCTGCTGCCATCGGGCGCGGTGATGTGGCGCCGGCGTCCGGAGATAACGGCGACTACGTTCGGCGGGACTTTGACGTATCGCCGGCTGACCGTCGCGATCAGCAGGAACAGAACGAGCAGAATCAGGATTACGCCAAAGGCAACATACACACCCGCCACAGCCGTCCTCCTTAAGCGCCTTCCGGCGCTCGCGTCACGATGAGGTCACTACCCAGGGTCGCTTTGACAACCACGCGCTCGCCGTTCGCTATGGGAGAGCCGCCTTCCGAGCGGGCGATGAAGGTGCTCTGGCCTGTGCCGGTGTTGACCGTCACGCGGCCGAGCCCGGCTGCCGGAATCGCGAGGTCGATCACACCGATGCGTCCGACGAGCCCCGAAACCTCGACGACGCTGCTGGACTGCTGGCCGTAAAGGGCCTGCATGAACTTATAGGCTACGAAGGCAAGGGCGAAGCCGGGAAGCGCCGCGAACAGGCTGCTGGCGAGGGTGGACCAGCCGTAGGAGCTGGTGATCAGGCCGGACGCGCCATAGGCGGTCATGAAGGCCATGAGGTTGCGCAGGCTCAGCGGCGATGGGCCTTCGTCGCCAGTGCCATCGGAGCCCTCGGCAGCGCCATCGGCATCGCCACCGCCGAGATCGATCTGGTCGCCGACGGCGTCGCCGACGGAGTCGAAGAAGTCCCCGACCGTGCCCAGGAGGAAGGAGGCGAAGAGAAACAGCGCGCCAAAAAGCGCGATTGCGAGGTAGAAGGCCTGATCGACACTCATCTTCCGCTTCTCTCTAACCTTTCAATAGCGTAACGGATTCTACCGAAAACGAGGTCGGTCCGGGCGAGAATACTTGGGGGCGAGAGAAATCATGGCCGGGCGTACGAGCACGCGGGCATGGGTTTACGCCGGCT
>CAZSVR010000133.1:0-3606 GCA_964610295.1 uncultured Anaerolineaceae bacterium
GTTCGAGGAGATGGACGTCGCCGCGTACGAGGTCGGGCCGCGGCTGAAGGTGATGGACCGCATGGGCGTCTGGGCGCAGATCGTCTACCCGAACGCCGGCGGCTTCGGCGCGACCAAGTTCCTCAGCATCCAGGACAAAGAGCTGCAGATGATGTGCTGCACGATCTACAACGACGCCGTCGCCGAGTGGCAGGCGGACTCCGGCGGCCGTCTCTTCCCGCAGGCCTTCCTCCCCTTCTGGGACATCGACGCCACGCTGAAGGAGGCCGTCCGCATTAAGGAGGAGCTCCACCTCACCGGCATCACGCTCACCGACAAGCCGGAGGTCTTCGGCCTGCCGGACTACGGCCAGCCGATCTGGGAACCGCTCTGGGAGCTGATCAACGACATGCAGATACCGATCGACTTCCACATCGGCGCCGGGATGAAGACGTTCGCGCTAGAGGACTTCTCGTGGGGCTCGTTCGGCCCGCAGCGCAAGCTCGCCTCGATCGCGACGCTGATGTACATGTCGAACGCCTACATGGTGAACTGCTTCATGCTGAGCGGCCTCTTCGACAAGTACCCGAACCTCAAGCTCGTCTCCGTCGAGAGCGGCTGCGGCTGGGTGCCTTTCGTCATCGAGGCGTCGGAGTACCAGTGGGACGAGATGGCGCCCGACGAGGCGAAGGGCCTCAAGCGCCGGCCCGCGGAGTACTTCAAGGACCACATCTACGCCACGTTCTGGTTCGAGGACTTCGGCGTCAAGCACTTCATCGAGATGATCGGGCCCAACAACCTGCTCTTCGAGACCGACTTCCCGCACCCGACCTGCCTCTACCCCGAGTCGCAGGAGCACCTGGCAAAGGTGCTGCAGCGCCTCGACCCGGGTGTGCGGAGCCGCGTCTGCCAGGACAACGCGGCGGAGCTGTACAAGATCCCGCTGCCGGCGTAGCGAGCCGGTGATCATCGGTGTAGGGGCGGGTTTCAAACCCGCCCCTACACGTCTTCCTGCTAACACATCCCTGCGATGACATCTGAGCAGCGCGACGCCGCCCGCCGTGCTCTTGACAACCGCCAGGAGACGCGTATGCTTAGGCCAATTGGTGGATTCGCCAGCCTGTCGCCTGTTGCCCCCGCCCAGCGCGTGACATCGCTCCGGAGGGAGTGCCTTGCAGCTGCGCGTGATCATTGTTGCGATCGCGGCGCTGCTGACAGCCGCGCTGCTGTTCGACTCGACCGGCGCTCGGAACGTCGATCGCGCCGCTGCCAGCGGCCAGGGGCCAGAACAATGCAACGCTGCCGCGCAGCTACCATTGTCTGGCGCACTGGAGTTGGCGATGCAGGCCCTCTGCTCTCCTGGTGCAGTACCGGTGCCACTGGGCCCAGGCGGACAAGCCGCAGCGGTTGCTGGGCCAAACCAGCGCGCGACAACCCCCGCTCGCGCGGAGGCTAACAATCAAAGCGAGCCCCATCTAGTCGTTAGCGGCACGTTACTCTGCTCCGGGTTCAACGACTATAACCACTCCGGTGGGTCGACTGTTGGCTTCGCCCGGAAGCAGGGCGCGGCAACCTGGGTCCACGCTGGAGCGGTACCGCGCGGCACGTTCGGATCCGTCGACGGCGATCCAGCGCTCACGGTAGATCGCAACGGGACCTTTCACATGGCCATGTTGGCCGACTTGTCTTCCGGGCCGCTCGCCAATCACGTTGTTGTCTCCTCTTCGAGCGATTGCTCCAATTGGACTGGCCCGGTTTCGGCGTCAGGAGCCGACGCCAATCTTCTGGACAAGCCCTGGATTGCGGCGGATCTCCGGCCGGGTGCTGCCCCGGCGGGCAACATCTATGTTTGCTGGACTAACTTCCAAGATTTCACCATCCGTGCCTCCCAGGGCCCGCCTGGGACGCCAGCGGGACCCTTTACGGCGCCCGCGCCTTCTACAGTCCCTCCCGGATTCCTGGTCGCGAGCGCCCCATCAGGACGACTGGTGAGCGGCTGTCAGGTGGCGGTTGCCCCAGGCGGCAACGTGTACTTCGCTTGGTCGGAATTCGATATCAACCCTCCGGCATTTACCAATCCTGAGATCTTCTTCCGCCAGTGCGCCCCAGGTCTCCTCAGCTGCGACGCGCCGGTAGCGGTCACCGCTGGGACGGTAGGAGCCATGACGGCCATTGGGAATCCCGACTCGGGGTGCGGCATAGTCGGGAAGAGGGTCCTCGCCTTCGGTGCGGATGCCGTTGGTGTCTGGCACTACCCGTCCATGGCGGTCAGCCCCGCAGGCGACATCTACATTGCTTGGAACGACGCCCGTTTCGGGGACGCGGATGTTTTGTTCGCCAAGCGCGCGGCCGGGGGCGGCGCCTTCACAGGTCCGGTCCGCCTCAATCAAGACACGACCGGCAATGGGGTCAGGCAGTTCATGCCTGCCATCGCGATAGCGCCTGATGGCACGATAGAGGCGACCTGGTACGACGAGAGGAACGCTGTCGGCGTTGGCCTCGACCTGTTCGCCAGTCGCTCCGCGAACGCCGGCACCACTTGGGTTGAACGGCGGGTGTCGCTGCAACCCGGCGTACCGTTTCAGGCGGCGGGGGAGTTCGCGGCGCATCCGTCTTGCTACATCGGGGACTACAACGGGATTGCCGCTGATGCGTCGTCGCTGTTCCACATGGTGTGGGGCGACAAGAGAGATCCAGGCCCAGACGAAAACATATTTTACGATTTCGAGTCTCGTCCCGTCGGCGGCATCACGTCCCTTTCGGACCCGGGCGTTCTGTCAGCGCACGCGCCGCAGTCGTCGTCCGGTGGTGGCGCCGGACTGCCGGCTGAGGTAATCGCCGGTACGGCGACCGCCATCGTGTTAGGTGGCGGAGGCCTGTGGTACGCGCGGAGGCGACGGATACGCTAGAGATCGATGTAGGGGCGGGTCTGGGACCCGCCCCTACACGTCTTCCTGCTAAGATATCCCCGCCATGACAACTGAGCAGCGCGGCGCTCCACGGCCCGTCCTCCCGCCGAACGAGATCACGAAGTTCTTCTGGGACGCCGCGCGAGAGCACAAGCTCGTCATCCAGCGTTGCGACGGCTGCGCCTACTACATCCACTGGCCCGGCGTGATCTGCCCTCGCTGCCAGTCCGATAAGCTCTCGCCCACGGAGGTCTCCGGCAAGGGGACGATCTTCACCTACACCATCGTCCACCACGTCTTCGCGCCGGTGTACGCGGACGAGGTGCCTTACAGCCTCGCCATCGTCGAGCTCGATGAGCAGCCCGGCCTGCGCCTGCTCACGAACATCGTCGACTGTCCGAACGACGCGCTGTACATCGGGATGCCGGTCGAGGTGACGTTCCAGGACCTCGATAACGTCACGCTCCCCCAGTTCCGCCCCGCGCCCGGGGCGAAGGCGCGCTCGTGATGGAAGGACGCGCAGTCGCGATCGTTGGCGTCGGGCAGTCGCCGGTGTACCGCGACGTCGAGGTGCGCGCCGAGCAGATCGCGGTCACGGCGGCGAAGGCCGCGCTCGCCGACGCCGGCCTGCGGGGCGCCGACATCGACGGCGTGTTCCAGTACGCCTTCGGCTGGGACTCCCCCGACTGCTTCTACGTCCAGCGCGCGCTCGGCATCC
>CAZSVR010000134.1:0-3501 GCA_964610295.1 uncultured Anaerolineaceae bacterium
TGATGCCAGAGAGGGCTGCCGCCCTCTCCGGCGCCTCTCCCGCCCAGAGCAGCACCCGGCTGGCAGGCTAATTCGGAGGTTTCGTAAGGCGAACCTTGTTGTAGAATCGAGACCTCAGGTTCAAAGAACCTGGGCCGCCCGACCCGCTACCGATGGGCACGCCGTCTCGCACGGCTGTGGCCGTTGGACATGCCGCTCACGAATAGCTGCGAATGTCGCTCATCGAGGGATAGGCCGACGGGCTTGCCTTGCAGATCGCGCAAGTCCACCACCGCGCCATGCGACAAGAAGACTTCCTGGAAGCGCGAAACATGCTCGCCCCAGTAGACCATTGCGCAGGACATGGGGGCGCCCTTGCCCTCATCCTTGCCGTCCACGAGGAAGCGCAGTCGCGTGTCGTAGAGGAAGCAGACAGCGTCGGCAACGCCAAATACATAGTCCTTCCAGTGCTTGGTGTTGGTGGCGACGGGCACAAGGGCGAGGACTTCCGAACCGTGGTCTTCGTGCGCGGTGGCGCACTTGCGCAGCCAATCCTTGATCGTCGTGCCGCGCTGGCGGTCAGCCCCGTAGGGCGGGTTGACGTAGATCGTGGGGTAGTCCCAGCCGCTGCGAAGGCCGTCGCGCTCGGGCAATTGGTATTCGACCTCCGCCCGGACGACCGAGTGATGGTTGGAGCAAGGGTCCAGGGCGATCGTGCCGCCCAACACCTCGCGCACGGCGCGCACGTACTTTGGCGGTGTACACCAAGTCTGGCTGGTCGAAATGATGCTGCGGCCCGCGGTCATGGCTGACGAATCCTTTTCCAATTCTTGCCTGCGAGTTTGACCAGGTCCTCGCGAAGCTGTTTCAGCGTGTCGCCGCGCGGCGCGATCACGTTGAACCAACTCTCGACCTTGGCCTCGTGCGACTTAAAGTAGCGCTTGAGGGCTGCGTCGGCGTCCGCCCGCATTGTGATCTTCGTGAAGCAGTTCTTCGCCTTCTTCGCTTTCGCGCCGCCTTTCTTTCCCGGCTCAGCCTTCAGGGCCTTGTAGCTCGAAAGGAACGCATCGCGAGCAGGTGCCAGCTCGGGAACCGGCTTGATTAGCAATTTCTCAATGAACTGGCACAGGCCGTTGTCAGTCAAGAACAGAAGCCAGTCGTAGGAGTGGGCGAGAACCTTGAGTTCCTTGTTGTGGTTCTCAGCGGTAAACCAGTTTCCGTGATTGCTGACCACGCCGACGGTCAGGATGAAGCCACGCAGCGCATCGGCGTCGTTGCCGTCAACGATCTGGCGGAGTAGCGTGTCGTAGTCGCCGGTTTTCAGGCGACCTCCCCCGTGTCGAGTACCCCCTGCACCTTGCCGCTCGCCAAGCGGAACTTCTGGAGCGACGACACCGAGCGCGCGACATACGCGCCCTGCTTGGCCTTCTCGATCGTCTGCGGCCCCTTGCGCATGCCTTCCTCCACACCAACACGCTTGCATTCGAAGATGGCAAATGGAGAGGTGAGCAGTTCGGTGAGCGCGACCGTGCAACTATCCGCCGTCATGCCGTTGAGATGAGCGGTTGTGAACCCGCACGCGTGTTCGGCTACGACCGCCGCGTTGCGCATGACGTCGCCGCGAGAGACGATCTGTTCATCTCGGACCACGGTGCCCGTGGGCAAAGTGCCGCCAGCTTTGAGGAGCTTCTTTGAGGTCAGCGGCAACTGCAACGGCTTGACCAACACCGACCTCGCACCGACCATCGGATGCACCGAGAACTCGACGTTGTGAGTGATTTCCGGGTTGGCGAACTCCGGAATCTGACGCTCGATGGCGATGGAGTCGCGCAGGTCCCACGCGCAGAGCGTGTAAAACGTCACGATCTCGATGAGCGTACCCAAAGCGCGACCGGACGCCTTCTTCTTGTCGGCGGCGTAGCCGAAGACTTCGCTGGCGAGCATGTTCTGGAGCTTATCAACGGACTGGTAGGTCACTTGGCGATTCCTGGGCGCTGTGGGCGAGAGGGTAGTGGATGCGCCGGCGGGTGGCCAGCCCTCACACCCCTCACCGTCGCGCTGGCCGTTTGGCTCCACCCTTGACATGCCGCCAAGACTCGTCGCTGCGCGACGGCGGACTTTGCTCGCGGCGGGCCGTCAAGGGCAGGCGGGCCGGGTTCTCCCCGGTCGCCACGGCGACTCGACTAGGCGAGCGGCTGACCCTTGACACCGTGGTAGCCGCTTGGCGGCCGAATCGCGAAGCGATTTATGGGCTGCACCCGCCACGGCGTCAAGGGCGGGTCCATCTTACCATGTAATGGGCCGTCTTGCCCTTGACACGCGGCCGCGTTTATCGAATCGGCAGGGCGACCACCGCCGTCTCGCTGGGGCAAAGCTGCACGTAATCGTCTTCTTCATAGTCGGTAACGAGTAAACCCGGCGCGGGATAACAGCGAAGCGTGTCGGCGGCGGCGCTCGTGAGCGCCGGGGGCGAGCCGGAATAGACCCGCCCTTGAACGACGAGGTGCGGGCCGTGGTCGTCGTCGCTCGAAACGATTTCGACGACCCGTCCCCACTGCAACCGGCCTGACGGGAGGGCCGATGGTGCGGGATTTCGCGTCGTCATCGTGCCGCGGCGGAGGTGCGCTTCGAGGATCGCGGCCTGATCGCGTTTGAGTTGTTCCAGCGAACGAAGAGCCATCTTTCAATCCTCCGCGCCGATCACGATGAGCCCGATCGGCGCAGGCGGAAGGGCCGTCGCGGCGATCCCCAACGCGGTCGCTCCAACAGGTCCGACGACGCCGGACGCGCTTTCAGCACGGACCGCCCAGGCGATTCGATCGCCTTCGGAATAGGCCGCGCTGGTCCACTCGAAGTGCCCACGGCGAAACCGATAAGCCACCGTCGCAACGATGACGTCGTAGTCCATGGTCCCGGGCGATCCATCGTCACTGTATACATTGAAGCAGCCCGGTGGGACTTCCTGGCCGGTTTCATCATAGTACCATCGCAGGACAAATCGCCCGCCTGCAATGGCTTGAACACGAATATCGTTTATTCGATTGGGAGAGGGGCCGATGAGCGCGCCGTCGGGGTCGAATCGTGCGACGATGATCGGCGCGCCGGACACGTCCTCGACGCCCCCTGCGCCCACGACGGTCAGCGCATAGATGTATTCCGCGTTGGCGCTGTGGCCGACCCAGGGAAAAGTCTCCAATGAAGCCGTGCGACCCTCACCGCGCGCGACGAGGACATCGGAAAGCGAGGGTTTCCAATCGGCCATCGGTCCCACGACGCGCCGCAAGTTATGGCCGCCGTGAACGCGAACCCAGAATCGCCCGCCGGTCATGGCGAGACCCTGGTGCCACGTCTCGCGCCGCGGCGCTGCGGTCGACAAAAAGAAATCAAACCGCCCGCGAAAGAGTGGGCTGTAGTAGGCGAGCCATTTGTTGAGCGGTATTTTCATCGATCAATTGCCGTTCAAATTCAAACCCCACCCTGACCCTCCCCTTCGTAAGGGGAGGGAACAGGAATGCCGCGTCT
>CAZSVR010000135.1:0-3441 GCA_964610295.1 uncultured Anaerolineaceae bacterium
GCGCATCGCCGATATTCTCTCAACTCACCCCCCATTTTTTAGCGAAGCCTGAGTGTATGGGCTGTTCAGAAACCATTTGTTATGGATAACAGACTCACCAATCTCTTGCCTGTGAGTTCCAATGAGGAGGGGTTATGTGGTCAGACCGTGAAACAGAAAAAGATTGCCTTGGCTACATAAGTTACGTGAACGTTTTAGCGGACGTGTGTCTTCATAAAGACCTTGCTCCTTTGACCCTCGGCCTCTTTGGATCGTGGGGCAGTGGCAAGACAAGCCTTATGTGGATGCTCAAAAGACGTATCGACAAGCTTGCTGCTAAAACCAAAACCTTGTGGTTCAATGCCTGGAAATACGAAGCACGAGAAGAAGCCCAATCCGCTCTTATCCACGCGATTATCGCGAAGCTTTCCGAGAACAAGGATCTTGTTGACAAGGCTCAAGATATCCTTAAGCGGCTCAAGGATGGAGCGAGTATCTTAAAGTTAGCGAAAGCCATCGGTAAAAGCGCAATTACCATGACTCCGGATATCGAAGGGTTAGTTGACTCCTTCCGGGAGGAATCGGAAAAAATCGCGGAAACGATGGAAAAATTCGACAATGACTTTGCCGAATTGCTCAAACGGATGGAAGTCGAACGAATAGTGGTCTTCATTGATGATCTAGACCGATGCTCAAGCGCAAAGGTTATTGAAACCTTTGAAACGATAAAACTTTTCCTCAATACTCCCTCTTGTACTTTTGTTATCGGAGCGGATGCGCCGAAAATTGAGCATGCTGTCGGAGAGATCTACAATGTTACTGACACCAAAAAGCAGAAGGATTACCTCGAAAAGATTATCCAAATTCCATTCTCGATTCCTGAGCAAAGTTTACGAGATATCGCCTGTTATATAGGAATGCTCATCATCGGACGCCACCTGGACGAGAAGGGCTGGGAAGAACTTGTTAAGGCACGCCATAACTTCTACCGCTGTGAAGGTGAGATAGCAGAGGCTTTCCGGAGCTGGCCCAAGGAGAACCAGGTTTATTTCAATTTGGATACAGGAATTACAGAGGTTATAGGCGAACTTGACGGCGTCCTTCCTTATGTAGATATCCTCGGGCGTGGCCTCAGGGGAAATCCTCGGCAAATTAAGCGGTTCCTTAACATACTCTCTCTGAGAAGACGCCTCGCTGAAGCGAATGAGCTTAGCATCAAAGCGGATCTTCTCGTGAAGATGACTGTTCTTGAGTATGTATGGGGTAATTTCTTCAATGCTATTGTTGAAACGATCGACCCCCTTACAGGACATTCTGCTTTAATCGAGGAAGTGCTAAAGGCAGATGAAGAAGAAAGTGGAACCTCCAGCGACTCCCCACTTGTTACTACATTTCTTGGGGGAGCATTTGATGATTCTTACGGTCTATTGTTGTCCTCTTTCTGCTAAGGATTTCAAGCAGTTCGTGGGGAAGCCCCGCAGGCGGGGAGCCCGATCTTGCAGAGAGAGGAGCCACCGATGGGAGCAGCCGCCATTATGTCGTTGGCCGAAGTGCGCGAGCGGAAACAGCGGGCCGAGTTCCGCCGACAACTGCATGAGCGCGTCGATCACTGGTGCGATGCCCTGGAGGAGAAGGTGACGGAGCCGAAACCTACCTTTGAGCACCTGACCCGGGCGGTGTGGGAGTTGCGCCAGGAGCTGACGGGCAGCGTGACGGAGGCCCTGCTGGAGCACCGCTGGAGGGCGGAACAGGAGCGGACTATCGCCCCCTGTCCACGCTGTGGACGCGCGGTTGCGGCCCGGGGCGTGGTCAGTCGCACGCTGGAGACCGTGGTGGGGGAGGGAGAGCTGGCCCGGCCGTATTTTTACTGCGTGCCCTGTGGGCAGGGCTTCGCCCCGTTGGACACTGCCTTGGGCGTGGCGCCGGGCCGCAAGCAGTTCGATGTGCACCAGGCCGTGGCTCGGCTGACCGTCGAGGTGCCCTACGAGACGGCCTGTGAGTTGGTGACGGAGCTGACAGGGGTGAAGGTGAGCGCGCAGACCGCCCACACGCTGACCAATGAGGTGGCGGCGGGGGTGGGGGTGTTGGAGGTAGCTCCTCCCCGTGAGGAAATCGCGGCTAAGGGCGCCGCAGTGGCGGCGGGGAAGCACCGCCGGCCCATTATGGTGTTGGCCAGCGATGGAGCGCATGTGCCGACCCGTCCCGAGCAGGCCAAGGGGAGCAGGCCCGGACGCAAAAAGCAGCGGGCCAACCGGGCGCACTGGCAAGGGGAGTGGCGCGAGGCCAAGGGCTTTCGCTTCTACTTGGTGGACGGCGACCGCATCGTCCACGTCCTGAGCTGGCACCAGATTGGGGAGGACGCAGAGCTGTTTGGCGCCCTGGAGCAGCTCAAGGAGGCCGGGCTTATTCCCGAGGAGCAGGTGCGGCTGTGTGTCGTGGCCGATGGGGCACAGTGGATTTGGGCGCGCGTCCAGGCGCTCTTTCCTACGGCCCGGGAAATCCTGGATTATTATCATTGCTCGCCGCACGTCCACACCGTGGCCCACGCCCAATATGGTGAGCACCCCGAGAAAGCGCTGGAGTGGGTTGAGGGCACCATGTCCCGACTCTTTCTGGGGGAGGTGAACCACGTGGTCGGGGGCCTGAAGCGCATGCAGCCCTCTACGGTCAGAGCTGGGGCTGAGATTAACACCCTGAGCACCTACCTGCAAAACCACCGCCACCGGGTTGACTACGGCACCCAGCGCCGCGGGGGCTATCCGCTGGGCAGTGGGGGCATTGAGTCGGCCCATAAATTCATCTGCCACGTACGCCTCAAACGCTCGGGGGCGTGGTGGTATGGCGCCAATGGCAACCACATGCTGGCGCTGCGGTGTGCTAAGTACAACGGCACCTTCGAGCGGGTCTTCAAGCGCTATCAACAAAAAGTGCTTGAGCAATCAAGGCAGAAAAGTGTTAAGAAATAGCAAATGCTCCCTTTCTTGGTGAACCTGGGTTGATAGGATATCTCAAAGCAGACCCACGGCTTACTGGAGATATTGATCTCGGTCCTTACCTCTTTCTCGCGCAGACGTCACTGAGCCGTGAGCGTATGGTTGGGATTGTCCCCGTTGATGAGAAAGCTAGATCGCTAGCACGATCTATAGAAAGTGAAGATAATCTCCTTTCTAGGACCGCAGCGAAACAGGCTGCTGCAAGTGAACCCGCATTGGTTGCTTCTGTTGTCAGAATTCTTTTGAGTGATCTCTTAATAGCAAAGGGACCGCTCATACGAACACACGTCATTAGCGGTTTAGCGACGATCTGCTTTGCTCATAAAGACCAATACGGACCAACGCTAAAAGGACTTAGCCAAGTCGACCCTGCTGACAACGATGCCGTAGCCATTGCTGCAAGTACACTGCTTTCAAACGCCGAGAAGGCTGTGGTCGAGATCCCCTTAGAACTGAAAGAACGATTTAC
>CAZSVR010000136.1:0-3409 GCA_964610295.1 uncultured Anaerolineaceae bacterium
AACCTCTCCATGATACTTTTGGTATTTTCAGCTCTCCTACATTTTTCAGCTCTTCTCAGCAATAAATTATATGTGCCGCTCGTACTGATTTCAAGAAACATAGAAGGATGGAACACTTTCAATGATCTGAAATATCTAACATATCGAATGCAGCAATTGTGCCCAGAAGTTGTCTTGCCTATAACCAATCCTTCTTTTTTGACCTTCATGTTGAATCCCGAATACCATCTATATAGTGCCTTAATCACCATCATGGACGGAAAGACCATGCTGGATGATCTATTGCTTGAAGGCGCATTTCAGGGGGAGCCAGCATTGTGGGAGGGGGATATGTTACGGGAGGCAGTGCGGGTGAAGCGAGTTTTGCAAACCATCAATCAAACAGGCGATTTCTGGAAAATAGTGAGTGAATACCGGCTTGCTAGCCGGAGGTTAATTCTCGGTCAGAATCAAAATCTTTCATTGGAGGCATCTCAGAAATGACATCATCGAATGAAAATGCCCAAGTTAATCGCACAGACCGCATAGCAGAGGCAGTGTCCTCAGTTTTTCATCCTTTTATTGTGGTGGGTCCCACCATGCTAATCGCGATTCTATTCCGCGGAAACAGTCTCTGGCAAGCCCTCTTTTGGACAACCCTGTCTATCGGTATTGTGATAATACCTTTGGCTTACCTAATTTATTCCGGAGTAAGGTCTGGTCGTTACAGTGATCCTTCAGTATCAATGAGGGAGCAGCGCCGCAGTCTCTACAGCACTGCAAGTCTCCTTCTAGTCCTCTTAATAGCGATCCTATTATTAGGAAAAGCTCCATTGATCCTCATCGCCTGCTTGACCGCAGCGGTTTTCGCCACTTTGGTTGGATTTGCAATCAACGTTCGCTTTACCAAATTAAGTTTGCACTCAATTGCCATGGCTGGGTGCGCTACGGTTATGATCCTGACAATTCCATGGTTGGGCGTTGCGATGGCTCTATTCACCCCGTTGGTTGCATGGGCAAGGATTCGTTTACGGCACCACACTCCGCTTCAGATTTTGATTGGCTGGACGGTCGCTGTGGTTAGCGTGGTGCTAATATTCCATATGTTCCACTTGTTATCATAGCGGCTCTAGCATGCTCAAGTCTGTAAGCCATGCATTACATGTACACAGTAGATAATCCATTTCTTGACTCTGAATTATGTGGTCTATATAATGACTCCAAGCTTAATCAAATTGTTTTGGGAGTAACGGTATGGAAGAGCAATTACTTAAAAGCGAGGAAGTTGCACATATCCTCCATGTCAGTCGTTCTTTTGCCTATCTATTAATGAAGCGTGGGGATATTCCAACTGTACGCATTGGTACAGCAGTGCGCGTTCGCACCGAAGACTTACAACAGTATATTTCGGAAAAGGCTTCGCAGAATGGAACAGCCGTTAGCCTTATCAAGCATAAGGCATAGTCTGTTTTCTCTGCCGACTGATCGGCTTTCATTCCAGCACCTTTTCCGTTACAATCTTCCAAGAAGCATATCGCACCTTAACAGTTGAATAGCACAGTCAAGCCGGCTCATCTCTCCTTGTGGTTACCCCGCCACAGAAAGGAGAATTGAGCATGGCTAAAAGAAGAGGGAACCACGAAGGTGGGTTGTATCGAAGGAAGGACGGCCTCTGGTGCGCCCAAGTCAGTTTGAATGGGCGTCGTTTGACCAAATATGGCAAAAGCCGAACGGAATGCCGCGACTGGATCAAACAAACCCTTGCCAAAATTGAAACAGGTCTAACCTATGAAGGCTCGCAATTTACCCTCGAGCGCTTCATCGAAATCTGGCTTAATGGCAAGGAACTTTCCCGACGACCTAGCACCGTCAACGGGTATCGGCGATACGCCGGACGTTATATCCTGCCAATCATGGGAAAAGAACGACTCCAGGATATCCTCCCTACTCATATCAATCGGCTCTATGCGCAGATGAAGGATGGAGGCAAAGGCGCTCGCACAATACAGTTGGTGCATGCAACTTTGCACGCTGCGTTCAACCAAGCGGTCCGGGAAGGATATTTGGGCCGCAATCCCGTAGATGCGGTGGAACGCCCAAAGGTCGAACGGATTGAATTCCAGATCCTAAATGAAGACCAGTCACGGCAACTCTTAATTGCCGCCTCGGCATCACCCTTTGAGACGATCTTCTATCTTGCGCTCACAACCGGTATGCGCAAAGGAGAGTTACTTGGGTTGCAGTGGTCCGATTTGGATGAAGTTAAAGGTGTACTTCTCATCCAGCGACAACTTCAGCAAATCCCGCGGAAAGGATCTTTCCTCGTGCCAACCAAGACAAGAGCGGGACGTCGTCAGATCAAACTTGGTCAAGGGACGCTTTCGCAACTCAGGGCTCACCGGGAACGCCAGGAACATCTAAAGGCTACAGCAGGAGAGCAATGGCAGGAGAACGATCTCATCTTCACAACCGGCATTGGCACATTCCTGGATTAATCGAGAGTCTCTAAGGAATTCAAGAGTTTGCTCAAGGAAGCCGGTCTCCCATCCATACGCTTTCACGATCTGCGACATACCTCGATATCTTTCCTACTTGGCATGGGTACGCCGGTAAATGCTGTACAGCAGCGCGCGGGCCATTCAAAAGCCAGTGTCACTACGGACGTGTACGGCCATTCACTGGATGAATCGCAGAAAGAAGCTGCAGAGAAGATTGAGGAGTTAGTTACACCAATTGCAGTAAAATTGCAGTAGTAGGGTATCCATCAAAGCAACTGCCTCTTGCGTTTCCCCCATATATAGGATTATCTACCGGACATATTCCATATTTAAGTGGGCCCGGAAGGATTCGAACCTTCGACCAAGCGATTATGAGTCGCCTGCGCTAACCACTGCGCCACGGGCCCGTTAAGTATCAGGTGCTTCAGTGCCCTGTGTCACGTAGCCTGACACCTGAAACGTGACACGGAAGCACTTCAACAAGCAGAGCGGGAGACGGGATTCGAACCCGCGAATATCAGCTTGGAAGGCTGATGCCTTACCACTTGGCGACTCCCGCGTGAGACACCCGATTTTACTGTGAGCGCTAATGACCGTCAAGCACCTTGACCGTCACTTCACAGTAAAGTAAAATACGAACCGCCAAGAATGCCCTCGTAGCTCAGTGGATTAGAGCGCTTGCTTGCGGAGCAATAGGTCGCGTGTTCGAGTCGCGCCGAGGGCGCCATGCTGAAAATTGGAGCGGTTTATCCGCTCCTTTTTGTTTGAATTTCATGGCAAACGTAAATCTCCATTCATTCCAATATTATGATTGGACATTATGACAAAACCACAAATCCTTTTGACAAATGACGATGGCATCCGTTCGCCCGGGCTGTGGGCGGCAGCAGCGGCGCTATCGGAACTTGGATATGTGACTGTAACCGCGCCGC
>CAZSVR010000137.1:0-3366 GCA_964610295.1 uncultured Anaerolineaceae bacterium
CCAGCACCGTCTCCATGTCGTCGCGGGCATCGTCCGCCTGATCGAGGTGCGCGGTGATATAAAGAATCGGCCGCTGCGATTGTGAAGCGATGAGTGCGACCAAAATGGGCGCAGAAGATCCCCACAGCCCGGTCGCCGCCAAGGGGGGTGGTGAAGCCTCGGCGTGCTCGACACGTCCGACAGGTTTCGAGGCCACCCTGGCGAGCAGGGCCTTGACGCGCTCGTCCCCGGAGAGCGTGTCCAAAATCTGCACGAAAGAATTATTAGCTCACATCCATCGGATGACAAGAGGAATGACAAGAGACGCAATGAACGATTGGGAAGAGTTCATTGTCGATCATTTTTTGAAGCGGCGTTCCGCGTATTCTTAAAATCTAACGTTTCTGCTACCCAAGCTAACTGTTTCCCTTGCTCACGAATATTAACTTCTTTCTTTTCTAAAATGACAACGGGAACATTTATTTCTGTACGCTCGCCGATTGTCATCTTATTCGCATCAAGACCCTTAACCAAGATAAGGGTTTTTAGTTCTGGGCGCGCCGTACCAACGGACGATTGGATCGCCCGGCTAAGCCCTTCGCCTGACATGGTTCTTGTACCGGAAGAATGTTCCTCTGGGCCGTAAATACCAATCACTACTTCCCCATTTTTCTTAACGTCCTCGACAGAGTAGTAACACACGGAATTAGAACTGCCATCCTTGCACCACGGGACAAGCTCTCCAATCGCGCCGGTTTTTATCTTTTGCGATTCAATGATCGGAGTATAGCGGGCGTTCTTTTTTTTAAGTTGAGAAAGCCGTTTTGACATGTCGCGGATTTCATCTGCTAGTTCTTTGGCTGTATGGGGATGTAATTTTGCCGCCCGCTTGTCTTGTTTTAGCCGGGCTAGCCTTGTTCTTGATGTCTTGATTTTCTCGGTCAACGAAGTGATTTCCATTTTCAGCTGCGCCTGGGCCTCTGCTTCGTATGCCTTTTGTTTAGCATCCGGATCACCGGCAATGTCTGGTGGTATCAGCAAAAATGCCGGCGCTGGCCGAGAACTGCTTCCGAGCAAAATGCAGCCTGCGATTATTTGTAGCAAACACGCCTTCATACGGAACCTCCGAATCGACGCTACGTAGCTTTAGTCCCTTACCAGCAAAATCGTGTGCAAAGCGCACCGGATTTTTTCGACGAGATGGGTTTCGGTCAATGTTTTCAAGGGTCTTGTGAGCGTTTTGGAAAGCTCCAACTGTTCGGTGTTTTGTTAGGTGTTCTCGGTTCTTGTTTGGTTCCGGCTATGCTGGGATAGGACGACGCGTATCCCTGGAGTTCAGATAAATCGAGGTCATTCACGAATCGTCACGCCACTAAAAGCAGAAACAGATGCCAGTTCTTTATCGTTTACATCGCTCCTGACAGTAACAAGTCCGGTACGTCCTCCTGATTTCAATATTCCGCTCAAGACAGAAACAGTTTTGGTCTTCTCGTTCACATCGAGAGCAAGCCAAAACGATAGCGGAATTCGGACCTCTTCGCTTTCAAAGTCGTAGCTATAAATTGCCCCCTTGCTTTTCAGTTCTTCCAGCTTTCTGATCGCGTCCTCTCTGTCTCTGCTCTCAATCGCCTTCTCGGCAGGGGTTTGGTTCGATGCATGCCCGAAACAGATCGGAAAGAATATCAGGAAGCCGCCAGCGATAGCGCCCAAAAGAAGAGTGGACGCGAAACAACCAAGCGGCTGATTCATCACGGATTTTGGCATGGCCCAATCTCTCTTGACTTTAGGTTGTAGTTAGGATGTGTTTCCTTCGATCCTTTCAAGACGCACGCTCAGTGCGGCCCGCTGATTACATAAGGTAACACAAAGCGGGAAGCCGGGTCAATAGGAAACACCCTAACCGGCCAATTCGGCGACAAGCCGCGCGGCCCCCTCTACCACGTCCTGCCCCGAGGCGATCAGATCGGTCATCCGCCGCACGAGCGCGCTACCGACGATCGCCCCGTCGGCGAACTGGCAGACCTGCCGCACGTGCTCCGGGCGGCTAATTCCGAAGCCCACGACGACCGGCAAGGACCTCACCGGCAAGATGCCGGTGCCACATTCACGGATCGCCTTCACTTCGTCGGCTAAGTCTTTTGGTAACGCAGTCCGTTCGCCCGTCGTACCTTGTACGGAGACGTAATAGAGGAAGCCGGAGGCCGCCTCGGCGATCCGATGACGGCGCTCGGGGGGCGTCGTCGGCGCGATCAACATGGAGAGGCGCAGCCCCGCCGCCCTCGTCGCCGCCGACAGATTCGGCGCTTCTTCGAGTGAAATGTCCGGCACGATCAATCCGTCGAAGCCCGCCGCCTTGGCCTGTGTGACGAAGGACTCGACGCCGCGCCGATAAACGATCGACGCCGACACCATCGCCAATAGCGGATACTCGATCTCGCTCCGCACCGATGCAACCATCTCGAAGACCTCGCGGACCTTCACGCCGCTCGCCAGCGCTTCTGTGAACGCGCGTTGGATCACCGGCCCGTCGGCGATGGGATCGGAAAAAGGAATCCCCAGTTCCACGCCGCGGATCGGCAGCGAATTCAGTCGCCGCAGCAGCGCCGCCGTCGCGTCCAGGCTCGGATACCCCACCGCCAGAAACGGCCACAACCCCGGCGGCCGGCGAAACGCTTCTTCAATACGCCCAACCGGGGCTGTGCTCGTGGCGGGCGGGGACGCCCGCCCCACCCTGTTTTGGCGTTTCTCAGCCAAGATCGGCCCCTCGCAATCTGGCCACCTCGACGCAATCCTTGTCCCCTCGCCCGGAGAGATTGACGACGATGATCTGCTCGCACGGCATCGTCGGGGCGAGCTTCACGACGTGCGCGATCGCGTGCGCCGGCTCCAGCGCCGGGATGATCCCTTCCGTGCGGCTCAAACGTTCGAACGCATCCAACGCCTCGTCATCCGTCGCGGCGACGTACTCGGCCCGCTTCATCTCGGCCCAATAGGCGTGTTCCGGCCCGACACCGGGGTAATCCAATCCCGCCGAGACCGAGTGTACTGGCAGCGTCTGCCCGTCGTCGTCCTGGAGCACGAGCGTCTGCATGCCGTGGAGAACGCCCGGCCGCCCGCGGGAGATCGTCGCGCTATGGCGCTTGTCCAGACCTTCGCCCGCCGCCTCGACGCCGATCAGGCGAACACCCTGATCCTCTAGGAACGGATAAAAAATCCCCGCCGCGTTGCTGCCGCCGCCCACGCAGGCCACGACGGCGTCAGGCAACCGCCCGCGCGCCGCTAAAATCTGTTGCCGCGTCTCTCGCCCGATCACCGATTGCAAATCGCGCACGATCATCGGGAAGGGGTGCGGCCCCATGACCGAGCCGATGACATAATGCGTGTCCG
>CAZSVR010000138.1:0-3331 GCA_964610295.1 uncultured Anaerolineaceae bacterium
CGTACCGCACGCCGATGCCGCCGAGTCGTAGAACGAATTGTTGTAGAACACGCGCCGATTCGCGGCCCCGATGGTGCGAACGCAGGCTTCCTCGATCTCCATGTGACCGGAATCGTTCGAGAGGGTCCAGCTATCCCCGCCGTCCAGGCTCAAATCCGTGAAAACGTCGAAGAAGCTGTGGATCCGATAGGTTCCATTTCCCAGGTCCGTGATCGAGGTCTGACCGGTCGAATCCCTGCTGGGGCTTTCGCGAATTCTGACGTTTGCGGGCAACCCGCCGCCGCTGAGATCCAGCTGGAGCATTTCCGTATTAAAATTCTCCGTAGCGCCGGAAATGCCGGTGGCGGTCACCATGACCGACGTGAAGGCGGGAGCGCTGATCGGGGTCCAGGTGCTCCCGCCGTTGGACGAGAATTCGGCCTGCACGGTGGAGTCGAAGCTGTCCATCGACGTACCGCTGCCACCCGCGGGCGGCGGCGTGCAGTTGGCGAACTGCTTGTGGATCGGATTACGCAACAGGTATTGCGTCCCGTATTGCTGATGGAGCGGTTGCAGCGACGCGCTATATTGGCTGTTGGCCGGGGGCAGGCAAGTGTCGGTTCGGTCCACGTGGCCGCTTCCGCAGCCGGCGATCGGGGTGTAGATGCAGCCGCCGCCCGGACTGCACGTGTCCGTGGTGCAGGGATTGTTGTCGTTGCACGTGATCTGCGTGTGCGAGCATGTGCCGTTGTTGCAGGTGTCGGTGGTGCAAGCGTCGTTGTCATTGCAGTCCGGCGGGTTGCAGGGGCAGGCGATGGGCGTGTGGATGCACCCCCCGCCCGGGCTGCACGTATCGAGCGTGCAGGCGTTGCCGTCGTCGCAATTGATCTGCGTATGGACGCACGTGCTGTTCACGCAACTATCCGTGGTGCAGGCGTCGTTATCGTTGCAATCCGGCGGGGTGCAATCGCAGGGGATCGGCGTGTGGATGCACCCGCTGCCGAAACTACAGGTGTCCACAGTGCACGGGTTGCCGTCGTCGCAGTTGATCTGCGTGTGCGTGCACGTGCCACTGTTGCAGACGTCCGTTGTGCAGGCGTCGCCGTCGTTGCAGTCCGGCGGGGTGCAGGGGCAGGGGAAGGGCGTGTGGATGCAGTTGCCGAGATAACAGTAATCCTGCGTGCAGGGATTACCGTCTTCACACGATATCTGCGGATGCTGGCAAACGCCGTTAGAGCAGTAGTCGATGGTGCAGAGATCATTGTCGTCACAATTCATGGGCGTATGCGAGCATGCGCCGTTGTTGCAAATGTCCGTCGTGCAGGGATCGCCGTCATTGCAATCCGGCGGAATGCACCCGCATTGGATGGGCATATGCGTGCAGCCAAAGAATGGATCACACTGATCCAGGGTGCAGGGATCGTGATCGTCGCAGTCGACGTTCGGCTGGTAAATGCAGACGCCCCACCGGCTGTCGCAGTAATCGAACGTACAGACATTGTTGTCGAAGCAGAAGACGAAATCGCACTCGCAGGCATCGCCGACGCCGTCAGCGTCGAAATCGGCCTGGTCGGGATTGGGCGTTTGCGGGCAATTGTCCGCGTCATCGCAGATGCCGTCGTTGTCCTGATCGGGGCAACCGTTGGTGGGTTGAGCGGGGATGATGCCGTGGGCCGCGGACTGCGATTGTTCGGAGGTGAGGCGTTTTTTGGGCTGGCCGATGGGGGAACCACAATCGCTGCGATCCTCGCGCATGCCGGGAAAGAAGTTGCAGGTGCTGCCGATGAGCGGGGCGCCGGATATGCCGCAGTTGTCAACGACCAGACCCGCCGGGGCGGTGATCAAACTGAATGTGCCGGGGTCGTAGTTCAGCCAGCGCCCGTTGACCGTTGCGAAGGAGATGGGAGAAAGCGGCGGCCCGCCGCCGGGCGGACAGCCGGTGTCAAAGACCTTCACGTCCAGCGGGTTGGCCACGTTGGTGAAAATCAGCTTCGGCCGCACGAGCAATGTCGCGGTGAACGTGCCGCCGCGATCATCGGCGCAGGAGCCGCGGGTGATGGTCATCGATCCGCCCGGCTGGGGCGCGCACGTCGAGAGACACACCTGGACGTTCCACTGTGTGGGGTTTGCGTTGCAATTCACGGTGATGGGGGACGTGCTGACCAGGGACAGGGCCACGATTTCGATCGAGACGGTGTCGCTGGAGCCGGGAGAGGGCAGCGTGGCGGTTCCGTTTCGCCGGATGATGGTGTCCGTCGGGGAAATGACGCCGGGAGGCGTCGTGGTCAGCGGGGCGCCCTTGAAGGTGATGATGCCGGTGAACGGATCGCAACCGGGGCCGAAGAATCCGGCGGGAATCGGGTTGCCGCTGAAGTCTTCATAAGACGTGCCTCCGGGCGGCGTGGTGAACAGGTCGAGGCCCGCCTCGATGGTGTTCCCGCAGCCGGTGCTGACCGTGAAGTTGTCCACGCGACTGGTGCCGGCGGCAGCCGTCGTGACATTCGAGCGAAGCCGGAAATACAGCGTCGCGGCGTTATTCGCCGCGGCCGGAACGGCGACCGGACCGAACGACGAAGACGCGTTCGGCGTGACCGAACTCCAAGTGATCTGGGGGATACTGTAATTCGACAGGATCGGCGTAAACACGCTGCCGTCCGTACTGTACTCGAGCGTGAAGTCGCTCGGCCCCATGCCGTTGCGCGTCTGGTCCCAGCTCACCGTCAGCGATGAGTATCCTGAAGCTGAAACCTGAAACAGATAGTTGTCCCCCGTCGTCCAGTTGTTCGCACTGAGCGATCTTGGCGATCCATTCCCCGCCGGTGAAGTCCATGTCGTCGCGGGAACGAGGTGAAATCCCATCGCCGGCGTCCCTGCTTGCAGGCCACCCTCCGCGCCCAATGGACCAACGATTGGCCCGGATACGGAGAACGTCGAAGAAAGTGACTCGAAGCTCCATTGCGCGACGAGCGTGTCCGCCCGGGCGGGGCGGACACCAAACACCACTACAGAGGCAATGCACAACAGCCACACCGAACCCATCCATCGCGCAATAGCCCGCATGACGGCACCTCCAACTGAATCTGGTTGATTCTGCAGAAACAGCAGACCGAGCGTACAGAACTATACCAACAAGACGTCTTACGCTTCTCTTAACTTGCTAATATGAAGCAAAACATGACAACAGTGACCCATCGAGCCGCGACGCCGGTCCGTCAACGGCGTAAATCATTATGCTGAAACGTTTTACTGACGCATTATCACGGCGCCGGGTTCAGCAACAGCAGCGCGTTCAACGAGTTCGTCGGATTGTTGCGGGCGATGATCTCGTCAGTCGCACTGACCGTACTGCTCT
>CAZSVR010000139.1:0-3325 GCA_964610295.1 uncultured Anaerolineaceae bacterium
GTTGGGGTCGGGGAATCAATTTTCCAGAAATGTAATCGGGCAGGGTCTCGATCAGAAGATCGGCCCCCAGTTGAGATAACCTCTGTAAAACGGAACCAGCCGTATCATCCCGCGTGAGGCGGATGGATCTCTTCGCAAGCATGGGACCGGTATCGAGTCCCACATCCATTTTCATGATGGTCACGCCCGTTTCCTCATCGCCTGAAAGAATGGCGGCATGGATGGGCGCCGCGCCTCGCCAGCGCGGCAGCAACGAAGCATGCACGTTGATACACCCATAACGCGGCAGATCCAAAACATCCTTCCTGAGAATTTGACCGTACGCTGCAACAATCATGAGATCAGGATCGCAGCCTTTAAGCTGGGTGATCGCCTCGGTCGTGCGTAATTTTTCAGGTTGCATGACGGGGATGTTCAATTCAAGCGCCATAGATTTGACCGCAGGCGCCTTGAGCTCGCGGCCGCGACCAGAAGCGCGATCCGGTTGAGTGACAACGCCTACGACCTGATAGGTCTTCGCCAGAACCGAGAGGATCGGCAGTGCAAAATCAGGTGAACCCAGGAAAACAACACGAATGGACATGGCGCGATTTTACTGCTCCTTTCATAAAATTGAAACCGAAATACCCATATTCATATGCAGCTCGCTGGATCGAACGACGACGCAAACCACGCAGCACAGTACCAAAGTATGAAATAATTTGTTTGCGTTTTACCGTGAAAGGTTGTAAAATACTTGAAACCCTAAACCAACTTATTCGGAGGAATAAATCATGTCTCAAGCACCTGTATCACCCGACATCACCAGCGACGATAAACTGTGGGCAATGCTGGGTTATGTCATCCCGCTGATTGCTCTTGTCGTGCTATTCATGGAAGACAAAAAGAGCCGACCCTATGTCAAGTTTAATGCCGTCCAGTCGTTGGTTGCCACGGTCGTACTCACGATCCTCGCTACTGTAACCTGTGGTTTCGGCACAGTGCTATACCTTGTCATGCTGTGGTGGGCCTACCAGGCATATCAGGGTCAGGATGTGAGAATTCCATTGATCTCGGACTTCATTCGCAATCAGGGTTGGGGATAAACGGTCTCGTTCGAAAAAAGACTCGCGGTTGGCCGCGAGTCTTTTTTGATGGCAGGCAAGGAGAACATGATGAGCGAACAGATTCCTCAGGCTGCGCCCGCTCCCTTAACTCCGGCAGAGGAAAAGCAGTGGGCCATGCTGGCGCACTTTAGCGTGTTGCTGAATCTTTTCACAGGCTTTCTGGGTGTGGTGGCGCCTCTGGTCATTTATTTGATCTACAAAGACCGTTCCCGATATGTTGCGTACCATTCATTGCAATGTTTCATCTTTCAAGCCATCTGCTGGTTTGGAGGAAGTGCACTTGCGATCATCAGTAGTGTGTTATCGGGCGCGATCCCTTTTATTGGATTGCTCTGCCTTCCACTTGCATGTATTTTCGCAATTCTTCCGCTGGTGGCTCTTGTGTATGGGACTGTGGGCGGCATCCAGGTTAATCAAGGAAAGGATTTCAAATACTGGCTGGTCGGCGATTGGGTGTTAAATTCGTTCATGAAATAGCATTCTGGTGAAACAAACATCCCTTCCTTGAAAAGCATGGAGGGGATGTTTGTTGTTCTGCGGTCTTTATTTTATTACGGAATGCTACCCGCCAGGTCCGAACCCAGTCTGAGCTCAAGATCCACTGTGGAGGCCGGGTCGGGGCTGAACTTGATCTGATTGCTCGTAATACCAAAGGTGCTTTGCAGGTAACGGAGAGTATACAACTTGGGGCCATACACGATCACAACAGTGGAGCCATACACATCATTCGCCTGCCCAAGCTCGGTCACATTCATGCCCTGCGATTGGAAGAATTGGCCGGCACGTTGATCGAGGCCGGGCGTAAAAGTGCCATCCGCAATGCGAACGCGGGCCTCCTCTGCGCGCATGAGCGAAACTGCATCACCCTGCGCAAGCGGGCTGGTCGGTCCGCTCGTAGTAAAGATCTCATCGCGCAGAACGCGGATCTTATCCATGATGGGCCTCATGATGTCAGCTCTCTGCCCGGCCAGAGTGACACTATCGAACGTGACCATGTGGGTATCGATCACGCCGGATTTTATACTCGCACGGGAAATGTCCTTGCCCAGGATGGCTAGTTTGATCGCATCTTCAAAAGACATGTTCGTGTGGATGCCATACGATAGTTCGTCATAGATCTGTGGCGACCTTGCGATCAACGACGGGAAAACCTGAGGGTCGAATATTTTTTTCTGCAGCGCAAAGATCACTTCCTGTTGACGCGCGGCGCGGTCAAAGTCACCGCCGGAAGTATGACGGTTACGGGCGTAAGCCAATACCATCCAATCACACAATTTTCGCGCGCCACCTGCGGTGAGCCGGACGTGATCGGTCCCTGAGCCAATCGGGTCGAGGATCATATTTTCGGTGGGATTGACTTCAATGCAGCCGATCATCTTGACCATATCGGTGAAAACATTAAAGTCAACCTGCACATAATAGTCCACCGGCACGCCGATAAACTGTGACACTGTTTTCATGGCAAGGCCGGCGCCTCCGCCGGGCAGTTTGTTGCCCTCCCCGCTGGAATATGCAGTATTGATGCGGCTGTACCCAAAGCCCGGAATGTTCACCCACATATCGCGCGGAATGGAGAGCATGCCGGCAGTTTTACTAGTTGGGTCAACCGTGAATAACAAGAGCGTGTCGGAACGGGGCGGCCCCTCATTCACGACCAGGTCACGCGCATCCAAACCGATGAACAGGATGTTGATCCGGCTGGCGCCATCCCAGGCGGGAGGCAAGGCAGCCGCCGGGGCAACCACAGGTGTAGGAGGCAAGTTGACGGCAAGCGGGGTTCCATTTTCATCCACTTGAAAATCTTGGGGCTGATTTGTGGAGCTTTTTGTACAAGTAGCCGGTGGAATGCCCGGCAAATTCGTGAGTTGCCAGCAGGCCGTAAAACCGCGCATAAATACAAATATGCCCAGGCTGAGGGCAACAGTGACACCCCAGAATATGAGCTGCGCTCTGGTGGGACGTTTATGTTCGGGGAATTTTATTTTCTTCAGGAATTCAAGTTTATTCATCTTTAAACCTCAGGGCTTAATATAGACCATGTCCAGCCCAAGTCGTTCCAAGCCTGCCTGCGCCCAATAATGCAGGACAGCAGATTCTTCACTCATGGATCTCATCATCACGGGAATGGCGCGCGGATCGCGTATTTCTGCCAGTGCACGCAACGCCAGGATGCGGACACGCGTCGGCGCTTCGTTTCGACCTGGCTCAACGCGAGCGTT
>CAZSVR010000140.1:0-3308 GCA_964610295.1 uncultured Anaerolineaceae bacterium
ATAGCTTCATGCCGGCGACGGCGTCGAAGCTCTTGGCGGCGGCCTCTTTCTCATCGCGTTCCAAGGCGGTCGAGGCGGTCTGCCAGGCGGTCCAGGCCTGTTCGTTCTGGCCGACCATGTCCTCGGTCAGTTCCTGTGCGGACGCGGATGTATAAATGAAGAGGGCCGCGGTCAGGGCGAGCGCGGTGACATGTAGAGCAGCCGCCCTCGGCTGCTTTTTCGGCGCGGTGACAAGGCGGTGAAGAAAGCTTGGTCGGACGGACATGAGGATACCTCCGCTGGTCTTCTTCGGACGGATGGCGTGACGACTACCGGAACGTTCAGGCAGGTAGCGGCGTATGTTTCCCAGGACCCCACCCGTCCCAGGCGGCGGGCGTCGTCGGTTTCGGACCGACGGCGCGATCATGCACCCGAAGCACTTTATTATACAGAAGTTGCGCAGGTAATCAAGCGGCGGTTAGGTCCATTTGGGGGTTGGGTTGCTCCAAGTCCTAGAACTTCAACGATCTTCGAGCACAGTCCGAGACCCCTCGTGCGCTAGCGAAAACTCGATAGGTATTGGATAAATTGATCGATGTCCTTCCCGTTGCTGAGGCCGTCCTCGTTGACGTCGGCCAGGACGCACCCGCTGCCGGCGACCAAAGCCTCGGCAAATAACGGCAGGTCCAGCATGTCTATCGTCCACGAGCCGTCGAAATCGCCGCGCAGTTCGCAATCGTCGGATAGACTGTTGTTGTTGCAATCGGGGATGTCGTCGCAGGCATCGCCGACGCCGTTTCCATCACAGTCTTCCTGGCCGGGATTCGAAAGGCCCGGGCAATTGTCGATGCAATCGTAAACGCCGTCGAAATCACCGTCGATGTCAGGCACATTGCAACCGCATACGCCGGGCGCGGTCTTTTCGGGGTCGTTCGGGCAACCGTCGCAGGCGTCGCCGGCGCCGTCGGAATCGGCGTCCGCCTGACTCGGGTTCGCCAGCGTGGGACAATTGTCGCAAGCGTCACCGGCCCCGTCGCCGTCGGTGTCGGTCTGGGACGGATTGGCTACGGTCGGGCAATTGTCGCAAGCATCACCGACACCGTCGCCGTCCGTGTCGATCTGGGACGGGTTGGCTACGGTCCGACAATTGTCGCAAGCATCGCCCCTTCCATCGCCGTCAGTGTCAACTTGAACGTTGGGTACCGTGGGGCAGTTGTCGCACACGTCACCGTGAACGTCGCCGTCGGTGTCGGTCTGGGACGGGTTGGCTAGGGTCAGGCAATTGTCGCAGGCGTCACCGCTGCCATCGCCATCGGTGTCGGCTTGATTGTTGTTGGGTACCGTGGGGCAATTGTCGCAGGCGTCACCGTGAGCGTCGCCGTCGCTGTTGTCCTGCCCAAGGTTGGAGAGAGACGGACAATTATCACAGTCATCGGTCACGCCGTCGGAGTCCGCGTCCGTTTCGCAGGCGACACCCGTGCCGTCGCTGTCGCAATCGTACTGGTTCGGATTGGCGATGGACGGGCAATTGTCGCAGGCATCGATGATGCCGTCGGAATCGGCGTCGGTGTCGCATGCGTCGGGGACGCCGTTGGTATTGCAGTCGGAAAAGCTTAGGAAGACGTAGGCCGAGCCGGCGTCGAATAGCCCGCCCGCGTGGTCATAAGTGTACGCCCCGACCAGCGCCATGTCGTCCGAGACCGCGACCGAGACGCCGAACCGGTCCCACGTCGCCGCGTCGGAGGCAGCCAGCTTGGCCCGCTGGGTCCAGACGGTGCCGGAGCGGGCGAAGACGTAGGCCGAGCCGGCGTTGGTCCCCGGCCCGTGGTCGTCGAGGTACGCCCCGACCACCGCCGTGCCGCTGGAGAGGGCGACCGAGTTGCCGAAGAAGTCACTCTCCGCCGCATCGGAGGCAATCAGCTTGGCCTGCTCCGTCCACTTCGTGCCGTTGCGCGTAAAGACGTAGGCCGAGCCGGCGTTGAGCCCGCCCGCAGGGTCGTCGTCGCCGTACGCCCCGACCAGCGCCGTTTCGCCCGCGCCCGCGACCGAGTAGCCGAACTGGTCACCTATCCGCGCATCCGAGGCGGTCAGCTTGGCCTGCTGGGTCCAGACGGTGCCGGAGCGGACGAAGACGTAGGCCGGACCAGCACCGGGCGCCCCGACCACCGCCGTATCGCCCGAGACCGAGACCGAGATGCCGAATTGGTCATTCGCCGCCGCGTCGGAGGCGGTCAGCTTGGCCTGCTGGGTCCAGGTGGTGCCGGAGCGAACGAAGACATAGGCCGAGCCTGACGCGCTGCCCGCGTCGTCGTCGGCGAACGCCCCGACCACCGCCGTGTTGCCCGACATCGCCACGGAGTAGCCGAAGGAGTCTTGCGCCGCGGCGTCGGAGGCAGTCAGCTTGGCCTGCTGGGTCCAGACGGTGCCGGTGCGGACGAAGACGTAGACCGAGCCGGCGTTGGTGCCGCCCCCGTGGTCGTCGCGGTACGCCCCGACCACCGCCGTGTCGCCCGACAGCGCGACCGAGAATCCGAACTGATCATACTCCGCCGCGTCGGACGCAATCAGCTTGGCCTGCTGGGTCCAGACGGTGCCGGTGCGGGTGAAGATGTAAGCCGAGCCGGTATCGTATAACTCACCTGCTTGGTCATCGCTGGACGCCCCGACCACCGCCGTGTCGCCCGAAACCGCGACCGAGACGCCGAAGTGGTCACCCTCCGCGGCGTCGGAGGCGAGGAGCTTGGCCATCTGCGAGTCGATCTCACACATATCCGGCACACCGTTGCTGTTGCAGTCGCTCTCGCAGGCGTCGCCGACGCCGTCGCTGTCGCAGTCTTCCTGAGCCGGGTTGAAAACGCTTGGGCAGTTGTCGGAGGCGTCCGGGATTCCGTCACCGTCGATGTCACCGGGTCCGGCGATGGCTTGCGATCGTGCAAGGCATAGCCCCAGAAGCGCGATGACCGAGGCTTGCATGCTGTGTCGGAGCATCGTCCGCCCTTCTCGCGAGTAGGTGTGCGCCAGTGGCTAGATAAACCGGCCACGGCTCATCAGACCGTTGAATTGATTACCGAGTTTATCAAAAATCGATCGCGGGATCAAGCGAATCGAGACTCATTCTGGCATCCGTCCCCCACCTCGGTCCGCCCGTCAGCCACGGGATGGGGCACTCAATACTGCGGAAACAGCCGAGGGCGGCTGTTCTACATGATCTCGTAATTACGAGCGTCGTTTGGCGGCGCGTTTGGCTTTGGCGGGGGGCGATCACGCGGCGGAGAGAGGTTGGTGGTGCAAGACCATCAACTGCGCGGCGGGGAGGGCGGCCATCGCGT
>CAZSVR010000141.1:0-3108 GCA_964610295.1 uncultured Anaerolineaceae bacterium
TGCTAAAAAAAACAAACTCAAGCCTTGGCAAGTAAAGAGTTGGTGCATTCCAGAAGTTACTCCAGAATTCATCCAGCGCATGGAACACATTTTGGAGCTATACCAAAAACCATACGATCCCAAGTGTCCGATGGTTTGTTTTGATGAAAAAAGCTTTCAGTTACTGGCGCACACTACCGACAGATTGGTTCGCAAGCCTGGGCGTGCCTCCCGACAGGATTATGAATACAAAAGGAAGGGCACACGCAATTTGTTTATATTTGTCGAACCGAAGGCGGGCTCTCGTCATGTGCTGGTGACCAATCGTCGCACCAAACAGGATTTTGCTTTTGCAATGCGATATTTGGTGGATGTGATTTATCCAGATGCCGAGTGCGTAATAGATATTGTCTTGGATAATTTGAACACACATCATTATCATTCTTTGATCGAGTTCTTTGGCCAGCAGGAAGCAGATCGGATCATGGATCGTCTAGAATTTCATCACACACCTGCATATGCTTCCTGGTTGAACATGGCTGAAATTGAACTCAGTATATTATCCAAGCAATGCTTATCTCGACGCATTCCCAGTCAATGGGTTTTGACGACAGAGATTGTTACCTGGGAAGAGTCTCGTAATGAAAAGAAAGCAAAAATCCGTTGGAACTTCACCGTTGATGATGCTCGCAAAGTTTTTAAAGAGTACTACCCTACATCTTTAACTTGTTGAGATACTAGGTGGACATGACAAGCGTGTGTTCTTTGGCTAGCTCGGCCCCGTAGGCGAAAGCTGCCCTAATGAACGCGTCCGTAAGTGACGGATAACTCTCGAGGATTTCATCCGCGCTGACTCCTGCGGCAAGATTATCTAGCACTACCGAAACCATAACGCGCGTGCCTTTGAAGCATGCTTGACCATGCGCGATTTCGGGGTCAACAGAAATGTATTCTCGCCAGTTCATCTTTCACCTCAGAGTTGGAACGCCAGATATTTGCTCACAATCATACTGCATTTGGACCACCTAACGGTTTGCGACATCGTCCCCGAGGCGTAGCCGAGTGGGATAGCGGCGGCTGGCGAGGATTCTACTTGAGAGCAGGATTCTCTCAAAGTATTGAATCTACTTCTCGAAGCCGCGCCCTGCCAGCCGCCGAAGCGCAGCGCAGGGACTGCACGCGGTGTTGGCACGCTTGTTGTTTAAACGTGACTTGGGGTTTGATTTGATACTTTGACTTCGCGATTGATTCGGGCACTCAATTGTTTTTCCGCAACTTCCAAATCATAGCGAACCTGTAAACGAAGCCAAACTCCCGCGCTTGTACTAAAATATCGCGCCAGTCTCATGGCAGTATCGACTGTGATAGAGCGTTGACCATTAACAATCTGACTAATGCGAATCGGCGTAACGCCAATATCATGAGCCAAACGATACTGACTCAAATTAAGTGGCTTCATGAAATCTTCAAGTAAAACTTCGCCAGGGTGAATGGGAGATAAGGTACTGTTTGTCATATTTGCTCTCAACCGTGATAATCTACAATCTCAACATTTCTTGCTTTGTTATCCGACCACTTGAAACAAATTCTCCATTGGTCATTAATGCGGATACTGTGTTGCCCGGCCCTGTTGCCTTTTAATTTTTCAAGCCTGTTTCCAGGTGGAGCAAGTAAATCTTGTAAATCTTCAGCGTCGTCGAGATATAGCAATTTACGGCGAGCAGTGCGCTGAATATCTTTTGGCAATTTAGTAGAAGTTTCGCCACGGAAGATTTTCTCTGTTTCTGCGGAAGCGAAGGATTCAATCACAACCCGATAATATCACGAAGCGATATTGTATTCAAGGTTTTGTTATGCAAGGGGCGTGCCAACGGTTTGCGTTCGCGAAGCACCCGTTAGGGTAGCGGCGGCGGGCGAGGATTCTACTTGAGATTAGCATTCTCTCCAAGCGTTGAAACTGCTCCTCGAAGCCGCGACCTTCCAGCCGCCGAAGCGAAGCGCAGGGACTGCAAAGTGCTGCCGTCGCGCACCGTCGTGCTCGCGGCACGAACGGTGGCGCTCGCCCAGCACGCTTTGTTAGCCCGCTCTTTGGCCGGTTTTCTTGGGACGTGAAGTTGAAGCTTTTTGCCGTGCAGAAACGCGCTGCAAATTCGGATGAGATACTGCTCGCAAGGTGCGTTGCACCGCCTGCGGAAATTCTACAAGGACAAAGTATTCTGCTGGATAAAGATAATCTTCGCCTTCATTATCTACGACGCGGACATAGTTTGATTTTGCCGCGCTCTCATCGGACAGTAGCTCGTATACGCTGCGAGGCGTGAGCAAGTCCGGATCGTCAGAGTTGATGCAGATTGCAAAATGAGGTGTTGGATTGTGTCTGTTCATAGTTTTGTTAATCCAAGAAACGCTTGATTCTAAATTTTTTACGACCGATGCCATGCGCTTCGAACCAATGCAACTCAGCGACCCGGACCGTTCCATCGGACAAACGAATCGTCGCTGCCCCCTTCAGTTTTCGCCAACGACCCTGGCCATACCGTTTTCTCAATATGGGAAGCATGCGAATGCTGGTGCCAACTGCAATTGTTTCGATGCTGGAAATATCGCCAATGATCTCGAATTGCATCAAGATCGATTATACCTTTGCCCCCGGCTTTTGCAAGAGCGGGCTAACGGTCTGCGACATCGTCCCCGAGGCGTAGCCGAGTGGGATAGCGGCGGTTGGTGAGGATTCTACTTGAGAGCCGGATTCTCTCAAAGCGTTGAATCCGCTTCTTGAGGCCGCGACCTCCCCGCCGCCGCAGCGCAGCGAAGGGACTGCACGCTTTGTTCGGCGGCTTTGAATTGAAATGGCATATGCCTCAGCATTCCCTTGTAATGGGAAGCCCTTATATCTTTCTTGGTTTCGAGGTATTCTGAACTTCAATCAAGGACGCGAGTCCGATTTTTACTTGCTTTTACTCTTATCAGGCTTTGGTAGCGTGAGTACATATTCAATACTGACTCTTGTCCAACGCTGCAACGTTCTCCTATCTTCCAACATGGTTCTTGGCAAGACCACATAGTCTTTCTTAATTGGCCCCTTAGGAAAATACTGAAGGTGCTTCGCACCCTTTTGCTTCAATAAAG
>CAZSVR010000142.1:0-3105 GCA_964610295.1 uncultured Anaerolineaceae bacterium
ATCTCGTCAGGCTCATAACCTGGAGATCGCCGGTTCGAATCCGGCCCCCGCTACCCGACCTGGAACGGGGCCCGTCCGCGAGGATGGGCCCCGCTCGATCCGGGGGACCATCTCCATCGAGGTCCCCACGACCTCGGTGAGGGCCCCCGCCCCGCGCCGCCCTGCTCCGAGGGCTCGTCGGCCGTCATCCGGTGGACCTCGTGCCGGGATCGGCGTACGGGTGCCGGGAGCGGGGTGCATGACCGTACTTGCGGAACGAGAGGCCGGGCGGCCCAAGGGCCGCCCCTACGAGTCCAATCCCCGGGGCCTCGTAGGGGCGGGGCTTGCCCCGCCCGGCTGTTCGCAGTGCAGGTACGGTCATGCACCCCGGGAGCGCCCGGCACTTGACATCGGGAGTTCGCTTCGTTAGTTTATGAAGTGTCGAACGAAAGGCAGAGGAGCCGAGTCCATGCGTCGCAGGGTCGAAGAGGGCGTCTGCGAGGTCGACTGCGTGGATCCCCGGGGCGTAGCCGGGGCCGTCCGGGCCGTTCCGCCCGAGCAGGCCCTGCGCCGTGCCGCCGAGGCATTCAAGGCGCTCGCCCACCCCAGCCGGCTCCGGGTCCTGAGGGCCCTGGAGGGGAGGGAGCTCTGCGTCTGCGACCTCTCCCGCGTGCTCCGGCTGTCGATGTCCGGGACCTCCCAGCACCTCCGTGACCTCCGGCGGCTCGGTGCGGTCGACTTCCGTGTCTCCGGCAAGCTGGTCTACTACTCCGTTTCCGACCCCTTCTGGAGCGCGATCGCCACCCGCGTCCTGGAACGCACGGGGATCGAGGACGCCGCCTCCCGCGGCCCCCGGATCCCGCGGGCCCGGAGGATCCCGGCATGATTCGCACGCTGGCCCTCGGCCTGACCCTGTTGCTGCAGTTGATCACCGGCTTCGCCCCGGGCGGCGTCGTGCTCTGCATCCACGGAGACGGCCATGGCTTCCTGGAGTCCGCCGCCACACCATGCTGCCGCGTCTGCCCGCGGTCAGGGGAGGGCACGGAGGCCGCCCGCGCCGGGCCTGCCGCCCTCACCCGGGGCCCTGGCGAGGGCGAGGACCATCGCTGCCGGGACTACGTCCTGGGCGCTCCCGAGGTCCGGACGTCGACGGCGAAGGCCGCCATGACCGATGCCGGACGATCGGGGGAGCCGATCGGACCTGCGCCCGTGGTGCGGGTCGCCTCCGTCCTCTCCAGGGTCCTTGCCCCGGGCGAGGGGACCCGCGAGACCGGCCCTCCCCTGCCAACGGGGTCTCTCGCGCTTCTGCGTTCCGCCGTCCTCCGCTGCTAGCGGGCCTCCGGCTTCGCCGGTCGGCCCCGCCGCGCTCCGTCTCTCGTGGTCGCGGGGTCCCCGGCCGGACCCGCCACCACTACGGCGGCGATGCGACCATGGAGGCCCCGGATGGACCGCACCCTTTCACGAGTCGGATGCACCCTCGCCCTTGCGCTGACGGCGGGCTGCGCCACCTACGAGCCGGCCCCCCTGGACCCGCTCGGCGAATTCGCCTCCCTGGAGCGCCGGACCCTGGACGCATTCCAGGTCGAGCACGTCCGGGCCGGCGAGGGGGCCGCGATCCCGGGGACGGACTTCGATGCGGCCGACGGTCTCGACGAGTCGGAGCTCGTCGCGGTGGCCCTCACCCTCAACCCCGACCTGCGGGCCCGGAGGCTGGAGGCCGGCGAGGCGCGGGCGCTCCTCATCACCGCGGGACTCTGGCCGAACCCCGAGATCGAGGTCTCGGCGCGCCCGGGGACGGGCTCGACCCCCGGGACCGCCGTGGACCTGGATCTCCTGTCCGAGCTCCTGCGACCGGGCGAGCGATCTCTCCGGATTTCGGTCGCCGGCGCCCGCGTCGAGGAGGTCCTGGCGGAGATCGCCTCGGAGGAGTGGGAGATCACGGCGCGGGCACGGTCACAGCGCGTGGCCGTCCTGGCCGGCGAGCTGGCGCTGGCCCTCCTGGACCAGGAGGCGGTGCTGCGCGAACGGGGCCTTGCCATCGTCCGGCGCAAGCGGGAGGTCGGCGAGGGGACGGAGCTCGACGTCTCCATGGCGGAGCTGGACGTGGCCGAGGTGCGACGGGACCGCCGCCGGGCGGAGACGGACCTCGAGTCGGCCCGGAGGGAGCTGAACCGCCTCCTCGGGCTGCCGCCCGCCTACCCCCTGCGCCTCTCCGACTCGGGGAAACCGTTCACCGTGACGGACGTCGAGGATCTCCCGGACGACGCGCTCGGGGCCCGGCTCGTCCAGGGGCGCCTGGACCTCCGGGCGATCGAGAAGGCCTACGCCATGGCGGAAGGCGAGCTGCATCTGGCGATCCTCCGCCGGTTCCCGGCCCTCCGGCTCGGCCCGTCCTACGGCCGGGAGCCGAGCGGGGACGCGTTCCTCGGCCTGGCGCTCGGGCTCGAGTTTCCGCTGTTCGACCGCAACCAGGGCGAGATCGCCGAAAGGCGGAGCGCGAGGGAGAGGGCGCGGGCCGTCTACGTCGCCGCGCTCCATCGGCTGCGGGCCGCGGCCGTCGAGGCTCGGGCCCAGGTGCGCCGCGCCCGGCTCGAGGTGGAGGCGCAGGAGAAGGAGGTCCTTCCGCTCGTCGAGCGGAACCGGTCGCTCTTCGACGGTGCGGTGAAGGCGGGAGAGCTGGGCGTCCTCGACTGGGTCACCGCCCTCCAGCGGGGTCTTCGGGCCCGGCAGACGTATCTTGAGTCCCTGGCCCGGTACCAGACGAGCGTCGTCGAGTACGAGGCGGCTCTCGGCGTGTCGCCGTCCGGGGCCATCCCCGGCAGGTGAACGAGGCGGCGTGCGCGGGCCTCTTGCACGAGGGCCCTCGCGAAAGGAGGCGCAGATGCCGAACGACGAAGGCGCAGGGAGCCCCGGCTGGGCGAGGCGCCACGGCCCCACGGTCCTCGTTCTCGCCGCGTTCGTCGGAGTCGCCTGGTGGGGCCATCACACGGGCTGGAAGGCGCCGAAGTTCGCCGAACTCCTCGGGGCGAAGGCCGCCACCGGTGAGAAGGAGGACTGGTGCGCTGACCACAACGTCCCCGACTCCAAGTGCATCGCCTGTCACCCCGAGCTCGCCGGCGAGGACCC
>CAZSVR010000143.1:0-1455 GCA_964610295.1 uncultured Anaerolineaceae bacterium
CGGGGGGGCCCTCATCGACACGTTGCCGACCGGTGTAACAGTTGCTACCTCTTCGACTTCGCAATGCGGCGGCACATTGACCACCACGGCCGGGACCGGGGTGATTGCGCTAACGGGTGGTTCGATCGCCGCTAACGGCAGTTGTACGTTTAGTGTCATAGTGACAGGCGCAACAGCGGGCACTAAGACCAACACCACTGGCAGCGTCTCTTCTACAAACGGCGGCACAGGCAACACCGCCACAGCGACTCTGTTAGTGAAGGATGCCTCGCCCCTAATTTCACTCTTAAAACAGGTCGCCTCCAGCAATGGGCCTTTAACGGCCTGGGCTTCCTTCTTATCGACTGGAACGAGCAGCAGTGTTTATTACAAGTTTACAGTTGAGAATACCGGAGATGTCGCGCTCAGTTCAGTAAATGTCACCGATCCTGCGCCGTATCTTAATATAGCCAGTTGTTCGTGGGCCGATGGCGATGGCGGGGCGCTGACCGCGCCGTTTACCTTGCCAGTCGCCGCGTCCGGCAACAACCAGCATATCGCTGTTTGTACTCTTGGTCCCATCACTACCAACGCGACCGCTGGTTCCTATTCCAATACAGCAACTGCCTCTGGAACCAATGTCACCACCGTTACCGATACTTCAACTGCCACTTACGCCAATCCGTCGTTGCTGATCACTAAGAGTGTTACTCAAACTTACTTTACCGCGGCTGGAAATGTTTTGATTTATAGTTTTGTGGTCACGAACAGTGGATCCGCTCCATTGCTCGGGCCGGTCACAGTCTCGGATGACAAGGCGACCGATGAAAGTTGTCCGGCTGTCAGCACGGTTGGGGATCTGGATAACTATCTGGATGCAGGTGAGTCGATCACCTGTACGGCGACCTATACGGTTCTCCCCGCGGATGTGACATTTGGTTCTGTCACGAATGCTGCTTTCGCCACGGTGAGCGGAGTCACTTCGAATACAGATACTGAAACTGTTTATCTCGCGGCAATGACCATTGATAAAGATACTTCTTCTCCGAGTGTCACACCGAGCGGAATTGTTACCTATGGCATAGTTGTCGTGAATACAGGTGGAGTGGCTCTGACGAATTTCCAGGTTACGGATGCCCTGCCTGACTTCAATGGGGCGACCGCCGGCAAGGGCTATTCTGTTACATCTGTATCTGCGCCGGGCTATACGGTTAATGGTGGTTTTAATGGCGACAGTGACGCAAACCTGCTTGCAGGTACAGGCACTCTGGCCGTGAGCGCTACGGCAACGATCACGATCAACTTGCAATTGAGCAGCGCAACCCTTGGGACCTACGATAATACAGTTGCCGCCTTTACAACCCAAACAGGCACAATTGATGATGATGGTCTTGTCGCGAATGACCCTGGCACTCCCACATCCCCGACTACTGATCCTGAAACTGATGAAGATGTGACTGTCACTCGTACCATTAC
>CAZSVR010000143.1:1465-2860 GCA_964610295.1 uncultured Anaerolineaceae bacterium
CGCCAAGGACGTGCCAGAAAAACAGCGAGAAGACGATCAGAAGCGCCATCACCATAGGTACCCTGGCATCCACTGCAAATACTCCAACCGAGATCGACACCAGCTCGACTGCCATTTCTGTAAATGTTGGAGATCTGGTCACTTTTTCTGAGACGTTTACAACGGGTCTGGCTGCAAATTACACCTCAGCCATCTCGTGCAGCGGTGCGGTGGATACCGATCTTTCGGATGGATTAACGGTTAATGCAGCGGATGGGAGTATTGTTTGTACCTATACAAACACACGTAAGAGCGCCACCTTGGTGTTACAGAAGACCTGGTCCAATGCGGTTGTAAATGATACTTCTGCGTTAAGTACGTCCGGGCTAACCAACAATGCCGGTTTGAATTCAACAGCGAATGCTGTCAATGAAACAGACAGCGGTGCAGGGGTGACGGCATATGCCGGTGAAACAGCAACGATTTCAGAGTTGTTGGGTGTGGGTAATGCAGGAACTTATGCGCCAAACCTGGCTTGTTCGAATAACAACGGAACCCTGACATACACGGCTGGCAATACAAGTGGGTCACTCCCAATTGTCGCAGCGGATTCAGGGAATACGATCACTTGTACGTATACAAATTCTTCGTCGTCTGCCGATCTATCGATCACAAAAGACGATGGAGTGACGAGCTATTCGGCAGGCGGCAGTGTGACCTACACCGTGACCGTGACGAACGTGAGCGGCGTGACTGTGACCGGCGCAAGCGTGGCAGATACGAAACCTGCGAACATCCTGAACTGGGCCTGGGCGTGTACGAGCGAGAATGGCGGAGCGACGGGTTGTACAGCGGCAGCCAGTGGAACTGCGGACTTCAGTGACAGCGTGAATCTGCCGGTGGGCGGAAGCATCGTGTACACCGTGACGGCGAACATCGTAGCGAGCCCGACTGGCGACCTGGTGAACACTGCGACGGTGGCAACGCCTGCGGGCACCACCGATCCGACGCCGGGCAATAACAGCGCCAGTGACACGGACACGGTGAACCCACAAGCCGATCTATCGATCACGAAGACGGACGGTGTGACGAGCGTGAGTGCGGGCGGCAGCACGACCTACACGGTGCGCGTGACCAATAACGGACCGAGTAGTGTGACGGGTGCGATCCTGAGCGATCCGGCTGCGGCGGGCTTATCCAAGACGGGTGTGGCCTGTTCAGGAACCCCGGGCCAATGCGTAACGGCACCGACGGTTGCACAACTGGAAGGCGGGACGTTTGCATTACCCGCGCTAGCCAGTGGACAATTCTATGAGATCACGATCACAGCGGATGTGACGGCCTTGAGCGGCAGTGTGACCAACACTGCGACGGTGGCAACGCCTGCGGGCACCACCGATCCGACGCCGGGCAATA
>CAZSVR010000143.1:2960-3095 GCA_964610295.1 uncultured Anaerolineaceae bacterium
CAGCGGATGTGACGGCCTTGAGCGGCAGTGTGACCAACACTGCGACGGTGGCAACTCCATCAGGGACGACCGACCCGACACCTGGGAACAATAGCTCCACAGACACTGACACATTATTGAGTGCAGACCTGAGCA
>CAZSVR010000144.1:0-3075 GCA_964610295.1 uncultured Anaerolineaceae bacterium
ATGGAAGCTTCGGCAATCGCGATTGTGATACAGATGTTATCAAGGCAAACGAACAGATCGGCGGGTACCTGCGCAGCATTATTCCTGACGGAAGCCTCGTCTATTGGAATGGCGGCCTCTCGGCTGCGCCGTTATTGTACCTGCCGCATGCCGAAATATTCCCGGCACAGATCAATGACGGATATGCCTTTTATGCAGGCGGCGACGCGGCCGAGTTGTATAAATTCGGATTGTGGAATCAGGAGATGGATGCCGAATGGAGAGCGACCGCCGATTTTTTTATCATCGAAGAAAGCCGATATCCCGGCTGGCAGGATTTCCTCACGCCCGATCTATTTGATGAATATGGGCGTACGGCTGCAGGTACTTCCTGCCAGGCAGAAACCAGATTGCGTATCTTTCGAAGGAAATAATGGACCTATCCCTTGTCACTCCGGTGTATAACGAGCAGGATAATCTTCCGTTGTTGTTTGACGCGATTTATCAGGCCATGAAGCCTTTGAAATTGAAATGGGAGATCATCCTGGTGGATGACGGCAGCAAGGATAATACCCTGTCCATTTTAAGGGCACAGGCCAAGAAAGACCCCCGCCATGTACGGGCTGTTTCGTTCCGCCGAAATTTTGGGCAGACCGCCGCGATAGCTGCGGGCATTGACTATGCTCAAGGGGATATTATCGTTCTGCTCGATGCTGATCTCCAGAACGATCCGTTTGACATACCCCTACTGCTCGCAAAACTTGATGAGGGCTACGATCTCGTGAGCGGCTGGCGCAAGAATCGCCGGGATAATGCCCTTACGCGTAACCTGCCATCCGCGATCGCGAATTGGATCATTTCGCGCGTTACAGGAGTATATTTGCATGATTATGGCTGCACGCTGAAGGCGTACCGGCGCGGGTCCCTGGAGGGTTTTCGGTTGTACGGTGAAATGCATCGTTTTATTCCGGTTTACGCCAGTTCTGTCGGAGCGCGTATCACAGAAATTCCCGTTCACCACCATCCGCGTAAATTCGGAAAAACCAAATACGGGATGGAACGAACCGTAAAAGTCATTCTTGATCTCTTCACGGTTAAATTCCTGATCAGTTATGGTTCCAAGCCAATTTACCTGTTTGGCGGTACCGGCCTGCTGCTGATACTGGCTAGTGCCATGATGATGACCTACTTGTTAGTTCGCAGGATTTTTTTCTATGTAAGCGTGCTGGGTTCGCCGTTTTTTCAAACCAGTGTTATGTTCTTCATTCTTGGTTTTCAATCTGTTTTGATGGGTCTCATCGCCGAGCTGTTGGTACGGACATACCATGAGTCTCAGTCGAAGCCTACTTATACGGTACGTGAAATGCTCAATCTTAATTCCAAGTTACACTCGACCCGCAAATAACCGCTTATGCGTATTCTGGTAATTAATAGCGAATATCCACCGATCGGGGGTGGGGCAGGCAACGCCTGTGCGAATATTTCCCGTTGTCTTGTATCGCTTGGGCACGAAGTTAATGTTTTGACCGCGCACTACAACGACCTTCCTTTTTTGGAAACTCGCGAGGGTGTGACTATTCATCGCATCTTCGCCCTGCGCCGCAGACAGGACCGTTCCGGCGCATTGGAGCAGCTTTCGTTCATCGCATCTGCTTCCATTAAGTCTCTCACGCTGGTACGCCAAACCCATCCTAATGTTACCCTGGCTTTTTTCGGAATGCCCTCAGGCGCTGTCGCTTGGATTATTAAAAAACTTTACAGAATTCCATACATCGTTTCCTTGCGCGGCGGTGATGTGCCCGGCTTTCGACCGTATGATTTCAAGGTTTTTCATAAGATCATCGGCCCATTTCTGCGCGTGATCTGGCATGGCGCTTCAGCCGTGATCGCCAACAGTAATGGACTGTATGAACTGGCCCGTGCTTTTGATCCAACCGTCAAAATTCCCATCATCCCGAATGGTGTGGACGTGCTGCTCTTTGATCCCGGGCCTCGCGTGTGGAGTCCGCCGCGCCTGCTATCGGTTGGACGTGTCGTTTATCAAAAGGGGATCGATCTTGGCTTGCGTGCGCTGGCTGGTCTTAGCGGCCTTGATTGGGAATGGTATATTGCGGGCGATGGCCCGCAATTGGAAACCCTGCAAGCACTGGCCCACGAACTGGGCATTGCTGAACGTGTGCACTTCCTGGGCTGGCAATCCCGTGCAGAATTGGCAAAGTGGTATTATCAGTCGAATCTATTCCTGTTCCCCTCCCGGCATGAGGGCATGCCGAATGCCGTACTCGAAGCCATGGCGGGTGGATTGCCTGTCATCGCGACGCGGATCGCCGGCAACGAGGAATTGGTGGTGGATGATATAACGGGTGTTTTGGTCGATGCCGAGAATGTGGAATCGCTTCGTGATGGCCTCAACAGGCTTTTGGCCAAGGCGAAGATGCGGGAGCAAATGGGACTGGCCTCTCGCAAAAGAGTCGAACAGGAATATTCGTGGGAAATGGTTGCCCGCCAATATTCCGAATATCTCGAAAAGATCGGTGGTCGAGTAAGCCCGCTGGTCGAGTAGGGCGAGTGTAGTTCTCGCCCATATCGAGACCGAGGGCCGTACACTTGCACCGCACGCAAGTGCAGGTGTCGAGACCACCAATTCGCCAACATGGTTTAAATATGTGGTTTCGATACGGCGGACGAAAGCCGCCTACTCAACCACCGTGGAAAATAATGGACAAAACTCATGTGTGGCATTTGTGGACTTTCCCATTCCGATCATCGAAGACCCGAGCGCGCTGTGCTTGAAAAGATGAACGCGGCGATTGCGCATCGCGGCCCCGATAGCGATGGCTTTCACGTGGCCGCGGGCGTGGGACTCGCCATGCGCCGTCTTTCCATCATTGACGTGAGTGGCGGCGATCAACCGATTACTAATGAAGACAAATCGATTTGGATCATCTTTAACGGTGAGTGCTACAACTATCCAGAAATGCGCGCCGAACTCCAGCGCCGCGGCCACCACCTCAGCACCAAATCTGATACCGAATGCATTGTCCATTACTACGAAGACGAGGGCGAGGCCTGCATTAAACGTTTGCGCGGCATGTT
>CAZSVR010000145.1:0-3065 GCA_964610295.1 uncultured Anaerolineaceae bacterium
CTTCTTCGTCCCCAATTTCAGAGTCAGTTACTCTGCCTTCGCCGATATACGCTAACGCGGCTGCGCTTGCTCGTTCAAGTGCGCTTCCAGTTATTGGGACGTCTGGAGCCTCATTGCCGCCATCGTCTTCTTCGACGTGGAGCACTTCTCCTGTTTGAGCGCTGATTGTAACTTCTTGCGCTGCTCCATCTTTATTTACTTCCACTTCATATACTTCTGAGTCGCTCTCAACTTCTACTTCAGTAACTTCTCCTTCAACAGCTTGCTGTGCTATTGCTTTTGCTTCTTCCTCGCTGATTGCATGCTGCTGACTTATTGCACCTACTAACAGTGCTGATGCTCCTATCAGCGCCATTACGAAAACTACCAATATTGTTTTCATCATTGTTGTCATATTAAACACCTCATACCTGTCTACTGATTACCAGCGTTATAAACGTCTTAGATCAGTGATAGAAGAATAGTACAAGTATCGAAGAGTCTTGAGAATAAGAAAACTTTATAAAGCGGTGCTTGTGGGTTTGAGTGTATGGCCCGACTCTACTTTGGGCTCACAGTGGTTCTTGATTCGCTTTCTAATGTTCTACGAAAGTCCGTTACGGCTTAAGTAGTACGCTAGCTTCTGCTGGAGGTATGGAAATGAAAAGATATCTTCGGCATAACATGAATGTGTTTGAGAAAATTGAATGGCTCAAACAGCTTGCCACCGACGCTATTGGCGTTTCTGACATTGCCACGTTGCGCAGGATGATCAGCCGGTTGCGGCGCAAGGGCACTGCAGAATTCAAGAAATATGGCATTCTGAAGTTTACGCAGCAGGAGCTGATTTTGGACCAACTTTTGAAGGCAAATGAGGTTAGCCCCAAAACCGCCTACAGATGGTTTTTCTTGCTCCGGGCGCCAAAAGAGGTCATCGAAAGCGGACAGCAGGATCGCATTTCTCAGAACGAAATGCTGCGACGTTATCGCAGCGTCCGCCAAAAGTCCGACCCAGAACAGGACAAACTCGGCCAGAAAATCATCCAGGACATCATCAAGCTGATCGAGATGATTTAGGATGGACACGCAGCTTTTGTACCAGTTTGCCAAGTTTCATAAAATGGACAATTTGGAAAAACGCCAATTGTTCACCACGCTGGCCGGCGAGCGTCTCGGCGTATTGTGCGAGGCGCGGATTTATCGGGTTCTGACACGCTTAACTTTCCAAACTTTACGTAAGAAATACGAAGAAGTATTTCATTTTACAGAGGATGATAAGCGATTTGACGTCTTAATGCGGGAATTAGCCCTCTCCCCATCCACAGTTTTGGCTTGGTATTATACTACTGTGAGAAAAAATCCTTTGCTTCTTGAGAAAAATGAATGCAAAGGACTGACTACTGGAAATATTTGCGAATGTTGTATAAGCGATGAAGTCCGCAAGAGCTTGGAAAATAATTACGAGTATCGCCTTGCCTCGAAAAGATTGTATCAAATCATGGTTCGGGTCGAGGTTTTCAAAGGTGTCCTGGCAAAAGAGGGTATCCTGATTAATGACGACGAATTGCGGCTAAGCTTACGACGCATTTGCGAACAGGAATACTATCTGCACCGGTATTATAAACGGAGAACACGCTTTCACCTAAGAGATACTGATCGCAAAATACAGCAGGTTCTGGTAAAGATAAAGCTCCGTCCGATTACTCCGCTGAAATGGTTTTATTTGCTCAAGCATCATCCCGAGCTCGTCAGGAAAGCGCAGCAGGGCGAGATTGCGCCTGACGATATTTTTGTTCATCCTATGCAGGTTCTCAAAAATGATATTTTCAAAGGAGGTGTTTTCTGATGCAAACCGCAATGTTTGTAACCGAGCCAAAGACTGACCAGCGCTCAAAACTCGCAAGCGCCGTCTACAACAGCTATGCGCAATTATTGGAGGAGATCGCTAAAGTTCTCCAGGAAAACCATTATTCAGCGCACGAACTCTATGAAATCCTCATTTACAAAGGCCATCTTAGGCCAGCATATTTCAAGGACTTTCAGAAATTCCTGCGCCGGGCTATCCGGGAAGGCTACTTAGACAAGGGCAAAATTGTTTCGAGAACGATTCAAGGCATACGGATCCCCAACCGGTTTACCAAAGAACAACTGCTCACCTACTTTCGCACCCTCAAAGACCCGCGCACTGCAGTCGCAAGCTTCTTGGGATTCTGGTCTGGATTGCGCATCGGTGACGTGATCAAGCTTAAAATTGAGGACTTTGATTTCGAAGGCGAGGTCATCAAGATCGTGCAAAGCAAACGCTCAAAAGACCGCATTGCCCCATTTCTGCGCGAAGGCCAAGCCATAATCGAGAAATGGATCAAGTACTCAGGAGCCACAGAATACCTATTTCCTGGAGGCGGCAGCCACAGCATGGCAACCCTGCACACGCCCCACATCTCAACCAAGGCGATATCAGACGGTTTTAGTAAAATAGTCCGCGAAGCCAGCCTCCAGCGTGTCGACGAGCGCTATGCTGCACTGCCGGGCAGAAGAAAGAACTTTACCTTCCATACCTTCAGGCACACCTTTTGCACGTACCACCTTGAGCATGAGGTTTCGCCAGCTTTCGTTGCCCGCGCAGCAGGCCATGCAGACATGAAAACAACCGTCGGCGTGTACGGTCACATGGCAACGGGAACTATGATGCGCGCCTTCCGACGTTCATTCGAGCAAGGCAAAAGAAAAGCCGTAGAGGTCAATCCAACGCTGCAACAAAAGCCAAGAAAAGAAAAGGCTGAGAAAAGTGCGTTGGCGCAGCTTGCGGAAAAGTTCATTTCTGGAGATGTCAGCGAGGACGTATTCCTCAAGAAAAAGCAGGTTCTGATCGAAGCTGGATTAAGCTGACTTTTTAAGCTTTAAAAAGGCACCCAGAAGTGTATTTAAACGAGCAAAACCCACACCATCCCGGAAGGCGAATTCTTCTCATAATTGAATTATTATCATTGACGAGTGGTAAAAAAGGAAAGGTTTAAATTGTGTTAGACTTGGCTAATCTATCATGAGCAAAAAGAAGAAGCAAATAAACAAGCCTCAGAAACCAG
>CAZSVR010000146.1:0-3041 GCA_964610295.1 uncultured Anaerolineaceae bacterium
CTGCCGCCGGCCGGAAAATGAGAAGCCCTATCTCCTGATCCCCGTGGGCTATCCCTCCGCCGATGCGATGGTGCCCGACCTGGTGAAGAAGCCGCTCGCCGAGGCGCTGCAGTGGAACCGGTGAGCCGAAAGCCATAAGCTAACTTAAGACGTCTCCCCGGCCTCGTGCCGGTTGGGCAGCCTTCATGGCTGCCTGTTTTTTTGCGCTCCGGACGATATGCTCTCCGCATGGGTCGGCGCAGCGCCGTTCTCTGATACACTGATCCACCCACGTGGCACAGGGGGTCAACTTCTGACGGCCCTCGGCACGGAGTCCAGCATGGCTCGCCATCGGCCGTCAAAGCTGCCAGCCCTCGCCCTTCCCCCGCCAATTACCGACACGGTGACAGGCTGGCGCAACCAGGGCTATCACCCCTTCCCATCCGAGACGACCCGCCAGCTTCTTTCGCACTGGTTCGACCGCGACGAGGATACCGGCGACCGTTTCCACGATTGCCAACGGACCGCGATTGAAACGATCATCTACCTCCACGAAGTCCGGGGCATCCGCACGCTGCGCCAACTCTACGAGGAGTTTGATCCCAGCCGACTCAAGCTCTCCAAGTCCGTCGCCGACGAAGTCGCGCGCGTCTCGTTTATGAAATACTGCCTCAAGATGGCGACCGGCTCCGGCAAGACGTGGGTGCTGGCGGCGCTGATCGTCTGGCAATACTTCAACGCCATTAACGAGGAAACGGGCTCGCCCTATTCGAGCCGCTTTCTCGTCGTGACGCCCGGCCGGGAAGTGCTGGACCGAATCCTCGATTCATTCAAAGGCCCGCGCGACGCGATGACCGGCAACCGCCTGCTTGACAAGAGCGACTATCGCCGTCCGCTCCTGATGCCGGACGATGCGCACTGGCGCGGGCGTTTCAATCTCTTGAACGAAGTGATCGAGCCACGCGACATCCGCGCGAATACGAGCGCGCCGGACGGTCCCTTTGTCGCCGTACTAAACTGGCAACAGTTTCGCATGGAGAAGGACGATCCGAGTCTCGCAGAGCAAATTGGAATAGAATCGCGCGAAGAGCGGCAGGGCGAAATCATCGCCGATTATCTGTCAGAGTATCCCGACCTTGTAATCCTGAATGACGAGGCTCACCACGTCCACGGCAACCAATCTTCCAAGGGCGAAGAGCTGGTCTGGCGGCGCTTCATGCACGTTCTGGATGATCGGATGCGCGACCGGCACGGCGACGCGCGCGGCGCGTTCCTGCAAATCGACTTTTCCGCAACGCCCTTTTTCGGTAGCGGCGTCAACCGCGAGTATTTCCCGCATATCGTTTATGACTACGACCTGCGCTCGGCCCTGAATGATCGGCTCGTAAAACAGCTTTTCCTGGAAGAGCGGCGCGCTCCGACCGGCGCCTTGCATGACGAACTCGACTTCCGGGCCGTCCGCGACAAGGAAGCGGGAAAGCGCGGCGAAGCGCTCAAGCTCTCTTCCGACCAAGTCCTCATGCTCGAAATCGGACGCCAAAAGCTGCACCAGCTCGCTGACGATTTCTGGAAATCGGGCCTTAACCGCAAGCCTGTGATGATGATCCTTTGCGAGGATATTTCCGTGGCGAATCTCGTCGCCGAACATTTCTACACCCAAACCGATGACGATGGGAAACTTTACGACGAAGGCGGCGTCCTCTGCTATCACTCCGACCTTACTGACGCCGAGCAAAAGGACGCACAGGGCAAGCTCTTGGGAATCGACGACGATACGCACCCACTCAAGATCGTCGTCTCCGTCCTCAAGCTCCGCGAGGGATTCGACAAGACGAATATCTGTGTGATTGTCGTCTTGCGCGCGACCGAAGCGGACCTCCTCCTGGAGCAAATCGTCGGTCGTGGCATTCGCCTGATGTTCCCGCCTCACGATCCTCGATACAGCGGCACGATCCAGGACGTGAAGCAGCAAGCGTTCGACGCACTCCAAAAACGCGACAAGCCGCTGAGCAGTCTCGATTTTCTCTACATCGTCGAACACCCCCGCTTCCGCACGTTTTATGACGACCTGCGCAAACAAGGCTATCTGATCGGCGCGGGCGATACGTCCGACACGCCGTCCACGGGCGATCTTATGACCGTCGAAGCCGCGCCCGAGCGAATCCCCGAGCGCGATATCGCTTGGCCGGTCGCCGTCTATGACCAGGGGGCCGCGCCCGACCTGTCGAAAGTCAACGTCGCCGAGCTACCCCGCTACCGGGCGAACATGGCGCAGCTTCGCACCATCGTAAATACGATGACGATTACCGACCGGCACCTGGAAACCGACACGCGCACCTCGTGGGAAATGAAGATGCGTTTTTGGGATTACCAGGAGTTTCTACGGACGGTATCCCAGAAGATCGCGCAGCAAGGTAAGACACACGTTCTCACGGGGCAGCTCGCGGCGATCGCGTTCCTCGTGGACGAATACGCGACGACGAGGCTCTTCCCCGATCCGCTGGACACGGCGAGCGCCGATGACGTGAAGCTCCTCGCATGGCCGGATGTTGAGAACCACGTCGTCGAAACGATTCGCAAGGCCGTCGCCGATCTGATCGCCCAGCCGCGCTACGAAGTGCCTCGCGGCCGTTGGCGACGGCTGTCCGACCTGGACCGGATTCACGTCCGGGAGAATGCCTGTATCCAGACGAAAAAGTGCATCTATCCGCTGGCCGGGTATCCGGTCCGCGGCGGCGGATTTGAACGCGAGGTCATGCAGCGGCTCCTGGACACGTCGGGCGAAGTCCTGGCATGGTGCAAGCTCCAACGTCGCCACGAGCTGCGCATCGACTACCGCGACGAGACCGGCATCGCCCGAAGCTACGAAGTGGATTTCCTGCTCCGCACGGCCGAGTCCGTATACCTTTTGGAAACCAAAGCGGACCGCGATATCGAAACGACTCTCACGGCTCTGAAAGCCCGCGCGGCGCGGGCGTGGTGCGAGCAGATGTCGGGCATTCGCTGCGAAGAGCTTTCGCAGCCGGAGCGGTTCGAGTACCTGATCCTGAGCGAATCGCTCC
>CAZSVR010000147.1:0-3019 GCA_964610295.1 uncultured Anaerolineaceae bacterium
TCTACTTCTTCTCGGGCGGACTCGATTTATGCCCACGATAATCCCGGAAGGACCCGTTTTGGGTTACCCCCCCTCAAGGAGGCTCAAGAGCCGCAAAGAGCCCTAAACCGTAAAAGTCAAATTGGTCCGCAGTTTTTTTTCAGAATCAGAATCTCATAGGGCCCTCCAATTCGTTTTTTTGTTTAGTTGAACAAGGCTGAACAGGCTTGAACAGGTGTCTGCAAACGCCGAAACGTCGAATAGTCGGAACGTCGAAACAGGAGCCGAGGGGCTGAACAAGGGCCGGTACCCTGAAAAAAGCTGAACAAGCCGGAACAACCGAAGGTTTGGGGCCTGAGGCCTGGGGCTTGAGCGAAGACGAATTATGGTAATTTGTCTTTTGATTCGTTACAGGTCGCCACGGCGACTCGACGAGGCGAGCGGCATGGATTACCTGTCTTTCCATTTTCGCGTTGGACATCGGCGTGGCGAAGGATTTTTACCTTGAAATTGGTTGAACAACTTGAATTTTACCTCGCGTTCATTCTGCGCGCGGACTCTTCCCGCCACGGCGAGGTCTTCGACGGGGGCCGAGCCGTGAGCCTTTGGCCGTAAGCCACAAGCTGGAAGGCGTCAGCGGCCTTTCCTCCCCTTATCACTCATTAGCCTTGCTCGGCGCACAGCCTAAAAAGGGCGCAGGGAATAGGGATTAGGGAGCGGGGATTTGGAGATGGGCGGCCTGGAGCTTGTGACAGGGAATGGTCTCACGCCCGCCACGGCGGGTGAACTGCGGCGCGGGGATCGCGGAGAATGGGAAGACATCGATTGATGGATTCGACGTCTGAAGTCTCCGGCGATGTGATGGAGGACGCAGAAAAATCGAACGTCCCCCTCTCGCTCCTCGCTGAGTTACGCGTGTAGCGGCAGAATCAAAGAGTTGTCAGAGCATTTAGATTGAATAGGGTCTTGAGCCAGCGGAGAAATGCCAATGCTTCTGGCGAGTTGTGGCCGAGGATGTGGTCATTGATCGCCGCCCCAAGCGAAGCTCCTGGCACGCGTTGCCACGCGAGCCACGCATGCACTTCGGCTTTGATTCGCACCTTATCGGCGAACCGTTTCCATTTGCGATCACCAGGCTTGGACTTGGCGTTGGCCTCGGCCACGAGATTTGCAGCAACGGCCGTACTCGACTGAGCGTGTGGCCAAAGTGGGTCGTCTGCCGGCACCAGTGTTTGGATTAGGTGCTCTAGAATCTGACCATCCGTCTTGCAGTCTGGCATGAGCCAGACACCGAAATCATGCAAGTAATCCGGCAGTCTCCCGAAAAAACCTGTCGTTGGGCATGCTTCTGGCGTTGTGATATTGATTTCGTTTAGGCGGTTTCGAACTGCCTGCCAGCGATTCATTATCTCGATGTCGATATCGACGACGAACCCAACTCGCTTATCTGAAGCGGCCTTAATGGCCTCAGGCATGTTCGCGAGGAGTGTTTCGACGTTGTCTTGATCTTGAATTTTCAGGTATTGGTCACCCCGGTTGGTGTCAAGTCCATGGCGGCGCAAAAGAGCGTTGACTACGCTAATGTCGTCTTTTCCTTCGACGTACAGGGTAGGGATAGGTTCGATGAGGGCCATTAACGTGGATCGATGTCAGACTTGATCATCCGCACGATGGATTCGCCCCGAAACGCCACGCTGTGCGGGATTGCGCGGTCGACCTTGTGGATCGCGACATTGGACATCAAAGCTGGCTCGTGTTTGCAAAGTTGTGAGAGACCTTCGATGCAATCCCAACTGTGAGTCGTCGCGACAACCTGGACGTTCGACGTGACAGCCTTCTTAACGACGAGTTTCCACATGTCCTCCATTACGGTGTAGTGGAGGCCCGTGTCGATTTCATCGACGATCAAAGTTCCGTCGCCAACCCTTGCGAGTGCAAGGGCCAATGTCATTAACCGACGGACTCCATCACCAAAGCTGCCCAAGGGCACGGGTCGCGCAAATTCTTGGGTCTGAACATACCAGTCGCGCGGCGAGCCCAACGTCCTCGACCCACCATCTGGCGGAAGATAAAGGACTTGCTGGATCGATCCCTCGATGAGTTGCATCGCAGCAATTACATCGTGCTGGATTGAATCTAGTACTGCCTGGCGCCAAAGCTGCGACAAGCGGCGGGGCGCAAGTGTGTCCGTAGACACGAAAAGCGTCGGATGCACCGATTGATTCGAAACCATCGTCGCTTGTCTTAAGCGCGCCCGAGGATTGAAGATCAAGCCGCCCCGCTCGGAAAGGCCTAAATCCCGCGCCGTACCGCCGAATCCCACAGCCCCTTCAATAAGCACGCCAAACGCGGGCCGCGCCTCAAGTTCCTCGTCGCTCTCGGAAAATAAGGCCGGATCTTCTGAAAGGGGTACGAGCCGGACAGTCAGTGGTGGAAAACCATTGTCCGATTTAATCGAGAAAGAGGATGACGCAGACAACTCGTGTCCGTGAAAAAAGTGCGTTAGATCGCTCGTAAGACGCCCAGAATCATCGAACGCAGCCACCTCTCCACGGCGCTGCGCCGACTCAGTAAGTACTAACGGATCACCACCTGCGGTGACCAAGTGAATCGCTTCGGCAAGCGCCGTTTTGCCGCTGTTGTTTTTCCCGACGAGAAGATTGACTTGCGCCAGGCCCTCCATCCGGTAAAACTTGAAGCAGCGATAGTTGGCGATTTCAACACGGGTTAGCATGTTCGTAGTCCGCCTAGGGCAACGTTTGCATTTTAGGCTATCGGCTAGAGGATGCTACTCATCATTTCTTGAAATAGCATCGGGGTAGTAATAACCGCCTGCTCAAGGTTAACGCCGAAAACAGGGCAATGCTATCGGCGGCGATTGCGCTTTCATCGGCAGAAAGTGCCAAGAATTCAGGGGAGCAACCCTTCGATTGGTGTTTTCCCCACCCATTGCGCGTCAGCATGAATTGTCAGCTTGCTCTTACGGCCCCGGTTCGGGCTTGGGGGTTTGGCCCGGCTTCTTATCCATGAGTTCGAGCAA
>CAZSVR010000148.1:0-2948 GCA_964610295.1 uncultured Anaerolineaceae bacterium
CTAGTGCCGTTTCCACTTGATGAGTTTCGCGTTTTCATGCGGCATGTCTGAGTCCTGTGAGTTTGGGGTGAATTCCTTTCATGCCGATGGCGCGGCGGCGGTTTCGCCAGCGGAGGTAGCTTTTGATGGCGGCCTGCTGTTCGTCGTGCGATCGGTAGTCGGTGTGGTCGAGGGCGAACTTCCTCATCGCGGTGAAGTGGCACTCGATCCGGTTCAGCCACGAGGCGCTCGTCGGCGTCCAGTAGAAGACGATGCGATGACAGCCGGCATATTCCAGCACTTCGGCGGTCTGATGATACGTCGCATTGTCCAGAACCAGGTGCAGCGTCAGTCCCACCGAGTATTGCCCCCGCACCCACTTCAGGAACGACAGGAACTTTATCGCATTCTTGCGTTTCTCGAATCGGCCCCGTAACGTGTTCCGCTCCAGATCATACACGCCGAAGAAGTGCCGCACGCCGCCCGTACGGCGGTACGTCGCCCGAAGCCGGTCCACATGCTTGATGCGCGCCCAGTGCCGCCCGTGACGCGGCTGAAGATTCAGCGGGCCGAACTCATCGAGGGACAGGCGGACGCCGCCCGAGGGACGCGCGGCGTACAGCCGTCGAATCCGCCGGTATTTCGGCCAGAATTCGGGGTCCGACGACGCTTTCCACGTCTGGGTGTGCCGCCAGCGGATGCGACGGCTTCGCAAAAGCTGCCGCAGCCACTCCAGCGAGATCGACGGAAGGACCCGCTTCTCCACCAGATACGCCCGCAGCTTCGACAGCGACCAGACGCTCATGCCGATCAATTCCTTCGGTGGAGACAGGGCCACTTCGGCGATCTGCTCGACCACGTCGGCCAGGAACTTTCGCGGTCCCGCCCGGGCGACGCAGCAGTACGGACACCACCAGACGGCGTCCAGGCCGCCCTCGTTCCAGCGATGAAGGATCCGCCGCACCCACGTCGGTGTCACGCCCACGCGATGGGCGATTTCCCAGTTGCCAACGCCGCCGGTCGAGAGCAGAATGATCCGTGCGTGACGACTGTTGGCCGCATTGGACAGTTGCCGCTTCATCCGATGGAGCGTCTGCCGATCACGCGGCCCAGGCCTCCGTGCCTTGACCCGGTCCATAATGGGGTTCTCCACTCATACGAAGTGCGGCAAACGCTTCGAGTGGGGAACCTTTGTACCGCGCCAACCGACGCAGCGGTATTGGGTTACGCGCGATCGCCCAGAAAACGAAACTCAGGAACTGGAAAGGGCACTAGCAAACGAATTCTGTTGGTATCTCCGATTCTAGTGTTGACGATCGGAACATCTGCCCAGGCCACTTTGTGGTCTCCGCCAGAGCCTTTCCTACCCGCGAATGTGTCTAATGCACAAGATTGGAGGGTCGTTTTCGCGCCAGACGACCTCTCCTTCTACTTGCTCACCGAGCGCGATGGCCACTTTGCCGACACGCAGATTTATCGTTCCACACGTTCGAATGTCCTTTCGCCGTGGGGGACTCCGTCTCCCGTGCCTGAACTGAACACGGGCAACCAGGACCACATCTATTGGATCTCCCAGGATCAGACTGAGGCCTTTATGGCTCGTCACGGTAATCCAGTGCCAAATACATTCGGTGATATCTATCGCTCCACTCGTGCTTCCCCAAGTAACCCTTGGGGTTCACCAACCATTGTTAGTGAGCTGAGCGGCCCATCGACCTTTGAATGGCACTTTAATCTCACTGCCGATGGACTAAACGGCGTCTTCTCGTCCACGCGCCCAGGAGGGGCGGGTGGCTTTGACCTTTGGCAGACATCTCGCGCGGACCGAAATTCTCCGTGGACGGCGCCCTCCCTTTTGTCGGTGGTCAACTCGGCGGCCAATGAGCGCGGACCCTATTTGTCTGCTGATGGTTTGACGCTTTTCTTCAATCGCTTTGGAATAGGCCTGTTTAGTACCACACGAGCGTCCATTCAGAGTTCTTTCACTACGCCGATTTCGCTCGGCATCAACGGTCTCGATCCGACGCTATCGCCTGATGGAAGGACCTTGTACTACACGATGCCTAACGGCTCGGACTTCAATTACGATGTATATTTTTCGGTGCCGGAGCCGGCCACGGCGATGCTATTGATGATTGGTGTTACGTTGCTTTCTCAGGGTCGAGCGGGTCGGCGACGGACGTAGGCATCCACTGGGGCTCGCGCCTCCGGCCACGATCACGCGCCCTTCCAAGACTGTCGCCATCACACGATCCGCCGGATTCGCCCCGAACGGGGCGGCGGATTGTAGCCAGGGGTTCCGCTCGGTCGCCACGGCGACCGAGCGGAACCCCTGGAAAAGTGTCGCAAAAAACCTTCTCGCCCCGGTAGGGGCGAAGGAAGCGTGTAGTCGCCAATTCGCGACGCAGCCTGTCGCGCGCAACCCGAGCGACGCAATCCTCCGCCCCATCCGGGGCGGGATGATGATGCGCCACACAACCCACGGGTTCCGTCCTTGACGCACCGCGGCGGCTTCGCCGCTGTGCCTGCGGCACATGCCCGCAATGCGGGCGGCGGCGTGTCAAGGACTCCACCCGCGGCTACAACCCGGCGTCCCTCCGGGACGAATGTGGAGCCCTTGCTATCTGAAATCCACATTCCGCAATCTACATCTGTGCCCATCTGCGTCATCTGTGGTTTTTTTTCGTAACTCGCTCAATTTGGGATGACGCGAATCGCCTTCGTCGGCGTCGTCGGGCAATGCTGCTGACACACGCCGCAGCCGGTGCAGCCTTGGCCGGTCGCGCCGGGTCCGCTCGGATAATGGGGATCGATGACTTGAACGCGGCCGGAGTCGTCGAGCCGAATGGCGACCGCCGCGATAGGGCACTTGTCGATGCAGATCGTGCAGGGCTCGCCGCGTGATCGGACGCACGTTTCGTGATCGACGACGGCCAAGCCCATGCGGATCGCGAAGCGATCGACCAGCG
>CAZSVR010000149.1:0-2939 GCA_964610295.1 uncultured Anaerolineaceae bacterium
GATATGTACCGCGATCTTCTGGCCCCCGAACAACTCGCGATGGCGAAGTAGGGCGGCGAGCGCGGTTGATCAGAGCCGCGACCGTGAGGGAGTGCCGGGTAACGTTGGAACTTAGGGCTATCGCATTTCTCAAACGATCAGCTTCGATTACGATTCGTAGATTTGAGGCGGCACATGGAACTCACGAAGAAACAACAGCTTGATGCCGCGTTCCGCGAAAGGGTACTTTGGGCGCGGTCGATGACGCCCGAAGAGAGGATGCTGGCCGGGCTTTGGCTTTTCGAAATCGAGTGCGAGTCGATGAAAGCGGAGATTCGGGCCCAATTTCCGGAAGCCGGCGAGGACGCGGTCGCCGCGCTTCTCCGAGCGGTTATGAACCTACGGCGATGCGCTGAAGGCAAAGTCTAATCCCCCCTCTTTAGTTTGGCCCTACATCCACCGCTGGTGCGACGCGCACGGGACGCGGGAACTGCTCGATTCGATCCGGCGGTCGAATACGGAGATTCAGGATTCTGTCTATAGCCGTAGATCAACTGGTTCGCTCTCCGTCGACAATGGATTCTGTCATCGCCGGTCAATTATTCCGTTAACGGCTCAGTTGTTACGCTGTTGGCGCAAGGACGTAGAACGATAACAGCACGTTGCGCGATCTTATAACGGTATGCCATCTTGACTTTATGATTGATATTACCCTTCCGTGACTCGTGTTTTCCGTTCTTGAAGACACGAATTTCGCTGTGCGAAAAGTTGTCAAATTCAGGATCGTGTTCCACTCGAAATTCGAAAACACCTCCACCGGAAGTAGCCTCGGGCTCGGGTATCTGCTCGACGCGAATCGCAGCCACACCCCAATAGATCCATCCAGTGGTACGAGGAGTCCTATCCGGCAAAATCACATCGAAAGGCTTACTGTACTTCTCACGATTCACGGATTGATCTGGAAACGAAACGTTTGCGTGCTTGAGCTTTCCCTCGCTATCGAGCCAATCGTAAGCACACCGATGGAATAACCGCTCTTGCGAAGTGAAAGTTTCGTCAACGCCCCTATTCCCCTGAAACATCCGCGAGGGCCTATAGCGGCCCCACCAGAAGAGGATTCGGGAGGCCCAATAGAAAAGGAATCTGGCCCATCGTTCGGCGATCGACGTGATCGTACGATTACCGCCGAACAAAACTTTGGATTTCAAGAACCGCACTTTTAATCGCGCTTGGGGTGCAATCTACTTCAAAGATATCCGGTTCGCTTTCGGCGTTATTCGCCCGCAATCCGAGAATCTCGCCCGAATTGAAACATTCCAGAACTGCAAAACGACTCCCGCTACGAAACGAGATACAAACACCACCTTCTGCCGATGGGTCTACACTGGTCGGCTCCATCGCAACTTTACCAAGCGCAGACAAAACTTCGCCACCGGCCTCGATTGCAAAACCGTTCGGCATCTCGGCTCCTTGGCCGTTCCAGTTGCCCCTGAGTTTCGCAAGGCTTGAAAGTCGTGCCATCGAACGCGCAAGCCAACGCTGGCCCTTTATAAGGGTCACGTCAGATGGGTGCGAAGCAGATTGGCACGTTTCAGGGCTCTGGCCTTCGTTTACAAAGGGCTCGTCAGCATTTGCTTGGTCAGAGAGCGACCTGGGTAGCCCCGACCACGCCACTTTAGCAACATGTGGCCGTCGGGATTCGATGTCAGGCAACCAAGCAAGAGCAGACACGTCAGCTACTCCGTTCCCAGAGTTTGTGCATTTCTGGGGTGGTAAGTTCAGCAAATCCCCGTACAACCCATTCTCTTCCTAAATCAAGGAAAGCCATGATTGCATTTTCATTATTATCGGCGGGCTTCCCACGCACTGTTAGCGTGAGTTGGAGGATTTCCTTTTTGTCGGAATTGCGGATTGCGGGCTGAACAGAAACGTGCAATCGTCCAATGTTGTTGGGGAGTGCAAAACGAAGGCCGAATTCGGCGTCCTCGGGCTTAGGCAAAAATGATGTCCTAAACTGATTTGCCCAACTAGTAAACACACGGCCAATCTCAGAGGCTCCGTCCCATTCCTTTCCTTTCTCAAGGTGATTGATATAAGTTACCTCGCACTGAATTGCGCCTACTTCTCCTAGCTGATACTCTTCGACAAACCTTTTGAATCGCCGTAACTCGTTTTGAAAGAATGGCCGCATGGTTTCTTCGTAATGCGGATACTGGTCCGATTGGCTTCCCTTTCTCCAATTAACAATGAACCGGTCTCGTTGCACCTGAACAAGTGTTCGCTTATCCGCTTTGATGTACCAGCACCGAATTTCAGGATGAGATAGGAAGCGGAGATTCCTTGTCGGTTCGATGCCACCATCGAACCGTTCGATTTGGGACACAACAGGCGGCTTTACCTCAAATTCAGGAAACTCAGCGCGGATCGTTTGCCAATAAAGCCCAAAGTATGGAACGTCCCATTTTTCCAACGGCTTGAATTCCAGCCCCAAGACGGTCTCGGTAACCGGCGGATTTCCGAATCTTGGAAGCTTTTGCTGGGTCGTCATGCTTACTGAGCGTTCTGGGACGTTTAGACTTATGCTAGGTTGAAGCCTCGCATCACGTCAAGATTGAATTATAGCAGCGAGAGTGGCTGGCTCCGGCGACGACGTCGGTCTCGCGCCAGTGAATAGCTTCGGCGACCCCCCCAGGGGACGGGGTCGCCGCTCAGGCCGTCGCCGGTTCGGAGAGGGCGATAGGGCGAGAGAGGATGCTCCACCACTTCCGCGCCGCATCGAGGGCGATGACCGCCGTCAGCGCCAGCATGATCCCTGCGAGGGTACACATCAGGCGGAGCAAGAAGGCTTGTTCGGAGGGGGCGTCGCTCGCCTGCGCTCGCCACGTCTGGATGTTCAGGATCCCGGCGGTGAAGACGGTGATGATGACGCCGACGAAGGGGATGCCGGTGCAGAGGGCGTA
>CAZSVR010000150.1:0-2939 GCA_964610295.1 uncultured Anaerolineaceae bacterium
CGACGACGGCGGCGACGGCCTTCTGGATGCCGCGGCCGATCGCCATCGCATCGGAACCGGCGGCGACGTTGCGCAAGCCTTCCTTGAAGATCGCCTCGGCGAGGACCGTCGCGGTCGTGGTCCCGTCACCGGCGTCGTCGGACGTCTTGCTTGACGCCTCCTTCACCAGCTGCGCGCCCAGGTTCTCATACTTGTTCGAAAGCTCGATCTCCTCGGCGACGGTGACACCGTCCTTGGTGATCGTCGGGGCGCCCCAGCCCTTGTCGAGAATCGCCGTCCGCCCGCGCGGGCCGAGCGTCGATTTGACGGCGGCGGAGAGCTTCTCCACGCCGGCCAGCAGGGCGGCTCGGGCATCCTCGTGAAACGTCAGTTGCTTTGCAGCCATCGGTGTAGGCCTCCAAGTTTGTTTGTTTTGGGTGGCACCGGCGTCTCGCCGGTGTAGCGGCCGTGCGTCCCCGCCGGCCGGGTTCTTTCTTCGTGCTCTGGTTCCAGAAGCCCCCCCAATTACAATCGGGGGGAATTTCGATAGACAGACTTTCCTCTGCCTGACAGATAAGCAAGAGCCATGCCCGAGAACACGCGGGGGCGGCAATATCGTATCTAGTTGTGGATTAAGCCTTTATCGTCGAATCGCCAAGGGCCGCTACCCCCGGCAAGCTGCCAGTGCGGCAGGCAGGGGTTGGGTCAACTGCCGTTGTGTCAGGGGAGCCGGAGGGCTATCCTTAAGTGGGAACAACCATGACGACGATCACCCTCGACGAATCGACGGCTCAAGCCTTGGCTGACCACGCAGCCGCCGTCGGCCTTAGCGTTCAGGACTACCTTCGAAAATACATGGCCGGCGCCAACGGGCAGGAAATGACGGAGACGGTGCTCCCGGCCGATGTGGATCGGTGGCTTGATGAGATTTCCGAGGGTCTGCCGACCCTATCGCTTCCACAAAACCTGTCGCGTGAAGACATCTACGACGAGCACGATTGATGCCCGTCTTCGTTGACACCGGGATTCTGCTCCGCTTCCTCGATCGGTCGGACTCTCAGCATCAGAGCGTGCGCGCGGCCGTACGGCTGCTGCGCCAACAAGGGCAACACCTCGTTACCGGTCTTCAGAACTTCGCCGAGTTTTGGAATGTTTGCACGCGCCCGCCCGGTCAACGGACCGGCTTGGGGATAAGCGTTGAGGAAACCAGCCGCCGCCTTCGCATGATCGAGCGGGGCGTTCGGCTCGTCAGCGATACCTTTGCCACCGCCTCAGTGTGGAAATCGCTCGTCACGACGCTCCGCGTGACTGGTGCAAAGGTTCACGACGCCCGGATCGCTGCCCTCATGCAGACCTACCGTATCACCGACCTGCTTACGTTGAACAAGGACGACTTCGTTCGCTACCCGGGCTTGACCGTCTTGACCCCGGATCAAGTTCTCCAGAGCGCCAAGGGTCAGATGTAGGGCCCTGAAGCTGCGGTCGGCAGGCAGGGGTTGGGTCAACTGCCGTTGTGTCAGGGGTTGGAGAGAATCGCGAGTTGAATCTGGGCCATAGAGGCAAGGTATCGAAAAGACGGCGGGCGCGCAGGGCCGAGATACGGCACCGATGCCCGCCCGCCGACTCGAAGCCTCCGTTTGCTACTGGCACATCAACTGATCGATGAGGGGCTGGATATCGAGGGCGTTGAGATCGCAGTCGTTGTTGAGGTCCGCCCGCGGGCGACCGTGCGCATCAACCGCCACGCAGACCGGGTTGCAGGCATATGTCCTGAACATCAGATACGCAGTAGATGTCGTCGTCGGGATCAAACTCGTCGCCGAAACCTCTGCTTCATGCCGACGATTCCAACGAAGCTTAGCACCAAAGTAGGCACGAGGCAGATTCCGCAAAGTTGGAACTGACATTGATTCGGCGGAACAGTCGGCGCGTCACGTCGCTCGATGATCCCCCGGCGTAACGCAAAGCTCGCATTCCCCGGAACGTCCTGCCATCGTCCGGGCGCGAAGGCATGCATCTGAGCGCGGTCCTCGTTGGTCTCAGAAGGTGGTGCCTCGTTCGGTTCTCCTGAAGCCCAATTGGTGTATGTAACAGGATCGCCGTTTGACCATTGCCAGCCAGAATCCGGCTCCGCGCTTCCGTAAACTTGATTGAGACCGATCCACAACGGACCATCGGCAAATGGAAAAGTCGCGTTCAACCAATCCTGTTCGACCTGGTTGTTGATCGTGACAAGATGGCCGCTATTCGCCACGGCCTCGGCTTCGGCATCTTGCCAGGGCCCGGTCGCGGTCAACTGATACCAGTGGCCGTTGCCACCGTCGCTCTTGGGCCATTGAATCCACTGAGAAGTCTGCGGGGGAGTTATTGGTGGCTGCGCATCACTTCGCTCTATGATCCCGCGGCGTAACGCATAGCTCGCATTCCCCGGAACGTCCTGCCATCGTCCTGGCGCGAAAGCATGCATCTGAGCGCGGTCTTCGTTTGTCTCGGCTGGTGGGGCCTCATTCGGTTCGCCTCCAGCCCAATTCGTAAGAGTAACGGGCTCGCCGCTTATCCACTTCCACCCTCCAGCGGGCTCCGAATAACCAGGGTCAGTCGTATCTTGCCAGAAGCCGATCCACAACGGGCCATCTTCAAATGGAAAAGTTGCGTTCAACCAATCCTGTTCGGCTTGGTCGTTCATCGTGACAAGATGCCCACCGTTGGCGACGGCCTCTGCTTCGGCGGCTTGCCATGTGCCTGTCGCGGTCAGCCGATACCAGTGTCCGTTGCCACCCTCGCTTGCGGGCCACTGGGTCCATTGGGACAGTGCGATCTCCGGAAACAGCGAAACAATCGCAAGGATCAACACAATTTGAGCATGTCTTCCAAAGTTCGAGTTCATGTTTTTCCTCTCGTTCAGAATTGAGTTCCCTTAGCCAACACCATCCGATAGTCAGAAGCGCATACGAAAACTG
>CAZSVR010000151.1:0-2876 GCA_964610295.1 uncultured Anaerolineaceae bacterium
GCGCCCCCTTTAAAAACCATCCACCCAGGCAGATACCCTGCTTACCGAGAAACCCGAAGTGACTCTCTTTATGCGCTTCGGCGATTGTGTTCCCATGCTATTTCATGACCCGCAGAACCATGTGGTTGCTATCACTCATGCCGGCTGGTTGGGTACTCTGCGCGGCGCAGCTTCCGCAACGGTTAAAGCCATGCAGCAACGTTATGGTTGTCGGCCTGAACACATCGTCGCAGGGATCGGTCCCTCGATCGGGGTCGACCATTACGAAGTAGGCGCAGAGGTCGTTGAACAATTTCAGGAGAAGTTTGGTGAGGATCTGCAGGGTATGATCGAATCGAGGAATGGGAGCACGTATCTTGATCTATGGTCCGCCAATTCAATTCAACTAAAGAGCGCAGGTGTGGAACAGATCGAAGTTTCCGGGGTGTGCACAGCCTGTCATTTGGAGGATTGGTTCTCGCACCGCGCCGAGAAGGGCAAAACGGGTAGATTCGGTGCATTGATCGCACTGCGGGCCTAAGCATGGACGAGTTAGTCAAATCCATTCAGGAGAGATATTTATACACACTCGATAAGATCGCGGCCGCCGCGAAACGCGCCGGGCGCGATCCCCAGTCCGTTCAGTTGGTTGTGGTCACAAAGTCTCAACCTGTGGAGGTCGTGCGCGCCGCCATCGAAGCCGGCGCGCGAACTCTGGGGGAAAATTATCCCGAAGAGGGTGCAACGAAAATCCAATTTCTTAAAGAATTTTCTGCGGTAGAATGGCACGTGATCGGTCATGTGCAAAGCCGCAAGGCACAGATCGTGGCCCGGAACTTTACCTTAATGCACTCGTTGGATGGTTTGAAGCTTGCGAGTCGTCTAAACCGATATTGCGGGGAAGCAGGGCGCACCCTCCCAACCTTATTGGAGGTGAATGTAGGTGGAGAAGAGAGTAAATCTGGCTGGCCTGCATGGGATCAGGCGCGTTGGCCCGAGTTGCTGAAAGATGTCGCTGCGATATTGGCCTTGCCACATTTGCAAGTACGCGGGTTGATGGCAATGCCACCGATCAGTGATATTGCAGAACAATCGCGGCCGTTCTTTCAGAAGGTGAGACGTTTGCAGTCATTTCTTGCAACCCAGTTCCCCCAGGCAGATCTTGGCGAGCTTTCGATGGGAACCAGTACAGATTTTGAAGTGGCGGTTGAAGAAGGTGCAACATTTGTGCGAGTGGGTACTGCAATTGTAGGCCCTCGAAAATAATAAACGGAGAATTGATGAATTTCGCATTCCTGGCTGATTTTGTGGATATTATTGCTACTGTATTTACCTGGATCGTGATCGCGGCATCCATCCTTTCCTTTTTTATGCCACCGTACCATCCTGTGCGCGAAGCACTGGATCGGATTATTGCACCGTTCCTCAACCCGATCAGGCGCATGATGCCCTCGACGGGTACGCTTGATTTCAGCCCGATGATCTTGATTCTCTTGGTTTGGCTTGCTCAAGCGATTCTGACCTCCATTCTTCGTTCATTAAGTTGAGGTGAATTATGGCTAGAAAATATGTCCTTCATGATGGCAAGCGAGGTTCTGCATTGGCTTTGCGGGTAACGCCGCGTGCCAGCCGCAACGAGATCGTTGGCTTACTGAACGATGGCACGATCAAAGTGCATATCGCCGCCCCTCCGCTCGATGAGGCTGCCAACAAGGAACTAGTTGCCTTCCTTGCGGAAGTGCTGGGTGTGCCCAAATCACGGGTTGAGATCGTGGCAGGCTCGACCGGCCGCGACAAGCTCGTGTCTGTGTTGGATATGGACGTGGAGACGGTGCACCAGAGAATTCTGGCGCATATGGATTAGCTCGCGATATCTGTTGGTGGAATTGTAAAAGGAGGAAGACTGAAGTCTTCCTCCTTTTTTTCTTTGGTCATAGACCCTGGAACTTTATTATGGGTCGGCCGAGCTGTACAAACGTTTGTAGATCACATAAATTTCGTAAATGTATCGTATGTAATCGCGGGTTTCCTGGAAACGCACACTTTCGAGGTAGAGATCGGGGTCATCACCCGCGAGTTGTTTCCAGGCCAGAGCATTGCCCGGGCCGCCGTTGTAAGCGGCCAGCGCGGCGTACAGGTCACCACCCAGCGCGTTTCGGTTGCTGGCAAGGTAGTGCGAGCCAAATGCCACACTTACGTCTGGACGGTATAGATCCTTTTCGTCATAATTGATGGGCCAGCCAAGCTGTGAATTGACCTGAGCCCCTGTGGAGGGGACGATCTGCATCAATCCGTGTGCGCCGGCAGTTGAACTTACAAATCCCTCGAACAGGCTTTCCTGGCGGATCACACTGAACAGGAAAAGTGGGTCGAATCCATTGGCCTGCGCGTCCGGAAGGACAAGTTCAGAGTAGTACAGGCCGTAACGCACATAACTGAAATAAGGTGGGGCCATCATGGATTCGGTATGTTCGTCCAAGCCGGCCAGTGTGAGGGTTTGCCGCGCGGCAAAGATCGCAGAGCGATACAATCCCAGGTCGAGCAGGTAATTGGTCAAACGATAGGTAGCTATGGGATCTGAGTTGATCTCGGCGCGCAGGTTTTCAAATTCAGCGCGCGCATCCTCGTACAGACCGAGATCCCACAGCTCGGTGCCGCGCACAACGCGCGGGTCAGCCGAGAGCGGACCAAGTCCTTTCAGATCTGTAACTGCAGGGAGGTTAAACGTCAGGCGCATCCATGAATCTGCATCTGCCCGTAAACGTACCAGGTCCGGATTCAAGTTCACAACGGCGGGAGGCGTGAAAGGTGCGCGTTCGGTCAGTAGGTCGCGGGCGCGTTCACTGTAATATCCCCCGGCGTCCTTGGATTGAGCCTCGCGCCAGGCGGCCAGTGCT
>CAZSVR010000152.1:0-1752 GCA_964610295.1 uncultured Anaerolineaceae bacterium
TGCCGCCAGGTTTTGGAGTGCGGTGACGGAGTCTGCGAAGTCACCGCTTTGGCTGAGCCCACGCTCAAATTGCCGACCGTCGCTGCTGACGTAGCCACTCCGACCCCAAAGCGGCGACTCCGCGGACTCCGTCGCCGCACTCCAAGACGCTTCGCGCGCCGAATTGCTTCGCACTCGCTTCATGGGCCCAATGCGCAGCAAAAAAACGGGGAGGCTGCCCATAAACCTCCCAAACGATTCAAAGCGGTACACGGATTGGAAACGCGAATCCCTGAACGCTTTGCATCGTTTGGGAAGTGCTCCGTGTTCAACGTCGCTGGCGCACTCGCGAACAGTTTGTCAGGTCGATTGAGTACGCGATGAGCCTGCCCGTTCCATCAGCGCCTTCAGAACAAACTGGGAGCAGCGCCAGTGTAAGCCCAGTGCCGCCCGCCGAAATCGACGCCTCGTGCCGCTGGCCGTTGCTGTTCCTGTTCGTCAGCGCGTTGTTCTGGCTCATCTTCAGCGGCGTGTTCAGCGTCATCGCGGCCATCAAGCTTCACGTTCCGACATTCCTCGCCGATTGCCCGTATCTGACTTTCGGACGCGTCCGCCCGGCACAAATGAACGCGCTGATTTACGGATTCGCTTTGCAGGCTGCCATTGGGGTCACGCTCTGGCTGTTGTGCCGGTTGGGACGGACGCGATTAGCGCTGCCGGGCTTGGCCCTTGTCTCAACCCTGTTCTGGAATGCCGCGCTCAAGATCGGTGTTTGGGGAATCCTGGTCGGCGACAGCACCGGCCTGGCGGGGCTGGAACTCCCACGTTACGCGTCGCCGATTCTGCTGGCGTCGTATCTCGGTCTGGGAACCTGTGCGCTGCTCACTTTCCACCAGCGCCGCGAGCGGCCGCTTTACGTGTCGCAATGGTTTTTGTTCGCGGCGCTGCTGTGGTTCGCGTGGATTTACTCGGTCGCCCAACTGCTGCTCGTGTTCAGGCCCGAACGCGGCGGCGCGCAAATCGCGATCAATCTCTGGTACAATCATGCGATCCTCGGGCTGGTTCTCGCGCCCGTCGGCATCGGCGCGATCTACTATTTTGTGCCGAAGATTTTGGGCCGCCCGCTGCACAGCCGGCATCTGGCGCTGTTTGGCTTTTGGTGCTTGGCGCTTTTCGGCGGCTGGGGCGGCGTGCACGTCGGCGCGCCCGTGCCGCGCTGGCTGAACGCGATGAGTTCGTTCGGCGGCATGTTGATGATCGTGCCCGTGCTGGCGTTCGCGTTGAACTGCCACTGGACCATCGCCGTGGATTGCCAGGGAGCGATCAAAGAAAAGCGGCTCCGCTTCGTCCTCTTTGCGGCGGGCTGCTACCTCTTTGCCGGCTTGCTCAACTTCATTAACGCGTTTCCGGCGGTCAACACGACCCTGAGCTTTACCTACTTCACGACGGCGCTGGCGCAGTTGAATCTCTACGGGTTCGTCGGCGCCGCGATGTTTGGCGCGATTTATTACATCGTGCCGCATCTGCTCCAGCGCGATTGGCCATCGGCGAAACTCGTGAACGCTCACTTCTGGAGCACGGTGGCGGGGACGGTCCTGACGGTTCTTGCGCTGCTCATCGGCGGTGCCGTTCAAGGCTTGGCCATGAGCCATCCAGAGACGCCCTTCCTTGACGTGGTGAAAAGGACCATCCCCTTCGTCGGCATCAGCACGGTCGGTGCGCTGGTTCTCTTCGTTGGCAACACGGCGATGGTGCTGAACGGCGGCAAGCTGC
>CAZSVR010000152.1:1762-2874 GCA_964610295.1 uncultured Anaerolineaceae bacterium
AGCGAAAACAGCCGAGGTGACCGCATGAACTACGGCCCGCTGCTTTTTCTCGGCGTCTTTTTCACGATGGTCACCTCGTGGTTCGGCCTTGTGCTTGTGCCGCACCTGCAAATGGGCCGCGCGCCGCAAGCAGTCAACGTGCTGGATACCACCGCGAAATATCCCGTCGGACGGCCCGGCCAGGCGGTGCAAGGCCAGCAAGTCTATCGTTCGCTCGGCTGCGCGGAATGCCACACGCAGCAAGTCCGTCCGCGCGGTTACGGCGCGGACATCGAGCGCGGCTGGGGCACGCGGCGCAGTGTGGCGGCGGATTTTCTCTACGACTATCCGATCATGATCGGCCACCTGCGCGTCGGCCCGGACCTGATGAACTTCGGCCTGCGCGAGACCAATCGCGTCAATGTGCTCAGGCACCTTTACGATCCGCAATCAGCGGTGCCCGGCTCGATGATGCCGGCGTATAAATTTCTGTTCGAAGAAAGGCCGCTGCGGTTCGGCCACAAGCCCTCGGATGACGCGCTTACTGGGGTCAGAGGCGCGAGCGCCGATGTCGAGATCGTGCCAAAGCCCGAGGCGGTCGCCCTCGTAGAATACTTGCTAAGCTTGCGCGCGGACGTGCCGCTCTTTGAAGTGCCGCCGAAGATCGTGCCGACCAACGCGCCGCCCGGCGGGGTCATTGACACCAATGCGCCGCCTGGCGGAACTGCCGCGACGAATGCGCCCGCGCCCGCCGTTGCGCCCACGAATCCAGCCGCCAAATGAGCGCTCAACCGAAAACGCCTGCTGCCTCAACGAACGCGCCCGTCCCTGAGATTTCCGAAGGGGCAGAGCCGAAGGCGAATTTAGCGCCGGTTCCCGTCTGGCTCATCGTTTTGTTCGGAGCGCTGTTCTACGGCGGCCAGCTTTATCTGGATCATGCGGCGGGCGGATTTGATCCCGCCGTCTATGAACCTTACCCTGACTACGCGACCCTGAAGACGAAGCAGCCCACCTTCGGCGATGACCTGTACGCACGGGGCGAAAAGATTTATCACGACATTGCGAAGTGCGTCGCCTGCCACATGATCAACGGAGCAGGAAATCCTTCAGGCAACATCCCTCCGCTGGCAGGC
>CAZSVR010000153.1:0-2829 GCA_964610295.1 uncultured Anaerolineaceae bacterium
GGGCAGGATGTTGACGAACGCGCCGAACGCTTCGATGCGCACGACCTTGCCGGTGTAAATATTTCCGATCACCGCGGATTCGCCCAGCGCTTCCACGCGCTCCTGCGCGATCTTGGCCTTGGCGCTATCGGTGGACGCAATGTAGACGGTGCCGTCTTCCTCGATGTCGATCTTCGTGCCGGTCTCCTCCTGCAAGGAGCGGATGTTCTTGCCGCCGGGGCCGATCAACGCGCCGATCTTATCCACCGGGATCTTCACCTTGATGATGCGCGGCGCATGCGGTTTCAGTTCGGGGCGCGCCGCGGGCAGCGCTTCCAGCATCTTTTCCATGATCGACATGCGCGCCGTATGCGCCTGTTCCAGCGCTTCCTTCATCATCTGTGCGCTCAGGCCGCTGATCTTGATGTCCATTTGCAGCGCGGTAATGCCCGCGGCCGTGCCGGCCACTTTGAAGTCCATATCGCCGAGGTGATCTTCGGTGCCCTGGATGTCTGTCAGAATTTTATAGCGGCCAGTAGCCTGCCCTGCGACCGAAGGGAGTGTCGAAGGGTCGGTGATCAGTCCCATCGCCACGCCGGAGACGGGTGCCTTGATCGGCACGCCCGCATCCATCAACGCGAGTGTTGAACCGCACACGGATCCCATCGAGGTCGAGCCATTGGAGGATAAGGCTTCGGAGACGACGCGGATGGTGTATGGGAAGGATTCTTCGGCGGGGATGACCGGCTCGAGCGCGCGCTCGGCCAGCGCTCCGTGCCCGATCTCGCGCCTGCTCTGGCCACGAAGAGGCTTGACCTCGCCCGTGCTGAACGGGGGGAAGCTGTAGTGATGTAGATAGCGTTTCGATTTTACCGGGGACAGGTTATCGAGCTCCTGTGCTTCGCCTAATGTGGCGAGCGTCGCAAACGAAATGATCTGTGTTTCGCCGCGCGTAAAAAGGCCGCTGCCATGCGCGCGCGGGGAGAGTCCCACCTCGCACCAGATCGGGCGGATCTCGGTGGGCGTGCGGCCGTCGGGGCGCTTGCCCATGCTCAAAATCCTTTCGCGCACGATCTTTTGTTCGGCTTCGCTGAATGCGGACTTCACATCCTTCGGTTCGGGTGCATTCGTGTCACCTTCGATGCACAAGTCAGCCACGAGCTTGGCCTGTAATTCATCCATGCCGCTGTGGAATTCGTTTTTGCTCAAAGGCTTATCGAGCAACTGGGTCATCGGGCCGTTGACGCGCTCGAACACCTTCTTCTGTAATTCTTCATCCGTCTTCTCGACGGTCGGCTCGCGCTTGGCCTTGCCGATTTCCTTCGCCATCTTGAGTTGCAGTTCTATGATCGGCTGAATGGACTTGTGCCCGAGCTCCAGCGCGGCAACCATCACGTCTTCGGGGATCTCGTTCGCGGCGCACTCCACCATCAGGATCGCGTCCTTGGTGCCGGCAATTCGCAGGTCCAGGTCGGAAGCGTCCATCTCCTCGAAGGTCGGGTTGAGCACGAACTCGCCGTTCACCCGTCCCACACGCACAGCGCCCACCGGTCCGGCCCAGGGAATATCCGAGATCATGATCGCGGCCGAAGCGGCGTTGATCGCCAGAATATCCAGCGGGTTGATGCCATCCGCGGAAAAGGTATACATGATCACCTGGACTTCATTCCGCATGCCATGTTGGAACAATGGTCGTAGGGGGCGGTCGGTCAGCCGCGCGGTCAGAATGGAATCGGTCGAGGCGCGGCCTTCGCGGCGGAAGAACGAACCGGGGATCTTGCCGCCGGCATACATGCGTTCTTCGAAATCCACTGATAGTGGAAAGAAGTCGATCCCTTCGCGCACGCCGCTCATGGTAGCCGCGGCGAATACAATGGACTCACCGACGCCGAAAGTGACCGCGCCGCCGGCCTGGGCGGCCAGTTTGCCGGTTTCAAACGTAAAGGTTCGCGTCCCAACCGCGGTTGAGTAACGTTTTGATTCGGGTTTCATAAATAGTCTCCTGTTGGGGCGGGGTTGTCCCGCCCATACAATTATTTCCCGCCAAGGGTCAGGGACTGAAGAGCGGCGGCAATCTGTAGTGGCGAATTCATTCGCTTTTGACGATTAAAATCGTCACTACGTTACAAGCGCTTTTCAATTCCTGACTGCGGGTTGCTGACTTGTTGCTCCGCAGTTGAACTGCGGAGCAACCAAAGATTCAATAAGACCCTAAAAGTCTCGCGACCTTCAGGGTCTGGGGTACTTTACTTGCGGCGGAGCTGCAAACGATCGGTTACGTTCAGATAGTTCTTGTAATTGCTTTGGCGCAAATACATGAGCAATCGGCGGCGCTGACCGACCATTTTGAGCAATCCACGCCGGCAGGATTGATCCTGCTTGTTAGTCTGCAAATGCTCGGTAAGATGGGCAATGCGGTTGGTCAGGATGGCGATCTGGACCTCGGGCGAACCGGTGTCCTTCTCGTGGCGATGAAAATCCTCGATCGCCTTGGTCTTGATCTCTTTCGCGAGCGGCATGACGTATGCTTCCTTTCTTTTGAGATATTGGCGGAAAGAACGCCGCACTTCGCAGGTCTCCGTGCCCACAGCATAAGCCCCGCTTCAGCGGGGTAACCGTAGGGCAGGACCAGTCACGGGCGGAGATTATACCAGAAAAACCAGGCTACCCATCGATCGTCACCCGGTTACGCCCATCCTATTTGATCAGGCTTTGCAGGGTATCCAGAGGTTGACATGTATTTTAAATCTCCACCTGTATGGCGCTTCCACTTTCGTAACGGCGCAGCCCCGCGCGGAAGACCAAAATCGAGAGCCCAAGGAAAGCACTCGCGCTGAAGGGGACCTTCCA
>CAZSVR010000154.1:0-2786 GCA_964610295.1 uncultured Anaerolineaceae bacterium
CCCTGCTCGCGCTCCTCGTCGCAGCCTGCGGCGGGGGATCGGGAGGCGGACAGCAGGCAGCCACCGCGACGCCCGGGACGCCGGCACTGGAGGGCGCAGGCAAGGAGCTGCTCGGTCTCCTGGCGCAGGGCGTTCAGGTGACGTACAAGGTCACCTACCAGACGACCTCCCCGGACGGCGAGCAGGGGGGATACGTTTGTTGTATTCAACAAGCCCACGCAGACCCGCATCGATACGGTTTCCGCCAATTCGTCAGCCGCGTCATCGCTGATTAGCGGGGGTGCCCAGGACACCACCACGATAGGATGCTCAGGCGGCCCCGACCAGTGGGCCTGCCAAACGATCAACCCCCTTGGAGACTCGCTGCTCAAGGCTGCCGGGCCGATCGGTTATCTCAGCGCGACGGATCTTCAGTTGTTCGATGTTGTCAAGGCTGACGATCGCACGGTGGTGGGCCAGATTACCCAGTGCTTTGATCTCCGCCCTCGCGCAGGAACGGGCGGGACTACTGGCGAGTATTGCCTGACCGCGGAGGGCGTGCCACTGTATACGCTCGCCTCATCCGGAACTGTTGAGGCCACTGAGTTTTCTGCAGACGCCTCTGATGAGGATTTTGTGCCGCTGGCCGCACCGACGACGCAATAGCACAGCGGCCCTCCGGGAGCTACGTCAACCATCGCGGTCACACAAGCGTTCTAATTGTCTCCGAGCATCGCGCGTCAATTGGATGCATCGGCCGGTGGGCGACTGGCGGGAGCGTTGCAACACTAATGCAACGCTGGTTGGCTTGACGAAAATACCGGCTTCAGCATATGATTGCCCTGCTGGTGCGCAGGGATGCATTCTAATCCCTATTGGCAAGCTGGCTGTCGGCGTGTGTAAGGATGCCCTACCGTCTGGCCGTAGTTAATGGGTGGCCGAGCGGGCTGCTCGAGGAGGTATCCGTATGTCCCCCAAACGTCGCAGGTTCCTAGGTCAGTCTGGAGAGATAGGTAAGGCGCGGCTGAGCGCCCTGCTGGGCCTCGCGCTGGCGGCCGCCGCCATCGTCGGCGGGCTGTTCGTATGGTCGCCCTGGGCTTCGGCCGCGGATGAAGACCACGGCATTTCATTTACCAAGAACTGCACTACGCCAACCACCGTCGGTAATCCCTACATTTGCTCCTACAGAGTCATTAACTCCCCCGCGATCGACACCGCGCTGGATACGCTGACGTTCCACGGAATCTCCGACGTGGTTCACGCGCTCCCGTCGGATGTCCCCTCCGCAGCAAACATTCTCTCATCGTTGACGGTGGCCTCCACAGCCGGTGGCGGATTTTGTGAAGATTCCGGTGGGTTCGTTACTACGGGAGGTGCGGGGGCCGTAAACTCGGGCACTGCTCCCATCGTGAAGTGCACGCTGCCTGGGGCAGGTGCGACCAGCCGGGTCACGTTCAACTCGTTCACGTTCTATACCACTGACAGCAGCGACCCGAGCCCGCTGACGGACACGGCGACGCTCGCCTGGAACGATACCTGCAATGGCACATCGTCGAACTGCAGCACTGGCAACGTGAACACGGACGCCCCCGGTTCATCGCCGTTGCAAACGGTGACGCCGACGAACACGCCGACGAACACGCCGACGAATACGGCGACGAATACGCCGACTTCTGGCCTTCAGGGATGCACGCCCGGCTTCTGGAAGAACCACTTGGCCTCCTGGGCCGGCTCTGGCTTCACTCCGACCGAGACCCTGACGGCGGCAGGCTTCCTCAACACCGGCCAGCCTGCAGGGACAACCTTGCTTGAGGCGCTGAACTTCGGCGGTGGCCCGACAATCACCGGCGCGAAGCAGATCTTGCTGCGCGCCGCCGTTTCGGCGCTGCTGAACTCGGCGAAGCTGAGCTACCCGCTTACCACGTCGCAAGTGCTCAGCGAGGTCAATGCCGCGCTGGTCAGCAATAACCGCAGCACGATACTAGCGGAGGCGAGCCGGCTCGATGCCTTTAACAACGGCATCTGCCCGGACCCGAACGCAACCGCTACGAACACGCCAACATCGACAAACACACCGACGAACACGCCAACATCGACAAGCACACCGACGAACACGCCAACGTCGACACCAACGCAGACGAATACGCCAACACCCTGCCCTGACGCCATCGGGCCAGCTGGCGCCGCAGGATTTGGGTGTTGTTTTGGCCCGGCAGGTGCTGCTGGAAATGGATTCTGTCACACGCCAACGCCATAGCTACCTAGCTTAGGCGACTCACGCCAGAGCCCCGAGGCAACTCGGGGCTCTGGCCTTCTCGCGCTCTCAGGGCAGCACGCACGTTCTGCTCACTGCGCCTCGGCCATACAACATCCACGGACGGGCCCTAGCCAGACGTGCTGGAAGGCGGCGCAACAGTAATGAAATGCGGGCTTGATGCAAATTCCCTTGACAAGAATACCGGCTTCAGCATATGATTGCCCTGCTGGTGCGCAGGGATGCGTTCTAATCCCTATTCGCAAGCTCGGCTGCCGGTGTGTCAAGGATGCCCTACCGTCTGGCCGTAGTTCATGAGTGGCCGGGTAGGCTGCTCGAGGAGGTATCCGTATGTCCCCCAAACGTCACGGTTTCCTAGGTCAGTCTGGAGAGATGGGCAAGGCGCGAGTCAGCGCCCTGTTGGCCATCGCGTTGGCGGCCGCCGCCATTGTCGGCGGGATGTTCGTATGGTCGCCGTGGGCGTCCGCGGTTGATGCTGACCACGGCATTTCATTTACCAAGAACTGCACTACGCCAACCACCGTCGGTAATC
>CAZSVR010000155.1:0-2753 GCA_964610295.1 uncultured Anaerolineaceae bacterium
TCTGCTCTCAAACAGAATCCACGCTCCGCCCCCACCGCAGCTAACGCTGGCCGTTAGGGGGCTAATATGAAATTGCATACCAAACTAGGGAACCAAAATCAAGCGACTCGCCTTACAATTGGGGGAAAGAAAGGATGGAAAATTCCTATGGCGAGATTTTATGCTGGTGTGTTTGAAGGAAATCCAATACAGGCTACACCTACGGGGTGGCGTAAGAAAATTCCAGGATATAGAAAGTGGTCTCCGCCATATCTCGGCGGAACTCAGGTTAGTTATGATCTGGAATTAACCGATACAAATACAAGTGTTCGATTATTTAACCTTAAGTTTTATGTGATAAATACGGCTTCCAAAAATAAAAATAGAATTGAGTTTGACAGCTCGAAACAAGAAAAAAAATCAACCATAGATACATATACAGTTACAAATGACGGGATGCAAGTTTGGGTTGGAGAGCCAGAGAGTAAAGATTCTGTGCTTCTGGTTCAAGCTGACGCGTGGAATCCGACAAATACAATTGTGGGACTTCTCGGAATTATTGGTGGCGTAATTATCAAATGGCTTCTTGATTTTTTGGCAAGTCTCTTTTAAACCCGCCACCTAACAAAGCGTGCACCTGACTTGTGGGAGTCTGCGCGACTTATGAGTATTTTTCTACACTTTAGGCTTTATCTGCTTTCGGGCATTATCCAAGCCCTCCCACAAGCAGGTAACGCAAACCGTTAGGTGGCGCATCCAATTTGAATATTCGTCACAACGCAAAAAAGGAGTATCGTATGCAACTCAAGAAATCTGCACTACTTGTTATCTTGTTGCTCGCCTCTTGTGGCTCCCCAGCCACAACTACTGTGGCACCAACGTCAACATCAACACCTTCTCCAACAGTTATCCCGACCGAAACTATTGAAATTACCCCAACTGAAATTCCTATCAAACATCAAATCGCAGTTCGAGAAGTAAACGGCATTGGAGAATTCTATAACGTCGCAACTAGCGAGAAATTCGTCCCGCGCGGAAACAGCTACACACGTCTAACGGAACAGGTCGATATCGCTGACGCACCATTTGTCTATCACTCAACATTTAATGTTGGCTCCTATGATCCCGACCGAATTAATGCCGCGCTCCAAAGAATGCATTCAGATGGGTACAATACGATTCGCGTGTTTCTGAATGGTTGTTGCGCAGAGGGTACTTTAGCAAAGCCTCTAGGGGGATTGTCTATAGATTATCTCAAAAATCTGTCAGACTTTCTCCAAAAAGCCAAGATAAATTCTATGTTTGTACTCCTCACGACAGATGGCGTGCCAGATGTTGGTGGTTATACAATTGACTGGACTGAACAATTTGGTGGGCAAAATGTATATTTCTTAACAACTGTAGGCGTTTCTGCTGAAGCGAGGTTTTGGAGCGAATTAATCAAAGGACTCAAGTCTGTTGACGCGCCACTCGATGTTATCTTTGCCTACGAGCTTCGTAATGAGTTATTCTTCGAGAACAATCAGCACCCGCTTGACCTGATGTCTGGTGTCGTGCAAACCGCAAACGGGGAATCTTATGACATGTCGGATACAATTGCCAAGCAGCAAATGCTGGACGATGGCTTAGTTTTCTGGATAGACGCCGCTAGAAACGAAATTCAGAAGCTTGATCCCAGCGCTCTTGTGACGGTCGGATTCTTCGTGCCACAATTGCCTCATCCCACTCGGATTGGTGATCCTCGCGTGAGCGTGACGAAGGTAGCCATATGGAATTCGACAGCAGACTTCATTGACCTACATGTTTATCCAAAAACTGAGCAACTGACTCTCACGCAGTTGGTTGATAACTTTGGGATGGATGGAATGGAGAAGAAGCCGATAATTATGGGTGAATTTGGAGCAGCACGATTTGCCTATGGTGACGAGGCTACAGCCGCCAATGCTCTTAAAAATTGGCAAATCAATTCGTGCCAATTTGGATTCGATGGATGGTTATTATGGACTTTCGACACAGACGAGCAAAGTGAATTCTATAATGGATTAATGGGCAATGGAAGCATAAATCAAGCGCTTATGCCCGCAATTCGTCCAGATCCATGCAATTGACCATTGTACATCGACCTCACATCGGATCTTAATTGAGCAAAGCGAGTGATGTAAACTTGCGCATTAAATCGCCACCTAACAAAGCGTGCACCCGACAAGTGGGATTCTGCGCGATTTACAAGCATTTTCTACGCCTCAGCATTTTTCTGCCCTCAAAGTTTTATCTTAGCCCGCCCACTTGCGGGTAACGCAAACCGTTAGGTGGATTGGCCTTAATTCAATTAGGTTTGTGCTTGCTTCCATAGTGAGTCGCTTGTTTGTGTTTCGTAGTCTTGGCTGCCATCTCGGTTGCCCGCATCTGAATCAGATTCTCTCGCACGGCTTGCTGGCCTTAGCCTTGCCCGCATTCTCAAAGGATGTCGAGAGTCTCCCCAACTTCATAATGGCAGGCTTGTCCCGCTTGACCTGATTCTCATTTTGCCTGCGGTTGAGTCTTCCGAGTCCACTCGCCAGGGCATGTCATCTGGCCCAGCCTGAATTTGCCTGTTGCCTTTTGCCTGCGTTTTTGTCATAATGTCTGCAAGGTGTTGGCTTTTATCTCTCTCCCTGAGCCAGCCGTGCAAAAATCGCTCCCAAACATTCGCGGCATCTGAATGAGGATCCCATTAGCCAATCCACCTAACAATGCGTGCAGCTGACGGTGGGGAGTCTGCGCGATTTACAGGC
>CAZSVR010000156.1:0-2707 GCA_964610295.1 uncultured Anaerolineaceae bacterium
CAAGTATTGATAGAGAAGACTCCAGAAAGACTTCCGAAGTCTGTGTTTAGAACGTACGTGCTAGAACTCTAATTTAATCGATTTTATTCAAAAAGGCAACTTAAATCTGCGGGAAATAAAAACTGCGAGGGATCGCCTCGCAGAATTTTCCTAATCGTCGGCATCCTCTCCGCCCCCGGGTCCGCTACGAGCGTCATCGTCGTCGCTGTCATCATCACCAGAACCAGAGCCTGATGAATCCGAATTTGAACTCGAACCAGAATTATTTTCCTCGTCTCCACTTCCAGAATTTAAATCCTCCACCTTCAACTTTGTGGCAATGAATTTTCCGTCCGCCGCAAAGTAACCTTCAATTTCCACCCGCACACCGGGTTCGATCTTGCCATCAATCCTCGCGCCGTCAAGATATACAGTCTGACCATTCACTACAATGGTATCGTTCGAGACGGAATCAACGGCTCCCTCCAATTGGAAAGATGTAGACTCTGATCCATTCTCCTCGCCTGAGTTATTACCCTGCGCCTCGTTTCCGGACCCTGAGCCTGATGCGGATGACGAAGAGGTTGATTCGTCATCTGATTCCGACTCAACCTCGATTGGGGATCCCACCGGCACGATCGAGCCGTCTGGAAGTAATACAATGGACTCAACTTCCACAAATCCACTTGCATTTGTGCGGCCGGTGACCACCACCGCGGCGCCATTCTGCAGGATCCGATCTGGCAACAGCGTATTTTCAGAGATTAGCGCCGGCACACCAGATGCATAACTCACGCCATTGACTTCCATGAATACACCGGCAAACTGGATCATCTCATGACGGCCTTCGGCAATCAGATGGTTTACCTCCTCCAGCCGCTCACCTTTAAATTCACTCTCAAGAAGTACACGCCGGGCATCAGTAAAGGTAAAGAACAGACGCAGGCTCTCCCATGAGCGTTTGACCGGGTACAAGTTTTCGCCCGGCAGCGCGGAGGAGGAGGCGCTCACCAGGCCGGTCCAGCTGGCGAGCAATAAGGTGGTCAATGCGAATGAGAGCGCCAGCCGCTGGAACATGGAAATTACGCGTCTACGCGGCGCGGCTTTTTCCTCGCGCAATTCTGTCGCTCGCTGCATGAGCTTTGCGCGGCCGCGGCGCAGCGTGTCGGCTGAAGGAGCTGGCTGGGACGCCATCCTGCGCGCCTGAAGTGAGGCCTTCAAGATCGGGCGCAGTTCATTTGCATGTTCAGGATGACGGGCGAGAACGGATTCCACACCCGCGCCATTTTCGAGTTCCCGCAAATATGCGTCTAAAATATCGTATATATTATTCATCATCCACCTTGCCAATCTCACGCTGGAGGGAAGACAGCGCTCGAAACTGGAGGGCTTTGACCGCGTTGACGTTCTTGTTCAATAAAGACGCAGTCTCCTCAAGAGAATAGCCCTGTCCGAAACGCAAGGCAAGCACATGCTGTTGTTCGGAAGTAAGCTGGGAATAGGCGTTTCGCACCGCGCGATTCCGTTCGCGTTGATCCACTTCGGAAACAGGACTGGAGTTATCGTCTGCAAACGAATCGGAAATTGATTCCTCGGGCCGGCGATATTTGCGGCGCAGGTGATCCGTCACCACGTGAGACGCGGTCCCGATCAGCCATCCTTTTAAATTTTTTTGCGGCGCGCGGCGGCTTTGGGAGGCTTCCAGCAATCGAACAAATACTTCGCTGGCAATATCCTCCGCGACGGTTTCATCACTGACGCGATACAAAACATAGCGATAGACTTCGGGGAAATACTGGTCATAGACCGCGCCGATGATCTGCTGATCCAGATTTCGCAGGCCTTCGAGCGCATGTCGGTCATTGAGAAGAGGCATGGTATACCATGTGATTCGTCGAGAAATTGCTGAAGCAACTTGCTCGTTCATCGCAGTATACCACCCCGACCAGTGAATGGATTCTGATCGGGGCGCCATGACCTGACCTTTTCACTCTACAGTATCAAAACTATGAACCGCTACCTGAATTATCATCATCGCCATGATCATCTGAGCCCTTGCCTGAGTCGTCATCATCGCAGGAACTGTCATCATCGCTGGAGTCGTCAATGCTGTCACCGTCGCAAGAGTTGTCGTCGCCGTCATCATCATCGATCAGGCCATCGTCGGAATTGTTGTTATCGCCGTCGTCGTCATTGACCTGACCATCGTCGGAATTATTTTCATCGAGCGTGTCTGCTGCTTCCGAGGTTTCGACGCGTGTCACCACTATCGAACCATCCTGCTGGACATCCACTTCAACTTTTATCGTATCGCCAACATTGAAAGGACCATCGCGCAGCACAGAAGGGTCGACCGTGATCACCTGCCCGCCAACCGTCCACTGGTCGCCATTGATGGCTTCAATTACGCCCGTGAATTCAACAAGGGCCGCTTCCACTTTACTGCCGCCTGAATTGCTCAAAGGGGCAGATACACCCGTACATGCGCTAACAAGCAAAGTAGAGAGAACTAACATCGGAATGAGATTGCGAAAAAGTTTTTTCATGTTTTACCTCTTTTTTTGATTTGGTTTCATTTGAATAGTCGGCTTGGAGTTAAAAAAGTTACGGCTACCTCTAAATTAGTTTTGGGAAGTAGCCGCGCTTATGATAAATTTTACTGATGCTTTCTACTGCGCCTGCGCGTAGACCCGCTCGAATTCCGCTATGAATTGCGCGGCGATATCTT
>CAZSVR010000157.1:0-2641 GCA_964610295.1 uncultured Anaerolineaceae bacterium
GTGTGAGCGTCTTGGTCGGTGTGAGCGTGATGGTCGGTGTGAGCGTGATGGTCGGCGTCTTGGACGGTGTGGGCGTATTGATTATTGTTGAGCCTACGAGGGTGCAGTTGCCCCAATTCGGGAAATTAAACGTCAAGCTCACGCTCCAGGTGCCGTACATATTAAGTTCGAGATCCATGTCAGCATACCACGTGTCACTGGCGCCTCCAGCAAGAAGTAAGCTGAGCCCGCTGTCAGTGCCAGGCGAGGTAGTCCAATTGGTGGTAGCGTAAGTGGTCGCGGTGAATCCTCTGTAGTCCACGAACCCGCCGCCGGTTGAGACGGAACCAGGCCACGTAAGGGTGGCGCTTGTGAGATACGCGTTTGCAACGTTGTTATTCTGAACGGCGACGTTGAATCTATCACTGGAGATACTCGAACTTGTGACCACGATATTCGAGCAGGATGGCACAGGCGTATTGGTCGGTGTGAGCGTCTTGGTCGGTGTTGCCGTACGAGTTGGAGTGTTTGGCGGAGTCGCGGTCGCAAGACTCTTCGTGCCTGTTAGGGTACAGGTGAGGTCCGTGGGACTCATGGGGAAGTTGAAGGTCATCTCCATACTAAATGTACCGTATAGAGGCGATGGTACGGCGTCGAAGTCATTCGCCAATACCGTACTACTTCCTGCGCCATTGAGAGGTATGTTGGAGACACTTTGATTAATGGGCGATGTGGAAAGATCGGGACTTGGGTCATAGTAGCGAATTGAATTGAATTCCGAAAAGTTGAATACCATTCCGGTTCCGGTCGGCCATGTGAGAACGGTGTTCGTCAAGTAGCCCGTTGCGCTGTTATTATTCCGCACGGTGACGTTGAAATTATCGATGCTGAAGTCTGTTGATACAACGGATAAGTTACCACATAGGGGGATCGCTGTACTCGTCGGCGTTAGCGTGCTCGTCGGAGTATTTGTGGGTGTGAGGGTTTCCGTAGGTGTATCCGTTACGGTAGCTACTTCAGTACTTGTCGAAGTTGAAGTGGCGGTAGCTGGCCCGGGTGTATTCGTCGGAACAGTTGGAATGTTCAGCGGCAGTGGCGTATTGATGGAACGGGTCGCTCGGAAGGCTTCATTGATCCCTTCGCGGTAGGAGGCGAGGTGGATCATATCCGGTTGGACCCCAAATACTGGGAGAACAATAAAGGTGAAATTGTAATCCACTGCCACAGCCACACGCTCACCTGGCAGGCCGGCATCTTCTCCCGGAGTACAGGCCGCATACAGCGGGCGCACCATTTCAGGTCGGAACCATACAAATCCCGGTTTGCTGGTTGAGCATACCGTAACATTTAGATAATCGTGCGCGCTTTGTGCAAGGGTCTCATTGTAATGAAAGCCGATGATAATACGCCGCGTCTCGTCCTCGATGGATGGGACGCGCGCTAGATCGACCTCTGCATCTTTACTCGTGCCACCGCATGGCGTTGCATTGCCGTCCAGATCCGTACAATAAGCGGAGTCATAATTACCGGTTGTAGCATAACGCAGCCCAAAACGCGTTGAGTTTTCAATGATCAACCAGGCGAAGAATAGGCGGCCGAACTCAAGCAGACCGACGACGACCAACATCAGGATGGGCAGAACGAGCATGAACTCGACCATGGCTTGGGCTCGTTTGCGACCCGGGGATTTTCTACGATCAGGCATGAAAAAAATTTTCATAATAGCATCCTTTGAATGAACTTATTGCGAAAGCCGGGTAAAGATGTTATTCGCGATGGCAGTAAATATGGCCTGTAAACCGGCTGAATCTGGAGTATAAAAATATTGACCGTGGTTCGCAGTATAAGCAGGGGGAGTACCGAGGGGGTCATCTCCTGCCTGGGTTGAGAGATATATCAACAATTTTTCCCCAGCGTCCGCGTCGCCTTTCGAGGCGTTTCTAACCTGGCCTCCGAGGCCGATCGTGAAAATCGTGATTCCATTTCCGTTCACCGGGTCCGCCAGCTCATCCGCCCTGTCACGTGCAAAATCCTCGGCATCATAATCAACGGCTTCTGCTGGAATTGTTGGTGAGTGTCGCGTACTGGAGAGTGCGTCGCGACAGAACGGGTTTACAGGATCATTCCAGGTGGCGGGAGGGCAATACCCGTACGGATGGGCGACCATGTCGGCGGCATCTGGAGTACTTGCGTTTGCAGGACCACCCATGAGGCCAATGATTACCCAAAACGAATCAGAGTTCATCGGTGAAAGCACTGTATCTGCGGTAAATTGTGCTCCTCCAAGCCACATGGCTCCGCCGGCATTACTGCTTGGGCAGGAGGATGGATTTTGGGGGTTGAGGGTACGAAATTGTGGGCACTCAAACCCCACGAATGTCCCGCCCGGTCGATTAATGCAAGAACCCGGGCTTCCGTCGAGCGGATCAGTGCATAGTGCAGGTTGAAATACTTTTAGACCAAGGATCGCATTCGCGATCGTTGGCTGGTCTGAGGTAAGGGGAAGGACTACATAAGGATTGCGTGCAGTTCCATCCCGTGTAACTTCGGGGGTCTGACTGGTCATGGTCACGATCGCGACTCGATCGTATGGAAAGAAAAGAGTACCAATAAAATCTGTCGCGACCGCTTTGATGCTTTGAAGCGGCTCGCAAGAATTACT
>CAZSVR010000158.1:0-2615 GCA_964610295.1 uncultured Anaerolineaceae bacterium
CCTGAATGACCCATCCTATCGGATCAAATGGGAACCCATCCAGGGCCTTGAAGAATCTGATGAGCGGCCCGCCATCGGAAGGCAAAACCTGTGTGTGGACGGAAGCAGAGCGTTTACTGAGATTTTGCTGGATTGGAAGCCGTTTGATTACTACTCGGTTGCAAGGGTTCTGCCCTTTGGGAATAAAAAAGGGGCTGGCATTCAGGCCTTAACAACTTTCAAATTGAATCCCACCGCCAGCGGCGGAACAAACCTGCAAATCTACTGCAAAGTGCGGTCTGCATTGCCTAATTGGGCGGTGCGTCTCATCGCAAAATCCGTTCTTCGCTATATGAAAATCGAACCTGCCTATATCAACTTATCGAATTTGCTGACAACGGCGGGAGAGCAAAATCGTTAGCTGGTCATGAGCTGTCTTAAACCCCTCCCTTGCCGATTGAGCACGAGATTCGATCAATGCGGAGCAACTCACTTGCTTCTCCAAAGAGTTGCATACTTCTTGCGATACTTGAGGTCCTTTTCGGTTTCGATCAACCCCAATGCCTTCTCCCTTATTTTTTCATCCTTTACCACGTCATACGTACTCCTAAGGCTCTGAAGAATGTCGTAGCGGATCAAGGTGCAGTTCTTTTCCTTGACGCACTCTTCAAATCGACCTGAAAGACCATCCACCAATATTTTCTTTTGTTTCTCTCCCGCAACGCCGACTTTCCACAGGGCCTGCATGCAGTGCCTTGCAGTGACAAACCTCTCGTCCTTGGTCACTCCAAGCAAGACAGCAAAATCTTTCAGCATTCTGTCCTTGGGGTCACTCTTGGCGAGGTTGCACAAGATCTGGGCGGCGATGGCCCGGTTATGGTTATCTTTGTGACTTAGATTCTTGATCAGCTCATCCCATACTTCATAGGTCCAGTCCACGGGTTTGTCGGTCACCTTGAGAATATAAAGAAAGGCCTTGTTCTGCAATTCTCTATCTTCCGACCAAAGGTTATCCAGGTTTTTTCGTATGGTTTTGTCCATTGATCTCTCCTCTCAAAACTTTTCTAGCGCCAGCGCGTAATACGTTCTGGGATTCGCTCATCACCCAATTTCTTACAGATCTTTTTCAGTCGGTCATAAGCGCCCTGCCACTTCAAGTCGCCAAGCTTTTCCTTGAGCGGAACGTCCTCGCGAAGAGTGGCCAACTGCCGGTAGAGTAGAGCCTCCTCCCGTCGTTGTGACAGGCTCTCGGCCAGGCTTGAGGCGCGGCCGGGGCTCACAGAACTCAATCGCCATTTTCCCGCGTCGTTCGGGATCGACTCCAAATGCTCGAAACGCGAAAGTACGGCCGAAGTGGACTTGGCTCCCCAGCCCGGGATGCCGGGATATCCATCAGCGGAATCTCCCACCAGCGCGAGCCAATCCGGAATGGATTGCGGACTCACGCCAAACTTTTCCACTACGCCTTTCTCATCGAGCACGATCTCCCGCCGACGATCCCAGCATACGATCTGTTTGCCGGAGACCAACTGGGCAAGGTCTTTGTCCGGTGAGCAGATGACAATTTGATCTACTGACTTATTTTTTTGGAAGCGCGCTGTAGCTGTGGCCAAAGCATCATCGGCCTCGAACTCCACCATCGGCCAGACAACCACTCCCAGCGCGGCGACAGCTTCTTCTGCCAAAGGGAATTGAGCTAAAAGATTTGGATCAACTCCTTCGCCGGTTTTATATCCGGGAAAGAGGTCATTGCGGAAGGAAGTGATGACGTGATCAAAAGCACACGCGACATGGGTAACTCCCGGACTTGTCAACATCATTAGCAGGCTTCTCAAGAGGCCAAGCGTAGCGCCAACCTCCTGACCGTTTGGAGCCTTTTTTGGAGGCGCGCCAAAGTGGCTTCTGAACAACTCATATGTGCCATCTACCAGGTGAATTTTCATCAGCAGCAAATTCCTTTTATTTGTTCAATAGTATATGTATTATTCTTTTCTACCAGGCTGGTAAATATGAGCAACAACGCCTGAACTAAATGGCTTGGTCTCGACGAGGATTAGATTCGTATTGCTTCCATCTTTAAAGAGACGTTTTCCTTTCCCAAGAACAACTGGATAGATCAGGAGATGATATTCATCAACGAGATCATGTTCGATGAGTGCGTTTACAAGAGTGGCGCTGCCAGCGACTAAAATATTATGGCCAGACTGTTATTTTAGCCTGATCCTTCTTCCGCGATATTCTTTTTAATCAAATGTGAATTGTTCCACTCAACCTTATCCAGGGTCGTTGAAACAACAAACTTGGGGAGGCCATTCACTCTGTCCGCAAAATCTCCTTCATCGCGGGAGGGCCAGGCGGCTGCAAAACCTTGATAGGTCACTCGTCCCAGCAGGTGAGCGTCACTCGCAAATTGCTCATCGTATTTGAACTTGGCGATTTCGTCGTTCCAGTATGGCGCGGTCCAGGCTGGGTCCTCCATTACACCATCCAAGGACAGGAATTCTGTTACAACTATTTTTCTCATTTTAATTTTCCTTTTATTGGAACCTGTCTCAAAAATACCATGTCTCTCCGAGGGAGTGTTCTTCGCGACCGACACTTGCGCCGCACCCCCGCTCCGCTGTGCTACGGGGACT
>CAZSVR010000159.1:0-2610 GCA_964610295.1 uncultured Anaerolineaceae bacterium
CCCCGGCGGACCTGGCCGTCTTCGTCGACGCGCTCCTCACCTCGCCGGCGTGTCAGTAAAAGTAAAGTAGGGCGTGCCTCGCACGCCGATGCCTTGTTTGTGCGAGTCCCGGCGTACCGGAATTCCCGCACCGCTCTACGACGGAATCCCTTCCTTGCTGGTGCGAGAATCCCTTCTCGCACCCACCCTATTGGGTGAAATCCTTTCCCATATTTTCATCCGCCCGGGTGTCCTTGCACCGGCAAACCTAACTCTTGAAGCTTCGCAACCATCGCCGCGAACTGCGCGTCGGTCGGGTCGTCGCAGTTCGGTCCCCAGCACTGCGCCGCCGCCCATTCGTAGTACGCCGCCCACGCAGACTCCCCATCCCATGAGGATTCCCCTTCACCCTCCCCGCCTTCGCCGGACATCATTGACGACCCGCCGCCGCCCATCATGCCTTCGCCTTCGCACTCGTCGGGGATGCCGTTGGTGTCCGCATCTTCGCTCACTTCTGCGGCGATGTCGCAGCCGTCCGGGATGCCGTTGCTGTTGCAATCGCCGCACACTGGGTCGCTCTCGCACGACGCGATGTCGCACTCGTCGGGTATCCCGTTCGTGTTGCAATCGGAACTGCCCAACGGCGGGGCGAAGTGGAACTCGCACTCGTCGGGAACGCCGTTCGTGTTGCAATCCGGGCTGACTTGTTCATTGCCGTCGGGATCGCCCGGGTCGATGTCGCAGCTATCCGGCACGCCGTTGGTGTTGCAATCCGACTCGCACTCGTCCGGAAGGCCGTTGCCGTTGCAGTCCGAACTGACTTGGCTATTGCCGTCCGGGTCGGCTGGGTTCACGTCGCAGTCGTCCGGAACCCCGTTCGTATTGCAATCCGCCTCGCATTCGTCCGGCGTCCCGTTGGTATTGCAATCGGCGCTGGTCGCCTGGGCAATGTCCCAATCATCCGGAACGCCGTTGGTGTTGCAATCCGGCTCGCACTCGTCGGGCAGGCCGTTGCCGTTCGCGTCGTTGCTGGTCTCGTTCTCGATGTCCTCTCCGTCCGACACGCTGTTGCCGTTGCAGTCAAGGATGCGTACCGCGAAGAAGCTGCATTCCTCTTCACGACCCAGTATCGTGAGCGTGAAGCACTGGACATCCAGCCCATTCACCGCCCCGTCGACGTTCAGGTCGTAAGGGCAAAGATCGATGATGTTCGAGCAAGCGCCTCCGGGAGGCCCATCCAAAAGGACCGCTACGAAAATTGGGACGTCGTCCAAGTTAACGTATCCGTCAAAGTTAACGTCGCCCCTCAGACAGCCGGGCGCGAGCGATTCTTGGTAGTCGGCATAGCCGGCGGGCAGCAACGTGAAATGGACGTCGAGGGAGGTGAACGCGCCGCCCGCCAGGTTGCCTCGCGTGAAAGCAAAGGCCGACGTGCTGCCATAACTGGCCGTGTGTTGCGCCGAATTGGCCAGGAACCGGGAATATTGGGTGCCGGAGGTCTCGTGGGCATAATTGACCCGGAACTCCCGGCCCATCGGCTTGCCGTCGGCCTCGAAGAATTGGGCATCGATGTCCGTCGGCGGATCACCACTATTCGCATAAACGTTCCACGCCGCGACCAAACGGCCGCGATGGTCGGGGTCGGTCGTCAAGGCGACGGTCGGATTAGCAAGGGTGGCGCTGATCGGCTTGAAGGACGTGTCATTATCAACTATGAACTGCTCGCTGACGAAGGCGGGCGTCGTGGAACCGTCCCACGTCAGCCGACGCGCATAGATATGGCGACGGTTGGCACACCCGTCGGGCTGAAGACTGGTCCAGACTACGATGACATTGCTGATGCCGTTTTGGTCAGGAGCGTCGATCGCGACAGCGGGAGAATCCTCCGTTGTGTAGTTGACGCTGATCGGGATATTGACGGTAACCTCGCTTCCAACTGCGCTGCCGTCCGCATCATACGCTTGAAGCCGGACATCGAAATAGACGTTTCCACCCCCGTCATCAAACTCGAAATCGGACCAACAAATGATGTATTTTGAGTCGCTTCGCATGGCCGCGCAAGGCTGCCATTGGTTTTGCCAACACGGATTGCAGGCGCGAATCTGTTGTTCGGTCGTGACCGTGTACAGCAATCCCGGAAGCGCATCTCCCGGAGGGTCGGACGCTCGTGACCAGCTCGCGACCGAAGATACACTGCCGATTCCGACCGAGATCTCCTGATCCCGATAGCCGCCATTCGGCTGTAAAGGCGCCGAAGGCGGGCTGAGCGAGCACAGATCATTCAGCGCGAAAGCGATGGCCCGGGCCTCCGGAAAGGTAGCAGGCGGCGCGCCATAGGCATGGCCTGTCCATGCCACCAGGGCCTCTCCGTCGCCCGTCAGAGCGGCGGAGGGTTGGTACGCATTAGTGTGGAACCCCGTATAGGTACCTACCGGCGGCGAGAGAAAAACCGGCGCGCAGACGCTTGTGCCGTCGCTATTGAGATGAATCGCGTAGATGGCCGAACCGGTGCAGTTGGACCCGATCGTATTGCCTTCCCACGCGACCAGAATGCGGCCCGTACCGTAATCATCGGTGACGGTATCCATCGAGATGGTTGCATTTCTATGCGATGCCGTCGAGGAGTTCGTC
>CAZSVR010000160.1:0-2581 GCA_964610295.1 uncultured Anaerolineaceae bacterium
CTACAGCATACCAAACTTGGAAAGCAGCCGCAGCACGGCAGGGCCAGCACAAAAACCTGCCGCCCGGAACTTTTCTCTGGATCATGGAAGATCCGGGAAAACATTTCTTGGCTATTGAACCAACTAATCTTGGACACGAGGGGAGTCTCAAATGACAATGCTATCAAAAGAAAACAGTGAGCCCATGCTGTCGCGTGCAGCAGACAAGCGAAGATTAAAGGCCATACAACATCTCATACCAGCCACTAAATCAGCGCTAGGTCAATTCATGACTTCAACGCCAATTGCGGAGTTCATGGCTGCCATGTTTTCAGATACTTCACAGCAAGAAATCAGACTGCTTGATCCCGGTGCCGGCGTCGGTTCTCTCACGGCCGCCTTCATTCAGCGTGCCTGCTCAGAACCAAGACGCCCTAGGCAAATTTCGGTTACAGCTTTTGAAGTTGATTCGGAGCTTGCGGCACCACTTCGACATACGCTGGAAGACTGCGCCCAAGTCGCTAAACTCGTCGGCATTGAAGTGAACTATCACGTAATTCAGCAGGACTTCATCCATTACGCTTCCGAAGCATTGGAAGGCGGACTTTTTTTGGAGCGCCCAAGCTACACACACGTCATCACCAACCCGCCCTACAAGAAAATACAGAGTGCGTCTCTACATCGCAGGTCGCTCAGACGCGCTGGCATTGAAGCTACTAATTTGTATGCAGCATTCGTGGCCTTGGCGATCAAGTTGCTCGCGAAAAATGGCGAGCTTGTCGCAATCACGCCACGCAGCTTCGCGAACGGCCCGTATTTCTTTCCGTTTCGCAAGATTTTGGCATCTGAGGCAAGCATACATCAATTGCATGTCTTGGTAACGCGCGACGTCGCGTTTCGTGATGACAAAGTGTTGCAAGAGAACATCATTTATCACGTGACAAAGGCGGCTCAAGTACCTCAAGTAGTAGTAACTACTAGCCGAGGTGCCGAATTCAAAAATATGACGCGAAGGCAAGTTGACTTCGATGACATCATTCATCCTCAAGATGCTGAGCTTGTTATTCGCATCCCGGCGCGTGAAGAAGATGCCGAAATTGTTCGGCGAATTCAACTGCTAACTAACTCACTTGACGATTTGGGCATTGCCGTCTCAACCGGACCCGTTGTGGACTTCCGACTTCGTGAATTCATACATCACGACGTTCCGGCAACGGCGGTACCATTGATTTATGCTGCTCACTTCAAGAAGGGAATCGTTGTTTGGCCCAAGCCAAAGGGCAAGAAGCCTAATTCAATCGACGATTTTGCTACGACACGTAAGTGGCTATTGCCGAATGGCTTTTACACGCTTACGAGAAGATTTTCATCTAAGGAAGAAAAGCGCCGCGTTATAGCCGCCATATTCGACCCGGGCACAGTCGTCTCTGAATGGGTTGGATTTGAGAATCATCTCAACGTCTTTCACAGTCAGGGACGCGGTTTATCAGCCTTGCTGGCTAGAGGGCTTGCCGTGTATCTGAATTCGACTATCGTAGATCAGTTTGTAAGGCTTTTCAACGGGCACACACAAGTAAATGCTTCAGACCTCAGGTCATTACCCTATCCGAGTCAAAAAGAATTAATCATGCTCGGTAAACAATTGATCTCTGACGATCTGCCGCCTCAAGAGGTTATTGACGAGTTGATTGAAGAGGTCGTTTTTGCAAAAGCGATGCACGAGCTCGATTAACCCGATTCGTGTCGCACCATGCGCTCTAACAAGGCGTGCAGCGGACGGCTGGAAGGTCGCGGCTTCGAGGAGCATTTTCAACGCTTGGAGAGATTCCTGCTCTCAAGTAGAATCCTCGCCAGCCGCCGCTAACGCAGGCCGTTAGCCGCCCCTTTCCAAATCAATGAGTTATAAAAACTTTGTCCTGTTTTCAGGGGGCAAGGCAAAAACGAATAACAGGAGAGTTAAATAAATGAGTTACATTCAAGACAATTTAATGCCCAATGAGAAAATTTTCTTTACTGCTCGTGTTCATCCCGCAGTTTTTCTTCCCTCAATAGTTTCTTTTGTAGGCAGTATTGCATTTGTTATTTACACCATAAGCACAGCAAGCAAGGGAGATACTGCATCAGGCTTTCTTGCAGGATTTTTACTTCTGATTGCTGGAATGTTTTTCTTTTACTCAATCATGCTTGGGCTTCAAGCATTAATCATCATGCTTACAACGGAATTTGCTGTAACAAATCGTCGTGTTATCGCCAAAACTGGATTCATCCGCAGACACACTCTTGAAATGCTCTTGCCTAAAATTGAAAGCGTATCGGTTAATCAAAATATTTTAGGCAGGTTATTAAATTTTGGCACAGTCACTGTAACAGGGACTGGTGGAACAAAAGAGAGTTTTAGAGCAATCTTTGAGCCGATTGCGGTTAGAAAGAAAATCAATCAAATTATCGAAGGCTACATGCAACATCAACAAAAGTTATCTAATCAGCAAGCAGGCGGCTAACAAAGCGTGCACTGGACGCTGGGGATTCTGCGCGATTTACAAGCATTTTTCTGGCTTCGAGTTTTTTCTGCTCCCAAACAGAGTCCACGCCCGCCCCAGCG
>CAZSVR010000161.1:0-2545 GCA_964610295.1 uncultured Anaerolineaceae bacterium
TACCGCACCGAGGTCGGAGAGTTTGAGAATTCAGGAAGCCCATACGGTACCTTCGACCAAGGCGGGAATGTCTGGGAGTTAATTGAGGTCAGGCTCCCTAGTTCAGCTCTAGTTCAGGGCGGCTATTACGCCGACCTAAGCCACTACCTTCTCGCTGGAGAGTACGGGACTGTGCCTAGCGACCAGGGCGGTTATGGAATCGGGTTTCGCATCGCCGAGGTCCCTGAGCCGAGTTCGCTGGCGATGCTAACTCTCGGCATCGGAGCGGCGCTCACCCGCCGTCGAATTGCTCAGCCATCCGGATTCGCCCGGATTTCCTCCAGGCTCGGCCGAAGTTCCGGCGGGATTTTGTCGGCCACGGCGTCGTCGATCAGGCCGACGCGAATTACGTAGTTTTTCCGCCAGTCCGCCTATCGTATTCCGCGAGCATTTCTTGATAAAGGCCGGGTGATGCACGAAACGTGGTCTGGCGAAGCCGCTCAAATACACTTCCAAGGTCAATGCGGCGTTGCAGCGCGGCGTCGCGCAATACGGCAAGCGTCCCGGCGACCTTCAAACCCAGTGATTCCGCGATTCTTCGCCCGTCCCGATCGTCGATCAGCAAACGATCCGCATTCACCTCTTTGGCTAACGAGATCGCTGCCGCTTCCCCGACATCGATCGGTAATGTAGTATCGAGATGAACCGGTTCTCGAACCACCAACCAAGCGGGCGGCGCCACAGCCCACCTCCTTACGGGCTCCTCGCCTTCTTGGGATTGTAGCTCCTGCAGAACCTGTGGTGGGATCATGATGGCCCCATACAGGTCGGGCAGAACGTGTTCCGCCTGGACGAGCACCAGTTAGTTCAAGGGCGAAGTATCGGCGACGATCAGCATCGATTACGCGCGTCGGCCAAGGAATCGGCTTCGCGGCAAACGTCGTCGAAAGTGACGTCGAGAAAAACGCCGTGCCGTTGCAAGACGCCGTCGGTCTCGAAACGGTTGAGGCCCAGCACGCCGGCCAATTGGTGTTGCGTGATCCTTCGCTGGCGATACAGTTCTACAGCCAAGGCTTCCTTGGCGATCTGGTCCAGGTCGCCGACCCGCTTCCTCAGGTCTTCTTCGATGCTTGTCGGCAAGTCAAACGTAACGGACATGCTTAGCACCTGCTCGTTGGTTCCCTTCGGTTCGTTCACATAGCCATTTTAGGCCATGGCAACGCAAGGCGTCAATTGCTCAAATAGCTCAGATAACCATCGGCAGCGATGACGAACTAGAACAACCGCGTCCATCAATTACAATGCCTAGTATGTACATCGACCTTTCCAACACCGAACACTCCTGGCGGGCGATGCACCTCAAAACCGGCGCGCCGCGACACCCTTTCGATACGACAGTTGTCTGGGGAGTTTGCTCACGCGCCGACGATGCTCAGTTCAACAACCTCGCGGCCCGCCTCTTGCGGCACGGGTTGGCCGTGCTCAATGAGGGTCTCGATGTATAAAGCGATGGCTTCTTTGACGTTGCGCAGGGCCTCGCGCTTGTTCTTCCCCTGAGAGACGCATCCGCTCAACGCGGGCACGTAGGCGACCACCATGCCGCTCGGATCGCGTTCCAGAATCACCGTATAGCGCATTAGCAAGTATCCTTGATATCACGAGTATTATACCAGACGGCTGCCCCCCGGTCATCCATCCGGATTCGCCCGGATTTCCTCCAGGCGCGGCCGAAGCTCCGCCGGAATCCGCTCGGCCACGGCGTCGTCGATCAGGCCGACGCGGATCATGTCGGCGATGTGGACTTGATCGATCCGGCGGAAGGCGATCAGCTTGAGGATCAACAATTCCCGCAACTCAATCGCGTCGACTCCCTCGGGACTTCTGATCCCCTTGACAATCAGCGGTGCGGGATAGGGATCGTGCGGTTTGATCTTCTCACCGGCGAAGATGACGTGGACGCCTCGGCTGGGCATCGGGTCGGCCCGATCGAGAAACATGGTGACCCCGTTGACTTCAGCCATGTCGAAGTCCGCCGCCGACATGGCCTTGTCCGCGCGGGGCAGATCGACACGGTTGAGGAGCACGTCCACGTCCTTGGTGTTGCGGATCGCCCCTTCGTCCTTGCTGCCGACCCAGACCGCCACGGCGTTACCACCGATGACGACGTAAGGCACGCCGCCGGCTTCCAGCGCCCGGCACGTTCGCAGCAGCCTCTCTCGGACCTTCTCCACGGCTCGTTCAGCGCGCATGATCCACTCCATCGGAATCCGGACCGGGGTCACCGAAAAATTAACGTCGGGAATTTTCATCACCTGTATTGTATCCGATCGGCCGGTTGCGGTCAGTACCAGATTCGGCGTTGGAAGGCGCGGTGCAGGCTTTTGGCAACGACCCTACAATGCCCGGCATGTACATCGACCTTTCCGACACCGAGCACTCCTGGCGGGCGATTCATCGCCTCTATCTCTCCTTCGTGCAGCCGCGGCCGATTGCGTTTGTTTCGACGGTCGACGAGTTGGCGAACGACGGCTTCGTGACTGATGATACCATTATGTTACCGTGTGCG
>CAZSVR010000162.1:0-2523 GCA_964610295.1 uncultured Anaerolineaceae bacterium
CGCCGCCGCCTTGATCAGCACCGGATAACCGATCTCGTTCGCCACGAGCGCCGCCTCCTCCGCGTTCACCTCGCGGTCGGTGCCGGGGACGAGCGGCACGCCGGCGGCGCCCACGCACTGCTTCGCGCTCACCTTGTCGCCCAGCAGACGCATCGCTTCGGGTGACGGGCCGATGAACGTCTTGCGGGCTTTGGCGCAGGCCGCGGCGAACTCCGCGTTCTCGGAGAGGAAGCCGTAGCCGGGGTGGATCGCGTCGGCGCGCGCCTTCCGCGCGATGTCGATGATCTTCTTGATGCTGAGATAGCTTTCGCGCGGCGGCCCCGGGCCCAGCAGGTACGCCTCGTCCGCGTAGCGCACGTGGAGCGCGTTGCGGTCGACGTCGGAGTACACAGCGACCGTCGCGATGCCTAGTTCGCGACAGGTGCGCATCACCCGCACGGCGATCTCGCCTCGATTGGCGATCAGGATCTTCTTGAACATGACGGTAGTGGGAACGACGGTACCATGTCGCCCGAATCTGCGGCAAGCTGCCTCAGGCAGCGGCTGGCTGCTCGGCCGGGGGAGGAAAAAGGAAGCGGAGCAAGATCGGCGTAACGACGGACGTCACCAGTACGGTGAGCACGATCACGGAATAGAGGGCGGTATCGATCAAGGCTGCGCTCAGGCCGATGCTCGCCACGATCAGCTGCACTTCGCCGCGCGAGATCATCGCGGCGCCGATGCGCAGCGAGCTGGCTGCGCTCTCGCCAGCCGCCAGCGACCCGAGCCCGCAGCCGATTACCTTCGACGCGATGGCGACCGCCACGAGCACCGACAGCAGCGCCATGTCCCTGCCGCCTAACCCGCTCGCGTCCGCCGAGAGACCGACGCTGATGAAGAACACCGGCGCCAAGAAGCCGAGCGACAGCGCCCGCACCTCGGTATCGATGAGATCCCTGACTGGCGTCTGCCGCAGGAAGAGCCCGGCGAGGAACGCGCCGGTGATCGATGCCATGTCGCCTACGTAGTCTGCGGACCACGCGTACAGCAGCGCGACGACGATCGCGAACGCCAGCGCTCCTTCACTCATGGGTGCGGTCGAGATCCAGCGGGCGAGCGGCGGCAGCAGCAACCGGCCCGCCACGAACGCAGCCGCGAAGAAGCCCGCTACTCTGAGCAGGACCATCGCCACATGGCCGGCGCTGCCGCCGCCCTGCACCGCGAAGGCGATGAAGAACGACAGCACGACAAGCACGATCACGTCATCGACCAGGGCCGTAGCCATGATCGCGACGCCCTCGCGGCCACGAAGCACGTTGAGGTCCATCAGCGTCCGTACGGAAATGCTGACGCTCGTCGCGGAGAGACAGATGCCCACGAAGACGCATTGCTTCGCTGAGAAGCCGAACGGCGCGCTCGCAGCACTGCCCAGCACAATCGCCAAGAGCACGCCCAGCGGCGCAGCCAGCAACGCGACTTTTCGTACGATGTTCACTTCGTCGAGGTCCGTCTCCAACCCCGCGAGGAACATTAGGAAGATGATGCCCAGCTCGGCCAGCAGGTGGATGACGTGCTCGATCTCCGGCGAGGAGATGAAATTCGCCGAAAACAGATCGATCGCCGTCGGGCCGAGAATAACGCCAGCGATCAGCTCGCCGACCACGGCCGGCTGGCCGAGACGCCTCGCGGCGAGCCCGGACGCGCGCGCGGCGACCAGGATGATGACGAGGACAATCAGGAACTGCAGGACGTCCGACACACCCTCGCCTCCCTAGTCAGAGCAACGATGCCACTATTCAGGAGCGGGCGCTAGTCCGTCGGGTTGCCCTTCGTCGCCACCTCGTCCTTCAGCCGGTCGATCACCTGGAAGAGCGGCAGCGCGCCCAGGTCGGAGCCGTCGCGGTGGCGCACCGCCACCGCGCCCGCCTCCTTCTCGCGGTCGCCCACGATCAGCATGTAGGGCACCTTCTGGAGCTGCGCGTCGCGGATCTTCGATTGCATCCGCTCGCCGCGCTCGTCCAGCTCCACGCGCAGTCCCTCCGCGCGCAGGTCGTCGGCCACCTGCTGCGCGTACTCTATGTGCCGGTCGGCGATCGGGATGACGACAGCCTGCACCGGGGCGAGCCAGAGCGGGAAGGCGCCCGCGTACAGCTCGATCAGATAGGCCATCATCCGCTCCATCGTGCTGATCACGCCGCGGTGGATGATCACCGGCCGGTGTTCGGCGCTGTCCTCGCCGACGTACGAGAGATCGAACCGCTCCGGCAGGTGGAAGTCGATCTGCACCGTCGAGATCGTCTCCTCGCGGCCGAGCAGATCGCGGAGCTGGATGTCCAGCTTGGGGCCATAGAATGCGGCCTCGCCCGGCGCCTCGGTGTAGGCGAGGCCGAGCTCGTTCATCGCCTCGCGGAGGACGCGCTCGGCCAGCTCCCACATGGCGTCGTTCGGCGCGTACTTCTCCTTGTCGTCCGGATCGCGCAACGAGAGCTGGTACGAGTACTCGGTGATGCCCAGTGTCGCGTACGCCTTCTCGACCAGCCGCAT
>CAZSVR010000163.1:0-2507 GCA_964610295.1 uncultured Anaerolineaceae bacterium
CGCTGACGTTTGACGGCGTCGGCGGCAATCCCCTGCCCGTGGCCGTCGCCAGCGGACTCTTCACCGTCCAACTGGATTTCGGCGGCACGGCCTACAACGGCGACAAGCGCTGGCTGGAGATCACGGTCAGCGGCACGACGCTCGCGCCGCGACAGGAGTTGACGGCCGCGCCCAACGCTCTATTCACGCTGAACGCCGCCACGGCGACGACGGCGACCAACGCGACACAACTCAACGGGCAGGCGGCGTCGTTCTACCAGAACGCGTCGAATCTCAGCAGCGGCACGATTCCCGACGCCCGTCTCTCGGGTCTGTATTCCAGTCCGCTCACGCTCAGCAACGCCAGCAACGTGTTCTCCGGCTCGGGCACGGGCCTGACCGGCCTGAACGCCAGCAATATCTCCCAAGGGCTTGTGTCCTCCGCGTTTGGCGGCACGGGTCTGAACACGTCCGCGGCCTCGACCGGTTCCCTGCTCTACACCAGCGGCGTCGGCTCGTGGAGTCTTCTGCCCCCTGGGAGCAACACGCAGGTGCTGACACTCTCGGGCAGCGTTCCGGTTTGGGCTACGAGTGGCGGCGGTTTGAGCCTGCCGTACGCCGGCACCGCCAACGCGGCTTATCCCACCGCTTCGTTCAAGGCCGTCAACACAAGCACAGGACCCGGCCTGTGGGGTCAGGGCGATGGATCGAGCGGCATCGGGGTTTTCGGCGATGCCACTGCCTCCGGCGGCGCGGGCGTTGGAGTATACGGCCAGAGCGCGGGCACTTACGGCGTCTACGGCTCGGCCACCGCCGCCAGCGGCGTCACCTTCGGCGGTTCCTTTCAGTGCGCCAGCACGGACGGGAGCGGCGTGTACGGCTCGGCCAACGCCGGCACCGGCGCCACCAACGGCGGCCGGTTCGAGAGCGGCAGCATATCCGGGAAGGGCGTCTTCGGCTTGGCCAACGCCGGCAGCGGCGCCACTTACGGCGTCTATGGCCAGTCCAACAGCGGCGCGGGTTACGGCGTTTACGGGACCAGTTCCCATATCGGCGTGTACGGCAATAGCTCCAGCGAGTCCGGGTCAGGAGTCAACGGCGTTGCATCCTCGGCTAGCGGCAGCGGCGTCATCTACGGAGTCTTTGGCCAGTGCAACAGCTCGTCCGGCTACGGCGTGTACGGCATCGCCCCCAACATCGGCGTCTTCGGCTTGACCACCTCTACTTCCGGCTCCACCTACGGAGTCTATGGCCAGAGCAGCGGCCCGTCCGGCTACGGCGGCTACTTCATAGGCCAAGGCTACTTTAGCGGCAATGTTGGCATCGGGACGACCGCGCCGAGTGCTTCGTTAACCATCGCCGGCTCGAACAATATCGGCTCGTCATCAGCAGCCGTTGAAGTGTCCAACACGACAGGCGGAACCGGTCGGCGATATCTGCTTGGATCGTCGAGCGGCGGCCTGTTCCAGGTGGCCGACATGACGGCGGGCTCGGCGACTCGAATGGTCATTGACGCCGGCGGCAAGGTCGGCATTGGCACGACGGCCCCGAGCCAGGCCCTCCACGTCGTCGGAAACATCTGTGCCACCGGCACGATCGGGGCGTGCTCCGACGGCCGGTTCAAGACCAACATCCAGCCGCTGGGCGACGCGCTCAGCCTGGTCGAGAAGCTCCGGCCGGTGCGCTTCGACTGGAAGCGCGAGGATTTCCCCGACCATCGCTTCAGCGCCGAGCGGCAGGTGGGCCTGATCGCCCAGGAAGTCAAGGAGGTCGTTCCGGAGGTCGTCGCACAAGGCGGCGACGGCTTCTATTCCATCGATTATGGCCGGCTCACGCCGGTCCTCGTGGAGGCCATCAAGGAGGTGGAATGCGAGCAGGAGGTCCAAGCCGGCGAGCAGCGGCGCGCAATCAACGAGTTAAGGGCGGAGAACGCCGACCTGCGGGCTCGGCTTCAGAAACTTGAAGAGAGTGTCCAAGCGCTCGCGCGTTCGCGCGTGGAACCTGTCGGATCGCACCGGCTAATAGCCGGTGCCACACCTATAGCCGGTGGCACTAGTGTGTCGACACAGGGTCCAAACATCGAGAATGGAGGTGCACGATGAGCGCGCGAAAACAACTGCTGTTTACAATCGTCACGCTCTCGGCGACCGTCTCCCCGTCACGGGGCCAGTCCGGCGGTGGATACGACTTGACGTGGAGCACCGTCGACGGCGGCGGAGCAATGTCCAGCACCGGCGGGACCTACTCGCTCGGTGGCACGATCGGTCAACCGGATGCGCAGGTCGCGCCGGTGATGTTCGGCGGCACATTCGAACTGACCGGCGGCTTCTGGCCGGTGGCCAACGTCTGCTATTGCCTCGGTGACATGAACGGCGACGGCCAAAAGAATGGAGCGGACATCCAGAAGTTCGTCGGGTGCATCCTCGTCGGGGGCGACTGCTCGTGCGCCGACGTCGACCAGACGGGCGGCGTGAATCTCGCCGACGTGACGGAGTTCGTGAGCGATCTGCTCACGGGGCCGAATTGCC